>CAOYAN010000006.1 GCA_948562205.1 uncultured Clostridia bacterium | reverse complement strand
TCATATCTATGTGTGCCTTTGAGCCAAGCGAGAAAGGAATGAATTATTTTATGAAAAATAGTTTATTAAAAATATTTATATGTTTACTTGTTTTATGTGTTTTATTACTTTGTTATGCGTTATTTTTTCCAAAGACATTAATAAATAACAGTAATTTTAAATCTTTATATAATAAAAAAGATAATGTAATAGTGTACCTTAGAAAAAGTGAAAATGAAAGGATTGAGATAACTGATAGATCTGATATTTATAATATCTTAGATACATTAAAGGACGAAAAAATAAAAAATGTAGGAAGTGGAGACACAATTATTGGCGGAGATTATTATGTATTATTTTTTATGATAGATGATAAGTGTATTAATATGTCTTTTTGTGGAGATCAAGTAAATATTTTAGATAAACAATACTATATAGAAAGATCAGTAAAAGATAAATTAAAAAACATTACAGAAAAATATAAATAAAGTGTATGAAATTGTTTAAAATTGTGGTATACTATTAATATAGTAGATAATAGGAGTTGATACTATGAGTGAGAAAATATATACAATTGAAGAAATTAAAGAAGTGTTAATGAAAATCTTAGAAAATATGCCTGTGTATAGAGTTACTTTATTTGGCTCTTATGCCAAAAATTGTGCTACTAAAGATAGTGATTTAGATTTTATAATAGATACGAAAGAAAATTTAAAAGGATTTAAATTGTTTTCTTTAATTACTAAAATAGAGGAAGCTTTTAGAAAAAATGTAGATGCTTTTGAAAAGACAGAAATTATTGAAAATTCTAAAATAGATAATGAAATAAAAAAAACAGGGGTAGTAGTATATGAAAAATAAAGAATATGTATCTTTTATTAAGATGATTGAATATACAGATAAAGTAATAGAATATACAAAAGGCTATACATTTGAAATTTTTTGTAATGATAATAAAACAATTGATGCTACCATTTTTGCTATTAGTCAAATTGGAGAACTAGTTAAGAATATATCAAAAGAAACTATGAATAAATATAATAATATTGAGTGGAGTATGATAAAAGGACTAAGAAATAGAATTGTTCATGATTATGAGGGAATAAACTTAAAAAATATATGGTATGTTATTAATCACGATATTATAGATCTAAAAGAAAGTATCAAAAAAATATTAAATCAAGAAGAAAAAGAAGAATAAAAATATAATGGTGTCTTAACTTGTAGTTATAGGCACCATTACTATTGTACAAGATAACACAAGGTAGCAAGTACAATTGTACTTGTTTATTACAAGTATGTTAAATTTTCTTGTAACAATTTTGTAAAATTTCTACTTAAAGGCTTGCAATTATACGAAAACACGATATAATATAAGTGTATATTTATATTAAATTTATAAATATTTAAAATGAAGAAGAACAAATAATTGTTAATATATATAGTAAAAAGAGAGGTTGAAATATATGTCAGATATAGTTGTAAGTTCTAAAAAAAAGATTAACCTTTTTGATAGAGTTATACAAAGTGTAGTTATAATGGTAAATATGAATAAAATGAATAAGGCAATAGATGAACATCTATCTGTTATTCGTAAAACTGAGGGTGACGATAAAAAAGTTGAACAAGAAAATATTTTAAGAGAAATTGTTTTTGTAAAATATCAATATGATATTATGCAAAGGGAGATGTATGAGTTAAAAATATCATACTCAAAAGATATTACAGATAAAATAAATTCTACAGATAAGACTGAGAGATTAGAACTTCAAAAAACATTTTTGGAGATGGAATATGATAGAGTAACAAAGGCAAAATTTAAGTCTAAAGAAGATATTAAGTTTAATTTACTTACTATATCATCTGCAATAGAGGCTGTAAAGCAAGATATAAAAGATGAAGGAAAGTCAAAAAGATATAATAAAGTAATAAAAGTTGCTGAAAATATTGATATGAAAATACAAACAGAAGAATACTCAGAAGAACATTATAAAGAGTTATTTGAAGCAATTGATGAGTATGTTGGATATATAAATGATAATTATGATATATCAAAACTTCCATCTGATGAGAGAGAACTTATTGAATATGTTATTGAAACTATGATAAAGGGAATTGAATCAGATATAGATAAACATATGTATGAGTATAATCTTATAATTAATATATCTAAGAATGCTTACAGATATTTTAGAATTATAGATAAAATATTTGAAAAATTACAAAAAATATATGATGAGAGTCTTGAAAAAGATATTATGAATTTAAAAGATTATATAAAATTATATAGCGAAATTTATGATATGATGATTAAGACTAAAGTAAATGATGTACATAGATCTATTAAAACTGAGGATGAATATTTAGAATATTCAAGACTTCTTGCAAATTCTGAAGATGAAAAAGTAGACAAGTTTTTACATGAGAGAGCTCTTGAGTCAACATCTTCTGATGGAGTAAAAAGAATAATAAATGTTGCACTTGGTAATGAAATAGAAGAAGAAAATGAAGAAGAAACAATAAATGTTGAAGCATTAAAAATAGAAGAAGTTAAGGTTGAAAAAGTAAAAGAAACTAGGGAAGAGAAGAAGGCTAGAAAGGCTAAAGAAAAAGAAGAAAAAAAAGAAAAAAGAAAAGTTGGAAGGCCTAGAAAAGAAAAAGTAGAGGAAGTTAAAGTAAAAAGAAGAGTTGGAAGACCTAGAAAAGATGAGAAAGTTTAAATTTTATTATACACTAAGACAGCCTAACTGTTTTAGTGTATATTTTCTTGTCGAAAGTCGCGATGAAAAGTTAAAAAAACATAGTAAAAACTATTTACAAGATGTAAGTTTAGATGATATAATCTTGCACAAGAAGTAAAATATTACAATATAAAATAGTTTTTAATTATACTTATATAGTATAAAGTTTTATTCGTAGTAAAATATATAGTAATAGAAGAGGGGATATATATGATTTACAACAAATATTTAGATGAAGAAACAAACGAGAAAGTCTCATCAGCGTTAAACAGCATAAAAAGGGTGATTAATATAAAAAATATAATATTTGTATTAATTTCTCTTGTATTATCATCGCAAAATTTTATAAGTGAGTTTTTTCCATTTAGTTTTGTGATGTTAGGTGTTGCAAGTGTATTTAATGTACCACTTATTTTAATACTTGTATCATCTGTTATTGGTATAGGAATTTCTAATATAGGCTCAGAAGCACTATTTATGTTACTTGGATTTTTTGTGTTGTTTTCACTTATTACCGCACTTTTAAATATAGAAGGAATAAGTAAGAGATATAGTGTATTTATAAAGTTTATGATATCTTCAGTTCTTGTTATGTTAGTAACAAACTTTATAAAAGGTATATTATTTAGTGCAATACTTTCAAGTTTATCAAATCTTGTAATACTTGCAATATTATACTTTGTGTTTGTTTCAGGAATGTATATATTAACAAATCTAGGTAAGGGATATATATATTCTACTGAAGAAAATATTGCAATGATTGTTGTTGTGGCATTATCACTTACAGTATTAAAGAATGTAAATATATTAGGATTTTCTTTGCTTAATATAATTCTTATGACTTTAATACTTATATATGGATGGAAAAATGGAGCAATTATAGGAGCAACAGCAGGATTTGTAGTAGGTCTATGTATGACAGGAATAACTACTGTATCTATGAGTTTTATAGTAGCACTTGCATTTAGTGGCTTTATTTCTGGAATACTTAGAAAGCTTGGAAAAGTAAGTGTAATAGTTGGATTTGTACTAGGAAATATATATATTTCATATTATGCAAATGGGCTTTCTGAGTTAACTGTACTTATGAGTGAAATGTTAATAGCATCTGTAAGCCTTCTATTTATGCCAAAAGCATTAGAAGTAAAGCTTGATAAATTATTTAATCAAAATAGAACATTAGAAGAACCATATAATAATATTTTAGATACAACAGCAGATGTAAAAGAAAAAATTGGAGCAGTATCAGAAGTATTTGATAATCTTGCTGATATAACTATAGAAAATACGCCAGAGAGTGCAAAAGAAACACGTGATGTATTAAAAAGATATATTTTAAATTATGTTGATAATAAATGTATTGGTTGTAATAATAAAAATGAATGTATTGAAAAGGAAAATTTAGATCTTACAATTGATTATTTAGCAACAAAATTAGAATATAATGAAGATATAGAAAAAAGAATGTTAAAATTTGATTGCGATCATTCTGATGAAATAATTGATGATATATATGATGTGTATAATAGTATGAAACTCATGAGAATTATAAAACAAAAGGAAAATGAAAATTCAGTAAAATTATCAAATCAATATAAAGAAGTTTCTAAAATACTTTCAAATATAGCTAAAAATATAAAATCAAATTCAATTGTAAAAGAAAAATCTCAATCAAAATTAAGAGATGAATTAAAATTTTATGGATATACAATATATGAAGATAATTTCAAAAGAGAAGGAAAAAATATAGAATACGTATTTGTTACTGATATATTAACAGATATAGCCATTCAAAAGGAACAAATAATTGAGATTGCATCAGATATATTAGAACAAAGTATGACTATAAAACTCATATTAAATAGTAGTAAAAATGAAAAATCAAAAATAAAACTTGTATCAATTCCAGCATATGAAGTAAAAGTAGGTATTTCATCTAGTACTAAAACAGGGGAGAATGTTTCAGGAGATTCTTACCTTTCAATGGAATTACAGGATTTAAAACAAATGACAATTATAAGTGATGGAGCAGGTTCAGGAGAAGTTGCTGCTAAAGGTTCTAGTACAGTTATTAATATGTTAGAAAAATTACTTAGTGGTGGCTTTAGTGAAGATAAGGCGATTGAAATTATAAATAGTGTTGTTAAATTAAAAGGAAATGATGATATTTTCTCAACACTAGATGCAATAATTATAAATTTAAAAACAGCAGAAGCAGAATTTATAAAAGTAGGGGCAGCACCAACTTATATATTAGAGGATGGTAAGATAACAACAATAAATAAGACTAATGTTCCAATAGGAATATTAAAAGATACAGATTATGTTCCGCTTTGTAAGAAGCTTAAAGATAAAGATATAATTGTTCAAATATCTGATGGAGTAGTAGCAGATACTATAAATATAAATTGTAATTATATAACTGAGTATTTACAAACAGTTGATGTAGAAAAATCGGCTAAAAATATTGCTGATGATATAAATAAACTGGTATTACTTGAAAATAAAAATGATTTAAAAGATGATGTAACAATTATTGTATCAAAAATAGAAATGACAAATAAGAAATAAAATATAATAAAAAACAAGGAAGGATAAGTTACATCCTTCCTTTAAAAACGTATATAGATATGGATAAATTCGAGTTACTTAAATTAATTATTTTCTACCATAGAAAGTTTTATCTCTTCCAAGTAGAACGTATAAAATGATGATAATTAATAAAATATTAAAAATATTCAAGTGGCTGATAATATTAATAATACAAAGCAGGATAATTAATCTACTTATCCATTTTGAATATTTTTTATAATTATCATTTTTGCTGATTAAAGGCAACACAATAAAGTTGAGTACGCAAAGTAAAATAATAAATCCAGTCATGTTAAATCCTCCATTAATTTTTTTCTGTTAGGTTTAGAAGTTTCAAAATCCATATCCAAAATTTTGAAATAGTATATCATAAATAACACTTTTTGTCAAATTTAATTGACATAATTTATAAAAAATGATATACTATATTAGCAACAATTAATACCAAGAAATATTTAAAATCTTGGGTGTATTCTTTAAATTAATTAAAAAGGAGAAGACATGAAGAAGAAAATTTTAGTATTACTTATTGCTCTTTTAAGTGTAGTTAATATTAATGGTTGTGGTTCTAGTACTAAAGTAACGCAAAGTACAGTAAATTTATCAGAATATTCTACATCAGGTAACTATTTTTTGTATGAGACTAGTGAAAGAGATGAATACTTAAATTTTTTAGAAACCTTTGATGATGAAAAATATGAACTTGTTGATATTTCCATTGGATATTATGGTACAACTATAAGTAATGATTATATTAATCATTATGCTGTAACATATAAATTAATTGAGAAAGGTGAAGAACAGTAAACTAGTTATAAAACTGATAGTTTTAAGAATAATTACTTAGACTATCAGTTTTTACATTTTCCAAAGTAATGATTAACGTATAAAAATATTATATTTTCATATATTGTAATAATTGGTGATGATGTTGGAAAATATAATATATTATATAGAAAAGGTGGTGTGGAGTGCACCACTTACAATTTTACTTATGAGTGCTCATATATATTTTACTTTTAGACTTAAAATACCACAAAAGTATGTATTAAAGGGATTTAGACTTATGTTTAAAAATAACAATGTTGAGGGTGTGAGTTCTTTTAAATCTCTTATGACTATACTTGCAGGTACACTTGGAGTTGGAAATATAGTAGGGGTTGCAGCTGCAATAACTATTGGTGGTATAGGTAGCGTGTTTTGGATATTTATATCAGGTATATTTGCAATTGCTACAAAATATGCTGAAACATATATACCATTAAAGTATAGAGAGTATAAAAATAAGAAATATATTGGTGGAGCAATGTATGTTTTAAGAGATATACTAGATTTAAAAAAGTTAGGTTTCCTATTTAGTATATTTGTTGTTTTATCCTCTTTTGGTGGATCTATGATACAATCTAATGCAATGACAGAGATTATAAATATTGAAATGAATATATCAAAAGTTATTATAGCTATATTTGTAACTATTTTCTCATGTTATGTTATTTTTGGAAATGAAAAAAGAATTGCTAGTGTTAGTAGTATTATTGTACCCATAGCAATAATTATATATGTGTATATGTGTGTTTATTTAGCTATCCACTTTAGGAATAATTTGGTAGATAGTATAGTTATGATAGTAAAAGAGGCCTTCAACTTTAGATCAGTATGTGGTGGCTTTTTTGCAAGTATTGGAATTTGTGCTATGAATGCTGGTCTCTCTAAAGGACTATATTCAAATGAGGCTGGTATGGGAAGTTCACCGCTATTTAATGTAAGTGTTAACAGTAAAAAAAGTGTAAAGGAAGAGTCAATTATTGCATCAACTAGTGTATTTATTGATACAGTTATACTTTGTACAATAACTGGTATTTTAATAGTTGCAAGTGGACTTTGGAAAAGTACTTTTACTCCAATAGAACTTATAAATAGTGTGTTTGAGATTGTACCAGGTGGTAAACTTTGCCTTATTGTATCAATTAGTATATTTGCTATATCAACACTTCCATGTACTGGATATTATGGATGTGTTGGAATAAATTATTTAACTAGCAATAAAAAAGTTTATGAAGTATTGTATAAAATAATATATACGATATGTGTATATATAGGGTGTATGTCTACAGTAAAAATAGTGTGGAGTATCTCATCTATTTTTAACGCATTGATGATAATTCCAAATTTGTTTTTAATATATAAATTGAGAAAAGAGATAGACGCCTAAAAGGCGTCTTCTCTAAAATTATCTTTTTTATCATTAATTTCTGTATTTTTTTTATGTTTATTTTTCTTTTTTACCTCATCTTCTTCAGGAATTGCAATTGCAAGTAAAAAGTAGATGAATAGTACTGTAAAGAAATGATTAGTAAATAGTAAAAGTGCAATAGCAATTATCCGAATAATTGTCGGATCTACATCAAAGTAGTTAGCAATAGCTGCACATACTCCACCGATTCTTTCTTCATTTTTTGGCGTATAAAGTCTTTTTTTCATGATTTTTTCTCCTTCCTTATTAAAGGTGGTATATTTAGTTAATGTCTACATTATATATATTTTTTCTATTTTTGTCAAGGAAAAAGGCGCCAGTTGGCGCCAAATCCCATTAAATCAGATCAAACAGTGGTACCGAATATCTGCACTCAGTGACATCTTCGTTGTCACATTTGAGAGCCGCGATGCAGATCTCCTTGAGTGGAGAGAACATCTTAGGTACATCAAGATACCATTCATCTCCTCTCAAATTGATGTCAAGAAGATGAGTTGTATCTGCGCATCCACCAGATGCTTCGGTTTTGAACTCTACCCGAAGTTTGATGTTTGCAGTAGTGTTGATTTTGATATGCAGGCACGTAGGCCGTTTTTCAAGTTCAAAATCAACACCTGCTCTAAAGCAGATACCATGCCCTTCGTGCTTAGAAAAGTCAACGTCGATCATCTCCTCGTTTGACCGAACATCACCAAATCCGTTGGGATACGCGAAATAAAATGCTTTGTTTGCTGTCATAGCAATACCTCCTATAAAATTATTTTTTAGTTAATATAGATTACATAATAATTATAACATAAAAATTAGATTATGTCAATGTATAAACTGTGTATTAAAGGTATTGCAATATTTGTAAAATGATGATATAATTGTATAACTAAAAAAGGAGGATGAAATATGTTAAATAACATTTTCGAAGAGATTAATAAGGCAAAATCTATTGTAATACTTACACATCAAAATCCTGACATTGATGCAGTAGCAAGTTCTCTTGCACTTATGATTTTTTTAGGAGATAAGGTAGATGTTATAATTCCTACTTTTCCTAGTACTTTTTCATTTTTACCATGTATTGATAAAATAAAGAAAAAGAGTGATAAAAAATATGATCTTGCTATTGCACTTGATTGTGCTGATAAAAAAAGGCTTGTTGGATATGATGAATATTTTAAGAATGCAAAAAAAACAATAATTATTGATCATCATGTAACAAATGAACGATTTGCAGATATTAATTATGTTGTTGAACTTGCTCCTGCATGTGCACAGATTTTGACATATATAATGTTAGAGAAGGCAGGATCAATATGTGAGAATATAGCCACATGTTTGCTTGCAGGTATAATTTCTGATACAAAAGGACTTACTGAGAGAAATATTACATCTATGACATTTAGAATGATTTCATATCTTGTAAGTAATGGTGCACTGTATAAGGAAGTATATAAAAATGTTTTGGAGAGTTGTAGCATTGAGCAGTTTAGACTAAAGCAACTTGTTGTAAGTAGAGTAGAAATATTAAATAATAATATTGCTGTCTCGTATCTTACTAAAAAGGATATTTCGGGCATTGATATTGTTGACCATAAATACTTAATTAAGGAATATCAAAATATATGTGGAGTTGATATTACAGCACTCTTTATTGAATATGAAAAGTTTGTAAAAGTTTCACTTCGTTCTGAAAGTATAGATGTTTTAAAAATATGTAAGAAGTTTAAGGGTGGTGGACACACTAATTCTGCAGGCTTTATTATATATGATAGCTTAAAGAATGTTAAAAGGAAAATTATTACAGAATTAATGTAGTATTGTCTTCTATGGTGTAGTGCCATAGAAGACTTTCATATGTCAAAAAAGTGTTTAATATGTCTAAATATTAGATATTAAAATAAATTAATTGACATGATGTTAATAAAATTGTATAATATTGCTTAATCTAAATTTTTAGAATACTTAAGTAAGAAACTATAAAACTTAACTACAAATGGAGGTAAGAAATGAAACTTTTAAATAATATTAGTGGATGTATTAGTAGAAAATATGGAACATATGATAAAAAATCAGTTCAATCTTATCTTAGTGGAAGTAAAGGACACTTATTTGTAAACTTTGCACTTGAAGATAGTCAAATTAAAGGAATTTTGAAGGAATATGAAGTAGCAAGTAATAATAGAAAAAAAGAATTAATTTCATTATATAATACAAGGGTTAAAAAACTTATTGAGAGTGAAGATTTTTGTATTAAAAATATGAAAAAATCAAGTATTTTACCAAGTGTTGAAGTAAGTGATAGTAGAATACCTGGATATTTAGTTGGGATGTTTGGTAAAAGAGAAGATTTGTTTGAAAAGTATGGTGAAGCTATATATGTTCCAAGTAGTTTCTATGACTCTATAAAAATGGTTCAACATGTTGAAAAAAGGGGAAATGTTAAAAGAGTTTGTGGATTATACTATGTTCCTGAAATCGTTAATTTTAAATTTTATGTAATAACAAGAAATAAGAATATGGATGGTAAATATTATTTAGAAGAAGTTTGTATTGATAAAGGAAGTTGTAACTATAATAGTAGATTTCTAAATAGTTACGATTTTAATAATTTTATTTTTGAATTAAAAGAGATTTAATATATTATAAGACTGCTAAAATAGTAATTTTTAGCAGTTTTTGCATATAATAATATATATATTTATTAGAATTTACTTGATTTATTACTAAAAAAGGTTATTATAAATATAACAAGTAAATGTTCTTGCTTGTGATTGGTGCGAGTAATAAATCATATCATTTTGTAAATTTTTGTCCTTTATTCTGTAAAAAGAATAAGGGACATATTTTTTCTATTTAGAAAAAATATATATATATATAAATATTAAATGAATTAAATTAGAAGTATCAATATTATGATATTACTAGATTTTTAGTACTTATTTTGATATAATGATTACGGGTGAAATAAAGTGGGATTTGTTCATTTACATATGCATACAGAGTATAGTTTACTTGATGGTGCTATAAGAATTGATAAGTTAGTTGAAAAAGTAAAAAAATCTAATATGAATGCAGTAGCTATTACTGATCATGGTAATATGTTTGGAGCTGTTGAATTATATAAAAAATGTGTAGCAGAGGGCATAAAACCAATTATTGGTTGTGAAGTATATGTTGCTCCAAGAAGTAGGCTTGATAAACAAGGAAAGATAGATACAGAGCCTAACCATTTAATACTTCTTGCTATGAACAATACAGGTTATAAAAATCTTGTAAAGCTTTGCTCAATCGGTTATACAGAGGGCTTTTATTATAAGCCACGTATTGATATGGAAGTATTAGAAAAATATAATGAAGGGATTATATGTCTTTCAGCATGTCTTGCAGGAGAGGTTGCAAGAAAGATTGTAAATGGAAATATTGATGGAGTAAAAGAGGTAATACAAAGATTTATAAATATTTTTGGAAAAGATAGATATTTTTTGGAAGTACAAGATAATAAATTAAGGGAGCAAATACTTGTAAATCAAAATTTAATTAAACTTTCTAAGGAGTTTGATGTTGGTCTTGTTGCTACAAATGATTGTCATTATTTGGAAAAGGAAGATTATGAGTTTCATGAAGTACTTCTTTGTGTTCAAACAAGAACTACTATGAGTGATGAAAATAGAATGTCTTTTTCTGTAAATGAGTTCTATGTTAAAGATGAAGAAGAAATGAAGGAAGCATTTTTAAATATTCCATCTGCAATAGAGAATACACAAAAAATTGCAGATATGTGTAATGTTACTCTAAATTTTGGTACAACAATACTTCCCGAGTTTAAAATAGATGAGGATATTTCACATTTAGAATATTTTAAAAGACTTTGTTATGCAGGAATTGATAAAAGATATGATGTATCAAAAAGAGATGAAGTTCTAAAAAAGCTAGATTATGAGATAAGTGTTATAGATAAAATGGGATATATAGATTATTTTTTAATTGTTGCAGATTTTATAAATTATGCTAAATCTCAAAATATTCCTGTAGGTCCAGGTCGTGGTAGTGGTGCAGGATCTATTGCTGCTTATCTTATAGGGATTACAGATATTGATCCATTAAGATTTAATCTTATCTTTGAGAGATTTTTAAATCCTGAAAGAGTTAGTATGCCAGATTTTGATGTTGACTTTTGTTATGAGAGAAGAGGAGAAGTCATTGATTATGTCTCAAGAAAATATGGAAGAGATCATGTAGCACAAATAATTACATTTGGAACAATGGCAGCGCGTGCTGCTATAAGAGACGTAGCAAGAGTTCTTGATGTACCATATCAAAAAGCAGATATGATATCTAAGATGGTACCACGTGATCTTAAAATGACTATTGAAAAGGCTCTTGAAATAAATAAAGAATTAAGAGATTTATACTATGAAGACACTGAAACAAGAAGAGTTATAGATATATCTAAAAAATTAGAGGGGATGGCAAGACATGCATCAACTCATGCAGCAGGTGTTGTTATTACTAAAGAACCAGTTGTAAATTATGTGCCATTATATGAAAATTCAGATATTATCTCAACACAATATACTATGACAACTTTAGAAGAGTTAGGATTACTTAAAATGGACTTCTTAGGACTTAGAACTCTTACAGTAATATCAGATACTTTAAAACTTATAAAAAAGATACATGGAATAAATGTAGATTTTGGTGATATGACAGATATGGATACATTTAAAATGTTAGAGTCAGGAAAGACACTTGGTGTATTTCAAATGGAGAGTCCAGGCTTTAGGCAGATGATGATGAAAATGAAACCAGACTCACTAGAAGATATTATTGTTATGATATCATTATATAGACCAGGTCCTATGGATCAAATACCTAGATATATTCATAATAAAAATAATCCTCAAAATATTATTTATACACATGAGTCACTAAAACCAATTTTAAAAAATACATATGGTTGTATGGTTTATCAAGAACAAGTTATGCAGATATTTAGAGATTTAGCAGGATATAGTCTAGGTAGAGCAGATATTGTAAGGCGTGCTATGAGTAAGAAAAAACTAGATGTAATGAACAAAGAGAGAGAAGTATTTGTAAAAGGTGCTAGTAAAAATGGAATAGATGAGTCTAGTGCAAATAAGATATTTGATGAGATGGTAGAATTTGCAAAATATGCTTTTAATAAATCTCATGCAGCAGCATATGCTGTTGTTGCTTATCAAACTGCATATTTGAAATGTCATTACAAAGAAGAATTTATGGCTGCTACAATGAATAGTATGATTAGCAACTTAAATAAAATAGCTATATATATAGAAGAATGTAAAGAATTAGGGGTAGTAGTACAAAGACCAGATATAAATGAGAGTTATCCTAAATTTTCAGTTATTAATGGTAAGATTAGATTTTCTCTAAATTCTATTAAAAATGCTGGTGAGAATGCTATAGCAGAAATAATAAATGATAGAAAGGTAAATGGTAGATTTAAGAGTTTTATTGATTTTTGTGAAAGAGTTGCAAGCGACAGTGTTAATAAAAAATGTATTGAGAGCTTAATTAAGGCAGGTTGTTTTGATGAACTTGAAAAAGAATATACTAGATTTGATTTACTAGATAATTTTGAAACTATAGTAGATGGTGTAAATCAAACAAGAAAAAATAATTATAAAAATCAAATAAACTTTTTTGATTTAGGAGAAAGTGAAGATACATCTAGTATAAATATTACAAGAAGTCAAAAGAAGCCAACAAAAAAGGAATTACTCGATATGGAAAAAGATGTATTAGGATTATACATATCAGGACATCCACTTGATGAATATGCTGAATATATTAAAAATAATGCTACTGTTACAAGTAAAGACTTAAATGATGATGAAGTAGATGATCAAGATGGAAATTACAATACTGATTATGATTCAAAAACTGTAGTATTTTGTGGTATACTTTCGCATCTTAAAATATTTACTACAAAAAATAATGCACAAATGTTATTTGCAAGTATTGATGATATGTATGGTAGTGTAGAACTTGTATTTTTCCCTACAGTATTTCAAAAGTTTTCAAACATTATTGTAGCAGATAGTGTTGTTAAGGTTGTAGGTAAAGTAAGTACTAAGGAAAATGAAAAAGCAAAAATTCTTGTAAATGATGTATCTAAGATAACTAAACAAAGTAAGATATATATTAAAGTGCCAAAAGATAAATTAGAATTGGAACCAAGAGTAATAGAATATATAAAAAATTTAGATGATAATGACTTTGGAGATAATCCTGTATATATTTTTTTAGAGGGTACAAATAAAGTTAGACTTTTAAATAAAAATATGTATTTATCTACTAATGATGCTACAATAAATAAACTAGAAATTGCTTTTGGAAAGGAAAATGTAAAGGTTAAGTAGAAATTTTAAGTATAATATAGTAAAAATTATTAATAAGTCTTAAAACTAAATAAGGCTTATTTTTTTAATAAAGTATGAATTTTAGTGGAAAATATCATATTTTGACAAAAAAGTATTGACAAAACCGCTTGTTATTAATATAATGTTAATAACAAAAATAAAACTTTACAAAGTAATAGTAGCAAAAAAATGTAAAATAAGAGAAAAATCAGAATAATAATTGCTAATTAAAGTTGTAAAACAAAAAAAGATAGGGGATAGGAACTATCTTTTTTCTTAAACATGAAAGGAGTAGATATTATGTTTAGAAAAGAAATTAAAACTAATGAGTTTATTCATGTTATGGTTACAAATAGATGTAATAGACATTGCCCATTTTGCTTTGACGAAAATAGAAAATTTGGCAAAGATATCACAAAAGAAAATTTTATAAAGATAATGAATACTGCAAAAGAAAATAATATAAAAGAAGTTTGTATTTTAGGTGGAGAGCCACTTTTGCATCCTGATATAATATGGATTTGTAAAACTTGTAAAGAATATGGATTTAAGACAGTTATAACTACAAATTATGTAAAACCTGATGTTTTAAAAGAATGTGATAAATATTTGGATAGTATTAATATTTCATATTATAATCAAAAAGAATTACCAGATCAAAAAGATTATACAGCTGATATATCGCTATCAGCATTAATGTATAAAGGAAGATTAGATAACAAAAAAGATTTAGATGAATTTATTGAAAAATATAAAGACAAATTTCATTTACGTCTTGCAACACTTGAACCTACTCCAAGATTTCCAAAAGAATTATGTGATATATCAGATTTCTTAAATACGTTAGAATATGATGAGAAAATAAGTTTATTTGGACAAATAGAAGCAGACATATATAGAGGTGTAACTATAAAAAGACATGATATATTACTTCCAAAATTTAAGCAACCATTTTCCTTTAATGGTCATGTTAATGGAGATTATGATAGATCTTGGACTGATAAATATAAAACAGAAGAAAGAGGAGAAGTTGAATATTCATCACCAATAGGAAATATTAGATCTTATGAAGAATATGATGCACTTGCTAAAAAATTACATAAAATTTATATTTATGATCAAGGGGATTATGTTATAGGAGTTTTATTTAATAAATCTACAAATAAATATGTTATGGTTAATCAATATAGATATGGAATTAATAGATATAACACTGAATTTCCAGGTGGAAGTAAGGATTATTTAGAAGATCATTATGATGCATGGATAAGAGAAGTAAAAGAAGAGACAGGTTATAATATCAAAAGAGACAATATTAAATTATTAGGTTCATATTATCAAAATGTTGGAAATAGTAAAGGTAAAGTTTATATATTTTCTGGCGAAACTTGTAATGAAGAATTAGGAGAACAATGCTTAGATGAATTTGAACATATAGATGTAGTTGAAATGGACTCTTTAGAATTAGAAAAGTATATATCAAGTAATTCTTATTTATTAACACAATATATTTATTTAAAATACAAGGAGAGTAAATATGACAAATTATCTTAATATATTAAATAGACTAAAACATAAAAGTCAGAAATCTTTATCAGATGATAACTTAATTTGGATTTGTAGTTTAATTGAAAAATATAAACCTAGAAGAATATTGGAAATAGGTGTATCAACTGGTGGTTCTACTTCTGTATATTTGAATTGCATAAAAGAGCTAGGGATAAATTGCGAGTTGGTAAGCATAGATACAGAAATAATTGCTAATTATAAAAATGGTAAACCTGCTATTGGATCTGAAGTTTATGAATTAAAAGATTATTTGGATTTAACTAAGTTTAAACTATTAACTGGTAAATTTATTCCTGAAGTAACTGATAATATTGGAATATTTGACATGGTAATATTAGATACAGTTCATTTTATACCTGGAGAAGTACTAGATCTTTTGTGCTTGAAAAATAATGTTAAAAAAGATACAATTTTGGTTTTAGATGATATTAATATTGAAAGTAGATATCCTAACTTATATAAAGAAAATCTAAATAGTAGTTCTTCTAATGCAATGATATTATCTGCTCTAAATGGAAATTTATTGTTTCCAAACACTATATTTCCAGAAATTGGTGGTGTAATTTTAAGCGATAATGCTATTGATGAAAATCGACTTTTATTATGTTTATGCCATAAATGGAATTCTGATATTATAGACTTTAAAGATAAGTATTTTAGCAAAATAAAGGAACTTTATGGAAAAGAATTTTTAACGAAATTAGAAGTTATATATGAAAAATATAAGTATTCTAATTTTAATTAATTTAAAGAATAGATAGTAATATATATGAGAGGAATAAAACGCATGATGAATATAACAAAAAAATTATTATTAGAGCTAAAATCTTTAAAAGTATTTGATATAGTATGGCTTATTTTGTGTACTATTGGAATAACAATTATATCAGTAAATACTAACAATAGTATTTTAGCTATTATAGCATCTATAATGGGAGTTATATATGTAATTTTGAATGGTTGTAGATTATCAGTAGCATTTTTGTTTGGTATAGTAAATACATTTATTTATGGAATAGTATCATATCAAAATAGATTATATGGAGATTTCATGTTAAATATATTTTATTCGTGTCCATGTTGTATTATAGGATTAATTACTTGGTTTAGGGCAAGTAAAGATACTACAGTTGCAAATATTTCTTCATTTAATTTAAAAGAAAGAATAATATTTACATTTTTAGTTATATTTTCTATTATAGTATATGGAACAATATTAGTAGCTTTTAAAGATGCCCAACCTTATTTGGATGCTACAACAACTGTATTAAGTATAAGTGCATATATTTGCTTAATATTACGAAAAAAAGAAGTATGGTATTTATTTAACATTTCCAATATATTATCAATAGTAATGTGGGCTATAAATTATTCTACTAGTGATGCTAATTTATCAATATTGTTTATGTATGTTATATATACTGCAAATTCATTATTAAATACAGTAAAGTGGGAACGTTCTAATGTAGAGTATATTAGAAATTGATATATATATTATGTATTAGATAGAAAAATTTCATCATATATTGCAAAAAAATGTAGTATATGGTGAGTTTTTTGTTTAAAAAACCTTTAATAAAAAATTTTACTTTGATTTTTATAGATTTTATGATATAATTCTTATGGTAACTAAAGTATATTTATTGTAACTATCAATAAAGCGAGAGGAGAATAATATGTCAAAAAGTATTTTTGAGAAAGAAATTGGAAAAGGTAATGATGTATCGATTTATGCACTAACTGGTGGTCCAGTTGCTGGAAAATCAAGTTTGGAACTTTTATTTACTGAAGCTCTTCTTTGTAGAAATTATGATGTAGTTTGGATTAAGGAAAGTGCAACAGAAATTATTACATCTGGAGTAAAGCCTTTTAATGGAATAACTGATCCAATTGAATTTCAAAGAATTCTTTTTAAAATGCAGTATTTTAAAGAGGAACTGTATAGAACTATGAAAAGAAATAGTGATCGAAAACTTGTAGTTATTTGTGATAGGGGTCTTCTTGATGCAAAAGCGTATATGAGTGATGATGAATGGCAATCAATACTTCGAGATGAAAATAAGTCTGAAATTGAAATTTTATCTAGATATAGAGCTATAATTCATATGGTTACTGCTGCAAATGGGGCAAAAGAGGCTTTTGAGAAGAGTAGAGCTGATAATCCCGCACGTTCTAAAGACGAGACTTGTGAGGTAGCTATTGCACTCGATGAAAAAATTAAAAGTGCATATATTGGTCATAATGAAATTTACTATATTGGAAATGAAACTGATTTTGAGGGTAAAAAGCAAAAAGCCCTACATGTCTTTTTATCATGTGTAGGTGAGCCTATTCCATCTCAACATCAGGAAAAGATTATTATTAAAAAACCAACTTATGAGTATCTTCTTAATAAAAAGGCTCAAAGAAGAAACATCATTCAAGTTTATCTTAAATCTAATGGTAAAGAAGAAAGAAGAATTAGAATGATGGGAGATGGAAATAATTTTGTGTATTATCTTACTAAAAAAGCAATAGGAAATTATAACGATTATATAGAAAAGAGTATTAGTAAAGATATATACGATGCTCTTATGCTTGAAATGGATATGGAAAGACGCCCAATTATAAAGGATAGATGGTATTTTTCTGAGGGAGATACTTATTATAATTTAGATATTTATCCAAATTGGGAAAAATATGCAGTTCTTGAAATTAGAGGAAGTAGAGAAGATGTAGGTGCAAAACTTCCAGTTGGGATAGAAGAAGTAAAAAATGTTACAGGAGATATTAAGTACAGTAACTATTCTTTATCTAAGGATTTTATACCTGAAGATAAAATTTTGTTTTAATAAACACTAATAAAAGAGAATAAGTAGAGAATTTTCTACTTATTCTCTTTATCTTATTGTGGTACAATTTATAAAAAAACAAACCAGAATAAATCTGATTTGTTATTATAGATATATTTATTTGTCACCTTTTAAAATTTCTGTTGCCGCTCCTAAAGCACCCATTGCTTTTGTTGCATCAAAAGGAATAAACACTTTGTTTGCACTTCCTTGAGAAATTTTCTCTAATGCTTCTAAAGATTTTAGAGCAACTAAGTTTTGATCAGGTTTAGTGTCCATTATAGCAGAATATACAAGTTTAATTTCTTCAGCTTTTGCATCAGCAACTTTTTTTATTGCTTCAGCATTACCTTCAGCTTCTAGTATTTTAGATTCTCTAATACCTTGAGCACGTCTAATACTAGATTCACGCTCTGCTTCTGCATTAAGTATTGTTGCTTGTTTATTACCTTCAGCAAGTGTAATATCTGCTTGACGTTTACCTTCAGCCTCTAGTATAATTGCTCTTTTATTTCTTTCTGCATTCATTTGTTTTTCCATTGCATCACGAATGTCTACAGGTGGTTTAATATCTTTTATTTCAACACGATCAACTTTACATCCCCATTTATCTGTTGCTTCATCAAGAATGTCTCTTAATTGTGTATTTATTGCATCTCTTGAACTAAATGTTGCATCTAAGTCCATTTTACCAACTATATCACGAATTGTAGTAATTGCAATATATGCAATACCTTTTTGTAAACTTTCAATTTCATATACAGCTTTTACTGGATCCATTATTTGATAGAATACAACAGTATCAATTGTTATAGTTACATTATCTTTTGTTATAACACTTTGAGGTGTTACATCCATTGTTTGTTGTTTTAAGCTTACAACTGCTCTTACTTTATCTGCAAATGGTAGAATAAAGTTTAGTCCTGCTTCTGCAGTATAATTGTATTTACCAAAACGTTCAATTATTCTTACTTCAGATTGTCTAACAACTTTTATTGAAGCAGCTGCAATGATAAGACCTAAAACGATAATAATAATAAAGAAATATATCATGTTTTTTTCCTCCTTTATAAAAACAGATTATTTAGGCTTTTTTTACTTTTAATTTTACACCCTCAATTTTTTCTACTATAACACATTCGCCTTCTTTTACAGGTTTTTCCTCATCTGATATTATAGCAGACCAAAGCTCACCATCAACTTTTACTTGACCTTTTGTTTCACTATTTTTAATAGCTTTTACTACTGTTCCTTTTTTACCAATTATAGCATTATTGTTCATTGATGTATCTTTTGTTTTAAAGAATTTCTTTGTTAAAGGTTTAGTTAACAAAATTAGTATAATTGTAGATATTGTAAATACACCAATTTGAATTCCTATATTAGGTGTTACAAGGCTTGTAAGAAAAGCAAGAAATGCTCCAATACCTGGCCAGAAAAGTAAAAATGAAATTGTAAATATTTCAAGGAGTAGAAAAACTCCACTAATAATTAGCCATATTGCCCAAATAGGTATCATATATATTCCTCCTTTCTTTTATAAGATAAAATATATATTTATACAATATAATTATACTATAATTTATGCAAAAGTACAAGTAATAAGAATTAAGTATTAATAAAATTAGACAAAAAATGATATATTTGGTATAAAAGTATTGATAAAAAATATATCTTATAGTATGGTATAATTAGTAGGTTAAAAATGCTAATATATATGGTAGAATAGGGGTAATGTAAGACAAATGTCACAGTCTTGACATATTATATTGTATATGATAAAATTAGCCTGCTTTAATAGTAGTCTAGTTTTACATAGACTTGTCATGATTTGACAATTTAACAATATGATGTTATAATATAAATGTATGACCTAAAAAAGGAAGGTGCAAATTTTAATTATGGGAAAGAAAAGTGTGCTCAGTACGCTAAGATTTATATTCTTTACAATAGTAACCCTTGCATTAATTTTTGGTGCTGTTGTAATTACAATATTAAATACCTATAAACCAATACTTAGAGCTTATATAAATGATAGGTTTGTAGGATACTTCTTAAATGAACAACAATTTGATGAAGTATATAATGACTTAGTTGCTGAAAAACAAAGCATTGATCCAAATGTTAAAGTATATTTAGAAAGTGAACCAACTTTTGAAACAAGTTATATAAGGGATTCATTACTTTCAGAACAAAATATATATACAAATTTAAGAGCTGAAATAAAAACTGAATTTACTATATATAATGTAGCAGTAGATGGAGAAAATAAAATGACTTTTTCTACTGAAGATGATGCAAATAAATATGCAGAAAATCTAAAATCAGAAGTAAAAGATCTAAACGCAGAAGTTAAAATGGAAAAAGTATCAAAACTTGGGGAAACAACTTCAATTGAAAGAGCAGATGCTATATTAAAAGATATAGTAGATAGAAATAAACCAATTGAAATACCAAAGCCAGTTGTTGAACAACCAAAAGTACAAAAATATAATACATCAGTTTATAATGGTCCAATAGTTCCAGATTTATCAGGAACAAGAGCTTGGCCTACAGTTAGTAGATATATAAATTGTGACTATTGGGGATATTATGGTCATAATGGCGTAGATTTAAAAGCTTCTGTTGGTACAGATGTATATGCATATATGGGTGGAACTGTAACTCACTCAGGTTGGGATGCATCAGGTTATGGTAATTGTGTAAAAATAAACCATGGAAATGGTGTTGTAACTATTTATGGACACTGTAGTCAACTATGTGTATCTGCAGGTGAGCAGGTAGTAGCTGGTCAATTAATAGCATTAAGTGGAAATACAGGAAATACAACTGGACCTCATTTACATTTTGAAGTACGTGTAAATGGTGTTGCTATAAATCCTTGGGTTTATTTAAATCAAATTTAATTTAGTAAATAAGTTACAATATGTAATTTATTATATATCACCTATTGCCAGGAGAGTACATGACCTCGTGTCTTATCTTAGCTATAGGCAAGTAGTAAAAAAGGAGGGAAAATAAAATGACTAAAGAGAGAAAAGCTGAAATTTTATCAACTTATGCTAGAGAAGCAGGTGATACTGGTTCTGCAGAAGTACAAATTGCACTTCTAACAGAAAGAATCAATGAATTAACTGAGCACTTAAGAGTACACAAAAAAGATGAACATTCAAGACGTGGACTTTTAATAATGGTTGGTAAAAGAAAAAGATTACTAAGATATTTAGAAAGTAAAGATGTTACTAGATATAGAGACATCATAGCTAAACTTGGACTTAGAAAATAATTTTAAATGGAAGGTGGATGCCTTCCATTTTTTTCTTTAAAATAATGTATTTAAAGTTTGACAATATATTACAAGTATTATATAATACCCATATAAAAGTGATATATCACATATCATTTAGTATGGGAGTTTTTTATGGGAAAATTAAATATAACATTTTGTAGTCAGCCTGATTTTGGTGGAAATGCTAAAGCTTTATATGAATATATGAAAGATAAATATGATTTTAATATGACATGGATTGTATATAATGAAGAAAGTATTAATATATTAAAAAATAAAAATATTAATGCTATACTTATTGGAACAGATGAATTTAAAAAATATATACCAACAACAGATATATTTTTTACTACTCAAGGAAATCTAGATAGAGATAAGACTGATAAATCATTATATGTTGAACTTTGGCATGGAATAGGTCCCAAACCTACTGGATTTTTGGGAGATCATCCAAGTAGTGAAGATTTGAGTGGATATAATAATATGAGAAAAATTATAGATTATGTTATTGTACCAAATGATTTTTGGAAAGTAATATTTGCTGCTAAATTGCATGTTCAATGTTCTAGAGTAAAAAGCCTTGGAATGCCAATATTTGATTATTTTAAAGATTCAGATGGAAAAGATAATTTATCAAATGTTTTAGGAATAGATATAAAAAAATATAATAAAGTTATAGTATATATGCCAACATTTAAAAAAGGATTTAATCACAATGATGTTGAAAAAGTAAATACAGAAAATATTTTTAATTTTGATAAGTATAACGAAAAAAAATTAGATGATTATTTAAAAGAGAATAACTATTTATTATGTGTTAAAAGACATCCAGGGGAAATGAATATTTTTAATTCATATGAATCTGATAATATAAAAAAAATAAATGAAGACATGTTAATAAAAAACAATGTATCAGTTAATGAAATAATAAATGGATTTGATATGTTGATTACTGATTATTCTTCAATAGGTACAGAATTTTTATACTTTAATAGACCTCTTCTTTATGCAGTAGATGATGAAGATGAATATATGGAAAATAGGGGAATTGTATTTTCTAATTTTGATTTTTGGACTATAGGGCCTAAGGCTAAAAGTATTACAGAACTTATTAATGAGACAGATAAACTATTAAAAGATGATAACTATTATTTAAAAGAAAGAACTGATGCCAAAAAATTATGTATAGATGGTGGAGTAGAAAATAATTGTAAAAATATTTGTGACTTTTTCTTTGATGGAAATAAAATTAGTGAAAATGTTACATATTATAAGGATCCAGAGACACATATGAGTAGAAAAATAAATGAACTTACTGAAAAACTTGATATAACAGAAAAAAAATTAAAAGAAAAGACTGATGAAGTAAATGATGTATATAATTCTAAGGGATGGCGTTTTTTAGAGAGTTTAAGAAGAGTTTTTAGAAGATAATGGAGGAGAATATGGTATATGCAATAATAACTCTTGGCGGTATTGGTAGTAGATTTAAAAGTAGTGTGCCAAAGCAATTTGTAGAAGTAGATAATAAACCTATAAGTATTTATACTCTTGAAAAATTTCAAAATAACGAAAATATTGATAAAATTGTTGTTGCATGTCTTAAAGGTTATGAGAGAAAAGTAGAAGAGTATAAGAAAAAGTATAATTTGACTAAGATCCAGTATATAGTACAAGGTGGTAGAACTCAACCAGAGTCTATTAGTAATTGTATTGATGCTTTGGAAAATGTAGTAGCAAATGATGATATTATTGTTATACATGCAGGAAATAGACCTTTAGTTAGTTATAAAAATATTAATGATAGTATAAATGAATGTATAGAATATGGGAATGCTATAAGCTATATTGATTGTCCTGAGGTAGTTGTTACAAAAGATAATAATAAAGTAATTGAGAGAACAAATATTATGAGAATTCAAACACCACAGACATTTAAGTATAAGGACGTTAAAGAGGCATATGAATATGCTAAAAGTATTGATTTTAAAGAGGTTAATACTACTGCAGATTTAATGCTCAAAATTGGCAAAGATCTAAATTATTTAAGAGGCTCTGAATATAATTTGAAAATTACTTATAATGATGATCTAGAAATATTTAAAAGTTTAATAAATAGATAAAGGAGAAGTGTTCTTTTATAGAACAGACTTCTCCTTATGTTTTCTTTTAAATAAACTTTTTATAAAATAATATATTAAGTATATTAAAAGAGTTAATATTATAGATACTATAACATAACTGTGAATATCAAACGGATATAACTTATAAAGTATTCTTTGTGTACTAAACATTATCATTGATAGGTTTGCATAAATATTTAATGTTTTACTATTCTCTAAAGGTTTTGATAATATTAGCATGATATATATTCCACATAATGCATTAAAAAAGTATAGTATATAATTTCTATATAAGTTAGTAGACATATTTACTCTTTCATTATATATTGAGGATATAATGAATATAGCAGTTATGAAAATACAAATAATAGTATTTTTTAAATTAAAATTAATTTTTTCTAATAATTCAATTTTTTTGGCTATATATCCTATATACATAAATGTAAGTGATATAGGTACTATAGTAAGTCCAAAAGGTAACCATATATTATATTTTAGTATAGCAATTCCTAAAAATAAAATAGTTAGTGTACAAATAAAAGTCTTTTTAGTTGAGTCACAACATAGTTTATTTATTATATAAAATAATATTTTTGTATTAAATAATACTATAAAAAACCACAATGATGTGTTCCATGCAACTGCACTATTAAAGTAAAATATACAATCTAATACTTTTGTTAATGAATTATTTTGTATATAGTCTATATTAAATAAAAGTGATATTAGATTAAATACAAAAAAAGGAATAATTAATGATTTTATATTTTGATTTAAATATTCTTTAAATTTCTTTTTAGTGTTAAATACATAACCTGATAAAAAGAAAAACAGTGGCATATGAAATGCATATATTATATTTTTTATAGTTCCTGTTACTATATGACCAATTACAACAAGTATTGCTCCAATACCTTTTAATACATCAATTTGTTTGTTTCTCATCGGATCCTCCTGAAAATGTTATATCACTTTTTTCTCCTTAAGTAAACCAAAAATATAAAAAAATTTTCTTGAAAAATGTTTTTTTAGATGTTAAAATAAAAAATGTAATTGAAAATTACAGAAAGAGGAAAATGATTATGGTAACTAAAACAAGTACGAGTATGATAAAACTACACACACAACTAACATTTAAAAACATAAGAGAAAATGAAATAACAAGGGGTTATTATGCCTTAAAATATATACACTGATACTAAGAGATAGTACCAGTGATTTTTGTATGTAAAAACAAGTACAATAGGTCATGTAAACAAGTATAATAGGTCATTCAGTATTTTTGAAAAATGGTATATTATATAAAAATAGGAGAAAAATAAAGAATAGGAGGTAAATTTATATATGAAAGAAATAAATATAAACAATGATAAAAAAGACAAAAGAAATAAGATAAGAAAAAATAGATTAAAAAGAAAGATATCGATATTTACAATAATGCTTTGGGTATTTTTAATAAGTACAATGATAACAATAACAGTAAATAGTACAAAAAATACAAATGCATTAGAAGTAGATGATGAAAATTGGAATATACAATTAGTAATGTATGATAGAAGCAGTGATACACCAAATCAAGCTATAACAGAATTTACATGGAATGCAGTAAGTGAAAGTGAAACAAAACAATTATGTATGCAAATAAATTATGCATGTACAACAAATAAAGGATATCAGCCAGGAGAAATAGAAATAACAATACCAGGTTTTGGAGATAGTGGAAGTGAGTTGAATAAAAGATATTATCCTAATGCAACTATAGCAGCCGACAAACTAACTGATACAACAAAAAAATATGACTGGAGTTATAGCTATAATGAGGAGAGTAATATATATACATTTATAAATAATAAAGTAATAGAAGAAAATGAACATTTTGAGGGAGTAATACAGATAGTATATAATTTATTACCTAAATTTAAAATACAAACAGATTTAGCATATAGTGCTAAGATAAAAGAAAATATTGTAAATGCAGAAGAAATAATAGTAAAAGAGTCAGATATATGTATTTTTCATTATACATCAACTAAGAAGTCATATATATTAAAAAATCAAGCAACAGCAGGTACAAATGCTGATTATACTAAAATAGAAGATATATTAGATGATTATTATTGGGTTAGATATACTTATAACTATAATAGAACTGTAGGCGTAATATATGCATTAGATGAAAATAGTAATATAATATATAATAATGATAAAAACAATTGTATAAAATTAAATTTACCAGAAGATGTAGTTCTATATGATAATGATTTAAATGTATTAGAACCAAAAGAAAATAATATATATTATTATTTAAGCGCTTCTGGCTCATTTCCTACTAAATATTATTATATAGGATATCCAAAGAATAAATATAATGAAGGAGATAGTGTAACAAATACAGCAGAAATATGGGGAAGATATGAAGATGAAGAAGAAATGCAGAAGCTTACGGAAGCAAGTAGTACTGTAAACCTAGTAGCATTTGATTTTGAATATAAAGGAGATTTATATGGAATATATAAAAGTAAACCTATGAGTATAAATTTATCTTTAAATAAAGTAAAAAATAGTGGAGATATATCAAGCTGGTATTTATACTCTAATGTATTTTATACAGATAGTATAATGGATGTAGAAATAGGAGATGATCTTTTATATATAACAAGAGAAAATGGGGAAGTAACGAAATTAAATGATAATGAATATAATTTTACGGAGATAAAAATACCAATATTTTATACATATAATAAGTATAGTGGGAGTAAAGGAGATACATTAATAGGATATGAGTTTGAAATACAGGTAAGATATAAGGATACAAACGATTATGTAGTGTATTGTGAAGAAACAACAAGTAATAGTATTAAAACAATAACTTTTGATAGAAAAGATATAGTAGGAATAAAAATAGTAATAAAGAATTTGGATAAAACTTTGTATTTTACTAATATTAATAGTGAAAAAATACAAGTAAATATAAATATACACACACAAGATTGTAAATCAAGTATTCAGTCAATATATAATTTTGGATATTTACAAATATATAAAAAAGATAATGAAGGAAATAGGACTTTAGCAAATGAAGTAACAGTTGATAGTTATAAAACACCATCAACATTAAAAATAGCAGAATATGATATGAATACATATGGTAAATATATGCAAAGAGCATATTCATATGCTAGTATAAATAGTGGATCTTTTAACTTATCTACTAGTAAAAGCTCTACAATAACAAATAATGTAAAAGAAGAAAAATATGAAGTAGACTATACTTTAAAAAGTATTTTAGATTTAAATTGTTATAATGTAGATAAAGAGGTAATCATAAAACAATATGATATATTACCAAATGGTATGAATTTAGTAATGAGTAAAGAAGAAATAAAAAATAGTATAAATATAGATTATAGAATAGGTAATCAATATGTATATAGAAATTTAAAGTTAAAAGATGGAACAAAATTTAATACACCAGCGGAGTTGGAAAATTATATAAAAGAATATTCTACTGTAGATATAGATTATAATTATAGAAATAGTGGAAGAATAAAAATAAGTATAATATATAATTTAAATGAAATAGATTGGAGCTATTATTTGGAAAATTATTTTACTGGAAATGCTTATAATGATGGCATATATGTAAAAATAAAAGCAGAAATACCATATGATAGTATATTAGAATATGGTACAATATATAAAAATTATGTATATGGTATGTGGAATAATCAAGAATATAGTTATAGTGGTAGTAATAAAGATGATGGTCAATATGACCCACTAGCAAATGATATAGATAATGATGGAGATACAAGAGAAAATGTTGCATATGCATCAAATACATTAAACATAACCCATGCAGTATCATCACAACAAGCAGTAATAAAACAAGTAAGAACTGATCTTACAAAAGGAAAATTTGTAGAAGAAACAGCAGAAGCAACAGCTGGAAGTGAATATACATATAAACTAAGAGTAACAACAGGAGCAAATAGCTTAAAAGACTTAATAATATATGATACACTTGAAACAATTTATGATGAAAGTGGTAATGATATAAGTAGTGGATGGAAAGGTAAATTTTTAGGAGTAGATACAGAATATGCAGTATCAAAAGGATATGCACCAGTGGTATATTATTCAGAAGAAGTAAATCCAGGAAAATTAACAGAAGTACCAGAAAAATGGATGGAACTAACAGATGAAGTAGATAAAACTCGTGTTAAATCAATATGTGTAGATTTAAGATATAATCGTGACGGAACAGAGATGGAACTATCTGGAAATAATGTAGTATTTGTATTAATAAATATGCAAGCACCCGAAGATGATACAATAATAACATCAGCAAACAATATGTTTAGTACAAATTGGAGAGCAAAAGATCCATTTGGTACTGTAATAGATAATGTAGAGGGAATATATTCAAATCAAGTAAATGTAGAAATACATAAAGAAGATGTAAGGACAGAAATAAGTGGAACAAAAACATGGAATGATTTAGATAATAAATATGAGCAAAGACCATCTAGTATAACAGTAAAATTATTACAAGATGGAGTAGAATATGAAACAAAAGAAGTAACAGAAGCAGATAATTGGCAATATACATTTGAAAATATACCAGTATATGCAAGTAATACAAGAGAATATGAGTATGAAATAGTAGAGGACGAAGTACAAAATTATGAAACAAGATATGAAGGATATAATATAACAAATAGTATAAAGCTAAAGGATATAGAAGTAACAAAGATATGGAAAGACAATAATAATGAAGCAAATAAAAGACCAAGTAGTGTAACTTTACAAATATTTGATGGAGAAAGACTTATTACAGAAGCAGAAGTAAATGAAGAAGATGAGTGGAAACATACATTTACAAATTTACTAAAATATAGAGAAGATGGAGAAGAAATAAATTATACAGTAAATGAAAAGAGTTTTGCTACATATAAATTCTATACAAAAGAAATAGTAGGAAATACTATAACAAATAGATTTACAGTACCAGAGGATAAAATAAGAATTATTGGGGTAAAAAGTTTTAATGATAATGAAAATGAAGCAGGTAAGAGACCAGAAAGTATAACACTACAAGTAAAATCAAATGATATAGTAGTAGCAGAACAAACTGTAAATGAAGCAAATAATTTTAGATATGAATTTGAACTTTCAAAATACGATAGACTAGGTAATAAAATAGAATATATAATAGATGAAAAAGATACAGGAAATAAGTTTTATATAAAGGAAAAAATAGAAAAGATAGAGAATGAGACAACAGTAACAAATAAATTTGAAGTACCAGATGAAAGAATAAATGTAGAAGTTGTAAAAATATGGAATGACAATAACAATGAAGCAGGAAAAAGACCAGATAGTGTTACATTACAAGTAAAAGATGGAGAAAGAGTTGTAGCAAGTCATATTGTAAGTGAAGAAGAAAATTGGAGATATACTTTTGAACTTCCAAAGTATGATAGTTTAGGTAATGAAAAAATATATACAGTAGATGAAGAATATACAAATAAATTCTATGTAAAAGAGATAGTAGGAAATACAATAACAAATAGATTTGTAGTACCAGAAGAAAAAATAAAAATAGTAGGAAGAAAAGTATGGGAAGATAATGAAAACTTCGCTAAAAAGAGACCAAATAGTGTAGTACTACAAGTAATAGCAAATAATGAAGTAATAACAGAACATGAAGTAAATGAGGGAAATAACTTTAGTTATGAATTTGAACTTGCAAAATATGATAGATATGAAAATGAAATAGAATATCATATAGATGAAAGAGATGTAGGAAGTAAGTTCTATGAGAAAGAAATTACAAATGAAACAACAGTAACAAATAAATTTAAAGTACCAGATGAGATGATAAACTTGGAAGTAATGAAAATATGGGATGACAATGAAAATGAAGCAGGAAAAAGGCCAGAAAGTATAACATTACAAATAAAAAATAATGGAGTAGTAGTAGCAGAACAAGTAGTAAGTAGTGCTAATGAGTGGAAACATACATTTGAACTTGCAAAATACAACGAAACAGGAGATGAAATAGAATATACTGTAGATGAGAAAGAACTTGATAAAGAAATTGGTAAATTCTATATAAAAAATATAGTAGGAAATGTAATAACAAATAAATTTGTAGTACCAGAGGATAGAATAAAAATAGTAGGAATAAAAGTATGGAATGATAATGGAAATGCAGGCGGAAAAAGAGATACCAGTGTAATATTACAACTAAAAGTTGGAGAAAATATTATAGCAGAAGCAGAAGTAAGTGACAAAAATAATTGGAGATATGAGTTTGAAGTGTCAAAATATGATGAACTTGGTAATGAAATAGAGTATTATATAGATGAAAGAGATAGTGGAAATAAATTCTATAAAAAAGTAATTACAGATAAAAATACAATAACAAATGAGTTTGTTGTACCAGAAGAAAAAGTGTTAGTAAAAGCAGTAAAAAAATGGGAAGATAATAATAGTGAGTATGGCAAACGTCCAGAAAGTGTAGTATTACAAGTATATAATAAAGATAAATTGGTTGCTGAAGAAAAAGTAAGTGCAGATAATAATTGGTCATATGAGTTTAAACTACCAAAATATGATGAGTATGGAGATGAGATTAAGTATACAGTAGATGAGAAAGAAACATCTAAATATTATGAAAAAAGGTTAGAGGGAAATGTAGTAATTAACAAATGTATATATGAACCAGTTGTAGATACTTCAGATATAGATATAATTATATATATTTGTACATTTATATTAGCAATAGTTGGAATAGTTACTATAATTTTATTTATTAGAAAAAGTAAATCTAATAGAAAAAAATAAATAATATATCACATAAAGTAATTTAAAAAATTACATATAAATGCATATTATTAATATGGAGAAATTTTTTCTCCATATTTTTTTTCTTAGTTTTTCTCTATTTATTGCATAATACAAGGCTTTGTGGTATAATTTTTCATGGTGATGTTACTATGAAGATTACAAAACAAAAAGGAACAAGAGACATTATATTAGAAGATACAAAAATATGGCAATATGTAGAGAAGAATATAAGAGATATTTGTAGAGAATATAATTTAAATGAGATTAGAACACCAGTGTTTGAAGCAACTGAGCTTTTTGCTCGTGGTGTTGGTGATGAAACAGATATAGTAAATAAAGAGATGTATACATTTCTAGATAAAGGTGGTAGAAGTATTACACTAAGACCAGAGCTTACAGCTGGTGTTGTTAGATCATATATAGAAAATGGAATGATGTCACAAGCAAGCCCACTTAAACTTTGGTATATAGGTAATATGTACAGATATGAAAAAATGCAAAAAGGAAGATATAGAGAATTTACACAATTTGGACTAGAAATTTTTGGTAGTAGCTCATATCTTGCAGATATTGAAACAATATGCGTGTCATATGAATTATTTAAAAGATTAGGTATTTCTGATAAAGTAGAACTTTCTATAAATTCTATTGGATGTGAGACATGTAGAAAAAAATATATTGAGGCTCTAAAAGCTTATGTTTTACCTAGACTAGATAATATGTGTGATAATTGTAAGGTAAGATATGAAAAAAATCCTATGAGGATTATAGATTGTAAAGAAGAAAAATGCAAAGTAGAACTTGAAAATGTACCTATGATTACAGATTATTTATGTGATGAGTGTAGATCAGATTTTGAAAAGGTATGTAATACTTTAAATAGTATTGGTATTCCATATGTAATAGATAAAAAAATAGTTAGAGGACTAGATTATTATAATAAAACTGTATATGAATATACTGCAAAAGATTTAGGACTTGCTGCAGGTGGTGGCGGTAGATATGATAAACTAGTGGAAACATTAGGCGGTAATACTACTCCTGCTGTTGGATTTGGTTTGGGTATAGATAGAATTGTACTTTTACTTAAAGAATATAATATGTGCGAAAATATTGGTGAGAGTGCTGATATGTATTTTACAATTATTGATGATTTAGCATATCCTAAGGCTATAAACATTGTAAATGAAATTAGAAGACGTGGATATATTGTAGATATAGATATTTGCAATAGAAGTTTTAAATCCCAATTAAAATATGCAGATAAGATAAAAGCTAAATATGTTTGTATAATTGGAGAAGAAGAATTAAAAAATAATAAATGCATTATAAGAAATATGAATGATGGTACACAATCAGAAGTAGCATTAGATGTTTGTGATATTATAAAAGGTATAGAAAGATAGGTAAGTATTATGATAAATATAAAAAATAAAATAAAAGTTGAAAAGATATATAAAGACTATAACTCATTTGATGGAAAAGAGGTTATAGTTTGTGGATGGATAAGAAATATACGTAATTCAAAAGTAATAGGTTTTATTGAGTTAAATGATGGTAGTTTTTTTAAACCAGTACAAATTGTACTTGAAGAGAGCTTAAATAATTTTGCAGATATTATAAGTCTTAATTTAGGATCTAGTATAATTGTAAATGGTGTACTAAAAGTAACACCTGATGCAAAGCAACCATTTGAAATAGTTGCAAAAGAAATTGAAGTATCAGGAAAGTCAACTCCTGAATATCCACTACAAAATAAAAGACATTCAATGGAATTTCTAAGAGATATTGCCCATTTAAGACCAAGAACTAATACATTTTCTGCTGTATTTAGAGTAAGAAGTGTAATAGCTCATGCAATACATGAATTCTTTTACCAAAATGGATTTATATATGTACATACTCCAATTATTACATCTTCTGATTGTGAAGGCGCAGGTGAGATGTTTAGAGTAACAACTTTAGATGATTTGAAAAAAGATGAGTCAGAAGACTTCTTTGGTAAGAAGACAGGTCTTACAGTATCTGGACAATTATCAGCAGAATGTTTTGCTACTGCTTTTTCTAATGTATATACTTTTGGGCCAACTTTTAGAGCAGAAAATTCTCATACTGCAAGACATGCAGCAGAATTTTGGATGGTAGAACCTGAAATGGCATTTTGTGATTTAGAAGGAGATATGGATGTTGCAGAAGGACTTATTAAGCATGTAATAAATGCTGTACTTACTGAATGTCCTGAAGAAATCGATTTCTTTAATAAATTTATGGATAAAGAGCTTAAAGAAAGATTAAATCATATATACAGTTCTGATTTTGAGAGAGTAACTTATACAAGGGCTGTAGAACTTTTAAAAGAGCATAATAATGAGTTTGAGTATAAAGTTGAGTTTGGTACAGACTTACAAACAGAACATGAAAGATATTTAACTGAGAAAATATTTAAAAAACCAGTTTTTGTAACTGATTATCCAAAAGAAATAAAAGCATTTTACATGAAGTTAAATGATGATAATAGAACTGTTAGAGCAGTAGATATGTTAGTACCAGGAATTGGTGAGATAATTGGTGGATCTCAAAGAGAGGAAAATCTTGAAAAACTAGAAAAGAGAATGGAAGAGTTAGGGCTAGACAAAAAGGAATATGCTTGGTATCTTGATACAAGAAGATATGGAAGTTGTATACATTCTGGATTTGGTTTAGGTTTTGAAAGACTTGTTATGTATATGACAGGAATGTCGAATATAAGAGATGTAATACCATTCCCAAGAACACCAGGGAACTGTTTATATTAAGGAAGAAGGAATAAGTTATGAGTGAATATAGAACACATACATGTGGAGAATTAACAAAAAAAGATGAGGGAAGTGAGGTTAAGCTTTCTGGATTTGTAAAAACAATAAGAGATTTGGGTGGTTGTGTATTTATAGATTTAAGAGATCATTATGGTATAACACAACTTACAACAGAAGATGAAAAATTATTAGAAAAGATTAAAAATATTAATGTTGAATCTACAATTAAGGTTACAGGTAAAGTATGTAGAAGACCAAAAGAAAATATAAATGATAAATTATACACAGGAGAAGTAGAAGTAGATATTGAAACTATAGAAGTTTTAAATGAAGTAAGTATGCCACTTCCTTTTGAAGTTGAAAAAAGTCATGAAGTAAAAGAAGATTTAAGACTTGAATATAGATTTTTAGATTTAAGAAATGAGACAATTCATAAAAAGATTGTATTTAGAAGTGAAGTATTAAAACTTTTAAGAAATAAAATGGACAGTATGGGATTTATTGAAGTCCAAACTCCAATACTTACTTCATCATCTCCAGAGGGGGCAAGAGATTTCCTTATACCATCTAGAATACATCCAGGTGAGTTTTATGCTTTACCACAAGCCCCTCAACAATTTAAACAATTACTTATGATATCTGGATTTGATAAATATTATCAAATAGCTCCATGTTTTAGAGATGAAGATCCTCGTGCTGATAGAAGCCCAGGTGAATTTTATCAATTAGACTTTGAAATGGCTTTTGCTACACAAGAAGAAGTACTTAGTGTTTTAAGAGAAATAGCTACTGAAGTATTTTCAAAACTTGGTCATGCTAAAATATCAGAGGATTCTTTTATAGAAATCCCATATAGAACTGCTATTGAAAAGTATGGTACAGATAAACCAGATTTAAGAAATCCACTTGTACTTACAGATGTAACAGACTCATTTGAAGGATCAGGATTTAATGCTTTTAAAAATAAAATAGTTAAATGTGTGGCTATAGATTCTACTTCAGTTACAAGAAGATTTTTTGATGAAATGGTATCATATGCTAAAGATGAATTAAAAATGGCAGGTCTTGCATGGATAAGAAAAAATGAGGATGGTACAGTAGTAGGTCCACTTGCAAAATATTTATCTGAGGTTATGTTAGATAGTATGTTTGCAAAAACTGGTGCTAAAGAGGGATATGGTCTGTTCTTTGTTGCAGGAGATTATGATACTGCTTGTAAAGAGGCTGGACTTATCCGTGATGAACTTGGAAGAAGACTAAACTTAATAGATGAGAATGTATATAAACTATGTTTTATAGTAGATTTTCCATTCTATGAGAAAACAGATGAGGGAACAATTGATTTTGGACATAATCCATTTTCAATGCCAAAAGGTGGCTTGTCTGCTTTAGAGAATATGGATCCACTTGAAATTCTTGCATATCAATATGATATGGTATGTAATGGATATGAAATAGCATCAGGTGCTGTAAGAAATCATGATACAAAAGTTATGACAAAGGCATTTGAAATTGCTGGATATTCAGAGGATACTGTTAAAACAAAGTTTGGAGCCCTATATAATGCTTTCAAATTTGGAGCTCCACCACATGCAGGGGCTGCACCTGGAATTGATAGAATAATTATGCTACTTTTGGGTGAAAGCAATATACGTGAAGTTATAGCATTCCCTAAAAATAGTAAGGCAAGAGATTTACTTATGAGAGCACCTGCAAGAGTTTCAGAAAAACAGCTTGAAGATGTACATATAAAAATAGTTGAAAAAGATAAAAAAATGTAGGGGGAATATGTGATATATGAAAATAGCAATACTTGGAGTAGGGGCATATGGTCTTGCCCTTGCTAAAGTTTTTTATAGTAATAAAATAGACGTTACTTCATGGACTAAGTTTAAGGAAGAGTATGAACTAGTTAATTTGAAAAGAGAAAATCCAGGAATATTACCTGGGGTAAAAGTTCCAGATGAAATTAAAATAACTATAGATTTAAGTGAGGCTATAAAAGATGCAAAAGTTATAATTCTTGCAGTACCTATGAAGGCTGTAAGATCAGTTTCAAGAGAATTAAAAGAAATTATTAATGATGAGCAGATTTTGTGTATTGTCTCTAAGGGAATTGAGCAAGAAGCAAATAAACTTATGAGTGAGGTTGTTTTTGAAGAAACAAATCATGAAAATATTTGTATGATTTCAGGACCTTCTTTTGCAAAGGAAATAGCTCATGGTGGTAGTACTGGATTTGTTGTCGCTTCTCCTATAGAGGAGTCTTGTGATATTTTAAAATCATGTCTAGAAAATGATAATATTGTAGTTACTACAACAAAAGATTTAATAGGAGTACAAGTTGCAAGTGCTTGTAAAAATGTATTTGCAATACTTATGGGATATGTAGATAGTATGGGACTTAGTGATTCAACAAGAGCAAGTATCTTAACAATTCTTGTAAACGATTTAAGACTTATAATAGAAATACTTGGTGGCAAACAAAGAACAGTATTTACATTTGCAGGGATTGGAGATATGCTACTTACTTGTATGAGTTCTAAGAGTAGAAATTATACTTTTGGAAATTATTTAGGACAAGGTTTAAGTATGCAGGATGCTTTTGATAAAATGGAGACAACAACAGTTGAGGGAATATATACTTTAAAATCTTTAACTAAAATGTTAGAGGAAAAAGAAGTAGAGATAAAATCTGTTAAATTACTATATGATATTATATATAATAATATTAAGGTAGAAAACATATTAAAAGATATAAAAGATTAAGTAGGGATAAAAATGTTTGATGAAAATATATTAAGTAAAATTAAAGAAGAAGCACTAGAGAGTCATGTACCTATTTTACAAGATGAATCTCTTGATTTAATTCTTATGGTTTTAAGTTTAAAAAAGCCAAATAAGATACTAGAAATTGGAACGGCAGTAGGATATTCTGCAATAAACTTTTCAAGATATCTTGAGGGAGAGAATGCAAAAATTAAAACTATAGAAATAAAAGAGAATATGGCAAATATTGCAAGAGAAAATATTGCAAGTATGGGACTTGAAGAAAAAATTGAATTAATACATGCTGATGCTACTAAGTATTTAGAGACTTTAGATGAGGAAAATACGTATGATGTAGTATTTATTGATGCAGCAAAAGGACAATATTTAGTATTTCTTAAAGAGGCAATAAGACTTATAAAAAACGGTGGAGTTATAATTGCTGACAATGTTTTATTTAAAGGTAGAGTTCTATCTGATTATAATGAACATAAGCATAGAACTGCAACAAATAGATTAAGAGAATATTTAAGAATTATTGAAGAGGATAAAAGACTTAAATCCACTCTTGTAAAAATAGGGGATGGAGTGGCTATAAGTATTGTAAAAAAATAAAAAAATTATTGTATTATTTTTATATAAATGCTATAATTGTAATATATAATATTAAGGAGGAATTTATTATGTATTGTAAAAATTGTGGAAAAGAAGTAGAAGACGGAAAGGAATATTGCGCAGATTGTGAACCAAAAGAAGAAGTAGTAGTAGAAGAAACTAAAGTAGAGGAAGTAGTAGAGCCAGTTGAAACAGAAGTAAAAGTTGAAGAAGAAAAAGTAGAAGTTAAAACTGAAGCAAAAACTGAGAATACAACAACTACAAATACTACAAGTGCTGAATTAAAATCCAAAATGGCTGCAGGTCTTCTTGGAATATTCTTAGGTCAATTTGGTGTTCATAATTTCTATCTTGGATATACTTCAAAAGCTATAATTCAAGTATCTGTAAGTGCTGTTGGATATTTACTTTCTATATGTACATTTGGACTTAGTTGCTTAGCACCTTTAGGAATTAGTGTATGGGGACTTATTGAAGGTATAATGATACTTGCTGGTTCAATAGATAAAGACGGAAAAGGTAACCCATTAAAAGATTAATTATGAAAAATAGTAATTATTCTGAAGAAAAAACTTTATATATTATAGGATTAATAGGAATATCTTTGATTTTGATATTCCTATTAATATTAAATATATATAATATTAATATATTAGATATTAATGTTCCATGCAAATTATTAGAGAAGACTGGATATTATTGTCCAGGTTGTGGTGGCACTAGAGCAGTTAAAGCGTTAATTAAGGGAGATATAATAGGAAGTATAAAATATCATCCAGTAATAATATATATTGTATTTGTGTTTAGTTTATTTATGATTTTAAATACAATATCACTAATATTTAAGAAAGATTTTTCTGGTATGAAGCTAAATAATACACTTCTTATTTTAATGCCAGTAATTATTTTTGTACAGTTTTTTATAAAAAATTTGTTACTTATTATTTGGAATATAAGAATTATATAAAAAATTAAATAATACTTAAGAAAAAAATGTAATAAATATTGAATATTTGTATATAAATGGTATAATATAAATATATTGTTAGGAGGTATTAAGATGTATTGTAAAGATTGTGGAAAAGAAATCGAAGAAGGAAAAGAATATTGCGCAGAATGTGAAGCAGTAAGAAATACTGAGACTGCAACAGGTACAGAAAATGTAGTTAATGAAAATACTACAACTAGTACACAAGCAACTTCTCAAAAATCAAAAATGGCTGCAGGTCTTTTTGGAATATTCTTAGGAGCTTTTGGTGTTCATAACTTCTATCTTGGATATACAGGTAAAGCTATAGCTCAATTACTTATAACTGTACTTTCATGCTTTACTTTATCAGTAGTTTCTGAAATATGGGGATTAATTGAAGGTATCCTTATTTTAACAGGAAGTATGAATACAGATGCTGATGGAAATCCATTAAAAGATTAATTAAAATAAAAGACTGGAGTGATCCAGTCTCTTATTTATGAAAAAATTGAAATAAAGAAAGTAAACATTTTCTTTATACTAGACATATTCTTTTTATATGCAATTGGTAAGTTTGTGTTTGTTGAGTTTTGATTAAATATTGAATAACTCTCTGATAATTTTACTAGTTTATATTTTAAAATATCTCCATTTTCTGTAAATTTAATTATCTTAAAATCACTATCTTGTGCAACTACTATTAAATTAAATCCTAAATCAAAGTTAGTCATGTATACATTTTCAATGCTTACATCGGATAGCTCTTTTAATTCTGATTTCATATTCGTATAAATTTTTTCTAATTTATCGGTATCCTGTTTTGAACTTAAATTGTTTAATAAGTAACCAAAACTATCTAAATGTATAGGTTTTGCATTATTACTTAAAAATTTTGCTTGTCTGTTTAGAGAGGATATCTCAACAAGTTGTAAAAAAGAGTTATCAACAGATATTGCAGCAATTGAAGTATTTTCTTTATATGATAGATTAAATAATCTTTTAAATTTCATATCCTTGTATATTTTTATGTATTTATCAGAAGATAATACTTCATTTGCAATACTGTATTTTATTTTCTCAATTAGATTTGATGCTGTATTTTCAAATGTATTAAGTACTCTATATGTTATAACATTATATATTTGTTGTTTTAATTTAGAGTTTTCAACAAGTAATATTTTCTCTAGTGTTTTTAATTTTATTACATATGGAATAGTAGCATAGCTTAATTCATTTTCTATTAGAGTATCTACTAATATATTTTGAATATTTACAATATTTTTTATTATTATTTCTTCTAACTTGGATATTTCTTCAGATAAACTAAGCTCAATATTATCATCGTATTTAGTATCTTTTTTTATCTTTTTTTCTGAAAGTTTTTCAAGTGTTGTTTTAATAGAGAGCTTTATTCTCTTTTTCTCAGTAAGAAGAGTAGTATTGTCATCACTTAGAGCATGTTTTTTTATTTCTATATAATTTGTATCTAGTAATTTATTTAAATATATGAGTTTGTTGTAGTTCGAATATTTTCTACTAACAATATCAAATAATTCAAGAAGTTTTTTAGGTTCTTGTAATTTTATTTTTGCTAAAAATTTATTTAAATATTTTTTAGGATTAGTAAATAGATTAAAGTATAAATCTTCTTCATCAATATTAAACGCAAAGCAAATTTCACTTAAGAGCTTTCCTTCTAGAAAATATATGTCATTATCACTAGATATTTTGTTACCTAAAAAGTCATTTTCATATGTTCTATATGTTGGAACAATACTTAAAGTAGTAGGAACAGTATATAGTAGTCTACAAGCTAGATTTGAGACTACAGCTCTATTTATACCAAAGTTTTTATGTATTATTTTGTAACTAGTATTAGACATAAAAGCAGTAGAATAACCAACATTAAAAGCTTCTTTTGAAATTTCTGTAGTAGTCATAGCATAAAGTATACGAAGTGTTATAGATTCTATATTTTTAATATCTTTTATATATAGTTCCTTTTTTACTGCATCATAGTATCCAGTTTTATAGTCATGAGAGACATCAGCATCAAATAATACCACATCTATATTTTCATAAAGTCTTCTCTCAAGTATTTTAGAAGTTCTTGAAGTAATATATCCAAATTCAATTAATTTGTTAAATATGTTATATACTACATCCATAAATTCATTATTTAAATTACATTTTTCTTTTAGTCTATTTAGATAGTTCATATTTTATCCTCCGTAAAAGCTAATATCTAAATAAATTGTATAATAAAGAGAAAAATTATACAAGTGATTTGATAAAAAAACTATAAATTATACAGAAAATAACTTGAAAAAACGTGAGTAAAATTTTTTATTTCGCTTTTATTATTGAAAAAATATAATATTAATGATAATATAGTTTTAGTTCAAACTATAAGAGAAAAAAATATATGGAAAAGGAAGTTAGTTATGAAAAAGATTTTAGAAAGTCTTAAATATATAGCAATATTTATTGTTACATTATGTATTTGTATGATACTTATGTATCTATCATGTCTTATACCATCAGTAAAATTATTACCTAATATTGAAAGATCGATTTTAGATATTAACAAAAGTGGTAGTAAAAAAATTATACCAGTTTTTAATAAAGAGATAATGTTTGATACCTATGCTGATGCTATGATGATAAATATGGCATATAGTGTTGATAGTAAACATCCTTTTTATTCTATGCTTTTTGCAAGAACAAATTATGTAGATGGAGTAACTGATACTACAGTTGAAGATAAAGCATATGAAGATAAAGAAATACCAATTTTTCCACATGTTCAGGAACTTGAAAAGCTTTTGAGAGGAAAAAATCTTATAGCAATAGAGTATGCAAGATATTGGCATGGTCATTTAATATTTCTTAGACCATTACTTACAATATTTAGTTATACTGAAATAAAGATTATAAGTTATATATTTCACTTTATTTTATTTTTAATGCTTTTATATAAGATTAAGAAAAAAATTGGGCTTAAATTTATTATTGCTATAATTTTTGGATTTATAGTTACAGAGGGATATTTAGTATATAGTTGTCTTGAAGAAACAATAGGATTTTCACTAATCCTCATTGGAAGTAATGTACTACTTAGTATAAATAAAAAATATTATGGAAAATTTTTCTTTATACTTGGAATGCTTACGGCATTTTTTGATTTGCTTACTATTCCTGTAGCAATTTTAGTATTTCCATTAATAATTTTAATATTAATGGAGAATAATAAAAGTATAAAAGAGTTAACCATTGCATGTATTAAATATATTACGTTATTTGCTATAAGTTATGCTTTAATGTGGGCTTCTAAATGGATAATAGTAGACTTAGTATATAATAGAAATTTAGTAAAAAATGCAATTGGTCAAGCATTATATAGAAGCAGTAGTAAAAATATAAGACTACTTAGTGTAGAATTATTTAATATAGTATATATTGGACTTCCAGTAGCTATATATGTAGGAATAATATATATTTTAAATATTATAATAGCAATATTTGAGAAAATAAAGTTTAGGAAAGTAACAGATATTATAGCTAAAAACTTATTCTTAGAATTTATTGGAATTGCTCCATTTATTTGGTATGCTCTTGTTAGAGAACATTCGCTATCACATGCATATTTTACACATAGAAGTTTAATTGTTACATGTATTTGTAGTCAGATAATTATGATAAATATACTAAATAAATATTTTAAAAATAATAGAAAAGAAATTTTTACTATTTTTGTACTTATTAATTTAATAGTTATAATTTTAAATTATATAGTATAGAGCGGAGGAAAAATAATGGAACTTACTATTTTGATACCATGTTTAAATGAAGAAGAAACAATAGGACAAGTATTAGACGAAGCAAATAATTTTTTAAACCAGAACAATATAGATGGAGAGATTTTAGTAGCAGATAATGGCAGTAGTGATAATTCTATAGAGATAGTAAAAAGTAAAGGGGCACAAGTAGTAAGTATATCTGAGAAAGGATATGGTTCAGCTCTTATTGGTGGTACTAAAGTAGCAAATGGAAAATATATAATAATGGGAGATGCTGATTTTTCATATAATATGTATGAATTAGGTAATGTACTAGAAAAATTAAGAGAAGGATATGATCTAGTAATTGGTAATAGATTAAATAATAATATTGAAAAAGGGGCAATGCCAATTTTACATAGATATGTAGGTACTCCTATTATATCTACTATTGGAAATATAATGTATGATATAGGGATAAAAGACTATAACTGTGGACTTCGTGGATTTGATAAAGAAAAGATAAAGAATATTAATCTTTGTTGCACTGGCTTTGAGTATGCAACTGAGATGCTTATAAAAGCTAAGAAAAACAATTTAAAATTTTCGGAAGTAGATATAAAGTTTAGGAAAGATAGAAGAAATAGAAAACCTCATTTAAAACCTATTTCAGATGGAATAAGACATATGAGAGTATTATTTAAAAATTATATATAAATTAGGGGGATAGAAAATGGACACACATTAATTTGTGTGTCCGAGTATATGAATTATTTTAATTCAATAATTTCATTTTCTTCAATTCTTGTAGACATAACTGGAAATACACGTTTTTTAGATTCAACAAATCCTCTTACTTGAACGTTTGGTAGTATCCATGTATATTTACCAATAAATGCTCCAGGTAGTGCGGTAGAATTAGCACCAAGTCTTGAATTATCTCCAATAATACTACCGAAAAAATCAGTTCCAACATCTATTTTTTCACTATTTGAATTTTTTACAGTTATATTTTTTTGATCAAATCTTCTGTTTGCACATATAACACCACTGCCAATTCTTGCAGATCTTCCAAGTATTGAATCTCCAACAAAGGCAAGAGATGCTACTTTTGCTTTATTTTGAAGTATAGCATGTTTTATTTCAGATGCATGACCAACAACACAGTTATCTCCAATTATAGTATAAGGTCTAATAAGGGCACCTGATTGAATTTCAACATTTTTACCAATTATAACTGGTCCTTGTATTACAGCATTTGCATGAATTTTTGTACCTTCACCAATAATATAGTTTCCAGAAATTGAAACAAATTCACTAATTTCTGCATTATTTATTTTAACACTGTCTTTTTCAACTTTTTCTTTTATATATTCTTTAGCATTTTCTAAAACTTCCCAAGGATATGTAGCATTATTAAAAATTTGTTTGTGCTCAAAGCTATTCATATCTTCAAAATAATAATTTAATTTAAAATTTTCCATGACTACCTCCAATTAATTCTTAAGTTCTGTAAAAGATGATATTTCAGTATTATCTTTTATATATGCATTTTTGCCTATAACACTAAAAGGTCCAATTTTACAATTGCTTCCAATTGATGCTCTATCAAGTTTACTAGTTTCAACTATAGTGTTATCACCAATAGTTGATGAAATTATATGTGAGTTTGGTCCAATTATACAATTTTCACCAATTATAGTTTCTCCTTGAATATTAGTACCAGGGTATATTATAGTATCTTTTCCAATTGATACATCTAAACTTATATATGTATTATCTGGATCAATTAAAGTTACACCATTATCCATATGTAGTTCACGTGTATTATGTAATAGTGTTCTAGTAACTACAGATAAATCTGATCTAGAGTTTATACCTTGTGTTTCTTCAGAATTTTGTATCATATATACACCAATTCTACCACCAGTAGCAATTATATGATATGGTATATCTGTAATATAGTATTCTTGTTGAGCATTTTTATTATCAAGTTTTTCAAATGCATCTTTTAAATGTTTACCTTTAAAACAATAAAGACCAATATTTACTTCCTCAATTGCAAGTTCTTCTTCATTACAATCTTTTTGTTCTACGATTTTTGATAAATTACCATGACCATCACGTATAATTCTTCCATATGCAGGTGTTTTATCAAAAACAGCTGATACTAAAGCTCCATCAAAGTTTCCAAGTTCAATAAATGAAATAAAAGATTTTATTGTATAAGGTGATATAAGTGGCATGTCACCATTAACTATTAAGATTAAGTCATCATCTTCAATGTAATCTTTTGCTTGCATTACAGCATGCCCTGTACCTAGTTGTTCTTTTTGTAGTATACATTTTACATTATCTCTACCATGTAGATTTTTTTCAACTAATTCATGTTTATGACCAACAATTACATAAATATCATTTATACTTGCATTTTCACATGCATCACATACATAATCAATTATACATCTGTCATATACTTTATGTAAAACTTTTGGTAGATTGGATTTCATTCTTGTTCCTTTTCCACCTGCCATTACTATAGCTTTTATTTTAGACATTAAAATCATCTCCTTAAATAATTCTTTATATATAATATTTTAATTTCAAACTCAATGATTATTTTATCATAATATTTTAAAAAAGTAAAGTAGGGGAAATATAAAGAAAAAAAGCCACTAAAGTGACTTTAAATTTATTCTGATTCAGTATCAGATATTTCATATTCTGGTAAAAGATTATCTGTTGAGTAGAATTCTTCTTCATTTGAAACAGGTAGTGCCTCAACTTTTTTTAATTTTCTCTCTATTGTTCTGGTCTTTCTAGATGCTAGTTCCATAGTAGAAGATATCTCTAAAAGCTTTTTATTTGTCTTATCAAGTAATTCGCCAAATTTAGAGAATTCAGATTTTACCATTCCAAGTAATTGCCATACTTCACTAGTTCTTTTTTCAATTGCAAGTGTTTTAAATCCCATTTGTAAACTATTAAGTAGAGCTACAAATGTAGTAGGTCCAGATACAACAATTCTATATTTTTGTGATATAAATTCACAAAGACCTGTGTTTTTTAATACTTCACAGTATAGACTCTCAGTAGGTAGGAACATTATACCAAAGTCTGTTGTATATGGAGCTTCAATATATTTTTCATATATATCTTTTGCAAATGATTTTATAGAATTTTCAAGTTTTTTTCTAGACTCTTGAACTAGTGCAACATCTCCTATATCTTCAGCATCAACAAGTCTTGAATAGTCTTCAATAGGAAATTTAGAGTCTACTGGCAGCCATACAAATTCATTATCATTTCTACCTGGAAGTTTAATAGCAAATTCAACAAGGTCATTAGATTTTGGTTTAGTTTTAACATTTGCTGAGTATTGTTCTTTAGTTAAGAACTGTTCTAAAATGTTACTTAGCTGAATTTCTCCCCAGTACCCTCTAGATTTTACGTTTGTAAATACTTTCTTTAAATCACCAACACCTTGAGCAAGTGTTTGCATTTCACCAAGTCCTTTGTATACAGACTCTAATCTTTCATTTACAATTTTAAATGATTCACCAAGTCTTTGCTCTAATGTACTTTGAAGTTTTTCATCAACTGTAGCACGCATTTTTTCAAGTTTTTCACTATTATCTTTTTGAAGTAGAAGTAGTCTATCTTCAACCGTTTTTCTAATAAGTTCTAGTTTTTCTTCCATGTTTTTACGTGTATTTTCAAGTTTTGTCTCATTTAAATTTGTAAGATTTGCTAGTTGCATTTGTTGAGTATTTGCATTTTCATTTATTTTAATTCCAAGATTTTTTTGTATTTCTTCACGTGTTTGCATAAGCATTGTAGAAAGTTCTTGTCTAATAGAATTAAATTCTTGAATAAATTCTTTTGAATTATTCTCGTTTTTACTTTTTGAAAGTGTGATAATTATATTTATAGCAAGCAAAACTATACATATAATTAAAAGTATCATTGTAATGTCCATATTCATACCTCTTTTCTAAAACAAGATAATTATATCAAACAAACAAAAGTTTGTCAAAGAAAAAATAAAAAAATTTAAAAAATAAATAGTACTTGAAAAAAGTTTAAAGAAATGATAGGATAAATGTGTAATCAAAAGAAAAAGAAAGGAAAATGATTATGGTAACTAAAATTAACACAAACATGATAAAACTACACACACACACACACACAACTAAGTTTTAAAAACACAAGAGAAAATGAAATAACAAGGGTAGATTCTGCCTTAAAATATATACACTGATACTAAGTAATAGTACCAGTGCTTTTTGTGTGTAAAAACAAGTACAAAAGGTCATGTAAACAAGTATAATAAGTCATTCAGTATTTTTTAAAAATGGTATATTATATAAAAATAGGAGAAAAATAAAGAATGGGAGATGAATTCATGAATAAAAAAAAGAAATTTAAAAGTAAAATTACTGTAGTATTATTATCAGTAATAATAGTAGGTTTACTTACAATAATTTTTCAAATTGGAAAAGAAGTAATAATTAAAAGAGATATAAAAAAGGATGAAAATATAAATAGATATATTCAAGAACAAGGAAGAACAACAGAAGCAATAAAACTTAATGGTTTTGAAACTATTCAAGATATAATAGGACCATATAAATTTAATGCTACAGGATGTGATAATATATCAGGTGTTTTAGTTTGGCAAAAATATATGTCTGTAAATCAGCAATATTATTCGAAATTATCGTTATTAAAAGAGTATGAATGGTTAAAAGAATATGAAAAAGATAGAGAGGTTTATGATAGCAATAATAACTGTATTGTAAAAGGAAACTCTACTATGGCAGTATTAGAAAAAGATAATCCTAATGATAAAATATATAAGGCATATTTAGTAATAGAAGTAAATAGTAGAATTACTCCATATCAAAGATTATTAGAAACATATCCAATAACTTTTATTGGACCAAGTAAAAATGGCATAGAAACTAAAATGGATAAAATTTATTTTAATAATAATAAATATTATGTAGGATTTGTAGATGTAACTGATTTTGTAAAAAAGGAAGGCTATGGAGAATATTATTGTTGTAATATTCCATATCCATATTACTATGACGGATTTGATGCATATGGTTCATGGAAATTGATTGTAATTGAAGAAAATGAAGAAAATCCAATTAGAAACTTATCATTAAAAATAGGATCTAGATATTTAGATGGAAAAGGAAAAAGTGCGACTATTAATATGTTAAATAATGGAATAACTACACCAAAGGCAATAAGAGTAACAGGACAAATTTTAATGAGCATATCTGGTGGTGATCCTAGGACTACTCAATATAATTCATTGGTTTATTCAAATGATGGAACTGTAGGTAATGAAAAAGAAGTTACATATGGTAGTAGTACAATAAGAACTACGAAGAATCCGTTTACTTGGCTTGTCAGTAAAAATTTAAAACCTATAACAAATGCTACAAAATATGGTAAGGATTTGTATCTTAAAGATGGCTTTTTATCTGAAAGCCCAATATATGGATATACAAAAATTGCTGGAACTGATTTAGAAATTTTTGAGATAGATGGAACACTGAACAAACATAATATAAGATTTACTAATAATGTGGATAATATGTATTTTAAAATTTCAAATGTTGAGAATTGTAAACTTATGGTAAGTACTATGGGAGTATCAATTGATGTAGAATATCCAAAATATGAAATGAATTTAACTAATGATGGCAAAGATGAAAATATTGTGATTAAAGGCTCTTCTAAAAATGTATATGAAACAGTAGAAAATGTAGGATTATATCAAACAGAAGTGGTAGTAGAAGTGGATAAAGATATAGATATTGAAGATGTAAATGCAATCTTTATAGCATCTAATGGAGAAAGAACAGAATACAATTTAAGTGAAAATCCAGAATTGATTAGCATAAATAGTGAGACAAACGAAGTAACAATAAAGTGGGGTGTAGGAGAGGATAAATTAACTTTAAAAGATGATAATATAGAATTTATAATTAATGGAAAAATAAAAAATAGTAAGACATTATATATTAATAGTGCATATACATCAGGATATTTATATTTAAGGGAAAGTAAATTAAATAACTATATAGATAAAATATCAGTTGCTAAAAGTGAAATAGAGTATAAGAAGAATATAGAAGTGCAAAGTTTGTGGGAAGATAACGAAAATGAAGCAAATAAAAGGCCAAGTAGTGTAATACTACAAATATTTGATGGAGAAAGACTTATTATAGAGGCAGAAGTAAATGAAGAAGATGAGTGGAAACATACATTTACAAATCTATTAAAATATAGAGAAGATGGAAGTGAGATAAACTATACAGTAAATGAGAAAAGCTTTGCTACAGATAAATTTTATACAAAGGAGATAGTAGGAAATATTATAACAAATAGATTTATAGTACCAGAAGATAAAATTAAAATTATTGGTATAAAAAGCTTTAATGATAATAACAACGAAGCAAATAAGAGACCTGAAAGTATAATGCTACAAGTAAAGTCAAATGATACAGTAGTAGCAGAACAAATTGTAAATGAAGCAAACAACTGGAGATATGAATTTGAACTTTCAAAATATGATAGACTTGGAAATGAAATAGAATATACAATAGATGAAAAAGATACAGGAAATAAGTTTTATATAAAAGAAAAAGTAGAAAAAATATCAGATACAGAAACTATAGTAACAAATAAGTATGAAGTACCAGATGAAAGAATAAGCGTGGAAGTAACAAAGATATGGGAAGATAACAACAATGAGGCAAATAAAAGACCAAGTAGTGTAATTTTACAAATATTTGATGGAGAAAGACTTATTACAGAAGCAGAAGTAACAGAAGAAAGTGAATGGAAGCATACATTTACAAATTTATTAAAATATAGAGAAGATGGAAGTGAGATAGAATACACTGTAAATGAGAAAAGTTTTGTAACAGATAAATTCTATACAAAAGAGATAGTAGGAAATACTATAACAAATAGATTTACAGTACCAGAAGATAAAATTAAAATTGTTGGTATAAAGAGTTTTAATGATAATAACAATGAAGCAGATAAGAGACCTGAAAGCATAACATTACAAGTAAAAGCAAATGATACAGTAGTAGCAGAACAAAATGTAAATGAAGCAAACAACTGGAGATATGAGTTTGAACTTTCAAAATACGATAGACTCGGTAATGAAATAGAATATACAATAGATGAAAAAGATACAGGAAGTAAGTTTTACACAAAAGAAAAAGTAGAAAAGAAAGATAATGAAATAACAGTAACAAATAAATTTGAAGTACCAAATGAAAAGATAAACTTGGAAGTAATGAAAACATGGGATGACAATGGAAATGTGGCAGGAAAAAGACCAAATAGTATTACATTACAAGTTAAAACAGGTGGAGTAGTAGTAGCAGAACAAGTAGTAAGTAGTGCTAATGGGTGGAAACATACATTTGAACTTGCAAAATACAATGAAACAGGAGATGAAATAGAATATACAGTAGATGAAAAAGAACTTGATGAAGAGTCAAGTAAATTTTATATAAAAGAAATAGTAGGAAACGTTATAACAAATAAGTTTGTAGTACTAGAAGATAGAATAAAGATAGTAGGAAAAAAAGTATGGAATGATAATGGAAATGCAGGTGGAAAAAGAGATACAAGTGTAATATTACAACTAAAAGTTGGAGAAAACATTATAGCAGAAGCAGAAGTAAGTGACAGAAATAATTGGAGTTATGAGTTTGAAGTGCCAAAATATGATGAATTAGGAAATGAGATAGAATACTATATAGATGAAAGATATAGTGGAAATAAATTCTATAAAAAAGTACTTACAGATAAAAATACAGTAACAAATGAGTTCGTAGTACCAGAAGAAAAAATACTTGTAAAAGCAGTAAAAAAATGGGAAGATAATAATAACGAGTATGGTAAACGACCAGGAAGTGTAGTATTACAAGTATATAATAAAGATAAATTGGTTGTTGAAGAAAAAGTAAGTGCAGATAATAATTGGTCATATGAAGTAAAATTACCAAAGTATGATGAATATGGAGATGAAATAGAGTATAGAGTGAATGAAAAAGGTACATCTAAATATTATGAAAAAGTAATTGAAGGAAATGTAGTAATAAATAAATGTGTATATGAACCAGTTGTAGATACAAATGATATAAATGTATTGTCATATATTGTTATTTTCTTTGTGTCAATTGTTGGAATTATAGTTGGAATAAATTTTATTAGAAAATATGTAATTAGTAGGTAATATTATATAATATTGTAATATAGTGAATTTTATAAAGATATGGTTATTTTGAATAACTGTATCTTTTTTCTTTTAATTTAACCTTTTTAAGTTACCCTATATAAAAAAATGACAAATTTTTATTATACTATTGACAAACTAAAATTCATATGGTATTATATAGAAGTAGTTAGGAATGCGGGTATGGCGGAATTGGCAGACGCGCCGGTCTTAGAAGCCGGTGTCTAGCGACGTGAAGGTTCAAGTCCTTTTACCCGCACCAACGACGTATCTGTTCGAACTAAATTGAACAGATAGACACAGAAATCAATCAGTAAATAAAATCTGGTTGATTTTTTTGTTGCTTAAAAACAATATTAAAATCATCCAAACGAAAGGATTCTGTTTTAAATGAAGATAATTAAGCAAAAACTAGAATTTGAGGAATGTCTAAAACAAAGGCTTGAATTTATATGTGAGTTTTCTAAAGTTACTTCTACTTTTATAAATGGTAGCATTAGAAAATTAGAGAGAACTAATCTTACATATATAGAGCCACATAGAGTGATTATCAAAAATATTACTTTTTTAGTTTTCAATTATTCAAATGACATTGATATTACTAACTTGGCTAAAAAGATTAAATTATCAGAGTTAGAAGAATACTTGAAAAACATATAATTGTAAATATTTGACTATGCTAGCGAGTGGTATCAAGCCCTGCACTTTTAGTGCAGAAATTCTTTAGAACTAGGAGACAAATTCATTGTCATATGGTATAATTGTTATACCAAAGGGAGTGAAATAAATGTATAGGAATGGAAGCCACACACAATATGATATAGAATATCATATTGTATGGACAACAAAATATAGATATAGAGTGATAGAAGGAAAAGTGGCGGAAAGATTAAGAGAATTATTAAGACAGGGATGTGAAGCAAAAGGTATAACAATAATAAAAGGAGAAATAGGAAAAGAACATGTACATATGTTAATATCGTGTAGTCCAAATATAGCACCAGCAGAAATAATAAAATTATTAAAAGGAAGAAGTTCAAGACTAAGAATTTAAAGAGTTGAAAAAAAGATATTGGGGACAACACTTATGGGCACCAGGATATTTTTGTAGAACACTAGGAACAGTAACAGAGGAAATAATAGAAGAATATATAAATAATCAGAAAGATAATATAGATGAGATATTTAAGATAATAAAATAGTAGGGTATTCAGCCCGCAAAAGCGACTTTTAGTCGCAATCCAAGCCTTGTACTTTAGTGCAAGGTGGTTGACAATTATAAATTAAAATATAATGGGGGTCATGGATATGAAATATAAAATTTTAATTGTAGATGATGAAGAAATGATAACAGATTTAATATCCTCACATCTGCAAAACTGTGGCTATAACACTCTTATAGCAAATAATGTAAATGAGGCTATAGAAGAATTAAGACATCAGCCAAACCTTATCATACTTGATATTAATATGCCTGGAACAAATGGATTAGAGTTATGCTGTAATATACGAAATCATATATCTTGTCCTATTATTTTTTTGACAGCTCGTATTACAGAGCAAGATAAGATAAATGGATTTCAGTATGGGGGAGATGACTATATTACAAAACCTTTTAGCCTTAAAGAATTAACAGCTCGTATTGAAGCACATTTACGTCGAGATGAGAGAAATAAAAATACTTTTTCCATTTTTACAACTTCTGATGGACTACTCGTTAATTTATCGAAACAAACAATATCTTATTATGATAAAGATATACCCTTTTCAAAAAAAGAGTTTGATTTAATAGAATATTTAATTACAAATAAAGGACAAGTTTTTGATAAAGAAAAAATTTATGAAACAGTATGGGGATATGATGCAGAAGGAGATAGTAATGTTGTAAAAGAACACATAAGAAAAATTCGTAATAAATTTCAAGAAATAACAGGAAACAATTATATTGAAACTGTTTGGGGAGTAGGTTATAGATGGAAAAATTAAAAAGGAAATGCAGTTCATTACAAAATTATTTTGTATTAATAGTTTTAATTACATTTTTCATTGTTATATGTTTATCATTATTAAGTATATGGGGATGTCAAAAATTTCGAGAGTATTTATTGCCAAACTCTAATGCAATTTGTGTAACATTAAATATAACATATAGCGATGGAAGAATGGAAGAACTTGAATTTAGTACAGAATTAGGAAAAGAAATGTATGATATTCCTAGATTGACAGGAGCAGAAGATGGTTCGATAAATAACTCTGAACTATCTGATATAAAAACAAGTATTGAAAAAATTGAAAATAATTTTGATATGCTAACTCCAAAAAGAAAAATTGCATATCAAATATGTGGAATAGCAATGATAGCAATTCCAATGATATTTTCTATAGTTGGAATTTTAATTTGTGGATTTATTTTTTATCGTAAGAAATTAAATAAACCATTAAAACTCCTTGAAAATTCAATGGAACAAATATCAAATAAAAATCTTGATTTCAAATTATCGTATACATCAAATGATGAAATGGGGAAACTTTGTAATTCTTTTGAAAAAATGCGACAAATACTTGAAGAAACAAACAAAGAATTATGGAAAATGATTGAAGAAAGAAGATTTCTGCAAGCATCAGTTGCTCACGATTTAAGAAATCCAATATCAATTATAGAAGGATATGCAGAATATTTACAAACAAATTTACAAAATGATAATTTAAGTAAAGAAAAAATTTTAGAAATTACTTCAAATATAAATAAAACAGCTAAAAGACTAGAAAGATACACAGATTCTATTCGTACGATTAATGCCTTAGAAGATATAGAAGTAAATCGTAAAGAAATTTCTACTCGAAAATTCATTGAAGATGTAAAATCAGATTTAAAACAAATTACAAAGTCTAAAGGAATAGGATTGGATGTAGAGGCAGAGAAGTTATTTAAAGAGAAGATAAATATAGATTCTTATATTATTTATAGAATTTTAGAGAACATAATTAATAATGCTCTTAGATATTCCAAAGAAAAAATTAATTTATCATTTAATATACAAGAAAATTATTTAATAATCTCTATTGTAGATGATGGTATAGGTTTTTCGGAAGATGTTTTAAAAGAAAGAAACAATTTAATTATACCTACTGCAAGTGATGGCAAGCATTGTGGATTAGGATTAATAATTAGTCGTATTCTTTGCAAAAAGCATGGAGGAAAGCTAGAATTATCTAATGATATATCTGTTGGAGCAAAAGTAAAAATTTTTATAGAAATTTGACCGATTTTTGACTTTTATTATATATGATTTTCTTATAAGCCATTTATGGCAATTTAAGGAGGTCATTTTTTATGAAAAAATTAATTATTTTATTGATAATCATTGGAATAGGTTTGGTATTAATATTTGGTGGTAAATTATTAAAAAATACAGACTTAACAAATGATGATATTGTATCAAAAGATTTTGATGGGGTAACAGGAAAAGGAACAGATGAAATAGAAATGAAAGGTAAATTATCTTTAATTTCTAATACTTCAAATACAGATGATGGGTATTACTATTTTCAAAGTGATACAGAAAAATTATTAAATGGTAAAAGAATATCTCATTTGATGTATATTGACTTTGCTACTCATCAAGAAATTTATTTATGTAGTAATTCTGGTTGTAATCATTACACAGAAAGTTGTTCATCTGTATTTTTAGAAAATGAAGTTCCATCTGATTCATCTATACTTTTTATATGGAATAATAAGATATTTATTTTAAGTAAACAGCAGGATCAAGATGGAGTAGTAGCTTTAGGAGTAAGTACAAGTTCTGAAGTAGAAGGAAGCTCTAACATATTATATTGTTTAAACTTAGATGGAACAAATAGAGAAAAGATTTATACATTTGACAGTAATCTTACTGTAGAAGATTTTGTAGTTGGAGATGAGAATGGGCTTTATTTTGTTACTAAAAAAGTGTCAGCAAAAAGCATTAATGGTAATTCTTATCAAACATCATCAGAGAAAAATTTAGTTTATTTAGATGTAAAAACAAAAAAGGAAAAGAAAGTTTTTTCTATGGACTTTAATGATAATGTTGAATGGGACGTTATTGGATGTAGTGATAAAAATCTAATTTTACATGGAATAGATTTTGGAAAAAAAGTTTCAGAAGAAGAAAAACATAGTGAAGATACTGAAGTGTACAAAAATTCTTATGATGTATTTAAAACTATTAATGTAGAAAATAGGGAAAGTAAAGAAATCTATCGTATATTTGCAGCACATTCTCGTAGTTATGTAACAGATGATAAATACTTATATTTTTCTAAAGAGGGAGATGGTGAAATTATAAAAATTGATTTAAAAACAGGAGAAAAAAATTCTTTTGTAAAATTATCTCAAAATGGTATTTATGGAATTATTGGAGATAAAATAATGTGTTATGAATATAGCTTTAATGACAAAACTCTTTACTTTATTGATAAAAATACAAGTAAAATTTCTCATTCAAAACTTGTAAACAAAACAGTAGGAAGAACTTTAGATATTATTGCAGAAAGTAAAACACAAGTTTTAGTTGTTTATGATTCAGATGTAAATTATCATCAAGATGGTTCTTATGAAACTAAAAAAGAATATTGTGGTTTAATTAGCAAAGAAGATTTATATAAAGGAAACCGTAATTTTACTGAAATAAAAATGATTAATAATGTTATTGATGTAATTAATAAGGGGGGAAGATAATGCTTGAACTTTGTAATATTTCTAAAAAATATAAAGAAAAAATTGCTTTAAATGATGTTTCTTTAAAACTAGACAATGGAATTTATGGGCTTCTTGGTCCAAATGGTGCAGGAAAATCAACATTAATGAATATCATAACTGGAAATCTTGAACCTACAGAGGGGACTATAAAATGGGATGGAAAAGAAGTCAAAGAACTAGGAAGTAATTATAGGAGTTTGCTAGGGTATGCTCCACAACAACAGGGAATGTATGAAACTTTTTCAGGAAGAAGATTTCTTTCATATATAGCGACTTTAAAAGGAATTTCCCAAAGTAGTATGGAAGATGAAATAAATAGAGTTCTACTATATGTGAACATGGTAGAAAAATCAAATCAAAAAATTGGTACATATTCAGGTGGAATGAAACAAAGAATTTTAATAGCACAAGCAATTATTGGAAATCCTAAATTGGTTATATTAGATGAACCTACAGCAGGACTTGATCCAAAAGAAAGAGTAAGAATAAGAGAAAGAATAGCAGAACTTTCAAAAGATAAGATTATTCTAGTATCAACTCATGTTGTTTCAGATATTGAATCTATTGCTAAAAAAATAATATTAATTAAAACTGGAAAAATAATTGATTATGCAAATGTAAATGTACTTTGTGATAAATATAATGCTACTAATTTAGAAGATGTATATATGAAAATATTTGGGGAGGAATAATTTATGTTTAGGCTTATTTATTTTGAACTAAAAAAAATATGGTGCAAGCGAAGTTTTATTTTTAGTATTTGTTTATTGCTTATGATAAATATATTTTTCCTTTGGTATACAAATATTGAAAATGAGGATAGAATAGCTCTTTCATCCTATAAAAAATTTGGAGAAGAGATAGCAAATATGGATGAATCTCAAAAAGGTGAATATATCGAAAATTTAAAAAGAGATATTGATGGTGTTTCTTTTGTTATGAATATTATTTCAATTCAAAATACTGAAATGGGAGCAGAATTTGCAAAGCAAGAAATGCAAGAACAACCAAAACTTTTTGAAACTTATTATGATTTATATAAGTCAGGAAACTATATACATTTTACAAATTCGTTTGAAAAAGAACAAAAATTTATAAATGAAGTATATGATGAATATACAAAAGTTTCAAACTACGATTTATATTTAAAAGAAATAAGAGAAAAAGAAAATGCACTTGATGGAATTTCTGTATTTAAAAATCAAAACGGAAATGAAAACGATTTTTCTTCTCGTAATATAAAAAAGAGTACATCAGACTATGAAAAACTTGATAATAATGGAATATGCTATATTCCTTCTAAAATGATTACATCTACAATGGAAAATATATGGACTGATATTTTTGTAATATTATTAGCATTTTTATTTATAGGAAGTTTAATAACTGAAGAAAAGGAAAAAGGACTTTTTTATATAACTCGTAGTACTAAATATGGAATAAGTCATAGTATCATTGCTAAAATGATTGCACTTTTTATTAGTTGTAGCTTGTTTGAAGTTATATTCTTATTATCAAATTATATGTTCTTTGGAATATCTACAGGTTTTAGTGATATTAGTATAAAACTTCAATCAATTAGCCCTTATATTGGAAGTAATTTATCTATTAGCATTTTGGAATATATACTTATTTCTATTATAACAAAAAGTTTTATCCTTTTTGGATTTTGTGCTGTTATAACAGCATTTTGTATACTTTCCGATAGTATGTTATTGCCATATCTATATGGAATAATATCATTAGTGGTAAGTTGGATTTTATATACAATTATTCCAAATGTTTCTAAATTTGAAATATTAAAACACTTGAACTTATTTGGATTATTTAGAACAGAGAGTATGTATGGTACATATTTGAACTTAAACTTTTTTGGCTATCCAATTTCTCGTATTATCTTGTCATGGCTTATGATAGCCATATTAATGCTTGTAGGAATAGTTTTATGTTATAGATTTTTCTTAAAAGGAAAGAACTTACAATTAAAGCAAAAAAAATCACGAATGATAGGGCTAAAATTTAAACCACATTCAAATCTATTAAGACACGAAATGTATAAAACCCTTATTACCAATCATGGACTTATCATTATTTTGCTATTTAGTATATTAATTGGTTTTAATGAATTAAATCATTCTTATCATCCATCTGTTCAAGAACAGTATTATCAAAACATTATGCTAAAATTAGAAGGAGAACAAACAGATGAAAAGATTGAAATAATTGAAAAAGAAAAAGCTAGATATGAAGAAGCTTTTGGAGAAATAGAAAAGATAGATGAACTAGTAAGTAAGGGAGAAATTAATAGTGAAACAGGGGAAAAGATGAAGGTAAAATGGTATAGTGTTACATCATTTTATCCTGCATTTCAAAAAGTAGAGAAGCAATATAAGTATGTGTGTGAAAATGGTGGAAAATATATCTATGATACAGGCTATTTATATTTATTTGGAATTATGGAAGATGGAATCATAAATGACTTCTTATTGCTTACACTTGGAATAATACTGGTATTTAGTAACTTTTTTTCTATGGAATATCAGAATGAAACTTGGAAATTATTAAAAGCTACGAAAAAAGGAAAAAGAGGAGTTCTAAAATCAAAGATAGTGGTATGTATAGTTTTAGTTATATTATTTTCTATTTTACCATTTATATGCAGAGGGGTAAGCATTTCTAAAGTATTTCCACTTCACTGTTTATCCTCATCAGTGCAAAATATTCCTGTGTACCAAAACTTGCCTTTTAATTTGAATATACTATTGTTTATATTACTAAAAATATTATTGCAAATACTAATTTCAGTAATTATGGCTATGGTTGTATTAGTGTTTTCGGGATGGAGAAAAAATAATATTCAAGCGATTTTTTTAGGAATTTTAATACTATGTGTACCATTAGTTTTGACTATATTAGGATTTGATTTTATGAAGTATTTTTCATTATATCCTTTATTTTCATATACTTTTACATAAAAATACGAAGTGAGAGATGAGTTAATAAATGAATAAAAAAGAAAGAAGAAGTAATATAAGAAAATTAATTGTAATTTTACTTATAATATCCATAATTTTTTGTTTAATAAAAAGTTTTTCTAAAAAAGAACAAGAAACAATATGTCAAGAAAATAGTAGAGATGAAAATGAAATTACATTAGCAGATATAAAGAAATAACAGAGAAATCTAGTTTTTTAACTGATGTCTTTGGAATTCCAGTACATACAGAACTAATTGAAAGTAATACAAAAGCAAGACCAGGTACAAAACGAAGGATAAGATATATTGTAATACATGAAACAGATAATTTTGATAAAACTACAGGAGCAAAAAATCATGCACAATTTTTGATTGAAAACAATATGGATTCTACATCTTGGTATTATACTGTTGATGATAAAGAAGTATATCATCATATACCAGATAATGAAGTAGCATATCATGCTGCTAACGAAATAGGTAACTTATATGGAATAGGAATTAAATTGTGTGTTAATAGTGGTGGAAACTTTGAAAAAACATTTAATAATGCTGCAAAATTAGTCGCTTATTTATTAAAGGAATATAATCTTACAATTTATGATTTAAAAACACATCATGATTTTTCAGGGAAAGATTGTTCTCATTCTATTTTAAAAAATAATAGGATGGATGAATTTATAGAAAAAGTAGAAAAATATATGTAAATGAAAGTTTAAGATATGAAGTTAGAAAGGCAAATGATTAGTTGAATTTTATTTATCTTTATGGTAGAATCAAAATACAATATAATAATTTATTGTTTGGAATGGAGAATTGAATTATGTTTAATTTAAAGAAAGAAATATTGGAGTTTAATCACAAAAAACAATGTGGTTTATGGTTGATTCTTATTGGAATTGTATTAATAATATCTATCATTTGTGGAGGTAAGTTTTTTGTTAATCCGTTTGTGTTTTTGATAGGCTATTATGCTTGCTTCTTTGGAGTCAATGTAAACAAAAGAGTCAGAGAAAAACTTTCTCAGGGAAATATCTCTAAAAAGCAGATAAATATGATTTATTTTTCGATTGCTGCATTATTCATATTGATGTTTTGTATTGCTGGTCCATTTATCCCTGGATGGCATTGGAGACAGATATGGTTGGGTGTGCTGATGGCAACATCAATACATTTCTTCTTGTGGTTCTTTATACATGGTTGGAGTATGATAGTGCTAGGAAGTGTATGTATAATTATCGTAACAATAGGTTATATGTTTCCAAGTATACCAGTTTCAGTTATTTGCATTGCAGATGCGACAGTTAAATTGATATGTGGAACATATTTGTTATTTATTGCAAAACCATCAAAATACATTCCTAATGCAATGAAGTAGCGAATGTGTAAAGAAACAATTTACAATTTTATAAGGAGTTAAAAGTGAATAAAAATATTGATATAACAGAACAATTAAAGTGTCTAATTGAAGATTATGATTTTAATATAGAAACATTGTCTAAATATTTAAAATTAGATGATAATCAGATAAATCTATTAGCAAATGGAGATGTGAACTTTCTACCAAATGATAATGAATATAGATTTAATCTATTTAATAAAATAAGTTTTCTTTATTGTAGTGCAATAGATGAAAAAGATTTTAAATTAGATGCCTTTTTAAAGGTATTACTGTCTTATCATAATATATCAAAAAAGACAATTTCAAAAATGTCAGGAGTGGATATAAAAGAAATAGACAAATTTTTATCATTAAAGAAAAGTAAAATTTCTGTTGAAGATAAATACAAACTTGCTATAACAACTATGTCTTTGAGATTTTTCCTTAAAGATATTGAAAAATAAAATATAGCAAAAAATTATATGTTATTATAAAGATTAGTTTGAAATATAACTAATCTTATTTTAAGCAATTTTTTACAAGAAATATTGATAAAAAAGTGATATTGTTATGTAGAACTGTGAGGGATTGATTAAATGATAAAGGAAGAACGAAGAATTGTATATGATGAAGAACTAGAAATAGAAACTATTACTTTTAATGGTATTCATCAGCCATTTACTAAACATTTTCATGATTATTATGTAATTGGAATTATAAGAAAAGGAAATAGAAAACTTGTTTGCAATTCAACTAATTATAATATTCAAAAAAATAATATCTTACTTATAAATCCAAATGACTATCACGAATGTGTAGATGTAGATGAAGAAAGTTTAGATTATAGTGCAATTCATATTTCAAAAAAAATAATGAATAATTTAGTAAATGAAATTTTTAAATCAAAAAATATTGCTATTTTTAACAAAAATGTGATATGTGATGACAGTCTATTTAAAGAAATTGAATTTTTAAGTAATCTAATAGTGTCTAATATAAAAACATTAGAAAAAGAAGAATTGTTTTATATGATTTTAAAAGAATTGCTAGAAAATTATGCTGATTTCAAAACTATTGATGAAGATATAATGCTAAAAACAAAAGAAGTCTGCGAATATATAGAAAATAATTATACAAGCAATATAACATTAGATAAATTAGCAAAAGTTGGAGCTATTAGTAAATATCATTTAATAAGACTATTCACAAAAGAAAAAGGAATAACACCTTATAAGTATTTAGAATTATACAGAATAAATCAAGCGAAAAATATGTTACAACAAAATAATTCTATAATAGATATATCTATACAATGTGGGTTTTCGGATCAAAGTCATTTTACAAATTTATTTAAGGAAACTATTGGAATTACACCTAAACAGTATCAAATTATATTTGAAGAAAGGACTAACAAAAATGAATGAAGAAAGAAAATGTGTTATGGTGGTTGATGAAAACTTACCACTTGGAATAATTGCTAATACAACTGCAATATTAGGAAATACATTAGGAAGTCATTATCCAAATGTAGTTGGAAAAGATGTAGTAGATAAAAATGAAAATGAACATTTAGGAATAATAGAAATACCAATTCCGATATTAAAAGGAAATAAAGAAATGTTAAATAATTTGCGAGATACTTTATATAAAGAAGAATATAAAGATATGATAGTTGCAGATTTTTCTGATGTTGCTCAAAGTTGTAAAACCTATGATGAGTATATACAGAAAATTAGTAAAGCAGATTCTAATAATATAAACTATTTTGGAATAGCGATATATGGAACAAAGAAACAAGTAAATAAATTAACAGGAAGTATCGCATTATTAAGATAATATTCAATATTAAGCAGATGATTTGTTGAAAATTATCTGTTTTTATATTATAATCATTTTGTAAAATAACAATAGGAGAATGATAAAATGAGTGAATCTAATATTAAGAATATAAATTTTCATAGTAATATACTAGATAAAGAAATGGGAATAAATGTGTATTTGCCAAAAGAATATGAAGAAAATGGAAATCCACTACCAGTATTATATTTTCTTCACGGTAGAAGTGGCAATGAAAGCATTATGTATGACTTGAATATAAATGTAAAAGCAGATGAAATGATAGAAAAACGGAAAAATAAAACCACTAATAATTGTTTGCCCTAGAATCGGAAACAGTAGGGGCATAAACTCATCTGCAATAAGCAAAGATGTATTAAGCCCAGGAAATAGTGGAATTGTTATAAATATTGGAATGTATGAAGATTATTTTATAAAAGAAGTTATACCTTTAATTGATAAAGAATTTAATACAATAAAAACAAAGGAAGGTAGATATATAGGCGGTATTTCAGCAGGTGGATATGCAGCACTTCATAATTCATTTAGACATCAAGATATGTTTAGCAAAGTTGGAGGACACATGCCTGCAATAGAACTAACTTTAGAGAAAGAAGATACACCATATTTTGAAGATATGTCAGTATGGGAAAAATATGACCCTATAACTGTTGCTAAAAATAATGAAATTTCAAAAGATATTAAAGTATATTTAGATGCAGGAAATGAAGATGAAGGACACTTTTATGAGGGATGCAAGATTTTGCAAGATATATTAGATAAAAAGCAAATAGTATCACAAAACCATATTTATGAAGGACACCATAATGGAGCATATATAATATCGAATTTAGAAAAATATTTAGAATTTTATAATTCATAAATTTTGCAGTTTGAAAGATTTATAGTAATTTGTAAGTTAATTGGAGGTATAAAAATGCTAGGATATATACAAAGTTTTATAATAATTGCATTGATATATTGTATTATATATCAAACATATTTGAAGAAAAAAGAAAAGAAATTTATTCTTAAGTTTTCTATTATGTATATATATTTATTTTTAGTATTGTGTGTAACAATTTTACCAATTGATTTTACTTTAGACCCAAAGTGGAAATATCATAGTTCAATCAATTTTACTTATGTGCATATAAAACCATTTAATGATTTGATTTCAGGATATTCTGGAGCGTTAAAACAAGTAATTTTGAATATAATAATGACCATACCTTTTGGTTTTTTACTTTCAAGTTTAAAAAAGAATATTAGCATAATTAGAGTTATAATATCAACACTTTTATTAAGTTTTGTAATAGAAATGATTCAGTTGATAATGACAGTGTTCTTACTTCATTATAGAAGTTGTGATGTTACTGATTTAATTACCAACGTTATTGGTGGTATAATAGGATTTATATTATATAAATTAGTTAAAAATAAATTTAAAATTCTAAATTAGAATAATAATAAATTACAATTTATCGAGGAGGTATAAAATAATGGATAAGAAAAAAATAATGAATTGGATAATAGCAATAATAGTTGCTATTGTATATTTAACAGTAAGTATTGTATTTAAGGCTTGGGCATATTCTTGGATTATATGGCTAGTTTATGCTATTTATAGATTCATTGCAAAATAGTAAAGCTATAATTTTAAGGGATGGATAAAGCTATGGCAAGAGTATTAAAAAATAAAGAATTAGTAAATACAAGATTAGCGACTAATTATGGTGGGTGGATGTATTGTGATAAATGCAATGAAAATATAGGCTATTTATGTTATTCAACTTATGATAGATTAGAATTAAAATATAAATGTAATTGTGGAAATCAAGGTAGTGCAATACTAGATTTTGAAGATAGTAAGGTAGGTCAAAATTGTAATGATGAACTAATTATTATAAAAAATAGATTTTGTTGTCCAAAAGATAGTGAGCCTTTAATTACAATATTAGATAAAAAAGTAACTAGCTATGAAATGAGAATTACTTGTAAATATTGTGAAAGTATTTATAAAAAAGAAAAATAAAGCTTACAATTTAGGAATGAGGTAAATATGAAAAGTAAATTGAGTTTAATTAGTTCAATAGTAGAGTTAGTATTTGGAACATTAGCAATAGTAGTATTTATAATATTACTTTATTAATGCTGATTCTACCATATTAACCACCTCCTATATTCAATCTCACAAACTAAGTTGTGGAGGTTTTTGTAAATACTAAGTTGTCAAAGGTGGCAACACACTTCGCTTATTCTCATTTTCTATGTCTACAACTATACAACATTATTAGATAAAATACAAGTGAACAAAACAAATTTTTGAAAATATTATTTTGATTTAACCCTTGTAATTTTAAGTATTGTATGTTACATTAAATATAGTCAAAAAACAAGTTTGCAAATATAATTCTTGCAAATTATTGATATAACTATAATTAAGAGTTGAAAATAGATATTTTTTTGCCCTAACGATTTCGAAAACGTGTCTAGTTAGGGCACCAACTAACTTATCAACTGTAAAGTTGATTTTTTTGGTTCAAATTTTGAAATATGTATTATTTTAGTTGTATTATATTTTTTTCTCCTTTTCTAATTATTACAATTTCTTTTATATCTAAAATAGTTGATTAAAATTTTTATTTCTGATATACTAACTTTAAGCGTAAGTGTTTGCTAGAAATGAGGTATATATATGGATAGTAAGATGTATGATTTAACGTTCCCACAAAAAAATATTTTTTTAGTTGATAAAGTGTATAGTGATACTAGTATAAATATGATAACTGGTATTATTAATATAAATAAAGAGTTTGATATTAAGTTTTGTGATATAGCTATAAATGAAATTATAAAAAATAATGATGCAATGAGAATTAATATTTACATGAATTCTAGTGATGTATATCAAATAATTAAGGATTATAATTATGAGAAAATAGAAGTAGTTGATATGACATCATTATCAAATCAAGAAATAGAAGAATATATTCAAAATATTGCAAATACTAAGATTGATATGTTTAGTAAAAAATTATATGAATTTAAGATATTAAAATACTCTAATACAAAGGGTAGTGTACTTTTAAGAATACATCATATAATATCTGATGCTTGGAGTTTTTCTAAGATTATAGAACAATTTACTAAAACTTATACAAATGTAAAAGAAAATGTAGAGGAAAACATTACATATCCAAGTTATATCGAGTTTATTGAATTCCAAAATTCATATAGCAAAAGTGAAAAATATATAAAAGATAGCAAATATTATAAAGAATATTTAGATGGGGTTTCAAATGTAGTAAGATTAAAAGATAAAACTAGTAATATTTCTAATTATTCAAATAGATATAATGTAAAATTAGATAAAATAATAAATGATAAAATAATTATATTTTGTAAAGAGAATAAAATATCACCATATATTTTATTTCTTACAATTTTATCAGTATATATATATAGAACTAAAAATATAGATGATGTTATAATAGGATCACCGACACTAAATAGAAAAAATTTTAGAGAAAAACAAATAATAGGATTGTTTATAGCAACACTTCCAATTAGAATAAAAATTGAAGAGAATATAAAAGTATTAGATCTTGCAAAAAGTATAGCTAGTAATACTATGTCATGTTTTAGGCATCAAAGTTTTCCATATGATAGTATACTAAGTGATATTAGAAGTAAGAGCGATATAAAAGAGAATTTATACAGCATATTATTATCATACCAAAATGCAAAAGCAAATTATGAAGAAGAGTCCATCTATTCAACTAAATGGTACTCAAATAATACACAAGCGGAAGATTTACAAATACATATATTAGACATGGATGATACAGGAATACTTGAAATAAATTATGATTTTCTAAAAGAATTATTTAGTCTTGAAGAAATTAAATATTTACATTTAAGATTAATTACAATGATAGAAAATTTTTTAGATAATATTAATGTAACTGTAGATAGTATTAATATACTTTCTTTTGAGGATAAAAAATTACTTGAAAGTTATAATAATACACAAAAATTTTATACAAAAGAAAAATCAGTTATTGATTTATTTGAAGAGCAAGTATTAAAAAACAAAGATAATATAGCATTAATATTTGAAAATAAAAAAATAACATATAATGAACTTAATAAAAAAGCAAATATTGTTGCAAATTATTTATTAAAAATAGGAATTAAAAGAAATGACATTATACCAATAATGATGAAAAGAAGCGAAGAACTTATTATAACAATTCTTGCAATTTTAAAATGTAGAGCCACATATTTACCGATAGATATAAGTTATCCAAAAGATAGAATAGAGTATATATTAAAAAATAGTAAGTCAAGTTTTGGAATAAAAGATAAGGAAAGCAATTTTGATTTTTGTGGAATAAATTTGGAATATATAGACTTTGAAAAGTTATATAGTAGTGAAAATTTAAATAATAAAAATAATCTAAATATTCCTTTTGAAGATAGTGATATAAGTTATTTAATTTATACATCAGGATCTACTGGAAATCCTAAGGGAGTGCTTGTATCTAGTAAAAACCTTATAAATTTTGTATATGGAATTAATGAAGAATTAAATATAAACAGTAGTGATAAAATAGTATCTATTACTACAATATCTTTTGATATATTTGGACTTGAAATATTTTTACCACTTGTAAATGGAGCAACAATTGTACTTGCAAACGAAGTAGAATGTATAGATGGTGAAAAATTAGATAGCCTATGTTTAAAATTAGATGTTACTGTAATTCAAACAACACCAACAAAGTTAAAAATGCTACTTAATAAAACTGAGTATATATACAAAATGAAAAAAATATTACTTGGTGGAGAGAGAGTATCTAAAGATTTTGTAGATAGATTAAAAAGTATAACTAAAGCTTGTATATATGATGTATATGGCCCAACAGAGACTACTATTTGGTCTACAATACAAGATATTACAAATAGTTTAAAAGTGTCTGCAGGAAGACCTATAGCAAACACAAAAATATATATATTGGATAAAAAAAATAGAGTACTTCCAATAGGTGTGAGTGGACAGATTGCAATATCAGGAGAGGGTGTATCTCTTGGTTATTATGATAATAAAGAGGCAACAGATAAAAATTATATATATAGCCAAAAATTAAAAGAGAAAATATATCTTACAGGGGATCTAGGTAGAATAGATTTTAATTCTAAATTATCAGTACTAGATAGAGTAGATCTACAAGTAAAGCTTAATGGACAAAGAATAGAATTAGAAGATATAGAAAAAAATATAGAGATGTATGAGAATATTAAAGAGGCAATAGTTATATTAAAAGAAAATAGATTTTTGGTATGTTATTATATAAAAAATGATAATAACGAAAAAGTAGATAAAAACGACTTATTAAAATTTTTATATAATAAATTACCAACATATATGATACCAGTAGTATATAAAGAGCTTGAGCATTTCCCACTTACTTTAAATGGAAAAATTGATAGAAAGAAAATATCTAGTTTTGATGTAGATTTTGACAGTACTAAAATTTTAGAGAAACCAAAAACAAAATTGCAAGAAACTTTATATTTAGTTTTTGCTAAGGTTTTAGGAAGAGAAGATTTTGGAATAAATGATAGATTTTTTGAGATGGGGGCAGACTCTCTTATGGCTATTAAAGCTCAAATTGAATTACTATCATATGGAATACATATAGAATATAAAAATTTATTAAAATATCAAAGTATAAAGGGGCTTGAAGGCTATATTAAAAGAAATAAAAAAGAGAATAAAGATAATATTTTAGAAAATTATGATGATTATAATGATTATAATGATATATTACTAAAAAATAAAACTGTAAAAAAAGATAAGATAAAAAAATCTGGTGTAGAAAATATTTTGCTTACAGGTGTTACAGGATTTTTAGGAATGCATATATTAGATAGTTTTATGAAAAATGAAAAAGGTAAAATATATTGTATTATAAGAAGTAAAGATAAGAAAAATTCAAATGATAGATTTTTAGAGATATTACACTATTACTTTGGAGAAAAATATGATTTAGAGATAGGAAATCGAATCATTATACTTCAAGGAAATTTCATAGAAGAAAATCTCGGAATTAAAAAGGAAAAATATGATGAAATAATAAAAAATATTGATCTTGTAATTCACTCTGCTGCTTGTGTAAAGCATTATGGATATGCAGATTATTTTAAAAAAGTAAATATTGATGGGACAAAAAATATAGCAAAATTTTGCTTTGAAAATAATAAAAAGCTTATTCATATATCTACAATTAGTGTATCAGGAAATAGTTTTGAAATGATGAATTCAAATGAAATATTTAATAATACTATAGATTTTGATGAAACATGCTTCTATAAAAAACAAAATTTAGATAATATATATGTATATACAAAATTTAAAGCAGAAGAGACAGTACTAGATTATATGAAAAAAGGTTTACAAGCAAATATTTTAAGAGTTGGAAATTTAACAGGTAGATATAGCGACCTTAAATTTCAACATAATATTTGTGATAATGCTTTTTCAAATAAGATTAAAACCTTTATAGATATTGGATATTTTCCAGTGAGTAATAGTGATATAGATATAGAGTTTACACCAGTAGATAGTTGTGCAGATGCAATTATAAAAATTAGTGAATATTTTAATAACTATCATAACATTTTCCATTTATATGATAATAATCATATAAAAATAGATATGTTTATTAAGATTTTAAGAGAGTTAGGAACAGATGTAAAAATAATAGATGATGAAAGCTTTGTAAAAATGGTGGAGGAAATATCACATTCTAAAAATAATGATATTTTAAATGGAATTGTAAATGATTTAAATGAAAAAAATATGTTAAATTATAAAACAAATGTAAGTGTAAAATCAGAGTATACACAAAGTTATTTAAAAGAGTTAGGATTTTGTTTTCCTAAAATTGATAATGAGTATATTAGAAAATATATAGACTATTTAAGAGAAATTGGATTTATAAAAAAATAAAAATTAGGAGGAGAATATGGAGAGTATATTATTACTATGTTCTATAGCTACAAGTATAATTCTTGTAATAATGTTAAGAACAGGATTTAAGAAAAATAAACTTGCAAAGATTATGTCCATATTATTTATTTTAATGACTATATGGTGTTCTGGAATTTTTGCTCAAAAAATCTCAATTGAAAATAGAAGTAGTATTGGTCCTATATATTTTGATTATATTACATATATAGGTATATGTTTACTATTTCCGACATTAATAATACTATCTTTTTATTATAAAGATACAAATATAAAAAAGAAGAAATGGTGGGCTTTATTATACTTAATTCCAATAATATCGCTTATATCACTTTGGACAAATGATTTTCATAATCTATTTTACAAGGTATATTCAACAAATTTCACAGATACTGAATATGGAATTATGTTTTATGTAAATACGATATATTCATATACTTTGGCAGTTATATTTATAATAAAAATGCTTAAAACATCGATTGAAAAATCTGGCTTTTTTACAAAACAGACAATGTTTATGATAGTAGGAAGTATAATTCCATTACTTGTAAATATGCTTGGTACTGCTAAAATTATAAATATATCAATATATGTAACTCCTATGTTATTTTTTGTAACACTTGTATTATACTCTATTGCCATTATAAAATATAGGGCACTAAATATAACACCAATAGCTTTAGAAACAGTCACTAATATAATGTCAGATGGATTTGTAGTTATATCAGATGATGGATCAATAGTAGATTTTAATTTAACATTTAAGAACCTGTTTTCAAGTGTAGCAGATTTTACAAAAGAGAAAAATTTATTTAAAATAATTGAAAAAAGAAAAATATTAGATACTCAAAAATTAAAAGATATAATAAATAAAACAAGAGTAAAAGATAAAGAAATAGATGTTGAATATCATTTAAAATTTGGAAAATTAGAAAAGTATTTTGAAGTAGATATTCAATCAGTAAAAGCAAATATGAATAAAAATCAATTTGTTGGAACTCTATTACTTTTTAAAGATATTACACAACATAAAAAAGATATAGAGGAAATAAAAGAAAAACAAGATATTATCGTAAAACAAGGTCAACTTGTATCTATTGGTGAACTTGCAGGTGGTGTAGCACATGATATTAATACACCTATATCAGCTATAAAAACAGGGATAATGATGTTAAATTCTAGTTCAAATATTACACCAGAGCAAAAAGAGATAATAGATAGAATGGATAATTGTTCAACTAAGATAATAAATATTGTAAATAGTATGAGAAATCAGATAAGAAATCTTGGAACTGACAATAAAGTAAAGTTTAAAATAAGTGATGTTTTAAATGATGTTAAAGTAATAACATATCATGAAGTAACAAAAAATAAAGCAAGTATTGAGATAAATATAGAAGATGATATATATGTAAATGGTGATCCTACAAAACTTGGACAGGTATTTACAAATTTAATAGTAAATGCAGCTCAAGCATACAAAGCTAAAGAACATGGTAAAATTGAGGTTGTTGTAAGTAGTGCTAAAAATAATATGGCAATGATAAAAATAACAGATTTTGCAGGTGGCATTCCAGAAGATATAAAACCATATATATTAAAAAATATTTTAACTACTAAAGGAACATCTGGTACAGGTCTTGGACTATATCTTGCATATTCTGTAATTAAAGGTAATTTTAATGGAGATATAACTTTTGATTCAAAACCAGGTGTTGGAACAACATTTTATGTTACAATTCCTAAAGCGTAAAAACTAAGGAGTAAAATATGAATATATTAAAAAATATTAATAAAAATCATAGTAAAAAAGAAATAAAAGATGAAATAAAATTAAAAGAAAATAATACTAAAAAAGTTTTAATTCTATCTTGTGGTACAGGCGGTGGACACAACTCTGCTGCCTTTGCTATACAAGAGGGCTTACTAGATAGAGGAGTAGTTGCAGATTTTAGAGAATATCTAGACATTACTAATCCAAAGCTTAAAGATAGAGTTAATCATTTATATATAAATTCTACTCATGGAAATGGAAAAGTATTTAAAACAGTGTATCATTTAGGTAAATTATACCAAAAGACTAGTTTAAAGTCCCCAGTATATGAATTAAATAGTTTAAATGGTAATAAATTATATAAGTATATTAAAGATAATGAATATGATTATGTTGTAACTTCACATCTTTTTCCAGCTCATACTCTTACAGCTATAAAAAAGTCAAATAATATACATTTTATGGAGATAGCAACAGATTATGAAAGTATTCCATTTTGGGAAGAGACAAATCCAGATTTTTTTGTAATACCAAGTACTGAACTTAAGAAAACTTTTTTAGATAAAGGATTTAAAAAAGAAATATTACTTCCTTTAGGAATACCAGTATCTAAAAAATATAGTGAAAAATATGATGTAAATGAATGTAGAAGAAAGTTAGGACTTGATACTCATAAAAAATATATACTTATACTTACTGGTAGTATGGGATTTGGAAATGTTACTGAAATGTTAGATAAATTACTTGATAAAATAAAAAATGCAATATTTATTGTATCATGTGGTACAAATGATAAATTATTAGAAAAATTAAGTACAGAGTATAAAGGGGTTATTGCATTACCATATACAAATAATTTAAGTATGTATATGAAAAGTAGTGATATAATACTTAGTAAACCTGGAGGACTTACAACTACGGAAATAGCAACTTTAAGAAAACCTTTTGTTCATACAATGCCAATTCCAGGGTGTGAAAATATTAATGCAGATTTCTTTGCAAGTAGAAAAATGTCACTTAAAAGTAATAATATAGACGAGGTAGTAGAAAATACATATAAATTATTAAATGATAAAAAATTACAATTAGAAATAACAAAAAATCAAGAAAAATATATTGACAAAAATGCTTGCGATAATATAGTAGATAAAATTATACAAGAAATAGAAAATAATAAAGCTTGAAAACATATTATTAAAGTTGTATAATATATGTACAAATTAACTAATTTCCATTATAATTATATGGAAAATAAAAAAGAGAGGAAAGGTAATAATATGTCAAGACTTGAACAGATTTTTTCTAAGATATGTAAAATGGAGAGAGCATATGCATTTAAAAATGTAAGTAATTTCGAGCGGGAAGTAAAGATTTTGATAGAACATAATAGAGTTTTATGGGTAACGTATAAAAATAATGGGAAAGATACTAGTGAAGAATTATTTTATAGGCTATTTATAAATAAAGGGCTCGGTATTGACTATGTAAGAGAAAAAAGGAGTTTTTATTCTTTTGATGAGTTTTTAAAGATTATAAGAGAGTATAACAATCCTATAAATGTAATGTATGTTTTAGAAACTTTTGCAAGAGAGAATGGATTTATATGTCCTTTGAGTATGAGAGAATATGGGGAGTCAAGCTTAATGTACGAGTTCCATAATATGATTGTTTTAGTTGACACGAATTGTTTTGGTACAAAATATTTGAAAGCATATAAAGGAACTAAAGACGATTTTTGCAATAGTAATTATCAGTATATTGAGCGTGTTGAAGAATTAAATAGATTTTACAAAAATTGCAAATAAAAAGAGATACACTAGAAGTGAAGTGCTTCTAGTGTATAATATATATATATACTTTATTTTTTATTTTCAATTTCTTCTATAAAAGGAATGTATTTTTGTAATTTATCATCCAATCTTTTTTGGCATTTTTTAAAGATGTTTACTAATTTTTCTAAATTATTTGTTGTTTGTGCAATATATAGAGCATCCCTATATTCTTTATTATATTTATTATCAATTGCAATTAAATCTATTCCATATTCTATACATTGTCTAAGGATTATAAATCTTCCAATTCTACCATTACCATCTTGAAATGGATGTATATGTTCAAATTTTTGATGAAAGTCAGCTATGTTTTCAATAGTTTTTTCTTTTTCTTTAAAATCTTCTATTAGATTATATATACTACTATCTACAAGATTTGGCTCACATAGCTTTAAATCAGTATTTGTTAGCATATTAGAATATTTTTTCCATCTACCAATATTTCCTATTTCATCGTCAGCACTACCTTTTTTTAGTATTCTATGCCATTCCCATAGTAAGTATTTATCTAGTGGCTCTTCAAGTGAATTAATTACATTATCAAAAAGTTCTAATGAGTTTTTAGTTTCAACTATATCATCTACAAAATGTTCACCTAGTACTTTTTTCTGCTCTAGTAAAACAGATATATTTTCTTTGCTAAAAGTACTACCTTCAAGTTTATTTGAGTTATAATTAAAATCTATTTTAAAGTCTTTATATAATAGATTAGAATTTTTTGATATATTTTTAATGATTTTTATAGAAAGTTTCATTTTTATTATCACCTAATATATATTATAGTATGAATATTATAAGAAGTAAAGTAATAATAAATGTTGAAAGATAAATCATAAAATGTTATAATTAAAACACCAACTCTAAAAGAGAGGAGGTGTCTTATTTGAATCAATTTATCACTTTAATAGTTCTTTTAATAATTCTTATTCAAGAATTAAAAAAGAATTAGAGAGAAGTAGTCTAGTTACAGCTAGACTACTATTATATTATTATATGTAGAATTTAGGAATATATACAAAAAGAGAAGATAGTTACAGCTACCTTCTCGTCTTATTTGAAATTTATCACTAACAACGTTGTAACTTTATTATAACATTTTTTCTACTAGCTGTCAAATTTTTTTCTTCTCAATTCATGAGAATATAAGATATTCTATAGGTAAGTAAATAAAATTTTTAAAATTAGCACTCTTACCTTGACATTGCTAATTCAAAGGTATATAATTCATATTAGTTCAAAAGAACTATTGAAAGAAGGTAATATTAATGAAACAATTTAAGGCAGAGTCTAAAAGACTACTTGATTTAATGATTAATTCAATTTATACAAATAAAGAGATATTTTTAAGGGAGCTTATATCAAATGCTAGTGATGCAATAGACAAGCTATATTATCGTTCCCTTACTGATAAGAGTGTAAATACAAATCGTGCAGATTTAAAAATTAACATAGATATTGATAAAGAGGCAAGAGAACTTGTAATATCTGATAATGGTTGTGGAATGAATGAGCATGAACTTGAAACAAATTTGGGGACAATTGCCAAAAGTGGATCTCTTGCTTTTAAAGAAGAAAATGAGAAAAAAGAAGATATTGATATTATAGGACAATTTGGTGTAGGTTTTTATTCTGCATTTATGGTAAGTGATAAAGTTACCGTAGAAAGTAAATCTATAGATAGTGATGTGGCTTATCGTTGGAGTTCTAAAGGTGCAGATGGATATACAATTGAGCAGTGTGATAAACAAGACGTTGGAACAAAGATAATTTTACATATAAAAGAAGATACAGAAGATGAAAACTACAGTGAATTTTTAGAAGAGTATAAAATAGAGTCTCTTGTAAAAAAATATTCTGATTATATTTCTTATCCAATTTTAATGGAAGTAACACATAAACATAAAAAAGAGGGTAGTGAAAATAAATATGAGGATGTAAAAGAAATAGAGACACTAAATAGTATGGTACCTATTTGGAAAAAGCCTAAGAGTAAGGTTAGTGAAGAAGAATATAATAGTTTTTATATGGAAAAATTTTATGATTTTGAAAAACCATCAAAAATTATTCATACATCAGTAGAGGGACAATGTAGCTATAATGCACTACTTTTTATACCATCACATCTACCATTTGATTTTTATACAAAAGAGTATGAAAAAGGATTACAACTATATTCTAATGGTGTACTTATAATGGAAAAATGTGAAGAACTACTACCAGATTATTTTAGTTTTGTAAAAGGTCTTGTAGATAGTCAAGATTTATCTCTTAACATATCAAGAGAAATGTTACAAAATGATAGACATTTAAGAATTATTGCAAGAAATATTGAAAATAAAATAAAATCTGAACTTGAAAATATGTTAAGAAATAATCGTGAGGATTATGAAAAATTATTTGATACTTTTGGAATTCAATTAAAATTTGGTGTATATGATAATTATGGAGCAAATAAAGATAAGTTAAAAGATCTATTACTTTTCTATTCTTCAAAAGAGAAAAAACAAGTAACCTTAAAAGAATATATTGAAAGAATGAGCGAGGGACAAGATGTAATTTATTATGCAGCAGGTGAGACAATAGATAAAATTGATATGTTACCACAAGTAGAACTAGTAAAAGATAAAGGATATGAAATATTATATCTAAAAGATAATGTAGATGAGTTTGTATTACAAGTATTAATGGAATATGAAGGTAAAAAATTCCAAAATGTATCTGCAGAAGATGTTGATTTAGATACTGATGAAGAAAAAGAAAATCTAAAAAAAGCAAATGAAGAAAGTAAGGCTTTGTTTAATGTAATGATGGAAGCAATAAAAGGGGAAGTACAAGAGATTAGATTTACACATAGACTTAAAAATCATCCAGTATGCCTAACTAGTGAGGGTGCTATTTCAATAGAAATGCAAAAAGTGTTAAATCAAATGCCAAATGACAGAAAAGTAGATGCTAAAAAAGTATTAGAAATAAATGAAAATCATAAGATAACAGAAAAATTAAAAGAGCTATACAGTAATGATACGGAAGAACTTAAAAAATATACTAAAATACTATATTCACAAGCAAGATTAATTGAGGGTCTTACAATAGATAATCCAACAGAAATAACTAATCTTATATGTGATATGATGTCAAAATAAAATATAAAATAGTAAAAATCCTTGAATTAATTTTCAAGGATTTTAGGTTCTATAATAAATGTTGGGGTATAAATAAAAAAATTTATACTTCAACATTAT
>CAOYAN010000005.1 GCA_948562205.1 uncultured Clostridia bacterium | reverse complement strand
GTGAACATTCTTAGTATAACACAATTCGATAACTTTTGTCAATACTTTTTTAAAAATTTTTTCAACTTTTTTTATTCTCTTTTTTTTGACTTCTTTTATCTCTTTGTGACGTGTATTATCTTACCATTTTTCTTCCTCTTTGTCAACACTTTTTTATATATTTTTTCAAATTTCTACTAAAATTACATCTTCACCTATTTTCTTTATCTTTTCCCATGGTATTGTAACATTATTTTTACCTCCAATACTACCAAAAATCTTACCAGTTTTAGCTACTATTATTGAATGTATTTCACCATTTTCAAAATCTGCTTGCACGTCTACAACAAAACCTAATATTTTTCCTTCGTTTAAACTTATCACTTCCTTTTGTTTAAAATCTATACCCCTTGCCATATGATCACCTTATAAATTATATTCCTATTATATAAAAATATTCCACTAGTTAAATGAATAAACTAGTGGATATTTTAAATTATTTTTGTAAATTTTCAACTATATCGGAAAATTTCATAGAATTTGAAGCCTTAAAATATATTATATCTCCAGATTTTATAATACTTTTTAATTTTTCTTCTAATTTTTCTTTATCATCAAAACATATTATATTATCAATATATTTAGAAGCACTAAGTGCAATATTTTTAGCTTCATTTCCTAATGTATATAATATATCATATTTCAAATCTTTAAAAATTTTACCTACTTGTAAATGAATATTTTTAGAATACTCTCCCAACTCTAACATATCACCTAAAACTGCTATCTTTCTATTTGATTTTAGATCATTTACAGTAATAAGACCAGACTTCATCGAATCTATACTTGCATTATATGTGTCATCTATTAAAGTAACATCTCCCTTTATTTTCTTTATCTCAAGTCTCCCCTTAAAATTTTTATACTTATTAATTCCAGAAACTATCATTTCAGGATTTATATCAAATATCTCTCCTACCTTAATTGCTGCAAGTGCATTTTGTACATTATGATTTCCTATTTGATTTATATTTATTCTAAAACTTTTTTTATATATATTAGTTTCAAAACAGATCCCATTTGTATCTATTACTTTATTATTTATATCTTTCAAAGAATAGTTAATAACATTATAATCTAAATCTTTAATACCTGATAAATATATATCATCACTATTAACTACAAGTTTTTTAATCCCCTTTATATTATTAGTAATTTTCATTTTTTCTTTAAATATATTATCTTTACTTCCCATTATTCCAATATGTGCAACTCCTATATTAGTAATTACACATACATCAGGCTTTAATAGTTTAGATAATAACTCCATTTCTCCAAAATGGTTAATTCCTGCTTCTAATACACAAATATCTTGATTATCTAATTTTAGCAACATTATTGGTAAACCAATTATACTATTATAATTTTTTTCAGTGATAAGTAAATTATATTTTTCTGCCAAAACACTAGCTATCATCTCTCTTGTACTAGTCTTCCCAACACTTCCAGTAATGGCAACAATTGGTATATCTATATGCTTTATTCTATTGTATTCTGCAATATCACATAATGCCTTTTCAGAATTTTCAACTTCTACAATACAAATATTCTTATTTATTTTTATACTTTCTTCAATAATACTTTTTTTATTTATATAATCTTTTGAAATAAAAAAGCCAATAGCTCCTTTTTTTACGGTATCAACAATATATTTATGCCCATCTACATTTTCACCAACTATAGGGATAAAAAAATCTTCTTTATTAAATTCTCTACTATCTATATTATAATTTTTAGGAATTATATTCTCATTACCATTAATCAAAATACCTTTACTAGCATTTACTATCTCTTTTATATTTAACAATTAAATCACCATAATTATTTTATCATAAAATAATTTTTTAAACAATATTTATATATCAATCTCTCATTAATCGCCTCTACGATTTTAAATATTTTAATATATTTATTCTTCTCTTGCTGCTCTTCTCTTTAATTTTTCTAAAGCAGTCTTTTCTATTCTAGATATTTGAGCTTGTGATACTCCAAGTTCTTCTGCAAGTTCTATTTGTGTATTATCCTGAAAATATCTTCTTTCAATTATTACTCTCTCTTTTTCATCTAATTTTTCTAACATCTGATCAATAGCAATTTTATTTATTAAATTTTCTGATTCTTCTCTATCATTTTTTAATTGATCTACCAAGAATATTTGATCTCCACCATCGTTATATACAGAATCATATATAGACATAGGAATTATCATACTATCTAGTGCAAGTATTACATCTTCTTTTGGAGCTCCTGTAAGCTTACAAATTTCTTCTACAGTAGGTTCTTCATTCTTTTCTGCTACATATTTTTCTCTTTCCTGAGAAATTAAATATGCAAGGTCTCTTAAAGATCTTGTTATTCTAAAAGCACTATTATCTCTTAAATATCTCTTTATTTCTCCAATAATCATAGGAACAGCATATGTTGAAAACTGAACTGGCTGTGATATATCGAAATTATCTATAGCTTTAATTAAACCAACAACTCCAACTTGAAAAATATCATTAATATTTTCCCCTCTATTATTGAATTTCTTTATTATACTTAAAACAAGTCTTAAATTTGCTTCTACGAAATCATCTTTTAAATATGTTTCTCCCTCTTTTATTCTTCTTAACATATCCATTTGTTCTTTTTGAGATAATTTTGGTAATTTAGATGTATCCATCCCTTGAATTTCAACTTTAACATTTATATTATTCATATGTATTTCTCCTTTTACTGTTAATATAATTTACATATGAACTTATATTTATACTCATTCGACATAACTTGATATTATTAGTGTTAAAATTTAAAAACAGTATAATATATATTATATTAACAATGTATATTATACATATTTATATATAAATATTTTGTAGAAAATGGAAACTAAATATAAAAATACCTAGGAAAATTTCCTAGGTTGCTTTTATCTAAAAAAGTCTTTTTTTAATCCATTAATAACCTTTTTTTCAATTCTTGAAATATATGACTGAGATATTCCAAGTTTATCTGCAACTTCTTTTTGAGTTAATTCATCTATTCCATCAAACCCATACCTAAGTTGCATAATTGTTTTTTCTCTATTATTTAAATTTTCTATAGCTTTACAAAGTATTTTTTTATTATCATCATCTTCTATAGTTTTAAATATACTATCATTATCTGTTCCTAGTATATCTCCAAGTGATAAATCATTTCCCTCACTATCAATATTTATTGGTTCATCAATTGACACTTCTGTTTTGATTTTATTATTTTTTCTTAAGAACATCAATATTTCATTTTCTATACATCTAGAAGCATATGTTGCAAGTTTTATATTTTTTTCTAAATCATAACTATTAATTGCCTTCATAAGACCTATTGTACCAATAGATATAAGGTCTTCTATATTTATACCTGAGTTCTCAAATTTTTTAGCTATATATACAACAAGTCTTAAATTCCTTTCAATTAATATATTTTTTGCTTCCACATCTTTTTTCATAAGTTTTTCTAGCAAAATTTGCTCTTCGTCCTGTGTAAGAGGTGCTGGTAGTGTATCAGCTCCTGCTATATAAAATATTGTATTCTCATCTACTCCAAAAAATCTCAACATGGTAAGATAAATATCTCTTATTTTACCCATTATCATATAGTAACCCCCTTTAAATCTTCTACATACGTATTGTAACCAATAAGTGCACTATATTTTTCTGTTTCTTGCATTTCTTGCTTTGTAAATGATACTACTATTTTCTTTATCGTTGCTACATATTTGTTATTATTATAAAATTCTACATTTTCTACTATATATCCTTTCACTTTTTGTTTTCCAATAACAGTTCTTATATCTATATCTATTTCATTACTTAAAATACCACTTTTGTTTATTTTTTCATAATATTTATTACTAATAAATATTACATCTAAACCAGTTAAATTATCCCTTACATTACTTCCAGTATCTACAAAACTTTTTATTTTTTGATTACCAATATACATTATATATATTAAATCATTCTCTTTAATATTACTTTTAAATATTTTCCAAATATATCTAGAAAATATATTTAAAATAATTCCAGAAACTATATATAATAATACCTTAAATAAAAATTTATCAAGTGATATTTTAAATAAAAGAGTTATAGATATTATTGTCCCAACATATAAGAAAGATATTAAATTATAAATTACCACAAGTTTTATATAATAATTTATTTTCTTAGGTTTATATAATAAATATACTGCTATAAATATTACAAAAATTTTCATTATATTAGAATCAAGTAATGAGTTTGAAAAAACATATATAACTGTTGTATATATAGATATCATAATTGCTATTAATATCTTTCTTAATAATTTTACTTTGTCTTTTATAAAAACTGTTAATTGTTCAATTATTACTAAATTAATTACTAAATTTTCTAAAAAAATATAGTCTAGGTAGATTTTCATATAATCACCTAGACTAATTATAATTATTTTGTATTAATTATTTTGTAAAATTTTGACATATATAATTATTTTTTAATTATAACCAATTATATATACCTAAATTCTTTTTTTCAGAAAAATCTTTATACTCTATTTCAAGTTCTACTTCACCATTTTCTTCAATCCACTTGACTGTTGCATCAAAATATATTTCTTTTTCATCGTTAAAACAACTAAGATAAGCTCTTCCATCATAATAATTAAATATTAAACTATCTAATCCGCTTAAAGAAAATTTATATTCAAAATTTTCTTCTTTTTCTTTCTTAATCTTTTTAATAATTTGTTGCTCAAGAAATTTTTCTATACACTTTTGCATAGCTTTCCTCCTTAACTTTAAGTTAGATTTTTTTCTTTATTATAGCATATATGTCAACAAACATATTACATATCATTTATCTCTTTTATTTTATTATATTCAATTTTAAAATTTCTATTTTCATCTAATAAACCATTTATTTCTTGCTGAACATCTGTAAGTTGTGTATAACAATATCCTGTTATATAAGGAATACTCTTAATAGCTTTAGTTAAATTACTAAATCTTTCAATTAATTCTTCACTATCTCTTACCATTTTACCATATCCCCAACCATTTTTTGAATTTATAGCAATTCCTCCATATTCACTCATTATAATAGGTTGTCCACTATATTTATAACCATTAGAAAATAAGCAATGCTTTGAATTAAAAGCAAGTAAGCTATTTAATATTTCCTCTTTTCTATCAATATATTTTTCTAATAATATTTTATAATCTTGTTCATAATCATGGATTGTAATTATATCAGATATAGTATGTTCCCAACCATCATTAGATATTACAGGACGAGTATTATCTAATGATTTAGTAATATAATATATACTATTTGCAAAATTTTGTTCATTAATTTCGTTTTTAATATTAGGAACTCCCCATGATTCATTTATCGGAACCCAAGCCATAATTGATGGATGATTATAATTTTGTTTAACAACTCTAATCCATTCATTAGTAAAATTTTGTAAAGATATATCACTAAAATTATAACAGTTTGCCATCTCACTCCAAACTAAAAGTCCCTTTACATCACACCAATATAGAAATCTTTCGTCTTCTATTTTTTGATGTTTTCTTACACCATTATATCCTAATTTTAATATAGCATCTATATCTTTTATCAAAACTTCTTCATTTAGTGGAGTTAAATGAGTAGTTTTCCAGTATCCTTGATCTAATATTAATTTTAAATATAGTTCTTTTTCATTTAAATATATTTTATTACCTTTTACAGAAATATCCCTTAATCCAAAATATGAATTTACTACATCAATTATTTCATGATTACAATATAATTTATATATAATATCATATAGATTAGGATTTCCAATCTCCCATTTTTGTAACTTATGTATTATATTCTCACTACATATGTTTATTTTTATAGTTTCATTATTTTTTTCAATTTTACTTTTTGATATATTTAATATCTCACCATTAAATGATATCTCTGTTTCTATATAGTAATCTTTATTTTCAAATTCCTTTTCATCTATATTAGTTACAATATCTAATCTTATTTTTTTTTCATCAATAATTGGAGTAATTTTAATATTTTCAATGCATTCTTTAGATACAAACTCTAGCCAAACTGTTTTCCATATTCCAGTAGTCTGTACATACCAGCATTTAAAACTTTCTTTTTTATATCTTTGTTTTCCTCTAGGCTGATCTTTAGATAAAGAGTCTTCTATTTTTACTGTTATATCATTTTCTCCATCAATTAAATACTCTCCTATATCAAAAGAAAATCTTGAATATCCTCCAATATTTTTACCTATATAATTTCCATTTATCCATACTTTTGTTATATAGTCACTTCCCTCAAAATGCAATATTGTATTTTTATTTTCTATGTCATTTTTTGATAAATATATTTTTCTATTATACCAAACAATATAATGAATATCTTGTTCATTAATTCCACTTTGTTCAGTTTCATAAGTAAATGGAACATTTATTATATATTTTTTTGGAAATTCTAAATAATATTTTTCTATTTCACCTTTATTTTCATCATCAAATAAAAAATTCCATTTTCCATTTAAATTTTCCCAACTATTTCTAACAAATTGTGGCCTTGGATAATCTTTTAAGTAGCATTTCATATAATAACCTCTCTTTCATTAGTAAAATTATACTATTTCACTTATAATTTTACAAGAATTTTTATACACTTATATATCATTAATATATATTTTTATCATATTTTCTAAATATTAGTTTTCCTATAATACAGCTAAAAAAAGAATTTAGAAAAATTTTAGTCTTTCTAAATTCCATTATTACTATTCTCCTTTATTTCTTCTTAAAAATGGTGGAATATCTAAATCAATCATTTTATATTCATTTTGATTTGATGTTGAAGAAATTGTTGTTTTTGTAGAATTAGAAGTAGATAATCCTAAGTCTGCCATTGTTGTAGATACATTTGATGACATACTACTATTATTTGTAGCATTCTTTAACGCTTCTCCTACAATATTATCTAATTTTAAATTATCAAATGGTGTCTTTGTAAATCCTGTTGCAATAACAGTTATTACAATTTCATTTTCAATAGTCTCATCAATTACTGCACCAAATATAATATTTGCTTCAGGATCTACTGATTTTTGTACTAATTCTGCCGCTTCATTAATTTCTAATAATCCTAGATCTCTACCACCAGTTACATTTATAAGTACTCCGCCTGCACCTTCAATAGAAGTTTCAAGTAATGGACTATGAATTGCTTGTCTTGCAGCTTCTTGTGATCTATGTTCACCAGATGCTCTACCAATACCAATATGAGCAATACCTGCATCTAACATTATTGTTTTTACATCTGCAAAGTCAAGATTTACAAGTCCTGGTATTGTTATAAGATCAGATATACCTTGTACACCTTGTTTTAATACATCATCAGACATTCTAAATGCTTCTGTTATTGTTGTTTGTTTTTCTACAACTTGTAATAATTTTTCATTAGGTATTACAATTAAAGTATCTACACATTGTTTTAGTTCCTCTATACCTGCATCTGCTTGTAACATTCTTCTTTTTCCTTCAAATGGGAATGGCTTTGTTACAACTGCAACTGTAAGAACACCCATTTCTTTTGAAACTTCAGCAACAATAGGAGCAGCACCTGTGCCTGTTCCACCACCCATTCCAGCAGTTACAAATACCATATCAGCACCTTTTAGAGCTTCTGCAAGTTCAGCTTTTGACTCTTCAGCACTACATTTCCCAACTTCTGGATTAGCACCAGCACCTAAACCTCTAGTTAATTTTTCTCCTATTTGAATTTTTCTACTAGCTTTAGACATATTTAAAGCCTGTCTATCAGTATTTACAGCAATAAATTCTACACTTTTTATTCCTGCTTCTACCATTCTGTTAACTCCGGTTGTTTCCTGCACCTCCAACGCCTACTACTTTTATAGTAGCCATACCTGCTTGCATTTCATTTTCCATCATTTACTCCCCCTCAAAAAACTTTATTCTTCATCATCTATACTCTTAATTCTCTTATTAAATCCAAATATTTTATTTTTTAGATTACTTATACCATCTATTATTCTTTCCTTTAAATTTGGATCTGTTATTATTTCTACGTCACTATTTACATGTTTACTTAAACCTAAACTTGCTATATATCTTACCATACCAAAAACAGTTGTATGTTGTGGTTTTATAATATTAATAAGCTTAGGACTACAAACTCTTACTTGATCTAGTTTAAATGTAAGCATTGCAAGTTCTTCTGCACCTACAATATTACTTATGCCCTGTCCTGTTAGTACCATACTATTTATTTTTCCATTTAAATTATTGTCTACAATCATTTTCTTTATTATTTGATATATCTCTTTTACTCTAGCTTCAATAACTTGAACAACATCACTACATTTAATTACATTATTTTGTTGATCCATATTTTTACTAGATAATTTTATTTCATGATTATTGGTTATCATCGCCATTATTGCAAGATTATATTGTCTTTTCAATTTTTCAGCTTCATCAGTATTTATATTAAATGTAAGAGCAATATCATTTGTTATATGATCTCCTCCTACTGGAATTGTTGTATAAAATTCAATTCTTGAATTTTTATATACAGATACATCTGTATGTCCACCACCAATGTCAACTAAAAGAACACCTGATTCTTTTTCTTCTGGCATTAGAACTATATTAGATGTGGCTAAAGTTTCTAAAATTAAGCCATCAATTTTTATTCCTGCATATTTTAAAGTCTTTTGTACTCCTTCTATGTAATTACCTTTGGCAATTACAACATCAACCCCCATAGCAAAAGTCTTACAAAAAGCTCCAACTGGTTCTTCTTTGTAAACTCTACCATTAACTATATATTCATATGGTAGTATATCTATTATCTGCTCATCCATTGCAAGACTAGTTGTAAGCTGTATTTTTGCAAATAGATTATATATATCATTTATTGTCATACCATCATCAGGTCGTGCTACTTCTGACTCCATAACAACTTTTTCTATTCTTACATTCATGCCTTTTATATTTACATAGGCTGAATTTACTGATAGCTCTGAAATTTGCTCTGCAGAATTTAATGCATTTCTAACAGATTGTGATACTATTTTAGGTTCAATAATTTGGCCTTTTTTTATTCCAGAGTTATTAGATAACCCATATCCAATAACCTCAATTTCGCTAAATTTGTTAACTTGGCCAATTACGCAACTGACTTTAGACACTCCAATATCTAGTCCAACTATGATATCACCTATAGCCACATTTCACACCTCCAAATTTGAGCTAACTATATGATACTATCTTTTACTAAAAAAATCAAGAGTTTTATTTAAAATTTGTAATATTTTTGTCATTTAACTGAAACATTTTTTTAACATGCTTTTTTTACGTATTTTTTGCCAATTTCAGCCAATTTTTGCTTCGTTTTATAAATAAAATATATATACAAAAAATAAGCATAGAAATATTTTTTAAAAATACTAATTGATATATTGAAATTATCATTAAAATACTTAATATAAATTTTTCTATAAACTTTAAATATATATCTCTTTTAATATTATTTCCAAATACATTCTTTAAAATATTATATCCATCTAATGGATAAATCGGGAATAAATTAATAATTGCAAGAGTTAAATTAATTTCTAAAATAAATCTAATTTTACAAAATATTAAAGCAAGTATAATATTAGAAAGTGGTCCTGCAATATATATCAATATATTATTAAAATAAGTATCATTATTTTTTAATTTATACTTTTCTCTTTCAAATTTTACATTCATTCCAGACAAAGTAAATTTTAAATTATCTATTTTTTTTCCTAAAATAGACGCAACAAAAACATGTGATAATTCATGAAATATAATAAATATATAACACATAAAAAATGAAGTAAAATATATTCTCATTTTACTAGAAAAAATACAAATAAAAGAGAATATCAAAAAAAGATACTCTACTTCTATATAACAAAATGGAGTTCTAATTTTCATATTCTCACCTCTATATTAAAAATTTACTAGTTTTCTTGGATCAATAGTTCTAGAATCAACAATTATTTCAAAATGTAGATGTGAACCAGTTGACATTCCAGTAGTTCCCATAAGTCCTATTATATCTCCTTGTTTTACTTCATCTCCCTCTTTTACTTTTATTTCGCTAAGATGGGCATATTTGAAAATTACTCCATTATTTTCTATTTCAATATTATTTCCATAATATTTATCCATACTTTGAGTTTTATATACTTTTCCATTAGTTGCACTTTTTATCTCTGTTCCAAGAGCATTTGCTATATCAATACCAGTATGATAAGAATTAACCCCCTCAAATATTTGGTCTCTTGCTCCATATTCTGATGTAATAGTTCCAGTAACTGGAAGTGAAATATTAATATTTTTACTAAGTACTGTAGCAACATCATCTTGCATCATGCTTACAGCACTCGCTTCATTTTTTATTTCTATTGGTTCTCCCCCACCAATACCATTAAATATCTCATTTATCTGTTCTTCTTTATTTCCCTCGTTATCTACTGTTTTACTTAAAGTCTCTATTGTCTGTCCTTGATAAATTATTGCATATATTTTTTCTTTTACATTAAACTCTAATATTTTAGGCTTAATAAAATGATATTTATCTTTAATTTTTAAGCAAACACTCTCAGGTATTATGTTACTAATATTTGGATAAATATTTCTTGTATAATTTTCAAGTTTTGTTAATAAATATTCTCTAGAATAATCTTTTTTATACTCATAAACTATTCTTCCTATATACTTATTTTCTAGTATTTTTTCTGAAATAGTAAGTTTACAAATAAGACAACTAAATACTATTAATACTGCTAGAAATACTTTTATAATTATTTTTGTCTTAAAAGATATTTTAAATTTACTACTTTTTTCTTCAATATTTTCCTTTTCATGACTAACTGAAATATAATCATTTCCAACTAATTCCTGTAAAGGATCATTATATTTTGTATTTTGTTCTTTTAACATACTTTTCCTTAATCTTCTTGCAGCTACAACATTTCCCATATATAGCTCCTTTCTTTATCTTATTGTACATTCATATTAAAGTATATTAAAAAAATATATAATTATTACAAAAAAGAAACGACTTTATCGTTTCTTAAATTATATTTAAAATCCAAAAGTTGAAAATTCTACTCCATTTTTATGGTTTTCTATTGCTTGCTTTATATAGGGAATTGTATTTTTAGGTAATTTGTCTATTTCATAAAATTTTAACTCATCACATTTATTTGGTTCTCCTATAATTATATTTCCTGTATATTTTTCACAATATAGAAAATAATCTATACTTTCGTCTTCTGCTTTTCTATGCATAACTTGAACTATCTTTAAATCTTTTTCATCTATATCAATACAAGCCTCTTCTTTTGCCTCTCTTTTCATTGCAGAAATTATTGTTTCATTTCCATCTACATGTCCTGCTACAACACTATAATTTCCGTCTTCATATCCAGTATTATATCGTCTTAAAAGTAAAACTTTATTATTATTCTTTAATATTAAATGTACTGCAACTCTCATTTTAAATCTTGACATTAATATCACTCCTCAATTACACCTTTTAAATACCATAGATGTTCACTATCTATTTTAACTTTTACAATTTTTCCTATTTTATCATTATTTGCTTCAAATATAACTACTTTATTTTGACTTGTTCTACCAGTATAAAGCTCCTTATTATTTTTACTTTTTCCTTCTACTAAAACATTATATGTTTTTCCTATCATTTTTTCATTTAACTTAGGTAGATTATCTTCATAAAGTTTCTTTAATCTTTCAAGTCTTTTAACTTTTTCCTCATTTGTTACAAAATCTGGCATTCTTGCCGCTCTTGTACCTTCTCTTTTTGAATAAATAAACATATAAATTTGATCAAATTTAACTTTTGATACTACATCTAACGTTTCCATAAAGTCTTCTTCTGTCTCTCCAGGAAAACCAACAATTATATCTGTAGATAAAGATATATTTTCATCAGCATTTTTAAGTTTCATAGCAATATTTAAATAATCTTCTTTAGTATATTTTCTATTCATTTCTTTTAAAATTCTTGTACTTCCTGATTGAAGCGGTAAATGAATTTGTCTTGCAATCTTTTTAGAATTTTTTATTACTTCAACTAAATCATCTTTAAAATCTTTTGGATGTGGAGACATAAACCTAATTATTTCAATTCCATCAATTTTTTCTATGTCTTTTAATAAGTCTGGAAAATTGTACTTTTCTTCAAAATCATTACCATATGAATTTACATTTTGGCCAAGTAACATAATTTCTTTATATCCCTTCTCTGCTAGTTTTTTAATATCCTTTAATATATCTTCAGGCTTTCTACTACGTTCTCTTCCTCTAACATATGGAACTATACAATATGAACAAAAATTATTGCAACCATATATGATACTTACACTAGCCTTATACTTGTCCTCATAAATTATTGGTATATCTTCTTCTATCTCATTTCCAACATCTATATATTCAATTTCTTTTCTACTCAAACATAACACATTATATAACTTTTCAGGAAATAAACTCATACTATTAGTACCTAATACTATATCTACAAATCTATATGAAGATTTTATTTTATCTAATATATGCCTTTGCTGAGTCATACACCCAACAACAACTATATATACATCATCTTCTTTTAATTTTCTTTGTTTTAAAAATCCAAGTCTGCCAAATAATGTATTTTCAGCATTTTCCCTAACACAGCAAGTATTAAATAATATTATATTTGCTTTATCACTTGTAGTTTTAGTAAATCCCATTGATTCTAAAATTCCCATATATTTTGATGAATCATTTTCATTCATTTGACATCCCATTGTATCTATACTATATGTTAATCCTTTTTCTTTTACTATTTTTTTTATTTTTGTTTCAAAACTATTTACAAATCTCATTATTTTTCTCCTAATTTCTATTTTTACTTTAATATTTTAACATTATTTTTATGTAATTTCAAGTTTAAGAAAAAAAGATTATCTCAGAAAATAAATTCTTTTATGCGTCTTGCATTTTTATGTAATCTGTGATATAATTTAAATTAGTTACTTAAAGGACCAAATAAAATTTTAGGAGGAAATATCATGAGCAAACCTTTAAATGCAAGAGTTATGTCGGAAATCAACCAGAGAGAAAAAGAAAAGAAAATAAAGGAAATGGAGGAAGAAAAAGCTAAAAACGAAAAAACAAAAGAAACTATTATGTCTCTTTTGCAAAAAGAATTTGAGGACTGCCTGAAAAATTTTGAAGAGTTTTTTAGCTATGAAATTAAAGATTATCAGGCAAATTATAACTATAAATTTTGGCAAAATGCTGAAGAACTTGGTTTTGCCATTAAAATAAGAGAAAAAATCAGATCTTCTGATTTTGATAAATATGTCTTAACTGTTCCCGCATTTGAAAAAGGTAAGAAGCGCACTCCTGCACAGTTAATGCTTTACAAATTTGAACGGGAGCTTTCAAAAAAGAAAAGAGAAAGAAAGGCTCAGTTAACTGCTGAATGCAAACGTGTAAAGCAGGAGATTTCTGATGGAAACTATACACATTCTATTGCTTGGAAAGATAATGCAAAATTTATCACTGTTAAAAGTGAAGAAACATTTGAAACTGCTTTTGAAGAAAATCTTATAAAAAACTTCTTTTACAAATATGGCCTTTATTTTAATCCACATAGTAAAAAAATGACCTTTAAAGTAAAAGAAACAGAATAAATATTTTTCTCAAAAATTAAGTTGAAATCCTATAAAATTCATTAAGGGTGCCCATAATTTAGGGCACCCTTGTTATAATTAATAATACTTTCTATCAGTTGCTTTAAGTAAAAATCTCATAAATGCTGTATAAGGTAATCCATTTGGAAAATACTTTGTATATTCAGGATAATATTTTTTAAGCCATTCTTGAAAACTTTTCTTTAAATTATCTTGAAATTGTTTAAATTCTTGATCAGTATCAAATAATTCTTTACAAGCTAAATAATAAAAACCACTTCTATTTACTTTATAATAACTTAACCACATTTCTTCCTTAACACTGGATATATTACAAATTTTATCATACAATGTTTTATAACAATCATTTATATCAGAAAAATTTATACTTTTAAAAAATTTATCTAAGTTCTTAGTTACCTGTAAAATCTCAACTCTCTCTCTTAAAATAAATTCCAAAAATTCAAGTTGACTCGGCTTTCTACTCAATTCATTATTTTTATCTACAAATATATCTGTATCTTCAATTGATAATTTTACCTTTGTAATTCCTCTATTTTTTAAATACTCCAAAACATAATTAAGACTTTCAGTAGGTACTTCAAACACCATTTTTCCATTGCTTTTAATACTAATTAAATATTTACTGAGTTCTTCTAATGATGAATATACATTTGCTCTTAATTTAATAATCATTTTTTCTCCTCCAATTATGGTATAGATTAATATTTACAGTACATTAATTTTACTATATTTTACATAAAAAGTCAACAAAAAAATAATGATAAGATATTCTTACCATTACTTTTAATATTATACTCTTTCCATATATGATCCAGTTCTTGTATCAATTCTTATTTTATCTCCAATTTCAACAAAGATTGGAACATTAAAGTTAGCACCAGTCTCAACAGTACAAGGTTTTGTTGTACCAGTTGCAGTACTTCCTTTTATACCAGGCTCAGTATAAGTTACCTCTAATTCTACAAATGTAGGAGGTTCTACTCCAAATACATTCCCTTTATATGATAATACTTTAACATTCATATTATCTTTTAAATATGGTAATGTATCAGATATTTGCTCTTTACTTAATTCAATTTGTTCGTAAGTTGTTGTATCCATAAATGTATACATACTTCCATCATTATATAAGTATTGCATTTCTTGTATTGTGATTTGTGCTTCTTCAACTTTCTCAGATGGATTAAATGTTTTTTCAATATTTTTTCCAGTTATAACATTTTTTAATGTAGTTCTAACGAAAGCTGCACCTTTACCAGGTTTTACATGTTGAAATTCTACAACTCTATATACAGCGTTATCCATTTCAAAAGTAACACCATTTCTAAAATCACCTGCTAAAATCATAAAGTACCTCCTAATTTATTATTTTTGAACTTTTTCTACTAAAGCTTTAAAACCATTCATGTCATTTACAGCCATTTCAGCTAACATTTTTCTATTAATATTTATATTTGCTTTTTTAAGATCAGACATAAATCTACTATATGTTGTACCATTCATTCTTGCAGCAGCATTTATTCTTGCTATCCATAATTTTCTAAAATTTCTTTTATTTTGTTTTCTTCCAACATATGCATATTTTAAAGATTTCATAACAGCTTGGTTTGCCATTCTAAATCTTACTGATTTTGCTCCAAAATATCCTTTTGCTCTTTTAAGAACTTTTTTATGTCTTGCTCTTGTTGTAACAGCTCCTTTTACTCTTGCCATTTTAATTCTCCCCTTTCAATACGTAATTATTATTTATATGGTAATAATTTTTTTACTGCTTTTTGATTTGCACTATCAACATAAGATGCTTTTTTAAGAGACATTTTTCTCTTTGAAGTTTTACCTGTTAATTTGTGTGCTCTATTTGCAACATTTTTTTTGATTTTACCAGTTCCAGTAACTGATAATCTTTTTTTAGATGAACTGTGTGTTTTTATTTTTGGCATAATAATCTCTCCTCCCTAAACACTATTATTTTTGCTTTGGTGATAAAAACATAGTTAAGTTTTTTCCTTCTACTTTTGGTTCTTTATCAACTTGTGAATTTTCAAGCATTCCTTGAAAATCTCTCATTATTTCTTTACCTTGATTTACAAAGTTTAATTCTCTGCCTCTAAATCTCATAGAAACTTTAACCTTATTTCCAGCTTCTAAGAATTTATTAGCATTTTTAGCTTTAACTTCTAAATCATGTTTATCAATATTTGGAGATAATCTTATTTCTTTAATTTCAATGACTTTTTGTTTTTTCTTAGCTTCTTTAGCTTTCTTAGCCATTTCAAATTTAAATTTACTATAATCTAGCATTTTACAAACTGGATTATTAGCATTTGGTGAAACAAGAACTAAATCCATGTTTTTTTCTTCAGCAATTTCTATTGCCTTTCTTGTTGACATTTTGCCTAATTTTTGACCATTATCGTCAATTACTTGTACTTCAGAAAATCTAATTTCCTCATTTACTAAAAAATTTTGTTTAATATTAAACACCTCCACAAAACTATATAAAAAAGATTGCTCTTACATAGGGCAACCTTCTCAAAATACACAATAATATTTTATATACTAAATATTTAATTGTATAACCTTATTAAGACATAACCATAAGGTGAGAAGATTTCCTCTACTTTACGGTTATTATTATACATAATTTTTTTTGACTTGTCAAGCATTTAAGATTATTTTATTTTAAATTCTTTCAACTGAATATAAAATATCTACAATATATTATATAATTTAAATTTAATAATAATATAGAATAATATAGTTAGAGTAAAGAACTCTAACTATATTATTATTTATATATCAAGATTATTTACATATTTTGCATTTTGTTCAATAAATTCTCTTCTTGGTTCAACATTTTCACCCATAAGTATTGAGAATGTCTCATCAGCCTTAATTGCATCATCTAATTCAATTCTTACCAATGTTCTCTTCTCAGGATTCATTGTAGTCTCCCATAATTGTTCAGAGTCCATTTCACCAAGACCTTTATATCTTTGTACATTTAGAGAATCTCTTGAAATTCCTTTTTCTTCTAATTCTTTCAATTTTGTTGCAAGATCTTCTTCATTATAACAATATACATCTTCCATACCTTTTTTAGCAAGTTTAAATAAAGGTGGTTGAGCCGCATATACCATACCATTTTCAATTAATGGTCTCATATATCTAAAGAAGAAGGTTAAAAGTAATGTTCTAATATGTGCACCATCAACATCGGCATCGGCCATCATTATAATTTTATGATATCTTAATTTTTCAATATTAAACTCAGCACCTATTCCAGCACCAAGAGCTACAATTACTGGATTTAATTTTTCGTTACCATATATTTTATCTGCTCTTGTTTTTTCAACATTTATCATTTTACCCCAAAGTGGTAATATAGCTTGGAATCTTCTATCTCTTCCTTGTTTTGCACTACCACCTGCAGAGTCTCCCTCAACGATATATATTTCACATTTTGTAGCATCTTTTTCTTGACAATCTGCAAGCTTTCCAGGAAGTGTTGTTGACTCTAAAGCTGATTTTCTTCTAACTAATTCCCTAGCTTTTCTTGCAGCCTCTCTAGCTCTTGCAGCACTCATAGTTTTTTCTAATATAGCTTTTGCTACAGCTGGATTTTCTTCTAAAAAAATTCCCATCTTATTTAAAACTGCACTATTTACAACACTAGTTACTTCACTATTTCCAAGTTTTGTTTTAGTTTGTCCCTCAAATTGTGGCTCTAAAACTCTAACACTTACAATAGCCGTAATACCTTCACGAATATCTTCACCTTGAAGATTAGAATCTTTTTCTTTTAGTATATTAAATTTTCTAGCATAATCATTAAATGCTTTGGTAATACCCCTTTTGAAACCTTCAACATGAGTACCACCCTCACCTGTATGTATATTATTAACAAAAGATAATATATTTTCTGAATAAGCAGTAGTATACTGAAGTGCAATTTCTACTTGAACATCATTTTGATCAGCTTCAAAATAAATTATATCTTTATTTACAGGCTCTCTATTTTTATTTAAATATTCAACAAAAGATTTTAGACCACCTTCATAGTGGAATGTTACCTGTTCAGTTCCATCTTCTCTTTTATCCCATAAAGTTATTTTAAGACCTTTATTTAAAAAAGCCATTTCTCTAAATCTTTGAGTTAAAGTATCTATATTAAATACAGTTGTCTCAAAAATTTCTGCATCTGCTTTAAAAACAACTTTAGTTCCAGTTTTCTTAGATTCACCAACTTTATATAATTCTTTTGTAACTTTTCCTCTCTCGAAATCTATTCTATAAAGTCCATCACCATTAGAAGCCTCAACGTACATCCATTCTGATAGTGCATTAACAACGGAACCACCAACACCATGTAGTCCACCAGATACTTTGTATCCGCCACCACCAAACTTTCCACCTGCATGAAGTACTGTATAAACAACCTCTATAGCAGGTTTATGCATTTTGGGATGCATACCAAGAGGAACACCTCTACCATTATCTTGTACACTTATTACATTATCAGGTAATAATTCAATATTTATTTCAGTACAAAATCCTGCTAAAGCTTCATCAACACTATTATCTACTATTTCCCATACCAAATGATGTAAGCCAACAACACTAGTAGATCCTATATACATTCCAGGTCTTTTTCTAACAGCCTCTAGGCCTTCTAGTACCTGTATTTGATTCTCATCATATTTTGCCATTTTATTACCTCTTTTCTTACTTTATATTTTTTATAATACTCTATACTTATATCACATATTAATACTAAATTTCAAGTGTTCCATTTGAAACTTTTGAAATTTTTATATTTTCAACATCTCTTACAAAAGTATTATCAGTTGTAGTAATAATACTTTGATATTTTTCAATATATTTTAATAAAAAAGATATTCTATCACTATCTAGTTCTGACATAATATCATCGAGTAAAAGTATTGGTACTTGTCCTTTTTCTTCCATTAAAACTTCAAAGTCTGCAAGTTTTAAAGTTAAAAGTGCAGTTCTATTTTGTCCTTGTGATCCATATTTATTAACTTCTACATTATTTACATGAATAATTATATCGTCTCTTTGAATTCCTTTTACAGAAGATTTTCTCATTTCTTCTATAAATAAATGATCATCTAAATATTTTTTAATTTGAGACTCATCCATATTTAAGAAATCAGATGTATAAATTATATTTATATCTTCTTTTCCATTAGTTATATTATTTTCTATAACTTTTGCTTTTTCTAGTAGTTTATTTATAACATACTTTCTAAAATTAACTATCTTTTTTATGCATACACTCATTTTATCATGTAATATATATATATATTCCCTATCTATATTATCCTTTTTTAACATAGCATTTTTAAGTTTTAAACATTTCATATATTCCTGATGAGAAATTATATATGACTTTGATAATTGAGAACATATCATATCTATAAATGTTCTTCTCTTACCAGGAGAACCTTTTACTATATCTAAACTATCAGGTGAAAAAATAACAATTAAAATTTCACCAACAAAATCAGATAATTTACTAATTTTAATACCATTATTTTTAATTTGCTTTTTACTTTCCTCTATATATATTTCATTTTTCTTATTAATATTATCCTTACTATATTCTAAATTAATTCTACAAAAATTGGAATTAAAATTAATAAGTTCATTATCTTTTATAGTCCTATATGATTTTCCAAAGGCAGATGTGTATATAGCCTCTATTATATTAGTTTTCCCTTGTGCATTATTTCCTAAGAAAAGATTTATACCATTTATAAAATCTATTTCTTGAATATTATAATTTCTAAAATTTTCTAATTTTACCTTATTTATATACATACTAATCCCTTCTAGTTGACTATAATTTAAATCTATGTTATAATTTCTAAAATTTTCATATAAGGAGGCATAATTATGGATACCAAAAAAAATTTAGATGGTAATACAAAAATTACATTATCACAAAAACTTATTCCACTAAATTTAATTTTGTTTTTAATATTTCCAACAATATTCTTTGGAAAATATATTTATAGTCTCACTATTCACTATATATTTAAAATTCCGTTATATTATATATGCTGTCTAACAATTCCACTATTTATATTTTATATAATAACTTGCACTACTATTATTTTAGATGACATTTTTGAAAAAAAAACTCTAGATAATTTTAGTTCATATTATCTTTAATTAATAGTTTGAAAAAGCATGAAAAGTATTATTTTTTCATGCTTTGTTTTTTATTCTTGTCTTAATTTTATAGGTAATACAACATATATGAATTCATTTGATACAATAGGTTTTATTAATACTGGAGATATACTTGAATTAAATTCAACATATATTTCTGGATCATCAATAACTTTTAAAGCTTCAATTACATATCTTGGATTAAATCCTATTTCTATATCTTTACCCTCTACAAAAGATGTTATAGCCTCTTTTGCATCTCCTGTTTCACTTACACAACTTAAAACTATTCCATCTATTCCTACATTCATTTTTACAGGAGATTTTTTATCTTTTTCTTTATTTTCTTTAGCAAATAAAGCAACTCTTTCAAATGAATCTAATAAACTTTTAGTTTTAACTCTAATACGAGTTTCACTAGATTCTGGAATTATAGTATTATAATTTAAAAATTCTCCCTCTATTATTCTACTAATAATTATACTATTACCCATTTCAAATAAAGCTTGATTTTTATTAACACCAATTTTAACAAAATTTTCTTCTCCATCAGATAATATTTTTAACAATTCAGATAATACTTTACCAGGAATAATAGCTTTAAAATTATTAATTGTTTTTTCACTTAAATATTTTCTTAAAGATAATCTAAATCCATCAATTGCAACTATAGTTAATACATTATCTTCTACTTTTACTAAAGCACCATTATATATAGGTCTATTTTCATCATTACTAACAGAAAATAATGTTCTCTTAATCATATCTTTAAATACTCTTTGTTCTAATTCAACTGTATTTTCTACATCAAAAACTGGAAGTTTAGGATATTCATTAGGATTCATAACTGCAAGTTTAAATATACCATTTATAGATTTTAATATAAATACATTATCATCAACAGATATTTCTACAGTTTCATCTTCTATCTTTCTTACTATTTCATTTAACATTTTAATATCCACTACAGTTTTACCTTCTTCTAAAACTGTACATTCAAAAAAATGTTCTGATCCAATTTCTAAATCATTAGTAATTAATTTTAAAGTATTTTGATATGCTTCAATTAATACTCCTTCAAGAATTGGCATTGTAGTTTTTGAACTTGTAGTTTTTGAAACAATATTTAGTCCATTTATTAATTCTTTTAAATCACATTTTATATTCATTTTGTTTCTCCAATCTAAATTTTTTATATTAATGTATATATTTTATAAATTAATTTTTATATTTAAATAATTATTATAATACAATTTTATTTAAATTAATTACTAATATTTAGATAATATAAATTACTAATAACTAAATAATATTATTTATATTTTAAATATTTCTAAAAATATAATTGTTCTAATTAAAAATTAAGAATAAAAAATAATAATACAAATTATAAAAAATTTTTTTGTTGATTTAATTATAATAGAAATAATTTATAAAATCAAGTGAATTTTAAAATTAATTTTTTACATTTTTTGACACAAAAAATATTTATTGTAAATTAAAATTTTTATAAAAATATATTTATCAACTTTTATAAAAAATTTTTGAAAAGTTATCCACAGGTATGTGTTAATAACTTTATATTTTGATTTTGTAAACTAATATTTTTATAATATGCTATAATACGACATTTTTTTTTGAAAGAAAAAAAGTTATCCACAGTTTTACATAAATATAAGACCTTTTTTCGCGCGCGCGCACGCGTATATAATAGCATATATGTTATTATATATTATATATATATATTTAGTAGTAGTAGTAGGGGCTGTGGAAAGTGTGGATAACTATCTAAAAGCCTTGGTATCACTAACAAAAGGGGTGTGGATAACTCTGTGGATAACTTGGGCAGTTATCCACAGGCAAAAAAAAAACTGTGGATAACTTTTTATCCACAAAGTTATCCACATGTTATCCACAGGGTTATCCACAGTTACCTGTGGATAACTTTTTAACTGTAACATTTTTGTAATACAAATGTAATTTTTATGAAATAAGTACTTCTAATCCTCTATTGATAGGGCTTTCTTAAGATCTTCTATTAAATCATGAGTTTCTAAATTTTTATCATAGTCATCCTTAATTTTTGAATAAGCATGTAAAACTGTTGAATGATCTCTTCCACCAAAATCTTTCCCTATTGCAGGAAAAGATAAATTTGCTACTTCCCTACATAGATACATAGCTATTTGTCTTGGAAATGCTACACTATTAGATCTTTTATCACTTACTATATCACTAACTTTTATATTAAAAAATTTACATACAACTTGCATTATTAATTTACTAGTTAATACTTTAGTATTTTTTACAAGTATAGATTCTATTGTATTTTCAACTATTGCATCAGTAAGTTCATTATTAGTAAAAGATGTATATGCAACTAGTTTATTAAAAACACCTTCTAATTCCCTTATATTTGATTTTACTCTTGTTGCTATTTTTACTAGTATTTCGTCGTTTATAACATATCTTTCTTTTTCTGCTTTTCTTCTTAGAATTGCAAGACGTGTTTCATAATCTGGTGTTTGAATATCTACAGAAAGTCCCATTTCAAATCTTGTTTTTAATCTATCCTCTAAAAGTGGTATTTCTTTTGGAGGTTTTTCAGATGTTAAAACTATTTGTTTTCCACTTTCAAATAATGTGTTGAAAGTGTGAAAAAACTCTTCTTGACATTTCTCTTTACCAGCTAGAAACTGAATATCATCAATAAGAAGTAAGTCTATATTTCTATATTTTTTTCTAAATGACTCATTTTTATCTGTCATTATTGCAGATACTAGTTCATTTGCAAAAAGTTCACCTGTACAATATAGTATTCTTATATTAGGATTTGCCTTATACATAGCATTTCCTATTGCTTGCATAAGATGTGTTTTTCCAAGTCCTACTCCACCATAAATAAATAAAGGATTGTATTTATTACCAGGATTTTCATAAACTGCTACAGATGCTGCATGTGCAAATCTATTATTTGAGCCAACAATAAAATTTTCAAATGTATATTTTGGATTTAATCCCTCTACTTCAGTAGGATTGTCACTGTTTGTAGTTACTGTTGGTGTTGGCTTTTCTTCTATGTTTTTATATAAGCTTTCTTTAACTTCTACAGTTTCTACTTCATTTGTTGTTTCTGGTATTATTTCTTTTGCTTCAAATATTATGTTGTATGATTTTTTTGTTAAAAAAGTTAAAGTATTTTGTATTAAATCTAAGTATCTTTTTTTACAAATATCAATGTGATAATTAGAAGGCGATAAAAAACATAAAGTATTTTCATCAACAAGTCTTGGTATCATTACGTCAACATAGGTTTTATATCCTACTGGAGAAATCTCCTCTTGCAGTATTTCCAAGGCTTGAGACCATATTTCCATAAAGTTTTCCAATATTAAAACCACCCTTCATAAACACATGTTTTTAAAAGTTATCCACAGAGTTATCCACAGGTGTGGATAACTTATTCACAAAATGATGTAATTAGAGTATAAATTTTACATAAATTCTGTGGATAGTTGTGAAACATGTGAAAATTTTTGTTAAATTTATCTATAGTTAATATATCATAAAATGCCTAAAAATACAATACTTGGGCTACTTTTTTTAAAAATAAATTTAATAGCGCAAAATATATTTACATAATAAAAGTTATCCACAATTTACCTGTGGATAACTTTTATTAGAATCTCAATTTTTAAATTATTATTTTTAAAAATTTTCCTATTTTTTTTTAAATATTTTAAAATTAATTGACAAAGTATGAAAAATATTATATAATGAATACGCTTTGATAAATAGAATAAATGTTGTAAAAATATACATAATATTTATTACACTTGATTATTCTTAAATATAAATAATACTATTATTTAGGGGGTGTAGCAATGAAAAGAACATATCAACCAAAAACAAGACAAAGACAAAAAGTACACGGATTTAGAAAAAGAATGCAAACTGCATCAGGAAGAAAAGTTTTAAAAAGTAGAAGATTAAAAGGAAGAAAAGTACTATGTGCTTAAACTACTTTATATAAAGTGGGTATGTTTGTCATATCCACTTTTATGTTTATTTTGGAGAAAAAATATGAAATTTACTTTAAGAATTAAAAAAAATAGGGTATTTAAGTATGTTTTTAAAAAAGGAAAATATGCTAAAGGAAATAGTATTATAGTGCATATTTGTAAAACTAGAAATGATAATATGAAAAACTTCTTTGCTGTTTGTGTTTCTAAGAAAAATGGTAAAAGTGTTAAGAGAAATAAACTTAAAAGATGGGCAAGAGAAGTTTATAAAATTGAAGAAGATAAGTTAAAGAAAAATTATAATATCATTATAGTATATAAAAAAAGTGTTACTTTTGAAAACATAACTTATGATATAGTAAAAAAAGATATAGTAAAATGTTTTAAGGAATTAGAGCTATATGAATAAAATAAAAAGAGTTATAAAATTTATATTTAGTATACCTAAAAATACCGAGATTGTGTTAATAAAATTATACCAAAAATATATTTCACCAAATCTTGGAGAACATAGATGTATATTTTATCCTACGTGCTCTGAGTATACAAAACAAGCAGTTGACAAATATGGTATAATAAAAGGTAATATGTTAGGTATTAAAAGAATACTAAAATGTAATCCTTTCTCAAAAGGGGGAGTAGATTACTTAAAATGATTGGAGGATATAGATGATACAAGCTATTGCTAGCTTTCTAGGTATGATAATTAGAGTAATATACAACTTAGTAAATCAAAATTATTTACTTTCGATTTTGATTTTTACTCTTCTTACTAAACTTGTACTATTACCACTTACACTAGGACAAATAAAATCAACTAAGAGGTTACAAGAAGTAACTCCTCTTGATAAGAAAATAAGAGATAAGTATAAAAATGATCAACAAAAAATGGCAGAAGAACTTACTAAATTATATAGTGAATATAAAATAAATCCTTTAGGTGGATGCTTACCAATGCTTATACAATTTCCAATAATTATAGCTATGTTTTTTATTGTAAGACAACCACTTACATATATTACTCAAACACCACATGAAGAGATTGTGCAGTATACAAAGGATTATTTAGGAAAAGAAGAAGTAGATGAAAATGAAGTTAAATCTAATGAAATTATAATTGCACAAGAGCAAGGAATTATTGATATGAAGTTGTTTGGAAATGTTAATTTGGGAGATGTTCCTTCTAATTCATTTAGTAAAGATGAAACAAAAAGAGTCAGTAAACTTACAATACTTGTACCAATACTTTCATTTTTATTCTCTTTACTACAAACAAAACTGCAAAAAAATTCTATGCAGATGAGTGAAGATCAGCAAGAAATGCAAAAATCTATGAATATAATGTTACCAATACTTAATGCATTTATTGCTTATACTTGGCCTATAACACTAGGTATTTATTATTTATTTAGTAATATTTTAGGAGTTATACAACAAGAATTTATAAATAGGGTTATATTAAAAAAAGATAATAATACTAAAGAAGAGAAAGTACTAACACTTGGTAAAGGAGGAAAGTAAATGAAAAAAATAACTGAACAAATTGGTAAAACAGTTGAAGAAGCTATTAGAAAAGGCTTAGAGGAACTTAAAGTTTCAAGAGATGATGTTAAAATAGAGGTTTTAGAAGAACCTTCAAATGGTGGAGTTTTGGGTATTCTTTCTGCAAGAATGGCTAAAGTAAGACTTACTGTTGATAAAAAAATTAGTGATGAACAAGCAAATGTTACTAAAACAAAATTAGAAGAAATATTAAGTAATATATTTGGTATTACAGGAGAAAATTTTGAATATAGTATTGAAAAAAATAATAATCAATTACTTCTTACTATAAATGGTGAAAATGTTGCTCACTTAATTGGATATAAAGGAAAAACTATTGAGTCTTTTCAATCTTTACTTAATTCAATGTTACAAAGAGAAGATGAAGAGTATGCAAAAGTTTTTGTTGAAATTAATGGATACAAGAAGAAAAAAGAAGAAAAACTTAGAAGACTTGCAAATAAAATGGCAGATAATGTTATAAGATTTAGAAGACCTATAAAACTTGAGCCTATGTCTGCTTATGAAAGACTTATAATACATTCAGAACTTGCTTCTAGAAAAGATGTTGAGACTGAAAGTATTGGAGAAGAGCCAAGAAGAAGAGTTGTTATTAAGAAAAAATATTAGAAATAGTAAGAGTCAGCATTTATGCTGGCTTTTAATTAAAACAAGGAGGTAAATTATGTCAACACATACAATAGCTGCTATTGCTACTGCACTTTCAAATAGTGGAATTAGTATTATACGTATAAGTGGAAAGGAAAGTTTAGATATTATAAATAAGATTTTCAAGACTTCATATAATATTACACCAAATAGTATTGTTTATGGGAAAATAATTGATAATGGTACAGTACTTGATAATGTTCTTGTTTCATATTTTAAAGCTCCACATTCATATACTGGGGAAGATGTATGCGAAATAAATTGTCATGGTGGAAATGAGATAACAAGGGAAATATTAGAATTAGTACTAGAGAGTGGCGCAACTTTAGCTGAACCTGGAGAATTTTCTAAGAGAGCCTTTTTAAATGGTAAAATGGATTTATCACAAGCAGAAGCTGTTATAAACCTTATAAATGCTAAAACTAGAACAGAAACTAAAATTGCATCTAAAAATTTAGAAGGTGACTTATCTAGAAAAATTAAGGAATTAAGAGAAGAATTAATTGAACTTTTGGCACATATTGAAGTTAGTGTAGATTATCCAGAATATGATTATGATGAAGTTGAAAATGATAATGTTATTTCTCTAATAGATAAAAAGTATTTTGAAATAGAAAAAATACTTTCTACATATGATCATGGAAGAATTATAAAAGAGGGAGTAAATGTAGCAATACTTGGGAAACCTAATGTTGGTAAATCTTCTCTTTTAAATAAACTTGCAAATTATAATAAAGCTATTGTTACAGACATACCAGGTACTACAAGAGATATTGTTGAGGAGACAATAAATATTGAGGATATAATTTTAAATATTTCTGATACTGCAGGTATTAGAGATACAGAAGATATTATTGAAAAAATTGGTGTTGAAAAGAGTTTAAATATATTAGATGAAGTAGACCTTGTTATTTATATGTTAAATGCAGAAGAGGGAATTAAAAATGAAGATATAGAGCTTCTTTCTAAAATTCAAAATAAAGGCATTAAATATATAACAGTGATAAATAAGATGGATAAACAAGAAAAATCGATTTTTGATACTATTTTGAAGGAATTAAGTAGAATTGGTATTAAAAGTCCAGTACTTGTTTCAATTCAAGAAGATGAGGGTATAGAAAAACTAAAAAAAGTAATTGTAGATATGTTTAATAAAAATGATTTCGATTTTGAACATGAACTTATTATTACAAACTCAAGACATAAAGATTTACTAAAGAAATCACTTAAATATTTAGATGAAGCAAAGCAAGAGATAAAAAATGGACAACCTATTGATATAGTATCTATTTATGTTAAAAAGGTTGCAAGTACTTTAGGGGAAATAATTGGTGCTAATGTTTCTCAAGATGTTGTAAATAAAATATTTGAAAAATTTTGTTTAGGAAAGTAGGTAAAAATTATGGGATATTCATTGGGAGAATATGACGTTATTGTAATTGGTGCTGGACATGCTGGATGTGAAGCGGCACTTAGCAGTAGTAGACTTGGTAAAAAAACTGCAGTATTTGTTATAAATTTAGATACACTTGCTAATATGCCATGTAATCCAAGTATTGGTGGTACTTCTAAGGGACATTTAGTTAGAGAAATTGATGCTTTGGGTGGACAGATGGCTAAAAATGCAGATAAAACATTTTTACAATCTAAAATGCTTAATATGTCTAAAGGACCAGCTGTTCATTCTTTAAGAGTGCAATCAGATAGACGTATGTATCATATTGAAATGAAAAAAACTATGGAAAATCAAGAAAATCTTGATGTTTATCAAGCTGAGATTGTTAAAATTTTAGTAGAAGATGGTAAAGTTATAGGTGTTAAAACTAAGATTGGTGCAACTGTTTATGCTAAATCAATTGTTGTTGCAACAGGTACCTATTTAAAAGGTAAAGTAATTATTGGAGAAGTTGCTTATGAAAGTGGGCCAGATGGTGTATTTCCAGCAAATGATCTGTCACAAAGCTTACTTGATATTGGTGTTGAACTAAGACGTTTTAAAACTGGTACACCTGCAAGAATTAATATAAATAATATGGATTTAAATAAGATGGAAGAGCAAAAAGGTGATGATAAAATAGTACCATTTTCTTTTGAAAACGAGGGAAATGAGGAGATTTTGAATAAGGAACAAGTATCTTGTTATCTTACTTATACTAATAAAGATACACATAAAATTATTATGGATAATCTTGATAGATCACCTATATATACTGATAATAAAGATATGAAATTAAAGTCTACTGGGCCTAGATATTGTCCATCTATTGAAGATAAAGTAGTAAGATTTCATGATAAGGAAAGACATCAATTATTTATTGAACCACTAGGGGAGAAAACATCTGAAATGTACATACAAGGTATGTCATCATCACTTCCAGAGGAAGTACAAATTGAGATGTATAGAACTGTTCCAGGTCTTGAAAATGCTAAAATGATGAGACCTGCATATGCAATTGAGTATGATTGTATTGATTCTACAAATTTAAAGCTTAGTTTGGAGTATAAAGGAATAGAAGGTCTTTTCTTTGCTGGACAAGTTAATGGTTCATCTGGTTATGAAGAAGCTGCAGCTCAAGGACTTATAGCAGGTATTAATGCTTCAAGAAAAATAGATCAAAAGGCTCCATTAGTACTTGATAGATCTGAGGCATATATTGGTGTTTTAATAGATGATTTAGTTACTAAAGGTACAAATGAACCATATAGAATGATGACATCTCGTGCTGAGTATAGGCTTATGCTAAGACAAGATAATGCTGATTTAAGACTTACTCCAAAAGGTTATGAAATAGGCCTTATATCTAAAGATAGATATGACCAATTTAATGAAAAAAGACATCTTATTGAAAAGGAAGTAGATAGATTAAGAAATACTGTTGTTAAACCTTCTGATAAAGTAAATAAAATACTTGAAAAGTATAATAGCTCATCACTTTCTACTGGTACAAAGCTTTCTGAACTTTTAAAAAGAAGTGAATTAAATTATGAAGCATTAAAAGATATTGATGAAAATAGAGAAAAACTACCAGATTCTGTTGTAGAAGAGGCTGAAATTGAAATTAAATATGAAGGATATATTAAACTTCAATTAGAACAGATAGAGGAATTTAAAAAACTTGAGACAAAGAAATTAGATGCAAATATAGATTATGAACAAATAAAAGGATTAAGTTTAGAAGCAAGACAAAAGCTAAATAGACAAAAGCCTTTATCTGTTGGTCAAGCTTCAAGAATATCAGGCGTTTCTCCTGCAGATATATCAGTACTTTTGATATATCTTAGTCAGAATAAGTAAGGTAGGTGTTTTCATATGAAAATAATTAATTTTAAGGACACTTTAAAAGAAGAAGCTAGTAAAATAGATATATCCTTAAATAATAATATTTTAGAAAAGTTAGAGAAATATAAAGATATATTAATAGAATGGAATGAAAAGATAAATCTTACTGCTATAACTGATGAATATGAGATTATAATGAAACATTTTATAGACTCATTAGAATTAGTAAAATATATAGATAGTTCTAAAAAAGTTATAGATGTTGGAACAGGTGCTGGATTTCCAGGTATTGTTATAGCTATATATTTTGAAGGAAAATTGGATATTACATTACTAGATGCTTTAAATAAAAGAATTAACTTTTTACAGGAAGTTATCAATACTTTACAACTTACTAATATAACTTTAGTACATGGTAGAGCCGAAGAATGTGCTAAAATGAAAGAACATAGAGAAAAATATGATTTAGTAGTATCGCGTGCTGTAGCAAGTTTACCAGTATTACTTGAATATGAAATACCATATGTTAAAGTAGGTGGTAGTTGTTTAATTATGAAAGGTGATAAAGTGGACGTTGAAATAGAGAAGGCCAAAAAAGCTTTTGATGTATTAAATGCAAAATTAGTAAATAGATATGATTATAGTTATTTTGTTGATAATGAAAAATATATAAGAGTAATATTAGATATAAAAAAGTATAAAGAAACAAATAGTAAGTATCCTAGAAATAACGGACAAATAAAGAAAAATCCGCTGTAGAAGTTTACATAGTTGACATGTATGATATAATAGTACAAATGTCAACTATGTTTCTTTTTTTAATAAGGAGGAAAAAATGGAAATAAGAAAAGATGTAATGTCTAAAGAAGTAGAAGAAATAGCAATGCGGATTGAAAAAACTTTTGGAAAATATTTTGAAAAATTTTATTTAGTACCTGAAAAAAGTGTAGCTGAAGAGTTATATAACACTTTATCTAAGGCTTATTCTAGTAATGGATCTGCGTTATGTGCTAATATGCTAAGAGATATGATTTTTGAAGATATAGATGTAGAAAAAGATACTAATTTTCATATGTGTATGAATTACTTAAAACAAGCTGTATATATAGTGCTTACTCATTATAGTTATGATCTTGCAAATTCTACTGAAAGAACACTAAGAACAATCAAAAATTACAGTAAAGAATTTTTGGGACAAAAAAATATAGAGGAGATAAATGATCTAATTAAAGATATTTCACAGGAAAACTATATTAAAGAGCATGAAGAATTTTATAAAATTAAAGAGCTGTTTGAACTCATTAAGGTATTTAATGAAAATTTGAAAAAGAGAGATTTAGTATATGTTCATGAATTAATGGGCGCAAAAATGTTTTTTGAACTCCTTGAATCAAAGATTTCAACTATAGATACAATAGAAGATAAATACTTAAAAAGCAATATTTGTGAATATCTTGTAGATCATTTTGAATTTCATATTTAATAAGGAGGAGAATGTGATGTTTAATAAAGAACAAATTATTCTTGATATTGATATTTTATTAAGACGGATTAATAATGATATAGATGGATATTATAGAGAGTATTATATATATCCTGAAAGAAATATACTTAGAGATATATATAATAATTTACAAAAAGCATCTATAAGTTATGGAAGATTAGTAAGTACAAGCTTAACCGAAGATACAATTTTTGGTGAATGTGCTTCTGAAGATGATAGTGAAATTTTAAAGATATGTTTTCAAAATATTGTAAAAGCGGTACTGAATAATTATAATATTGAATTGGCGACTAACACTATAGAAATACTTAATAAGATACAAGAAGATAGTAAAGAATATATCACTGATAGTGATTATGAAATATTAAGTGAAATTGTTCTTAAAATAAACTCTCTTTATTACTTAAAGCATCATAAAGAATATGAAAAAGTAAAAGACTTGTTTGATCTTTATAGACAAATATATAAGAAATATGTAAATGATATAAGACATCTTATAGGAAATAAAGTTATTTTGGAGGAATTCTACAAAAAAATATCGGTAATTCTAACTATAGAGGATAAGCTTTATAGAAGTACTGTTTGTGAATATTTTAAAGATAGAATATCAATGCAAATAGATTAGTTATAATATATGTTAAAAGAGCAAAAGACAATTGTTTTTTGCTCTTTTAATGACTTAAAATATGTAAGTCTAATATAATTGACATACATGATATAATGATTTTACTATAAATTGTATATCTTTTTTTTATTAAGGAGGATAATATGGAATTAGAACTCATTAAAAGTGAATTTATTGAAGAAAAAAATAATATTTTAGAAAGAATTGATAATACTTTTAGAGAATATTATGAAAAGTATTATATTTCTCCAGAAAAAAGAATATGTAAGAAAATATATTTAAATATGTCAAAAGCTTTATCTCTTAATGGAAAAATATTATGTAAGAATTCATCTAAAGATACAGAAAATATAGAATATTATTATGATAAGAAAGCTTTAATAAAATGTTTGTATAATGTTGTAGAATTATTATTAACCCATTATAACATTGAACTTGCTGAGTGTGTAGGAGGAATGTTTAGAAAAATTGAGAATGATATTAAAATGGGTATTACAGAAGAGGAGTATAGAAAAATAGATCCATACCTTAAAATTGGAGTAGAAGTATATTTTATGTCTCATAAAGAATATGTAAAAATTATGGATATATTCGATCTTTATGAAGAAATAGAATTTGATAATTGGAGCTATATAGATAAAGTTCTAAAAGAATTTGAAGAAAAAATTTTAGAGATACCTACAATAGAGGATAAATATTTAAGAAGTGCGATTTGTGAATATTTTAAAGATGGTCTAATTTTTGAAGTTTAAACATAAAGGAGGAAGAATATGTTTATTGTTTCAATAACAGGAAAAACAGGTAGTGGTAAGTCATATATATCTAAGGAAATTACGAAAAAGTTTGAAAAACAAGCCATATATATTGATGTTGATGTTATTTCTCGTAATACAATGAAGTATGAAGAAACAATAAATCAATCAATAAAGATTTGGGGAAATAATATTTTAGATGTAAATGGAAATATTGATCGTAAAAAATTTAGACATATAGTTTTTTCAAGTAAAGAAAATAGGGATACATTGACAAGAATTTCTCTTCCTATACTTGTGAGGTTACTTTTAGATGAAATCGAAAATGCTTCAGAAAAAGTAATTATACTTGATTGGGCTTTTACACCTGAAGTACCTGAAATTTTTGATATTTGTGATTTAAAAATACTTGTAAAGGCTGATGAGAATATTCGTAAGAGTAGGATATTAAAACGTGACATATTAACAGAAGATGAGTTTATTTCAAGAGATAAATTTTCTATGAATTATGATGAAAGTAGATTTGATATTATAATAAATAATAATAAGTCTTTAAAACAAATTGAAGAAGAGGTAAATAATATATGTAATATTATTTCTAAAAATTTATAAGTAAATAAAAAAGGGTAAAAACTGACTATTTTTGTTTTTACTCTTTTTTTTTTGTCAAAAATGTAATATAATGAGTAAAGAGGTGACATTATGGCAAAAGTAATATCAATAGCAAATCAAAAAGGTGGTGTTGGAAAAACAACTACAGCAGTTAATTTAAGTGCCTGTATTGCCCAAAAAGGAAAGAAAGTTTTATTAATAGATATAGATCCACAAGGTAGTGCTACAAGTGGACTTGGAGTAGAGGCTCATGATGATACATCTATATATAATGTATTAGTGGAGGATGTACAGATAAAAAATACGTTACAACCAACAATAGTTAAAAAACTTGATGTATGCCCTTCAAATATAAATCTTGCAGGAGCAGAAATTGAACTTGTATCAATGGTTTCAAGAGAGACAAGACTTAAAAATGCAATAGAGGAAGTAAAAGATGCATATGATTATATTTTTATAGATTGTCCACCATCCCTTGGTCTTATAACACTTAATGCTTTTACTGCATCAGATAGTGTGCTTGTACCTATACAATGTGAATATTATGCTTTAGAGGGACTAGGACAACTTATAAATACAATTAAACTTGTACAAAAACATTTAAATAAAGAATTAGAAATAGAGGGTGTTGTACTTACTATGTTTGATGCACGTACAAATTTATCTACTCAAGTAGCAAGAGAAGTTGAAAAATATTTTGGTAATAAAGTTTTTCAAACTATTATTCCAAGAAATATAAGACTTAGTGAAGCACCAAGTCATGGATTACCAATTAGTTTATATGATCCTGATTCTAAGGGAGCCGAAACATACAAAAAACTTGCTAAGGAACTTATTAATTTAAATGAGAAAGGGGAATAATGTATGCAAAAAGGTTTAGGAAGAGGTTTAAATGCTTTTTTTGGTGAAGATACTGAAGAAATAAAAAAAGTAACTGAAGCAAAAAAAGAAAAACCAAGAAGAGAGATTGATAGGGTAATTAGTCTTAATATAACTGAAGTTGAACCTATGCTTAATCAACCAAGAAAAATATTTGACAAAGAAAAATTAGAGGAACTTACAAATTCTATTAGAGTAAATGGTGTTATACAACCAATATTAGTTGTAAAAAATGAAGATGGATATACTATTGTTGCAGGTGAGAGACGTTGGAGAGCTGCAAAAGATGCTGGACTTAAGGAAATTCCTGCAATTATAAAAGACTATACAAATTCTGAAAAAAAACAGGTAGCTTTAATAGAAAATATACAAAGAGAAGATTTAAATATTATAGAGGTAGCAAAAGCTATAAAAGAACTTATGGAAATTGAGGGATATAGTCAGACTGAAGTTGCTAAAATTACTGGTAAAAGTTTATCTACAGTATCTAATATAATGAGACTTTTAAAATTACCAGAAAAAATACTTGATTATGTATTGTCTGGAAAATTAGTTGAAGGACAAGCAAGAGCATTACTTGCTATTGAAGATGAAGAAAAACAATTACAAATAGCAGAAAAAATTATTGAGAAAAAACTTACTGTAAGAGAAGTTGAAAAATTAATATATGGTGATGATAATTATAAAAGAAAAGCTAATAAAAAACAACCAAGAGCTATATACTATCAAAAGATAGAAGATAGATTAAAAGATTATTTTGGATATAAAGTAAAATTAGAATTAGGCAAAAAACATCAAAAACTTGTTATAGAATATAATGATGATGAAGGACTTGAGAGTTTACTTAATAGATTTAATATTAAAATGTAGGAGATTTTTATGGTAAAGACTGGTAGAGCTATTCTTTTAATAGATAATAAAATAGTTACAATTAAAAGAACTAAATATAAAGATGAAAAAATAATAAAAGAATATTATACTTTTCCAGGCGGACACGTAGAAGACAATGAAAGCTTTGAAAGTGCTACTATAAGAGAATTAAAGGAAGAGTTAGGTATTGATACTATAATTGATAAGGAATACATATATATATATAATAAAGATCTAGATCGTGATGAGAAATTCTTTTTATGTAGCTATTTAAGTGGTAAGTTTGGAACCGGAGATGGCCCTGAGTTTACTGATATAAATTATGAAAAATATGGAAAGTATGAAATTTCTTTACTTGAAAAAGACAAAATTAAAGATTATAATTTATTACCAATTGAAGTAAAAGAAAAATTAATTAAAGATATTAGTGAGAATAAAATATAATATTATGGTAAATACTATATTTGTAGTGTTTACCATTTATTATACTAAAATTTGGTACTATGTATAGAAAATTTATAAAAAGTATTGACAAATTATAAAAAACTGGTATAATTATATTTGTAACTAAGTTGGAAGAGTGTCCGAGTGGTTTAAGGAGCCAGTCTTGAAAACTGGTGATATCGAAAGGTACCGTGGGTTCGAATCCTACCTCTTCCGCCAACATAAAAGTATCAGTTAATGGTACTTTTTTCTTTTTTTATATGGTAATTTCTTAAATTAACTTGACATATAAATAAATATGTATTATAATTTATAACAGTAAGTCAAGATATGGAGAAGTACCCAAGTGGTGAAGGGGACAGTTTGCTAAACTGTTAGGTCTCAATAGGGGCGCGAGGGTTCGAACCCCTCCTTCTCCGCCACCATATAGAATTTATATACAAATTTTATATGTAAACCGTTGTAGGAAGTAGAGTAATCTGCTTCCTACAATTATTTTTTGCTAAAATATGTAAACTATGATATAATAATCATAATTAATATATTATTTTAAAATAAATATTTTGAAAGGTGGTTATCATGAAAAGAAAAGATTTAAAAGAAAATGTAAAAAATATAGTTATGTATTCTTTAAAAAAAGAAAAATCGGTAGAACAAAATACTAATATTGATAAATTTGTAAAAAGAATAAGTGAAACTGAATTACTTTATAAAGAATTACAATCTAAAAGAGATAAACAGGCAATATATATGTATCAAAGCCTTAATATAATTAATCTATATGATTTTATGAAGATATATTTGGAAGAACAAGAAATTGGGTATTTTGAAAAATCTAAAAAGATTTTGTTAAATGAAAGATATAAAATACAATATAATGGTATAAAATTTATTTTGTTTTTATCATATGAATTTACATCTTTTGAAATTAAATCACAAGACTTCTCTATAGAGCCATATGTTTTTGTTGCAGATAAACTATCTGTTGATTTAATAAATGAAGATGATATTATATGGAATAAGGAGTATAATTTTTATATTTCAGAAGATGAATATATTAAAAAAATAAATAAACTTGATGTAGAAGTAAGACCATGTTTAAATACTCGTGCATGTGAAATTTTTGTATTTGAGAGAGGAAATAAAATATCTTCAAGCGTAAGCTATAAATTTGAAGAAATTTTTAAGTATATACTTGATATTTTAGTAGATCAAAAATCAATAAATAAAGATCGGTATCTTAAATATACATTCAGAGAGAAAGGTATTTATTTAGAAGATGTAGAGGTAGATAGTAATTTTGTATATAATAATTTAATTATTGGTAAATTAAAGAGAAAAGATACATTATATAAATATGAAGCTACGTTTGTAATTGAAGGGAGTAATAGGTATGTTAAGCTTTGTATTTATCTTACACAAGATGAATATAAAAATATAAATGAACTCCAAAAGTATATTTCACCTGAAAAGATATTATCAAAAGTTGATAAAAATTCTTCTGTATATTTTGAAGATGAGTTAAGAATTTTTAGGATAAATTATTGTAGTGGTGAAAATAAAGCAAATATGTATATTAATTTAAAAAAATCGAATATTTACACAAAAAAATATATCCAAAATGTTTTAACATATTTACTAAATATAGAACCTATTTTAGTTGATATTACTAATAAAAAATTACCATTTTCAAAAGTTATTTTATACAAGAATATTTTGAAAATAAACAAAGGTGATGAAGATCTAAAAAATTTAAATATATATGATATTGAGTATGAAGATATTATATATATTAAAAATAGATTATACTTCTTTAAAAAATATATACTTACAATAAATAATTTAGTATATAAAGTAGAACTTTTAAGTAAATTAAAGCAAGGATTACTTAACTATTGTGATAGTGAAATAAATCTTCCTATTCTTTTAAGTGAAGAAGTTGAAATAAGGTATCAAAAGATTGATAATGTTAACTTAAAATTAGATGACTTAATATATAATTGTCATCTGTATAATGATTTGAAATTTGATAATCATTATAAAATAACTTTATTGGTAAATCTTAATAAAATTATGTCCAATATATCAAGAGAATATAAAAGATATTTTAAGAATATTAATATACATACAATAGGAAATGTAAATGCTTTAAAATCACGTATTGATAGGTCGTTAAAATTTAATAAGAACATTAATATATGTGATCTTATAAGTAACGATTCTAAAGAATTTATAATAAATTTAGGAAATAGAATAATATTAGTGCCTTCAGATTATTATGAAGAGATTGATGGTGAAAAAGTTAACTTATTTGCAGATGATTTTTTAATAGGAAGCAAAATTGTTAAAAATAGCGTAACTCTAGATTTGAGAATAAGTGAAGAAAAAAATCTGATTTCACAGGGGTTTCTATCAATAGATGTAAATGAAAAAGATATATATTATTCTAACTCACTTTATTATATATTTTCTGATATTAATGGTAAAGAAATTACAGTTAAAGAATTAAATATTAATGATGAACTTACAAAAATATATATTGAGACAATTTGTAAAGCTTATGCTGATTAAAATTAAATAATACTAAATGAATTAAAAATGGCAAGAGTCACTGACTTTTGCCATTTTTTCTATAGTCTTAATAAACAAATTGATTCATATATATTAATTAATTCAGAAATAAGTAACATTATACCACAAATTGTTGTAACTGCTATAATAGTTGCAAATGGATTAAATATAATTACAATACCTAGTATAAATGTAATTATAGATAATATAAGCATAATACCCCATCCTTTATTATCTATAGCTTTTAAGTTAAATGCAAATTGAAAACGAATAATACTTTGAATAATCATCCATGCACCAACAAGTGTTGCTAAAAATTCATTTATAAGATTTGGATTAATTATAAGTAATATTCCAGTACAAATATATGCAATACCTTCTATAAGCTCAAAACTTAGTGATTTAAACTCTTTTGATGAAGAAAAATATGAAATCATATGCATTATTCCAAGTATTGATAGAACAATTCCTATTAGAATAACTATAAAGTTTAGAGATTCTGTTGGTTTAAATATTAAAAATAATGCAAGTATTATAAGTACTATTGATATTACAAGTGAAGATTTTGCAAATTTTTTTAGTAGATCTTTCATACAATACCTCCTTTGTTTTTATATTATTATAGCATAAATTGTCAAAAAGAAACATATAAATATAATATTTTTAAATATATTCTATCTCGAAAAAATATTTATATACAAAAATATATTAGTATAATAAAAATATTTAATAGTTTTTGTATATATCTTGTAAACAAAATTCTCTAAAACTTGTGTTTTATTTAAAATTATGGTAAAATATATGAAAAAAATTTACCAATTTAATAATTTAAGGAGGACTAACATGAAAAAATTTTTAGTTGTATATAATGATTATGATCGGACAAAAGCTTTTGTAGATTATATAGTTTATAGATTTGAGAAAGCAGGATTTACAAGAGTAACTTTTGATCCAGATTTTGTATTAATACTTGGTGGAGATGGAACATTTCTTGATGCTTGTAAGAAAATTGGATATGATCCAAATATTTTATGTATTGGTTTAAATTTTGGAAATCTTGGATATTTTTTAGATGTTTCACATAATCAAATTGATGAGTTATTAAATTATATTTTAAAAACTCCAAAAGACAGTTTAAATGTGGAATATTATAATATATTAGAAGCAAAGTTTTTATTTGAAAGTAATAGAGATCCACTTATACTTCATTCAATAAATGAAATAATGTTTCTTGGTAAAAAACTTGCAAGAATGGATCTTAAAATAAGTACAGATAATGGATTTTGTCAGAAAGTATCTACTTCTCATATGATAGTCTCTACATCTACTGGATCTACAGGAATTAATAAAAGTAACTTTGGTCCAATTATGCTTGAAGAATATCCACTTCTTATAACTTCTTTTAATCTTGCAATTAGTAATGGTAAAACAGAAAATTTTATTACTAATCCTTTAATATATTCTTCTTTTAATATAGATATATTAAATAAGTATGGAAATTTTGAGATAACTCTTGATAATAAAGAAATTACAGATATTGGAGATGTAAGAGATATAACAAGAGTTGAATTAAATATTAGTGATAAAAAAATAAAAAAGCTTAACTTCTTAAATCAAAAAAGAGGAGCAAAAATTCGCGAGAAAATGATTGGAGAAGAATAGTTATACAAAACACCTTTTAAACATATATGTTGTTTAAGAGGTGTTTTTCTATGTCTAAGATAATGTATAGTGCATGTATTATGATTTTACTTGGAATATTAAGTAGTGTTGTAGGATCAATACTACCATACTTTGTTAAAATAAAAGGAGAAAAAAAGATTACTTTTTTATATCAATTAGTATCTGGTATAATGGTAGGTATTGTATGTATTAGTATGATACCCGAAAGTCTTGATATATCGGGTATGTTTGTTACAATACTTGGAATAATAATAGGTACATTAATTGTTTTATTAATTGATATTTTTATAACTAAGATAAATACAAATACTACCTTGAATAAATTAATACTTATAATTTCTTCTATGTCACTTCATAATATAATTGAAGGTATTGCAGTAGGAGCAAGTCTAGAACATTCTTTTTCACTTGGAATTAGTATATTTTTAGCAATGTTTTTACATGATATTCCAGAGGGGATGATAGTTGGTGTTGCAAATTTAGATAATAAAAAAAGTTTAAAAAAGGTTACAATAAACAGTTTGATTGTAGGTATTTTTTCAGGTATTGGAATTATAATAGGTATGTTTTTTGGTAGTATTTCGAATTTTTATACTAGTATGTCATTATCAATTAGTGGTGGTGCTATGTTATACATAGTTACAAAAACTTTAGTGACAGAAGAAAATACAAATGAAAAATCATATATAATATCACTTAGTTTTATTCTTGGAATATTAATTTCTACTATAATTACAATACTGTAATTTAATTGACTTTAAACTTTAAATATGATAATATAGTAGCAAATATGGAGGATTTTAATTAGTATATGAAAAAAATAGTATTTATATGTACTGGCAACACCTGTAGAAGTGCTATGGCTCATCATTATATGCAAGAGAAAGTAAAAAAACTTGGTATACAAAGTGATTATTTAATTGATTCTTGTGGTATATATGCCTCACATGGAGATATGGCAACAAGTCAGGCAATAACTACAATGAAAAAATATAATGTAAATCTTGAAAATCATAGATCTAAAAGTATTTATGATCTAAATTTAAATGATTATGATTTAATACTTTGTATGACTATGTCACATAAAGAAGCTATTTTGTATGAACATAGAAACCTAAAAAATAAAGTATTTACACTAAAAGAATATGTTAATAAAGATACTCCAAATCTAGATATAAAAGATCCTTTTGGATATAGAATAAATGAATATGATTTATGTTCAAAAGAGATTGTTTATTATGTGGATGAATTACTTAAGATATTTTAAAGGAAGTGAAAAAACTTATGATAATTATCGGTTCTGATCATACTGGAATAGAGTTAAAGAAAAAAATAATTTCATATTTATATGAAAATAAAATTGAGTATGCAGATGTAACTAATTTTAAAAATCAAGATGGTGATGATTATCCAGGCATAGCAAGAACAATTTGTACTGAAGTTCTAAAGGATAAAAACAATCTTGGAATTGCAATATGTGGTACAGGTATTGGAATATCTATAGCATGTAACAAAGTAAGAGGAATTAGAGCTGCAGTTTGTACAAGTGAATACATGGCTGAAATGTCAAGAAAAGATAATAATGCAAATATATTATGTTTGGGTGCAAGACTAAAAAACTCTGATAGAAAAGAAAATGCAATTTCTATTACCAATTCATTTATTAATAATTTTTATGATGGTGGAAGACATGAGAGAAGATTAAAGAAAATAAAAGAATTAGAGAATATGTATTTAGAAGGTGGTAGATAATATGGCGATAGTATATGCAATATCAATACTTACCTTTGTGTGTTGTTTAATTTTAACTCCAATAGTTATAAAAATGTGTAAAAAATACGAACTTGTAGATATTCCAAAAGATAATAGGCGTATGCATTCAAAACCAATGCCTAGATGTGGTGGAATTGCTATTGTAATTTCTACTTTACTTGGACTTGCGGTATATTATTTTATAACAAAAAATATTCCATCAATAGCACTAAATAGAAAATTTGTTGGATTTGTTATAGGTGGACTTATAATATTTGTTATGGGACTTATAGATGATGTTTGGAATTTAAGACCTAAATATAAATTCTTTTTTCAACTTGCAGCAGGTATTACAGTTTATTATTTTGGAATTAGAATATCAGTTATAAATGTACCGTTTTTTAATATTGAAACAATAAATCTTGCACAGTGGGTTGATTTTTTACTTACAATGATATGGGTTATATCAATTACTAATGCAATGAATTTAATAGATGGATTAGATGGACTTGCAGCAGGAATTTGCTCTATTGCAGCAACTGCACTTCTTATAGTATTTATAACTACTTCTGCAAGTTTAGAGGCAATTATAATTACAGCAGCACTTGTTGGAGCAACACTTGGATTTTTACCATATAACTTTAATCCAGCAAAAACATTTATGGGAGATTGTAGTTCAAACTTTTTAGGATTTACAATGTCTATTGTATCAATTTTAGGTTTTGCAAAAGGATATACAATGATAGCTATAGTAGCACCAGTACTTGTTTTAGGTGTACCTATATTTGATACATTATTTGCAATGATTAGAAGAATACTTAAAGGCCAGCCACCACTAAAGCCTGATGGTGCACATATACATCATAGACTTATTAAAAGGGGATTTTCACAAAGACAAGCAGTACTAATTCTTTATACTATAACAAGTATTTTATGTATTGTTGCAGTATCAATAATTTCTGCAGATATTTGGAAACTTATTATACTTATAGTAATGTCAATACTATTTATAGTTTTTGGTTTAATAAGTATTAAAAATCAAAAAGAAAATCATATAATTGATGATACAGTAAATAAAAATTTTGTAAATGAAGAAGAAAAAAAAGAAAAAGTATAAAAAAATAAAAATAATATATAATATATATTGAAGGGAGAATTTTATGAAAGAACAATTTTTACAAGAACTAAAAGAAGCTATGAGAGAAAAAGATGAAATAAGAAAGAATACAATTACTTTACTTAGATCAGCTATACTTCAAGTTGAAAAAGATACTCAAAAAGAACTTGGAGATGATGAAATAATTGGTATAGTAGCAAAAGAAGTTAAAAAGAGAAAAGATGCTATTTTAGATTATGAAAAAGCAGGAAGAGATGACATAATTTCTGATTTAAATAAAGAGATAGATATACTTTCTAAATATTTACCAAAACAATTATCAAAAGAAGAGATTGAAACTTTAGTTGATGAGGCAATATCAAATGTTAATGCAACATCTCTAAGAGATATGGGAAAAGTTATGCAAGAATTAAGACCAAAAACAAATGGTAGAGCTGATGGAAAATTAGTTAGTGAAATTGTAAAAGAAAAACTTAATAATTTATAAATATAATAGCCAAGTTGTAACTTGGCTTGTTTGTTAGGAGGTAAAATATGTCAAATATTTATAAAATACAAGATGAAAAATTTAAAAGTGTTTATCTAGCATTAAATTTTATAATGCCAGTAAACAAAGTAGAAAACTCACAAAATGCATTACTAGGCTCTGTGCTTGGAAAGGCATGTGATAAGTATAAATCTCAAAAAGAAATTGAAGAATACTTATATAGTCTTTATGGTGCAGCATTTAATGTAAATATTGAGAAATTAGGCGATCTTTATAATATTGAATTTAAAATTGAATTTGTAAATAAAAAGTTTTTACCAGGAAATGTAGATGTATCAAATGAATGTATTAAATTTTTATATGATATTATATATAATCCATATTTGGTAGGCAAAAATTTTGATGATGAAATTGTTTTAAGAGAAAAAGAATCAATTTTAAATAGAATAAAAGAGGGAAAAGATGATAAGCTAAGATATTCTGTTCAAAAAATGGAAGAAATCTTATGTCCTGGTGAAGCTTTTGGTATGAATTTATATGGAGATGAAGAAATTGTAAAAGAAGTTACATCTGAAGATTTATATAAGAGATATTTAGATGTTATAAATAATTCATACATAATGATTTTAGTATCAGGTAATCTTAATGGTTATGAAAATATAGAAAGTAAGATAAATGAAATTTTTGAAAACAAATTAAATGATAATATATCACTAAATAGCCTAAAATATAATACTTCAAATAATAGAATTTTAGATAATATTGAAGAAGTTAGAGAAATGCAGGATACAACACAGAGTGTTTTATCTATTGGAATGAGAATTAAAGATTTTACAATGGATGAATATTTTGCATTTAATGTATATAATACAATACTTGGTGGTACTCCATCATCAAAATTATTTCAAAATGTAAGGGAAAAGGAGTCTTTGGCCTATACTGTTAGATCTAGATATTATAGATTTAAACCTATATTTGTTATATATGCTGGAATACAATTAGAAAATTATGAAAAAGCTAAAAAAGTTATAATTGAGCAAATAGAAGATATTAAAAATGGAAAAATATCAGATATAGAGTTTGAATCTGCAAAAGAAAGTTTACTTGCTGATTTACTTGAATGGAATGACTCTAAAATAGCACTTGCTAAAATGAAAATGACTAATATAGTTGCATTTTTAAATGATGATATGACAATAGAAAAAATGAGAGAAAAAATTAGAAAAGTAACTATGCAAGATGTTATAGATGTGGCACAAAAAGTATCAGTTCAAAAAATATTTTTACTTGGAGGTGAGGAAAATGTATAATTTTGATATACAAAAATCTCAAGAACTTGGCGAAGAAACTTATGTTACAAAATTAAGAAATGGTCTTAGTGTATATATATGTAAAAAAGAAGGTTTTAATAAAAAAATTGGAATGTATGGTACTAAATACGGATCTATAATGAATGATTTTGTTGATATAAATACAAACAAAAGAATTAAAGTACCAGATGGTATAGCACATTTCTTAGAGCATAAATTATTTGAAAAAGAAGGTGCTAATGCGCTTGATTTATTCTCTAAAATGGGTGTATCTTCAAATGCTTATACATCATTTGATCATACTGTATATTATTTTGAGACTATAGAAAAGTTTGATGAGTCTATAGATATGTTAGTAAAACTTATAAAAGAGCCATATTTTACTGATGAAAATGTTGAAAAAGAACAAGGTATTATAGGGCAAGAAATTAGTATGTATGATGATGATCCAGGATTTATGGTATATTTTAATGCATTAAGAGCAATGTATAGAGAACATCCTGTAAGAATTGATATAGCAGGAACTATTGATTCTATATCTCATATTGATAAAGAATTATTATATACATGCTATAATACATTTTATAGTCCACAAAATATGTTTTTCTTAGTTGTTGGAGATGTAGATGTAGAAGATACTGTTAAAAGAATAGAAGATAATATTAAAAAGTATGAAAAAGATTATGATAATTTAAGCGAAAATGATCCTATAGAGAAATTTATTGAACTTGAGGATAGAAATATATGTAAAAAAGAAATAAATCAAAAAATGGACATTTATATGCCTCAATTATGTATTGGATACAAATTAGACGTTGTAAAAAAAGATGAAATACTAAAAAGGGAAACAATATGTAGTATGATATATGATATGTACTTTTCTAAACTTACTAATTTCTTTGAAAAAGAATATAGTGAGGGAAAAATAATTGAGCCTGTATCTTTTGATTATGAGGGAAGTAAATACTTTTCACATATTATAATCAGTAGCTCTACAACTAAACTAGATGAACTAAAAGAAGATATAATAAATTATATTAATAAAATAAAAAATGAGCCTATAGATGAGAATTTATTTAATCTTATTAAAAAGAAAAAAATTGGTAATATAATATTTTCATCTGATAATTTAAATGTAAGTTATAGAAGAGTTATAGAGTCAATTTTAGATGACACATCTATATATCAAGATATAGAGGAACTTAAAAATATTACTACTGATGATATAAAAGAATTTTTACAAATGTTAGATGAAAAATATTTAGTAATATCTAGTATAACTAAAAAGTAAAAAAATGATGAAAAATAACATATTATAGTTTCAAAAGTATATAAAAAAAATTATCGTGTATAATATCTATATATCAACTAAAAATAACATTTTGTCGAATTTTGCGATCGATTTACTGTCTACAAATATTGACATTGTTATACAAAGATGGTATAAAGTTAGAAGAAAAGGATGTTGATAATATGCTATTAGACGAGATAGACAAACTAAAATTAAAATTAGAAAAACAAATAGAAGATAATGAGCCTTATGAAGAAATATATAAGACAAGTGTTGAAATAGATAAACTTTTAGTAAAATATTATAGCAGTTTAAAGGACACTAAAAAAGACCTAAACTGCTAAAATCTATATTTAATAATATTAATCCAAGTATTATTATGATTATATAATCTGTTTCAGATTGAAATAAAAGTAAGATGATAAGACCTATTATAATAAGGTCATCAATTGCAATGCTAAAGCCTAGTATGTTAATTGAATTATCACATACAGATAATGGGCCAAGTCTAAATTGTTTTTTAGAAGAAGAATCAAATTTTATTTTTGTTTCTTCTTCTTTTTTTTCTTCTTTAAAGTCATCTTCTTTCAAATCTTCTATATCATAGGTTGTTTCAACAACTTGTGATGTATCAGATAAATTAAAATTATCTGATATATTATTATTTTCATCATTATTATCATAAATATTATAATCTTTATTTGGATAATAGGTAGGAATAAAATTGTTATATCCATAATAACTATTATAACGATAATTTCTATAATATTGATTTTGATTAAACATTTTTATCACTACCTTTATCACTAAAAGCTTCAATTGCACTTATAATTGAGAGCATAGATATGTATTCATTAATTTTATCTTGTCTAGACTGTCTAAGAAATGGTTTTAGAGAAAGAAGTAAATTCTTCTTTGGATCATCTCTAGTTACTGAAGACATGACTTTTTGTGCTTTTAATAAGAAACTTGGATCTATTCCAGAAAATGTATTATTATTTGAATTAGTATTAGTATTATTGTTGCTATTATTGTTATTATTAAAAGCTCCTAAAATAGAAGATAAATCTAAATTATTTAATATTGAACTAATATTACTACTATTGTTATTATTTGTATTAGTATTATCAATATTTACTTTTTGATTTTCTTCTGTACTTTCCATATTTTCAGTATTCATTTTTGCTTGGATACTTTGTATTAAATCAGATAAGGCTTTAGAATTATCTGTAGAACTATTTTCTACAGAGTCATTTTCATTATTCATAATTATTTATTATTTGTATTTTTGCCAAGCATACCAATAAGGTTATTTAAATCATCACTAGACATGTTTTGCACCATTCTTGTTACTTGTTCAATTTTACTTTTATCAATTGTAGATAGTAGTTCCATAAGTTTTGAATTTAACATGTTATTCATTTCATTAGAATTATTATTCATATAATCATCCTCCTCTATATTTAAATTATATGCATTACATTAAATATTGTGAATATTAAATTAAAATACAAAATATGACAAAAAAATGTATAAATGTCGAAATTTGCGATGGAAACACATTACATAACTATTGACATATCAAAAATAAAATGTTAATATGTTTTTGGGAGATTTGTATCTTTAATACGGATTGGAGGTAAAACATACAAAAATTTAAAGATATAAAAGAAATATTTAAAATCTATAGTATTAATGATGAATATATTGTAACTAAAAACGATAATAAATTGTATAAAAAATATATTTATGAAATAATACCTGTTACATTATTGGATTTTTCTATTGAAGTACAAAATAGTATTTATACTGTATATAATGAATTTTTAAGAGAAATGAATTTAGATTTACAAATATATATTTCAAATAAAAAAATGAATACAGAAAGTTATATAAAAAAGTTAAGTGATAATATATTAAGGGAGAATAATGAAATATTTAAAAACTTTTTAAATCATTATTTAGAAGATATAAAAGAAAAACTAAATTATGAAAGAATATATATAACTAAATACTATATTATAATATCTCTAGATAAGAAAAGTACTCAAAGTATAGAGGAAATTGATAATGTATTTAAAAAATTAAATAAGCTTGGTTGTATTGTAAATAGAATATCTAAAAGAAGTGATTTTGTAAATTTATTATATGAAAGTATGAATAAAGAGAGCTTAATGTGATGGAAAATAATGGATTAGGATATATGCCATCATATATTGAAAATACAGATTTTAGATATATAAACGTAGATAATAAATACATTGCAAGTTTGGTTATTAAAGAATATCCACAAAAGTCTTTTTTTCTAGATATAATTGAATCTATTCCTAAAACTTTTTCTTATGATATATCCATATTTTTACAAAAACAAGATATAATGAAAGTATTAAAGGATTTAACTTACTATATTTCTTCATCTTCTGCAGAAATTAGTACAATAAATAAAAATCAGTTAGATATTGATATTTTAAGCAAAAGTAGGGAAGATGCTAAAAATTTAAGACGCGAAATTCAAATTAATAATGAAGAAGTATATAATGTTTGTTTTTTTATAACACTTTATTCTAATAGTAAATCTGAAATACTTCAAATTTTAAAAACGTTTCAAACTAAACTTTTTTCGAAACAAATTGTTTCTATTGTAAGCAATTTTAGACATTTAGATGTCTATCTTTTAAATATTCCAGTAAATGACAATAAAAATGAATTATTAAAAAATAATTATAGGAGTATGACTACTTCTTGTGTTGCTAATTTTTTTCCTTTTTATTTGCAAAATGTTTTTGATGAGAATGGTATTATATTTGGTATTACAAAAAGTGATAATAAACTATTTAATCTTGATATATTTAGTAGTAAATATTTTAATTCAAATATGTGTATTTTTGGTAGTAGTGGTTCTGGTAAATCTTTTTTTGCAAAACTTATGATATTTAAAGAATATATGAATTCTAAAATACAATATATATTTGATCCTGAAGGTGAGTATGTAGAATTTATAAAAAAGATAAAAGGAGAAGTTTTCTCTTTTAGTGAAAAGGATGAGACATGTATAAATATTATGCAAATTTTTGAAAAAGATATAAAAATATATGGAAAAGATACTTTGAAATTTAAAGTCGAAGAATTAGTAAATCTATTAAAAGAGGTTTTAAAAATTAGTGATAAAGAAAAGATAAATAATTTAAGAAATGCAATTATTAATGCATATAAAAGTAGGGGCATTACTTTTGATATAAAAACACTATATAAAAATAGTGATAAAGATAGTATATATATAGATAATGTTATTAAAGATACATATGATTTCCCTGTTATTTCGGATATTTTAGAGTATGGTACATTTGATAATTTAAAAGAAAATATTAAGTCAAGACTTAAATGTTTTTCAAATCATACAAATATTGACCTTGAAAGTAAACTTATTGTATTTAATACTATTAAACAAGATAATTTATTAATTAAATATATCTTAGAAAAAATATCATTATATTTAAAATATAATTTATCAAACAAAAAAACAATAATATATATAGATGAAATATGGAGATATATAAATAATTCTAGAGATATAAATATTTCAGATGTTATTTTTATGCTATTTAAAACTATTAGAAAAAATAATGCAAGTATTGTTACTATTACTCAAGATATTACAGATTTTTTTTCGTTTGAAGATGGAAATTATGGTAAGAGTATATTAAATAATTGTTGTTTTAAAATGTTCTTTAAACTTGATTATCTAAGTAGTGAAATATTAAAAAAACTTGGTATTATGAATGGTATTGAAATGAAAGAATTATTAAAACTTGATAAAGGAGAGACTATAATTAGTTTTAAAAATAATGTGACTACTTTAAATATTAGTGCAAGCAAATATGAAATTGATTTGATAGAAGGTGATAAATATTAAAATTTTACTAGCAGTTGATAACAAAGATATAAAATTAAGATTAGATTATAAATATAAAAATAGAGTATATGAGCATGATATAAATTGTATGGAGGATGTAATAGAATTTTTAAGTAATAAAAATGAGAGCTTTATAGTTATAACTAAAGATACTTTAAATGGTAATATAGATAAAAAATTATATATAAAGCAACTAAGGCTTGCAAGTAATAATTCTAAAATTGTGTATATTGTGGATAACTTAACTAAAGAATATAAGGAATTTCTATTTGCAAATGAAGTTTTTAATATAATCGAGGGAAAAAATATTAATTTTGATATACTTACGGATTATATAGATAATCCAAGAGATATTGTATACAAAAATTTAGGCATTACTAATAAAAAAGAAGCTAAAAATAAAATAATTTGTATATGTGGAACGTCTGGTGTTGGAAAGTCACTGGTAAGCAGTATAATTGCAAAAGATATATATAATATAACTAAAAAGAAGGTTTCATTAATTGATATGAATATTAAAAATCCAAGTATTGATATATTAAATAATTTAGATAGTAATAATAGAGGACTTTATCAATACCTTGCATTACCAGATAATAATATTAAAAATTACTTAATTAAAAATGATAATATAGATTATTTAGTAAATAAACCTGTAAAATCTTTAAGTTTAAGTAAGAATAAGCTTAGAGAAATAAATAATTTTGTATTAGATAATTATTCGTATTCATTTATAGACTTATGTTCAGATATTACAAATGAAGATACAAAATTTTGGTTGGATAATGCAACAGATATATATGTAGTTGTAAATCCTAATTATTTAAGTATAAGACAAACTATTAATTATTTAAATAATTTGAAAGATAAAAAAATATTTATAATTGTTAATAATATAAAGAGAGGATCACTTGATATGTCACAAGTAGAGTCTTTACTTTCACCATATAAAATAGTAGGGAAAATATATTATGGGAAAAAAGTTGAAGATTGTATAAATGGCATAGTTTCTACATTAGAGTTAAATTATGATTTTTATGAATTATATAAAGAGCTTGATATAGAAAAGAAGGTTAATATAAAAGATATTTATTTTAAAAAATATAAAAATTTTATCAATAATTTTGAAAAAGTATAAAGGAGGAAAAATGAGTAGAGTATTAGAATTAGATACATTAAGAAAATTTGATAGAAATATTGATTTAGATGAAAGATTTGATTTAGATTTGGTAAGAAATAGAGATGAGTTTACAAATGTTGTTTCAAAAGTTATAAATAAAGGAGCAAATTATATTATAAGGGGAATGCCTATAAATAATCATATAAAAGATATATTAATTGATGTAAAAGATGCATTTAAAACAAAAGATTTTAAAGAAATATTAAAAACTGCTGTAAACAGTAGTGTTAGAGAAGGATTAGAGATTTTATCTCTTCCTAAAAATGTTTTGAAAGATTTAACTAATATAAAAGATATAGCAGTAAATGGTGGACTAAGTGAAGGAATTTGTGCAGGTATTGAGATAATTTCAAAAAAATATTTAGGTAGTAGTGTATATAGTGTATATATAAAAGATTTATTTGATAAAACAAAAGAATTTGTAAAAAGTAGGGATTTTTTAAATAAGATAAGTAATGGCGTAAATAAATGCTTAGAAAAAATAAATGATTTTAAGGAAATATGTAAAAAATGGTATATGGCATATGATAAATTTGATTTAGATGAAATAAATAATATAGCAAATAGTTTAAATAAAAAGAAAAGTAAAGTAAACTTTGACATAGAATGTCAAAATAATAATAATGTTATACAAAATATGACTGAGTTAATTAATAATAAAAGGGATAAGTTAACTCAGTTACAAATGCAAATATGTAGTAGTATATAGTATAATAAAAACTGAGGATACCTTATTAGGTATCCTTCAGTTTAATCTATTGAATCAATTGATAATTCAACAGGATAATTGTATAAATCCCAAAAATTAAATTTAAATTGTAAGATATATTTTTTTAGTGGTTTTTCTGGTAATGTATTATATAAAATTAGAAAGTTATAATTATTTTCTTGTGTGAATTTAACTTTTAAAAATAGATTATCTCTAATTTTTGTTTCATTATTAATAATATCATAGCTTTTCCATATTATACCATCTAGTGATATAAGAATAACTATCTTATTAAAGGTATATACTTTAATTGCTACTATAACACCTTCAGAAGATACATAGATTGAAGAATTATATAATGTTTTTGCAATATCAGTCTCAATACTATTTGAACTAAACTTATAGTTAGTAATATCAAAAGAATTTATAGAAGTTCTAACTTCATAATCTAAATACCTGTTATATAATATTAAAATATATTTAAAAGAGAGTTCTTTATCAAAAGGCAAATATTTTATAGAGTTATTTAAATATGCAATAGATAGACTTTTAACAAAGGCATTTATACAATCATTTATTTTTATATCTCCATTATTTGAAAAAGTTCTTATTTTTACACTATTAATTTTTTCACATTTTTCAAGTTTAATATCTTTTTTATACAGTTTTTTAAATTTAGATTTTGGACAATCAAATAATTTTGAGTTAAGTTCTATAATTTTATTACTTTTTTTTATTTCTGTACATTCAAAATCAGATCTAAAATGTCCTTTTAAAATTTCACTTTTACTAGTATCTTGGAGTTTGTGAACTTTTACATTTATTATACTTCCATAAGATTCATATAAATTTATTGAAAATTCAAGTAAACAATAAAATAATCTTGGAGTAAAACTTGTATCTATACATAATCTTACAAAAGTTTTATTATTATAATTAAAAGTTCCAAATATTCTAATTTTTTGCTCAGATTCTATTAATGAAGATATTTTTGTAAATATTCCAAACTTACAATTTAATGTCAAATATATATAGTCTGAAAAATCTTTATTATTTGAGTAAAAGAAAAGAATGCCTTCTGGAGTTATGTGTAGATGAGCATTTATTAAAAAATTTGCGATTTCAGTATTTTCTATTTTATGATATTTTCCAAATCTATCAGAATATATTGCAATGGATGTCTTCTCATTAACAAATATATCTCGAACAAATGCGTTTATTCCATAATCTACAAGTTCTATTCCTTCTTTGTTACTAAATTTTTTAATTGATCCTATTTCATTATTACATTTTAATAACTTGATTATATTAGTTGGAACATTTGATATAGTTATATATTCAGATATAATTTTTCTCTCCTTATTACTTGATTTTATCATATTTCTCTCCTTTTCTAAATTTAGAAATAAGTTTTATGTTAATTTATGGTATTATATCATCATAATTAATATAAGTCAATTTAAAAGTAACAGTAAATATAATATAATTGTTTAAATTTGACTAATTATATTGTATAATATTTAGTGAAAGGAATAAGGGTGATTATATGAATTATCATGACTCAATATATGCACTTATAAAAGCTTTAAAAGAAACAAATGAATATAAGAATTTTTTAAGTTTGAAAGAAGAAATAAAAAAAGATGATAAAGTATATGAAGAACTTAAAAGTTTTAAACAAAAACAGCAAGAACATCATATGAAATTTTTGGAGGGCAAGGAAATTTCAACAGATGAATTACAAACTATGCAAGATAAATATGCAAAACTTACAAAAAACGAACTTTGTAGACAGCTATTAGAATCCGAAATTAGAATTAATGTACTACTTGCAGATATGCAAAAAATTCTTGCAAATGGAATAAAGGATTTAACTGATTTTTAGTATGAATTTAAAAGAAAAATTTAGTATTTTTATTGAAAGGTCTGATATATCAAGAGATTTAAAAGATGAAATTAGTAAATTGCCTGCTAATGAAGAGCTTACAAAAGAAATACTTTATATGTTAAATAATAAACATACTAAAGTTGTATTAGATGAAGATATAAAAAATAGTTACTATGTATATTTAAATGATACTATTTATCTTTCAAATAGAGAAAAAGCTAAAAATAATTCATCAAGAGTAGTGCTTACTGCTCATGAAGTAAGACATTCTATTCAATCTAAATTTTTACAAATAATAAATTTTGTACTTTCAAATGTAGAACTTATAGCATTTGTTATAAATATAATATTATTTATATTTAAAAAATTTAGTATGACTAATATTTTAGTATATTTAGGAATTGTTGTAATTTCAATAATTCCTAGAATGATTTTAGAATTTGATGCTGTTATAAATTCTATAAAAATAACTAGAAAATATTTAAAAGACAAGATAAATGATAAAAAATTGAATAAGATAATTAGTATTTATAAATTTAAGATAAATATTTTGATGCCACTATTTATTTTTAATCTTATTTTTGGAAAAATATTTAGAATAGTAATACTTGTGTTAGCTTTTTACTTTTTTATGTAATTTGACATAAATATATAAGTTTGATATAATACTTTAAATTTTAAATACTGTTTAATGACTTTTAAATAGGAGGATAAGTTATGTTTATGAAGATTAGAAGAGTTAAACATACTGAGGCTGGTATAAGTATTGAGTTTATATCAAATAAAGCATGTAGACCAGGAGATATTTTTAAAATTCATTATCATGGAGAAAAGTATTATTTTAAAGCTACTATAATAGAAACTTTGGATAGAGAATGTGAAAATATTATATTAAAAGTAATTGCAAATGAGATAGGATACTGGGTAAATAAATTGGATAATTTATATGCTAGTGGATTTGAATTATATATTGGTGAACTTTTAAATATTCATATAGAGAAAGTAAATGATGAAGATGAGAAGAATAAAATTTTAGAAGAAAACTGCTGGTTATAATTTTTTAGGGCTATGAGAAAAACTCATGGCCTTTTATCGTATTATATTATAGTTTTTTACATATAAATGTATAAGGTGATTGTATGAGAAAGAATATATTAAAAAAGCAGATTTTACTTATATTTTCTTTTGTTTGCTTTTCTTTTATACTTTATGGTATAATGAATATATCAAGTAAATCAGAAGATGTTAAAAAAGTAAATGCTTTGCCAATATCAAATAAAACCGTGATAATAGATGCAGGTCACGGAATACCAGATGAGGGAGCAAAGGGCTTTTATGGTACAACAGAACAAGCTATAAATCTTAGTATCACACTTAAACTTCAAAAGTTAATAGAGCAAAGTGGAGCAAAAGTAATACTTACAAGAAGTGATGAAAATGGCATATATTCTACAGATAGTGAAAGTATTAAAAGTAAAAAGGTAAGTGATATAAAAAATAGAGCATATATAGGGAATAATTCTGATGCAGATATATTTGTTTCTATTCATTTGAATAAATTTCCAGAGTCTAGTAAATATAGAGGATGGCAAACTTTTTATCAGAAAGATAATGAAGATAGCCAAATTATTGCAAAAAAGATACAAGAATATCTTAATAAAAATATTGAGTATGAAAATACAAGAGTTGCTCTTCCTATATCTAACGTTTATATAATGGAAAACGTAAAAATTCCAAGTGTAGTTGTAGAATGTGGTTTTTTATCTAATGAAAAAGAAACAAGACTTTTAAGTACTGATGAGTATCAAAATAAAATAGCTTGGGGAGTATTTATAGCAGTACAAGACTATTTTCATGAGAGGGGAACATAGGTTATATGAAGGAATTTATGACTAAAGCATATAATGAAGCAAAAAAAGCATATAAAAAACTTGAAGTACCAGTTGGTGCTGTAATAGTTAAAGATAATAAAATAATTGCAAGAGCTCATAATTTGAGAGAAAAGAAAAATAGTAGTTTGGCTCATGCAGAAATTTTGTGTATAGAGAAAGCATGTAAGAAACTAAATAGTTGGAGATTAGATAATTTAGAAATGTATGTTACACTTGAGCCTTGTTCTATGTGTGCAGGTGCTATTATCCAATCAAGATTAAAAAAAGTATATATAGGTGCAATAGATCCTAAAAATGGATGTGTAGGATCTATTGCAAATATTTTTGATATTAATACAACTCATAAAGTAGAGTATAAATATTTAGAAAATTGTGAAGATTGTTCTAAAATAATAAGTGAATTTTTCAAGGAGTTAAGAAAAATTAAGCGTAAGAGTAATGATGATACTAAGAAATAAATAGAAATTTCTTAGTATCTTTTTAAATACTATTTTGATCTACAATATTTTCTTACTTCTTCACAGAATTTTATTAAAGTTTTATATTCCTCAGCGGGAAGTTTATCTAAATATGTTATTAGATTATTTCGAATTCCTGGTTTTATATGGAAGAACTCATTTACATCCATTTTAAATAATGTACAAAATCTAAATATAAAACTTATAGAACAAGTGTATCTACAATTTTCTATTCTTGAAATATGTTCAATAGAAACATCCATAAGTTCAGCTAAGTCTTCTTGAGTTAGCTTATTTTCATTTCTTACTTTCATTACATTTTTTGAAATGCATTCTCTAATTTCACTTTCGTTTTTAAAGTATGATAAATAATTCATAATAAAATTCCTTTCAATGTATATTAGTAGTATGATGTGTAAATAACTAATATTAATACAATAATAATACATTATTTTTTAAATATTTCGAATGACCTATTGTACAGAAAAATTCAACAATAAGTTGAATTAATAGAAATTATGTAAAAATGAAGTGCGAAAAAAGGCTAAAAATGTATGCCAATTTTTTAAAAGTGCTGAAAAAATTTTTAAAAAAAATTAAAATATTTATACAATAAAAAAATAAAATTTATTTTAAATATGAATTGACTAGAAAAATATAATACTTGAACTATTAATATTCATATGATATAATGTTTACGTAAATATGAGAATAGCAACAAAAATTTAAGTTGTAAAAAAGGAGGAATTAAATGGTATTTAGTAAACAAGAAATAGCAAAAATTAAAGGAGAGGGTAAATATTGTATTATTGAAGGAAGTAATGTAAGACGGACATTAAAGAAATTTCGTGATACTTTTTATGTTCATAATAATGTTGATATAAATGAGGAATTAAAACAAAGATTTCCAGAAAAAAATATTGAGTGTTGTAATTTTAATGTCATTTGGGGAGACTATAAGATAGGAATAAAATATACAGATCAAAAAGATATATATTATATATTCCTAGGTGGAAGTTGCTTTTATGAATTACCTGAGATGATTGCTGTTGGAAAAGAAGTAGATGGAGATATTTATTTGATTTGTGAACTATTTCCAAATAATAGAAGATGTATTAGATTTATGATAGTTTCCGAAAATGAAGAAGGCTTTGAAACTAAGTATAAACATATTGTTGTGGCTCCTACATCAAAATATAAAAATATGGTAAAGGAAATTGAAACTGAAGATGTAAAATGTTTTGCTAAATCTTTTAGAGCAATAAAGGCATTTAATAAATTAGTAAAAGATTATACAAGAAAAAAATAGAAATTTGTAAAAACTCATCACATGAAATTTATGTGATGAGTTTTAACATAATAAATAATATAAAAAATAAATGGTGCTGCTAGAGGGAGTCGAACCCCCAACCTTCCGGTTCGTAGCCGAATGCTCTATCCAGTTGAGCTATAGCAACATTTACAGATAGATTATATACTAATTTATATAAAAAGTCAAATTTTATTTATAATTAATTGAAAACATAACTTTCATATGTTATAATTAATTTATGAGTGCTTCTGTAGCTCAGGGGATAGAGCAGCAACCTCCTAAGTTGTTGGTCGGACGTTCGATTCGTCTCAGGAGCACCATAAAATATTAACTAATTTTAAAGTAATAAGGAAGTTAAAATCAATATGAAAGTACTAATAGCAACTAAGAACCAAGGAAAGATTGAAGGAGCAAAAAGAGCTTTGGAACGTTATTTTAAAAACGTTGAAATAAATGGAATAGCAGTTAAATCTTGTGTATCAGATCAACCTGTAAATGAAGAAATATATAATGGAGCTAAAAATAGAGTTGAGAACCTAAAGAAATATGCAAAGGAAAATAAAATAGAAGCAGATTTATTTTTAGGGATAGAGAGTGGAATAAATAATTTATTAGGTAGATGGATGATTACTAATATTGCAGTTATTGAAGATAATAATGATTTTGAAAGCTATGGTACAAGTCCTTCATTTCCAGTACCAAATAATGTAGTTCAAAAAGTTTTAGATACAAACTTAAGTGATGTAATGGACATAATCCTTGGTGAAGATAAACAAAGGCATAATAATAGTGGAGGAATAAATATATTAACTCATAATCAAATTTCTAGAATTGATTTAACTGAATATGCTTTTATAATGACCTTAACAAAATATATTAATGGAGAAAAATGGAGGTAGAAAATGAAAATAGGAATAGATATTGATGATACTACCTTTTTGACAGTTAAGTCAATGTTAAAATATGCAGATATATTTGAAGAAGAAATATCTGGGATACCAACTAATAGGGATAGTTTTGGCTTAATTAAAAATAGATATTATTTGAAAGCTCTATATGGTTGGGATGAGAAAACAAAATTTGATTTTTTTAATAAGTATTATAAAAATGTACTTGAAGAATGTAAAATTATTCCTAATGCAGATAAAGTTATAAATAAGTTAAAGGAAGAGGGAGATACAATTCATTTTATTACAGCAAGACTGATGAATATTAAAGGCTGTGATACAGAAAAAATTACAAGAGAAAGTTTAGAAAAATTTAATATTTCATATGATAGTTTAGATTTACATATAAAGGATAAACTGGAGTTTTGTAAAGAGCATAAAATTGATGTTTTGATTGAAGATAGTTATGAAACTTGCAAAGAATTAATAAATAATAATATTAAAGCAATTTTAATTACAACAAAAATGAATAAAGATATAGAAGATGAAAAAATAGTAAGAGTTAATAATTGGAACGAAATATATGATATAATACAAAAATATAGAAGAAATAATATAGCTATGAACTAGAAGTTTATAGCTATATTATTTTTAGTTTTATTGTTGAGTTAAATTGTTGCATTAGTAAAACTTTTTTAGTTATTAATATAATTAGGATTACCAATTTTTAATTCAGCATCACAATTAGGACACTTACAGTAGATTGTTTTTTGATTTGATGGAATGTTAGATATATTTATTTGGGATTTTTTATTACAAGCAAAGCAATTAATATTTAAATTTGAAGATATACAATCAAATTTAATTTTATCATAAAATTTCTCATAAATTTTAAAATATTCTATTGTTTCTGGAAATTTTTTTTCAATTATTTTAATTTTATCATGTGCTTTTTTTATACTTTGTTTTGGGTTTGACATTCCACCACTTGGATTATCTGCATATCCTCGATTAATTATATAATCTATATCATTTATATCTATATTATCATCTTTATATTTTTCTTTTAACTCTATACATTTTTTTCTGTAAAAATAAACTAAATCGGAAATAATAGCCCATTCATCATCATAATTATGTCTTTTATGATGATTTTTTTTGCCAATTAAATTATAACAAAATTCTTCAATTGTATCTACTACTCTTAAATTATCTTCAAAGTAATGTCGATTTTCTAGCTCATATTCAAAAGCATATCTAGAGATTATGTCGCTGATAATGTAGTCAACTATTTCATCTTCAGTAGAGAATACCATTTTTTCAATTATTTTTCCTCTTTCTTCAAAAAACTCATAATATTTTCCATCTTTATATTCATACCATGGTACTTCACTATATAAATTACTCGTACAAAAAGTTGATTCACTATATCCGATAAAAGGAATTTTATCTAAGTATTTTTTTACTTTTAAAAAAGCATTTTCCATTATTTTTTTATTTTTATCTTTATTTTCCATTTGTATCCCCCTTATTTTTTTGCTTTATTTGAAATTTTAAAAATGTAATATTGTAAATAATGTTATATAAGTAATATTTTTGTTTTTAATTTTTTATAGTTATTAAACTTATTATACAAAATTACTTTATTTCTTTCAATAGTTAGAAATTTTATGTTAAAAATATTTGAGTATATTATAAAAATAATTTATTTACATATTATATTGTATCTTTTCTTAGATAATAAGAATTGAATTAGTCCATATACTAAGTATCCAATCCATACACCAATTATTCCAAGAGAAGTAAATGATAATATGGTTGCAATTAATATTTTAATTATAGAAGATACCATATTTCTTTTAGCTAAAAAATTGAATTCTCTATATCCTCTTAATATAGAAAAATAGTATGTAGCATACATTGTTATAAATGCATCAATAATAAATATAGGTAGAACGCTGAAAAATATATTTTTCATTTGTATATTATTTAATGAGATATGCATAACTATAATAGAAATTATTAGTACAATGATAGGTAATATTATAGATGCATAGTTTATAATTTTTTTTGCTACTTTTTTAACTTTTATCATAAAATTTTTATTATTATTTCCAGTAGCTATTCCAACACTTATAGTAATACCATCACCAAAGCCCTGTATAAATGAATTATATATATTAGATATTTGTATTAAAATAACATGTACAGCGTATTCTAAGTTTCCAATTCTTGCTACTATTAAATTAAATATAAAATTATCTAATTTTGAGGCTATTCTTTCAATAAAGTTCCACTTAAATAGCTTTATAATGTCATTAAAATATGAATTTACAAATTTTAATTTTATATTATTTTTTGTGTATATACATAAGTAAATAGATAAAAGTGTATCTATAAAAATTGTAACTAGAGCAACACCAATTATGCCATAATTTAGTTTTACTGCTATGATATCTAGTATTAGATTTGTAATTAATGCAAATATACGTAAATGCAATATGTTCTTTTGTTTACCTATTGTTCGATTATAACCAGAAAGTACTGTAATTAAACTACTTTGTATAAATCCTATAAGCCTTATTATTAAATAAGTATTTGCAATAATGTCTACTTTAAATAATGGTGGAAATATTGGTTGTGTAATAAATACAATTATTATTGTAATAATTGATATAATCAAAGTTAGAATAATTGAATTACCAATTAATAATGATGCTTTATTATAATCTTTTTCCCCAAGAGATTTTGCAACTAAAGTGTTAGTAGAAATATTTATTGTTTGAATTCCCATTTGCATTAAATTTATAACAACAGACATAGCACCTAGAGCTGCTAGTTCTGTAGTTCCAACTAATGATATTACTAAAGTATCAACAAATGTCATTAGTATATTTATTAAACTTTCAAATGCTATTGGTATCGATATTTTTAATTGTGATTTTACATTTATATTATCATTCATAATTAACTCCTTAGTAAAAATATAGTTAAATTATATAATATTAAAGTAAAAATATCTATATAAAAATGGAAATTAAGTATTTAACCTAAATTTTTAATTAATTAATATTTGTTAGTATTTTTAAAAATAGGCTTGACACTTAATATATATAATGTTATGATAATGAACATGTTATTATATAGTAATAAATTAATATGTATTACAAAAGGAGGTCATGTTATGGGTATCACTTTTAAAGAATTTTTTGTAGCTATGGAAACGTATGGGTCAGAAAAAATACATCAGTTAAACGGAGTAAATGGTGTATCTTTGCCAGCTTTTTTAGCAAATGATGTTATTTTTGTTCATTGTGGTGATTATTGTAAAATTTTGGATGCAAAAAATAATCCTAGAGCTGAAAAATTATTAAATGAAAAAATTAGATCGATTGATAGTCTCCTCAATAATTTATTAACTCTTGAGAAAAAATATGATGTAAACTTATTATATAGTTTAATAAATCAGACTTATAATAAAATATTTGAAGAATTAAAAATAAAAAATAGTAATATTAAACATTATTTTGGATGCGATATTACTGGGTTAAATAGTCTACAAGAAACACTATTAGTGTTTGATGACATGGTAAATCCTTATGGAAATGATAGTTTTAAATTAGAGTATCCAATTGAATATTTTGATTTAATAAATATGTCATTAGACATTAAAGAAGAGAAAAACTCTGATTATTCAAATGTGAGAATTTCTTTAGTTAAAGATAATACAAAAATTGGTTTTGTAAATAATAAAAATGGGTGGTATTATTATATGAGTGCCTTTAATGATTCATGTGTTGGAAAAGACAGCGGATATACTGCTATTAGTCATTATTTTAATAATGGTAATGATGGTTTACCAGTTGATGAAGTTGTAAATCTTATGTATTTTACTAAAGATAATGTAAGTGAAAATTTATCAATTAGTATAAAAAATGGACTTGCGTGGAATCCTGATAATATTGGAAATATAAATCCTGTAACACATAGTCAAATTGAATGTATGGTAACTCATTTAAAAAGGTGTATTTTTAAAGCTAAACAAGAAATTTTGGATTATATAATTATTTAAAATATAAATGGCACAGAGTAATATCTGTGTCATCTTTTCTAAAAATATGTTTAAAAATTATATTTCTTAAAAAAATTATTTTTCATCTATTGGTAAAAATAGTTTGCATTTACAAATTCCCTCTTTTATAAATTCATCACATGGACAAAGTGTAGTATCATCTACTTTCACTCTACATGGACAGTGTCCATCTTTTTTTTCTATTCCTTGCATTATTTTTAAAACATAATCTATGTCTTCATTTAATCTATAACCTTTCATTTAATCCCTCCCATATAATTATATCATAATAATTAATTGTTATCAAAATTAATTATTTACATATAATTTAATATATTAATTTTTGAGGTGAAATATGTCTAAGATTTGGTCATTTATAATTATAGTTGGAATAATAGTTGCATGTTTTATGGGAAATGTAGAAACCGTTATAGATAGTGTGATGAATGGTAGTAAATCAAGTATTGAAAATGTAATAAATCTTACTGGTATGATGTGCTTTTGGAGTGGAATGTTTAAAATTTTATCAGAAACTAAAATTTTAAAGATATTTGCAAAGAAGTTTTCAAAAATATTATATTTACTATTTGATAGGAAAAAATTAAGTGAAGAAGCTGTAGAATATATGAGTTTAAATATTACATCTAATATGATAGGTGTTGGAAATGCAGCTACAATAAATGGAATAAAATCAATAAAAGAATTACAAAAGATAAATGATAAAAAAGATACGCCAAATAATAATATGACAACTTTTATTGTTTTAAATGCAGCATCACTTCAAATAATACCAACTAATATGATTGCAATGAGAGCACTCTATAATTCAGTAAATCCTACAGCTATAGTAATTCCTATATGGATTGTTACAATAACTTCTCTTATAGTAGGACTTATAGCTATTAAAATTTTAAATAAAAAGGTGATGTAATGTTAAATAAATTTGTGTCATATATAGTTCCTCTACTTATTATATTTATAATTATCTGTGGAATTAAAGAAAAAAAAGATGTGTTTAAATTATTTGTAGATGGAGTATTGGAAGGATTAAAAATAGTATATTCTATATTTCCATATATACTAGCTATAACAATTGCTATGTATGTTTTAAGGGATACTGGTGCTTTAAATGTATTACTTACACCATTAAAACCAGTACTTAGTTTTTTTAATATACCAGATGATATTATACCTCTTTGTATTATGAGACCACTATCTGGCGGTGCATCTACTTCAATAGTAATGGATATATTTAAAAATAATGGTCCTGATTCTATATCTGGAAAAATGGCATCTGTTATTATGGGAGCAACTGAAACAACACTTTATACTGTTACAATCTTACTTGGAGCTGTAGGTATAAAAAAAGCAAGGGGGATTATAATTGCTGGAATTATTGCTGATGTATGTGCTATGATTGTAGGTGTTACTTTAGTTAATGTGGGTATACTATAATTTACATAATAGTTGACTTTTTGCTAAAAATTTGGTACAATAAAAATAGTAGTTTAATGGAAACTCTATAATTAAAAGAGTAAGTTTATATCATGGAGGAAAATATGATGATGTATGCAAATGCAACGGAATGTAGCTTAGAAATGGTTTTACTTGAAATGGAACTTGAGGATGAGTACAATGAGGCAGCATTAGATGGTGAACGTGAAGTTGCTTTTAGTAAGATCCGCGAAGATTATTTTAAGTTTGAAGAGGAACTAGCACGGCAACAAATAAGAGATCAGTGGTAGGTAATTGCTCACATTTATATTAATTATAAATGTGGGCTTTTACATGTCAGTAAATATTTTATTTGACATGTTTGCTATAAAATAGTATAATTTTATAAATTCAAAAACAAAAACTTAAATAAGTATTTAGGAGGTAAATAATGAGATTTTTAAAAGATTTAAAATTAGACTTTAAAAAGATGAAAATGTGGGATAAAGTAAATAAATATCGGCAGACAGAAAGATCACAAGTAGATATCTACTTACATAAGATAGTACATCCAAGTAGATATACTATTTTAGGAATGATTGGTGGATACGAAATAGGTCAGTTAGTTATGCCCTTAAAACAGGTTGGAACATCTGATAACTATAAATTGGAAATAAACTGTGAATTACTTAAAGAAAGTATAATTTTTTCAGATGAATGTACAAGCTTAATTTTACAATTTGGGGTAGATTTTGTATTTGATGATTGCTTAGCACCTAAAGTTATTAATGTAAAAAGAATAAAATGTGTGCATGATAGAAATAAATATATGGAGACTATATCAGAAAATTCTGAATATGATATAGAACTTTGTAAAAATTTTTTAAATGTTGTATTTGCTGAAAAATACTATTAATAATAATATTTATAATGTTAAAAAATATGATGAGCAAGAGGCTTTGACCTCTTGTTTTTTTTTCTATTTTCTAGTATAATTATGCAGGAAGATTAAGGTATATAAGGAGGAAAAAATATGGCACTTACACCAATGATGCAGATGTATTTAGATACAAAAGAGAAGTATAATGATTGTATTTTATTCTATAGACTTGGAGATTTTTATGAAATGTTTTTTGAAGATGCTAAGACTTGTAGTAAAGAACTAGAACTTACATTAACAGGAAAAGACTGTGGACTAGAAGAGAGAGCACCTATGTGCGGAATTCCACATCACGCAGTTAATACATATATACCAAAATTAGTTGAAAAAGGATATAAAGTAGCAATTTGTGAACAATTAGAGGATGCAAAAGAAGCTAAGGGAATTGTAAAAAGAGATGTTGTAAAAATAGTTACACCTGGTACAATAACAGAACTTACTATGCTAGATGAAAAGAAGAATAATTATATAGCTTCCATAATTTATGATAAAAAAGAGTGTGCTATTGCATTTTGTGATGTATCAACAGGAGAGTTTTTTGTTTCAAGTGTTAATGGATATGATGTTAATATAAAAATTATAAATGAAATTTCAAGAATATCTCCATCAGAAATAGTCCTACCTGAAAAGACAAAACAAAATAGTATGTTTTTAAAGGATCTTAATAAATATTTTGATATATATATAAGTTCATATAATGATTTAAGAGAAAATGAATTTTTAAATAATATGTTACAAAAATCAAGTGATAATATTTCAAGTTTAGAGTGTGAAGCTTCAAAACTTTTATTAAATTATGTTGAAGATACTCAAAAAACTAGTATTAATCAGTTAAATTCTATAAATAGGTATGAAATTGAAAAATATATGCAACTTGATACTAGTACAAGAAAAAACTTAGAAATATTAGAAGCAAATAGAGAAAAAACTAAGAAAGGTAGTCTTTTGTGGGTATTAGATGAAACTGTTACTGCAATGGGGGGACGAGCTCTAAGACATTGGATTGAGGCTCCACTTCTTGATAAAGAAGAAATTATTAAAAGACAAGATGCAGTAGAAGTATTGACAAAAGATAATATGTTAAAAGATGATTTACAAGATGCTTTAAAAACTGTATATGATATTGAAAGATTAATAGCAAAAGTAGTTGGATCTAGTGCAAATGCAAGAGAAATAACTTCACTTAAAAATTCATTAAAAAAATTACCTGAATTAAAAAATATTATTGCAAATGTAGTAGATAAAACAAAAAATAGATACTTTACTGAACTATATAATAATTTAGATATATTAGATGATGTATATGATTTAATAGATAATGCAATTATAGAAGATGCAGGAATAAATATAAAAGAGGGTGGAATAATAAAGTCTTCTTTTGATGAGCGTGTAGATGAGTATAGAAAGGCTTCAACTGATGGACAAGATTGGTTAATGGAGCTAGAAGCAAAGGAAAAAGAAAGAACAGGAATAAAGGGAAAATGGTTAAGGGTTGGATATAATAGAGTTTTTGGATATTATATTGAAGTTACTAATTCATATAAAAGTTTAGTACCAGAAGATAGGTATATAAGAAAACAAACACTTGCAGGAGCAGAAAGATATATTACTGAAGAATTAAAAGAAATAGAAGATAAAATACTTGGTGCAAAAGAAAAACTTGTAGATGTAGAATATAATATATTTTGTGAAATAAGAAAAAAAGTTGCAGATCAAGTAATTAGAATTCAAAAAACTGCAAATGTTATTTCAGTTTTAGATGTTCTTTGTTCATTTGCAACTGTTGCAGTAAATAACAACTATGTTAAACCTGAAATTGTTGATACTGGGGAAATAAGTGTTATAAATGGTAGACATGCAGTTGTTGAAAAGGCTTTAAGAAATGAAGATTTTATACCAAATGATATAGTGCTAAATAATTCTACTGATAGATTTTTAATTATTACAGGTCCTAATATGGCAGGTAAATCTACATATATGAGACAAGTTGCAATTATCACATATATGGCACAACTAGGTTCTTTTGTACCAGCTGATAGTGCTAAGCTTTCAATTGTAGATAGAATTTTTACAAGAATTGGTGCATCAGATGATCTTGCAATGGGACAATCTACATTTATGGTAGAAATGCAAGAATTATCTAATATTTTAGAAAATGCTACAAAAAATAGTTTGATAATACTTGATGAAATTGGTAGAGGTACTTCTACTTATGATGGTCTTGCTATTGCATGGGCAACAGTAGAATATGTTGCAGATTTAGAAAAAATTGGAGCAAAAACATTGTTTGCAACACATTATCATGAATTAATAGAATTAGATCAAAAAATTGATGGAGTAAAAAATTATTCTGTTGAAGTAAAAGAAAAAGGTGATGATGTAATATTCTTAAGAAAAATTATACCAGGAGGAGCAGATGAGTCTTATGGTATATATGTTGCAAAACTTGCAGGTGTTGCAAAACCTGTTATTAATAGAGCAAAAGAAATATTAAAATATCTAGAGAATGTTGATCTTGCTAAAAAGACAATACAAGAAAAAAAGAAAAAAATAACTACAGAAGAAATTCAAGTAGATATGTTTAATTACAAAATGGCTGAAGTGTCTAAAATACTTGAAAAGACTGACTTAGATGACCTAACTCCAAAGGATGCTTTAGAAGTTTTATATAGACTTAAAGAAAAATTAAAATAGTATGAGTTAATAAAGAGAAAAATAAAATTTAACTTTTTCTCTTTATTTTTGATATTTTACTTGACATAACAAATAAAATGCGATATACTTTTAATCAGTTAACTGATAATACCTATTTTAATAAATAGGAAGTGAAAGAAAGGAGAAAGCTATGACACGGTCGAGTATTTTCTACTAACTGTTTGGAGGCTGATAACCCCAACTATCTAATTATTTGATTTATAGGCAGGCCCTGCAGCGTAGGCAGACATGCCATAATAAGCCCTATAATATTAAATAATTATAATAATAAAATAAGAGAGGAGAGAAACATGACGCGGTCAAGTATTTTTTACTAACTGATTGGAGGCTGATAACCCCAACTATCTGATTATTTGATTTATAGGCAGGCCCTGCAGCGTAAGCAGACATGCTATAATAAGACCTATAATATTAAATAGTTATAATAACAATAATAAAAAAGAAAGGAGAAAGACATGACACGGTCGAGTATTTTTTATTAGTTATTCGGAGGCTGATAACCCAGACTATCTGTTTATTTTGATATAATTTTTCCCGGCGGGCTAATGGGATAAGAAGAGATTATAGATAAATAAATATTAAAGACGTTCTATGAAATATAGGGCGTCTCTTTTTATCTAAATTTAAATTAAGATGTAATTTTGTATCTTTTTTTCTAAAAAATTTGTAGAATATTGACAGCAAAAATAATATAATATATAATACTTAAAAATGAAAAAAATAAGCCAAAAAATAATTTTGAGGTGGTGAATATATGAAAATTATTAGATATTCTAAAACAGGATTTGAGGCAAGAGATCAAGATTTTCATATGGATAGACATGTATATTATCATCTATATAATTTTAAACTTGAAAGTTATCCTGAGTTTACAAGAGGGGAAATTTTAGAAAGTCATAGAAAATTAGTAAACCTTTATAGGGAAAATTTAATTGATTTTAAAAGAGGAATTTGGATATTTATTGATGGTTTTAAAAATGATCATTCATTAAATCATTTAAAAGAAAAGGTACCTTGCTTTGAGGCAGATATTGATGAAAATGCTGAAGCATACAATGTAAACTGGGAATATAAATTAAGAGTAAGTGATAATATAGTAAAAATATTTGGTTGTTATATTCCAGAAAGGGAAATTAGTAAGATTTCTAATATTAAGAGGAGATGTGATGAATAGACGTCTTCTCTTTATTTTCTCTTGATAAAAATTGTAAATAATAGTATAATTTAAATGTAATATTTAATTTTATAGAGGAGGAAAAAATGGGAAGTATTGTATTATTAGATGAACAAACTATAAATAAGATTGCAGCTGGGGAAGTTGTGGATAGACCATCATCTATTGTTAAAGAACTTGTGGAAAATTCTATAGATGCAAAAGCAACTTCAATTACAGTTGAGATAAAAAAAGGTGGAATAAGTTATATAAAAATAATTGATAATGGTATTGGATTTGCATCAGATGACGTTGAAATGGCTTTTGAAAGACATGCTACAAGTAAAATACGTAAAGAAGAAGATTTAATGAAAATAACTTCTATGGGATTTAGAGGGGAGGCACTTGCTTCAATTGCAGCAATTTCTAAAGTTACTTTAACTTCTAAAAGCATAAATGAGGACGTAGGTATAAAAGTAAGGGTAGAGGCAGGAAATATATTATCTGTTGATAGTGCGCCAGCAGTTACAGGAACAAAAATAGAGATAAATGATGTTTTCTATAATGTGCCCGCTAGATTTAAATTCTTAAAAAAAGATTATACAGAAGCTGGTTATATAGAAGATGTAATGATAAGAATTGCTTTAGCAAATCCAGGAGTTAGTTTTAAATATATAAATAATGGAAAAACAATATTGCAAACTTCTGGTAATAACGATTTAAGATCCACTATATATGATCTATTTGGTAAAGAAATATATCAAAATGTTATACCTTTAGAACATGAGATGGGCGATATAAAAGTTACGGGTATGATTGGATTACCTAGTATTTCTAGATCTACTAGAATGCATCAATTCACTTTTATAAATTCAAGATATATAAAAGATAAAACAATAAATACTGCAATAGATAAAGCCTGTGAGCAAAAATATGCTATTAACAAATTTGCTTTTATAGTTTTAAATATGAATATTGATCCTTCACATATTGATGTAAATGTACATCCTGCAAAATTAGAAGTAAAATTTGATGATGAAGCAAGAGTATTTGATAGTATATATTATGCTGTTAGAAGTTCACTTGAAAAAAATAATAGGGAACTTAGTCCATTTAGCACTATAAAACAAGAAGAAATAGTTAAAAATGTAGAACAAATATCTAAGGATCTAATGAATAATGGTGTTATAAAAAATACATATATAGAACCAAAGAAAAAATATGATTTCGATAAAGCAAATGAAAAGATATTTAGTAATAATAAAAATCAACAAGAAATGCCAGTAGATAAGACAGAAGAACCTATTTATGAAGTTAAAAATGAAAATAACAATATAAATACAGATTTAAAAGAAGTAGAAAAAAATGAGCTTTCGTTGAATGAAGAAAAAGTAATAGAAAATAATTATCAAATAAATAATGAAAATAAAATAGAAGAATATACATCAAAAGATAATGTTACAATTATAGAGGAGACAAAAGAAGAATTATTATATAAATATATTGGACAAGTTTTTGATACATATATAATAATTCAAATAAAAGAGAAGATGTATATAATTGATCAGCATGCTGCACATGAAAGATTACTTTATGAGCAAATAAAAGAGGCTTATTATTCAAAAGATAAACAAAGTCAATTACTTCTTATTCCAATTCTTGTTGAACTTACAACAAAGGAAAAAGAGATAGTTGATTCAAATTTAGATATGTTTGAAAAAAGTGGATTTATGTTAGAAGACTTTGGAGAAAATACTATAAAAATATCTGGTGTTCCAAATATTGGATATGATATAGAGTATAAATCTATGTTTAAAGATATTATTGATGAATTGCTTGGTGCATATAAAACAGAAAAGAAAGAAAAGGAATTTAGATTTATAGCAACACTTGCATGTAAAGCAGCAGTAAAAGGGAATATGAAATTAAATAGGGAAGAACAAATTAATTTAATTGATAATATGGTAAAATTAGAAAATCCATTTACTTGTCCACATGGAAGACCAACGGCATATGAGATATCTAAATATGAAATAGAACGTAGATTTTTAAGAAAGTAGGATTTTTATGAAACAAAAAGTTATATGTATAGTAGGACCAACAGCCTCTGGTAAAACTGGTCTTGCAATAGAGCTTGCTAAGAAAATAAATGCAGAAATTATTTCTGCAGATTCAATGCAAATATATAAAGGACTTAACATAGGAACTGCAAAAGTAACAAGTAAAGAAGCTCAAGGAATAAAACATCATTTAATTGATATATGTGATATAACTGACAAATTTAGCGTTGCAGATTTTAAATCATTATGCTATGATAAAATAGATGAAATTTTTTCAAAAGGTAAAAATGTAATAATTTGTGGTGGAACAGGACTATATATAAGTGCTATAGTAGATAATATGAATTTTACAGAAGAAGTGGTAGATGAGGAATATAGAAAGTATCTTGAAAATTTAGCACATGAAAACTCTAATGAATATGTATATAATATGTTAAAAGAAATTGATATAAAGTCAGCTGAAACTATACATCCAAATAATTTGAAAAGAGTTATTAGGGCACTTGAGATTGCAAAAAATTCTAGTAAAATTAAATCTATACATATGGAAGAGGAAAAGCAAAGAATTGAAAATAAAGATTTTAAATATGACTTTTTGGTATATTATATAGATCATGACAGAGATTATTTATATGAAAGAATAAATAAACGTGTTGATTTAATGGTAGAAGATGGTGTAGTAGATGAAGCTTTAAAAGTATATAATATGAATTTAAATAAGGAAAATACTTGTATGCAGGCAATAGGATATAAAGAATTTTTTCCATATTTTGGAGGAGAAGATACTTTAAAAAATTGTATATTAAAGCTAAAACAAGAAACAAGAAGATATGCAAAAAGACAAATGACTTGGTTTAAAAATAAACTTAACATTATATACTTAGATGGTAAAAAAGGAATTGATGAACTTACTAATGAGATAATTGAGTCACAAAATTATTAATTAGGAGAATACATATGAAAAATAAAAATGAAGAAAAAATAACAATACTTCAAAAAATAAATAAAAATAAACATAATATTTTAGTAGTTATAATGATTATTGGAATAGTAATTAGTTTTATTATATATAAAAGATATTTAAATGTTAAAACTACATATACAGTTGTAAATGGATATGTAGAAAAGGCAACAGATACACTGGGACTGATAATAAAAGACGAAACTGTTGTGGAGCTAAATAAAAAAGAAGTTGCAATACCTATAACGGAACAAAATAAAAGAGTTGCAAAGGGTGGTATAGTAGCAGTATATAAAAATGATAAATATGATGAATATTTAAAATCTATAGAAGATTTAGATAGGACAATTCAGAGCTTAATAGTAGACTTACCTGCATCATATTCAAATGATGTGTCATCACTTGATTTACAAATTGCCGAATTATCAAAGTTGGCAATATCTGAGACATCATATATAAAAATGCAAGAATATAAATCAAAAATTGATGATTTAGCATATAAAAAAGTTATAATACTTGGTGAGAGAAGCCCAGAGGGGTCTAAGATTAGAGAATTAATAGAACAAAGAAAAAATATAGAAAAAAATAATATGTATTTATCTACAGACAATATACTTGCTCCTGTATCTGGAGTTGCTACATATAAACTTGATGGGCTTGAAGATTTAATTAATTTTGAAAATGTAGAAAATCTAGATGCTACAAAAATAGAAGATGTTTTTTCAAAATATAAAAGTAATAATGTAAGTAATTTTGGTATAAAAATAGTAGATAATTATAATGCATATATTTTAGTTAAAGAAAAAAAAGGTGAAAATGATAACTATATACAAATAGATAGAAATTATACTTTAAAGTTTGGTGAAAAAGATATTAATGATATAACAGCAAGACTTGTAAAGCTAGTAAATGGGAAAGATTATAATTATGTTTTCTTTAAAGTAGAAAATGGTATTGAAAATTTAGTTGATTTAAGAACAATAAGCATAGAAGTTGTATGGAAGAAAGTTTCTGGAATGGCTGTTCCTAAAAGTGCAATAAAGAAAAATGAAGAAAAAGGATATAGTTATGTGACACTTGTTTATGGTACACAATACATAGATGTTCCAATAAAAATTGAGATAGAAAGTGATAATACTTGTATAGTTGAAAATTTAACAAAAGAAGAAAGAGAAAAAATAGGAATTTCTACATCATATATTTTAGAATTATATGATAAATTAGTAATAGAATAAAAATAAAAGTGACAATAATAATTAATTAAAGAATTTATTAATTGTCACTTTTTTTTGTAAATATTTTATTACTAATAGTGTCTGTATATATTTTCAAGTTATTATCTATTTTCTCAGATTTAAAAATATTTTTTTGCTCTCCCAAAAGTAGTAAAGTCTGATAGAGCTCAAATTTAGTAAACCTATCGTTTTCAATTAAATCACTCACACATTTATCATAGAAATATTCTTTTGAATTTTCTACAATTAATGGTAAATCTAAAACTTTATTGTATAAAAATATGTTTTCAGGTAAAATTGTAGAATATATCATTCCAATAGGATCTTCATAGTCTGCTAATTTATAGTCATTAAAATTACAGTAATTATTATTTAATAGCTCTTTATAATCTTCAAATACTTTATTGTATATAATTGCATTTAAACCATTTGTAGAAATTCTGAGACATGTAAACATGTTGTTATCATATAATTCACTATCTTTTGGTGTAAGATATGCCGTTATTCCTTTTTTTTCTATATTGTTAAATTCAATTATTTTATTTGCATATTCTGAAAGTTTAATACCATATTTTAAGCAATCTTCAGCTTTTTCATTTTCTACATATATAAATAAATTTTCCAAGATGACCACTCCTAAAATATCTGCTAAACATTATACCATAGTTTTTTAAAAAAGTTAAGTCCTTATACATAATTTATATTTGTAATGTATTTTGTAGAAAAAATAAGATATTTTTAATCAATTTGTTATATAATCTGCAAGTCTTAGTGCAATTTCAAAGTGATAAGAGTCATGTTGTGTTCCTGAAAGCTCACCTTTTTTATGTCTTTCATCCCATTTTGGTGCATCTAATAAATCTCCACTTGTAAAAAAAGTATAAAATTCTAAGTTTCTAAAGTCACACATAGCCTGAATTGCGGCACATTCCATTTCTACTGAAATACAGCCATCTTTTTTATGTTTTTCAAAGTTATTTATTGTTTCTCTATAAAATGAATCTGTAGTCCAAGTTTTACCTTCGATGTATGGAAGATTATTTTCATTCATAAATTTTGCTACTATGCCAGAATTTTTTATTGTTATATAATCTGATGCTTCCCTGTAATGATAAGAAGTTCCTTCATCACGATAAGCAGAAGTTGGTACAATAATCTTTCCATGAGTAATTTCTTTATTTAGACATCCACTGCCACCAAAGACTATATATTTGTTAGTTTTTATTATTGAGAGTGTATTTTCTATGGTTCCAACACATGCAGGAGCTCCTACATATGTTTTATAAAAAGCAAACTTTTTTCCGTTATAGTCAATTTCATATATTGGAGTAATTCCAGTAACAAACTTAAATTCACCTATTTTCTTTGGATTATAATTTCCTAAAACATATTTTTCAATAATATATGAAAATGTAACAATACATGCATCAACAATTATAGCATTATCGTTTACTTTAGGATTAATTATTGCATTAGATTTATTATCAAAACTATCTATTATCATAAATATACCTCCATTTAAAAAAATTATATCAAATATTATAAAATATCACAACTATTTAGAAAAAAGTCTAAATAGTTATTGACAAAATGCATATAATATATTATAATCTAATTAGATAAACATCTAAATAGTTGAAAAGGAGTGATAGAATGGGTATATCTGAGACATTAAAAGCTATATCTGATCCTGTAAGAAGAGATATACTTGAAATGTTAAAAAATAATAAAAAATCAGCTGGCGAAATTTCAGAAAAATTTAATTTAACTAGTGCTACAGTATCATATCATTTATCACAATTAAAAAAGGCAGATTTAATTACAGAAACAAAATATAAAAATTATATATATTATGAGATAAATACATCTGTATTTGAGGATGTTTTATCTTGGATATATGGATTTGGAGGTAAGAAAAATGAAAAAAAATAATTTAAAAATATTAATTATAACAGTAATAATATGTTTATTGCCTATGCTACTAGGAATAGTATTATATAATGATATGCCAGATTATATGGCAATTCATTTTAATATTAATAGTATGCCTGATAATTATGCATCTAAGAATTTGGTATTATTTGGTTTACCGTTAATTATGGCATTTTTCCAATGTTTTTGCTTAATAGTTACAAATATATATAATAAATCAAATGAAAAATTTCCTAAAGTAATTAAAGTTTTCTATTGGTTTATACCATTACTTACAGTAGTAATATATTTGCTTACAATTAGTTTTTCATTTGGACTAAAAACATATATTGGCAAAACTGTATGCTTAGTTTTAGGAATGATGTTTATAATAATTGGTAATTATATGCCAAAAATAAGTTTTGATACTGGAAAATATTTATTTCATCCTAGAATAAATGATGAAAAAATATTTAGAAAAGTAGTAAAAATTATGGGATATTCATTTATAATACTTGGAATAGTTTTATTAATTCTTATGCTTTTTGTATAAAAATATGGAGGAATGTTAATTTATAGCATTTCTCCATTATATATATCACATTATAAATTAATTAGTGACAAATAAGATAAAATATTATATAATTACTTTGGTGAATGATATGAGTAATGTTTTACTAATTGAAGATGATAAAATTATATCTAGTAGTATAAAATATTATTTAGATAATGAAGGCTTTAATACAAGTATTGTTGATAATCAAACTGATGCACTAAAATTATTAGAAAATACTAAATTTAATATAATTTTATTAGATATAACACTTGGAAATGAAAATGGTTTTGATATATTTAATAAAATAAAAAAATTATATGAAATTCCTATAATATTTTTAACAGCACTAGATGAAGAAGTAAATGTTGTAAGAGGTCTTGAAATGGGTGCAGATGATTATGTTACAAAGCCTTTTAGAGCTCGTGAGTTATTATCTAGAATAAAAAATGTTATTAGAAGAACATCTAATAATTCTGAAGAAATAATATATAAAAATATAAAAGTTAATGTAAAACAAGCAAAAGTATATAAAGATGGAGAACATATTTTTCTTACAACACTTGAATATAAATTGCTTTTAATATTACTTGAAAATAAAGGCAAAATATTAAGTAGAGAAAAAATACTTAGTCTTATATGGGATGTTTCTGAAGAATTTGTAAATGATAATACACTTTCTGTATATATAAAAAGATTAAGAGAGAAAATAGAAATAAATTCAAATGAACCTAGTATAATTATTACTGTAAGAGGACAAGGATATATGATAGGTGAATAGTATGAAAAACAAAGAGCAGAAAAAATTAATTTTTAGTATTTTTATATTATTTGTAATTTTTCTAATATCCTTTTATTTTATAACATTGTATATTAATAAAATATATAAAAAATTATTATTTGATTTTTCAGATGTTGTTATAACTAATATTCATGAAAAATATCCAGATGCTGAAGAAGAAGTAATAAAAGATATTTTTATAAAAAATTTTGATAAATCATATAATAGTATTTTAAATAATTATGGTATTAATGAAGAAAATATTGAAATAAAATATGGTAATATTTATTTTTCAAATATGATCTATATATTAGTTATAATAAGCATTATTATATTTTTGATTTTGATATTGTTAATAATTATTAATTATTTAAAAAATCAAGATAAAAATATAGATAAATTAAATAATTATGCAAATCAAGTTTTACTTGGTGATTATAAACTTATGATTTCGGATAACGATGAGTCAAGTCTTAGTATGTTAGAAAATAAAATATATGATATGACAGTAATGTTAAAAGAAAAAAGTGAAAATTTGTTAGAGGATAAAGAAAAATTAGAGAAATTACTTGCTGATATTTCTCATCAAATAAAGACACCTTTAACCTCTCTTAATTTACTAAATGATTTGTTATATCAAGATTTACCAGAAGACAAGAGAAAAGAATTTTTAGATAATATGCAAAATGAATTAAAAAAGATAGAGTGGCTTATTAAAAATTTATTATACCTTGCAAAACTAGATGCAAAAATGATTGAATTTAAAAAAGAATATATAGATATTAAAAAGTTGATAAATGAGAGTATAAATGAATTTAGTGTTTTAGCAGAAGTAAGTAATGTAAATATTACTGTTAATTGTGAGGATAAAATTTTCGTTAAATGTGATGCAAAGTGGACAAAAGAAGCAATAAATAATTTAATAAAAAATTCTATTGAACATTTAACTAAAAATATAAGAATAAATATAATTACAAATTATTTATATACACAAATTGAAGTTATAGATGATGGTGAGGGAATAAAAAAAGAAGATATAAAAAATATATTTAAAAGATTTTATAAAGCAAATAATAGTAAAAATTCTAGTTTAGGCTTAGGTCTTGCTTTTGTTAAAGGAATAGTTGAAAGTCAGAATGGAAGTATTAAAGTAAAATCAAAAGAAAATGAGTATACAAAATTTATTATAAAATTATATAAAATAAATACAAGATGAGAGTGCCAAAGCAAGACACTCTCTTTTAATTATTTAAAATATAATATTTCATTTTCACAGGGACTCCAAACAAATTCTATATTATTATTTTTCTTAAAAGTACTAAAATCAATAAAAAACATTGTTGAACTAATAGGCTTTATAGTTATTTCAACTGTAGAAATTACATCATTAAGTTTACTTATCTCAAATGTTCTAGAAAAATAATATTCATTCATTTCTTTAGTATTTGTAGGTGGAAAATTTTCAAATAATTTTTCACAAGCAGTCCTGTCTAAAAGTATAATATAAGTTTGATTTTTTAAATATTTTAAAAGTTCATTTAATGGATTGAATTTTGGTAATGTAATTTGTTCAAAAGTCATAATACGCCTCCAGATTTCAAAATTTTGAATAGGTTACAAATATCTTGGCAAATATTATATCATATTTTTTTGTATTTTTAAAGTATAATTTGTAAGTATTATTACCATTAATAAATAATATTTTTATATTTAAAGTGACTAAATTGTAATGTTAAAAGTCACTATAATTTAATATTTAAATGATATAATATTATTAAAAGGAGGATAATAGTTTGAAAGAAATAATTAGAAAAATAAAACAAAAATAAAGAAAAAGGGCATA
>CAOYAN010000004.1 GCA_948562205.1 uncultured Clostridia bacterium | reverse complement strand
TTCTGAAAATTAAATTTTTCTTCTTCTATAGTGACATTATCACAAATTAATCACATTTTTTCTCTATGATATGTTGACATAAGCTAAACAGAATGATATAATATGCAAAATATTTATGTAACCAATTAATGATTATTATGGAGGAAAGATAATGGCAAATATTGTAAAAAGTGACTTTAGTATTTTTAATCAAGAACTTGGAATTTTAAGTAGAGATTATCTTACAGAAGACCCTATAATTTCTACAAAAATTTTTAAAATTCAGGAAAAAGGAATATTTAAAAAGGAAAATGAAATTAAAAAATCATATGTATCAGGAAAAGGTGAATATATTTCACTTTTAGAACTTTGTTATTTAATAGAGAATTATACAAAATATATTTATAATTCCGTAAAAGAGTTTAGAAAAAATTTAGAAAAAAGCATTTGCAAAATAGGAGAGAGAATTAGGTATTTTAGATTAAGTTATGAGAAACGTTATGAAACATTTTTTTTAAACTTTGGTATTATAAAAGCGAATATTGTAATACCCTCTTTATTTATTGATTATGATTATATAGACCGTTTTTCAATTAGATGTGAAAAAATACCCGTATTATCAGGGGGCAGTGAAGAATTATATAATGTAATTAAAGATGATGTATATAATTTTCTACCTTATATTTACTCTTATCAAAATTATAAAGAAGCAACTTGTAGTGATACTAATATAGGGGAGACAGCTACGTTAAATATAAAGGATATTGATGCTTTAAATAATAAGGGTACTATGGTTACTATAAGGTTTGGCGAACTTGCAATAATTGAAATAAATATTAATAATAATGAGTTAAAAATAAGTAGTTTTTCAAGGGATACAAATACTAATTTGTATTTAAAAGATCATGGAAATGAACTTTTTGAAAAAATATTTATAAATAAAGCTAGTATTGAAAATATTTTAAATGTAATTAACATATGTAAATAATTTAAAATAGTCTAATAAGTAAAAAAATTAATGTAAATTATAAAATGTATCTAAAATGTGTAGTGTTTTAGGTACATTTTTTCTTAAAAACACCATTTTCTGAGTCATTTTATGTTGACAAGTGTAAGATATTGTAGTATAATATATCAGTAAATATTATTATATATAATACAGAGAAGATAATGACCTAGAAAACTTTGCTTTTAGGTTATATTTTTAGGCGATTTTATTTTAGGAATTGAAAGGATGATATTAAATGAAAAACTTAAGAAATGTGGCAATTATAGCTCACGTTGATCACGGTAAAACTACACTTGTTGATGCACTATTAAAACAAAGTGGAACTTTTAGAAGTAATGAGCAAGTAGCAGAACGTGTAATGGATTCAAATGACATTGAAAGAGAAAGAGGAATTACAATCTTATCTAAAAATACAGCAATAAACTATAAAGATATAAAGATAAATATAGTTGATACTCCAGGACATGCTGATTTTGGTGGAGAAGTAGAGCGTGTACTTAAAATGGTAGATGGAGTTATACTTGTAGTAGATGCTTTCGATGGACCAATGCCACAAACAAGATTTGTTTTAAGTAAGGCACTAGCTTTAAACTTAGTACCAATAGTTGTTATAAATAAAATTGATAGACCAGGTGCAAGACCAACAGAAGTTGTAGATGAAGTATTAGAATTATTTATGGATTTAGATGCTACAGATGAGCAATTAGATTTTAAAGTTGTATATGCATCAGGTAAAAATGGATTTGCTAAAAATTCTTTAGATGAAGAAAGTGATAATATGCAACCATTATTTGAAACAATTGTAAATACTGTTCCAGAGCCAAGTGGAGATAAAGATGAACCTTTACAATTACTTGTAACAAATATTGATTCTGATGAATATACAGGTAGAGTTGGAATTGGTAGAATTGAGAGAGGAACTATAAAAAATGGACAACAAGTAGCTCTTTGTAAAAAAGATGGAAGTATTCAAAATATAAAAATAGGTAAACTATTTACATATTCTGGACTTAATAGAGTAGAAACAGAAGAAGCATATTGTGGAGATATTGTAGCAGTAAATGGTGTAGAGGGTATTGAAATAGGTGAGACAATTGCAGATGCTACAAATCCTGAAGCAGTTGAATTTGTTGATATTGATGAGCCAACTGTATCTATGACATTTAGTGTTAATAATGGGCCTTTTGCAGGTAAAGAAGGAAAGTTTATTACATCAAGACATATAAGAGATAGACTATATAAGGAGCTTGAAACAAATGTATCACTTAGAGTAGAAGATACAGAAACTGCTGATAGCTTTAAGGTATCAGGTAGAGGAGAACTACATTTATCTATTCTTATAGAGAATATGAGAAGAGAGGGATTTGAACTTTTAGTATCAAGACCTACAGTTATATATAAAGAAATTGATGGAGTAAAATGTGAGCCTATGGAAGATTTAATAATAGATGTTCCAGAAGAATTTGTTGGAGTTGTTATGGAAAAAATTGGTCAAAGAAAAGGTGAAATGACTAATATGAGTGCTTCAACATCACAAGTAGGGTATAGCAGATTAGAATTTAAAATACCAGCTCGTGGACTTATAGGTTATAGAGGAGAGTTTATGACTGATACTAAAGGTAATGGTATAATGAACCATACTTTTGCAGGATATGAACCAGATAAGGGAGAACTTATAACAAGACCTAGAGGTGCAGTTATTGCATTTGAACAAGGTAAGGCTACAGGATATGGACTTTTCCAAGCACAAGAACGTTCAACATTATTTATAACTCCAGGTACTGAGGTATATGTTGGTATGATAGTTGGAGAAAACTCAAGAAGTGATGATTTAACTATAAATGTATGTAAAGAAAAACATTTAACAAATACAAGAGCATCAGGTAGTGATGATGCATTAAAACTTGTACCAGTTAAAAAGATGACACTTGAGCAATCAATTGAATTTATTGGAGATGACGAACTAGTAGAAATCACACCAGAAAACATCAGACTTAGAAAAAAAATACTAGATCCAACTTTAAGATTTAGAAATAGTAAAAAATAAAAGTAATACCAAAAGCAAGCTAAAAATGGCTTGCTTTTGGTATAAATTTTTTGTATTATTTGTTATCCCAATAAGAGTGAAGGAGTACAGACAAATCCATATATAGTTTTTTATCTTTTTCATTATTTTTATCAATACAATTTTCATTAATAGCTGCATTAAATTTCGAAGTAAGAGAGTTATATACTTGTTCAACAGCTAAAGCAGCCATTTTTTCGTTTTCTTCTTCTAATAATTTATTTACTGTAAAGTATAGTCCTGCAGTATTAAACATAGACATTATATTTGTATTAGAAAAATCAATTGTATTATACTCATCTGTCTCTATAATATTTCTTAGATATTTAAAATCAGCATACTCACATACATGATTTTTAATTATATTCTCCCAGAGATTTTTAAATGTAAATGATAAATATATTTTACTAAGTTCTTCTTTATAATTTTTGGTAAGTTCATCAGTACTTACACCTTTAAAATCACAATAAAAACAATTTTCATTTTCATATGGATTGTCAAATAAAAAACTATTTAATTCTTTTGCAATCCTAATATAAAATTTTAAGTTACTTTTATATTTATAATTAAAACTTGTAGTAAATCTAAAAGATATAGCCTGAATATACTGAGAAATAGCAAGATAGGATTTCTTAAAGTCATCTTTTCTAAGTAAGCTATTAACTTGTAAAAAACATCCAAGAGAATGAAACTGTGATAGAACATTACCATCGTAATTAAAAGAAAAGTCTATTGCTTCTTTGACTTCTTTAGATGGCTCAACTTCTTGCTTAAATAAATTCTTAATAAAGTGTATAGATGCATTGCTAATGACTTTAGAACTTAATTCATATTTCCATGTATTCTTAAAATTCCATTCAATATTCATTGCCATTTTTATTTTATCTTCAGTGATAATATTATCTTCACTAATAAGTTGTGACAAAACATTAATATTTCTTTCATGATCTTTACAATACTGAATTTTTACTTGAATCCATAGTGGTTCATTAGGCCTATAGTCAAGCCAAACAGGATCTTTACCACATACAAAACATTTACAGTTTTTATGTTCTTTTTTTCTTTCTTCAAAAATTTTGTCAAACATATCTACAATGCGTTTGCCTGCTTCTTTACTTTTAACGAAACATGCAAGATCATAACCAACACCTCTTGATTTGCAAAATTCTCCAATACCATTTTCTGGTCTAATATCAGGTCTTACAAATTTATGTTTAGGTATACCATGGCGTGGATGTTCCTGAAGTATTGGATAAGCGTATTCATTCAATCCATTGCCAAATCCCAAACCAGATTTTCTTAAACCATCTGCTAAAATAACAAATTCTGTAGCACATTCACCGCATTTTGCAGGAAAAGTACCATTACCACTTATTGAAGCTGGATTATATGCAAAATCGCATCCACAGTTTACACAACCAAACTTTTCATAGTCAGAGCTACTAATTGCTATCATGATTTTCCTCCTTAATTTTAGATTTAAAAGTAAATTTGTTATTTTATAAAAGAAATTATTCTTTTAAATCTTATGTTAATATGCGCAAAAATTATATCAAATTTTATATAATGTGTCAACTTATATAAAATAGTAAATGAAATGGAGTAAATCAAATTAATGACTTACTCCATAATAATCATTCATAGACCTAGTTATTTTTTAATTTTCAGAAAGCTGTTGAAGAATCAAATTCAGCTGTGTTGCAGAAAGAAGATATTCATGTTCTTCACAAGCAAAAATCTTAACTCTTATATCTAACGGGTTAGATTCTTTAGAGAACTGAGCCGAATTTTTTCCACATAAAAAACATTTGCAATTTTTTCGGTTCTTATCTTTTTTCTCTAAATTATCAAAAAAATTAATTATATGTTTTCCAGTTTCGATATCCTTTACAAAATATGACACAAAGTGTTCTTTGGTTATTCCAATACTCCAGCCAGAGCTACCTTTAACAATTTTTTTAGTTGAGATTTTTTTGGGGATACCCTTTCTTGGATGTTCGGTTACTTCTAATGTGTATTCATTTTCATCATAATCCAAGAAATCTGGATTGCCAGAATACGAGACAGAAGTGGTGTCATCAGCAAAAATAAAAAATTTTGTACCACATTCAGTACATTCAACGATTATAGCAGTTGAAGAGTTGAATTCATTTGCACTAAATACAAAATCGCACCCACAGTTTACACAACCAAACTTTTCAAAATCAGAGTTACTAATTGCTATCATGATTTTCCTCCTTGATTTTAGGTTTAAAGTAAATTTATTATTTTATAAAAGAAATTATTCTTTTAAATCTTATTTAAAAATCCGATATTATTATATCACACTTTACATAAAAAAACAAGAGGCGTGAAAAAGCAGGTTAAATAAAACCTGCTTTAAGTCATTCATATTCATTTTTATATGCTTCTAATAATATAGTTAAATCAGTATATATAGCTATATCATTGCTATTTTCACTTATTTTAAAGTTAAACTTTGAAGTTAGTGTATACATAAATTGTTCAATAACAGTAACTATTTTATTATAATCTTCCATTAATAAGAAAAACTCTATTGCACAATAAAGACCAGCAGCATTGAACATAGACATTATATTTATATCAGAAAAATTATATTTGTTAAAATCAATATACATAGATAAAAGAGTATTATCATAAGATGAATAAGGATTATTTCTATACTTGTATTTACTAGAAGATATAATCTCTTTCAAATATTTAGGATTTGCATAGTCGCATAAATGTATTTTTACTATATTGTTCCAAAGATTAGAAAAATTAAATTCTAAATTATTTTTTTCTAAATCTTCTTTGTATTTTTTTGTAAGATTATATGTATTAAATAATAAATTAGACATGTCTTCAAATTTAGAATGCATATTACTTTTCATTACACCTGGATATTTTTGAAGCATTTGTTCTAAATCGTAGGCTAGTTCTACTGTAAAATAGGTAGGCGTTTTGATACGATCAATTATATAATATTTAACTGTTCTAGAAAAATTTGTAGATATAGCATCAATATATTGTAAAATTGCAAGGTATACAAGATTTAATTTATTTTCCTCTATTAGACTGTTTACTTGCAAATAAAATCCAAAAGTGTGAAATGTTACTAAAAAGTTGCTATATGAACGCCATAATTTCTTGATATCATAGTCATCCTTATCTAAATAGTGATCAAAATTCTTTGCTTTGTAAAGTAGGGTATCTAAGAAAAACTCTATAAACTTTGGAGAAGTCATACTACTTGCCCTATAAGATATATCATATTTCCAAATATTTTCAAAAGTCCATGAAATATTTGTAACTTTTCTTATGATATCTTCATTTATAGTATAATCATTAGACTCAATAAGTTTAAATAAATAACGGATATTTCTTATATGGCATGTACAACACATAATAGTGACTTCTGCTTTTTCTGTATCAAAATTTATTGGGTTATCTCCACATATAAAACAGTTACAAGATTTTCGCCTCTCAGTATTTTCATTATAGACATTGTCTAGAATTTCTTTAATTCGATGATATTGGTGTGGATCATATGAGAATACATATTCACTATCATACGGATTAAGATAAGGGTTACTACTATCAGGAGATGGCCAAAATGATATTTTACTATTATTATTTTCATAAGTTGTGTCTAATTCTAACATATTTTTCCTCCTTGATTTTAGATTTAAAAGTAAAATTTACTTTTTAATATAAAAGAAATTATTCTTTTAAATCTATATTTAAATGTCAAAAAATTATATCAAAATTAACATAAAATGTCAAATTATTGGATATAATATATATGTTATAATTTAAGATAAATAAAAAAGATAACAAGGAATATTTTGTAAATTTTTGGAAATAAGATGATTTTTGTTTATTGCAATATACTCCTTTTTATTATATAATCAGATATATAGGATAAAATATATAGTGAAAGGTTGATTATGATGAAAAATTCGTTAGATAGTACTTTTAGAGAAGCAGAAAAAAATTATAAAATAATTTCTAAAACATATAAAATTTTAGAGAAAACATATGATATGAAAATACAAATACATTCTGCAGGTCAGTGGCTTCTTGATAACATGTATATAATAGAACAAGAATATGAAGATGTAAAAGAGGCAAGAAAAGTACTTAAAAATAAAAGATTACCAGTAATAATTGCAAATGATGGTAATAAATATATAAGTATATTTTATTTAGCATATGAATTGGTTGAAAACTGTACTGGATATATAGATAAAAATATAATACTAAACTGCTTGAGAGAATATCAAAAACTATCATATTTAACTTCTGAAGAGTTAGATCTTTTTGTACTTATGTTAAAGATGGCATTACTCAAGTTTATTGCAAGAATATGTTTAAATATTTCTAATTCACAAATGAGAAAAATAGAAGTTGAAAAATTACTTACAAGTGAGAATATTTCAACAGATAAATTAATAAAAGAGCTATATCATGAGTTTAATTTTTTCAAAGGAATAAATAAAACTTCATTAATGAATAGTACGAAGATTAAAAATACTAATACTGCATTAGTAGAATATATGGCATATAGACTAAAAGAACTAGGGCCTAAGGGAGAACCTTTCTTTAAAATTCTTACAGAAGAGGCAGATAAAATTGGATTTACAGTAGAAGAGGCAATAGTAAAAGAGCATATGGAGATTGCAAAAACTACAGATTATATTGGTAGAGCAATTCTTGCGTACAAACAACTTCAAGGTCTAAATTTTAGAGAAATATTTGAAAAAGTAAATAAGATTGATGAAACTTTAAAAAAAGACTATACAAATGAATTTAAAAAGTGTGATTACAAAACAAAGGCTAGATATAGATATTATATAATAAAACTTGCAAAAAAATATAATTTATCAGAAGCATATGTTGCTAAAAAAGCAGTTGAATGTTCAAATAAGTATAAAAAACATGTAGGTTTTTTTCTTATTGGAGAAGAAAAATATTTACTAAAGAAGGAATTAAATAAACCTTATTTTTTAAATAAAATGTATTATAAAATTATTGAGCCGATAAAATCATATATTTATATATTATCTTTACTTACTATAGCAACACTTATTACATATTTTGTTGGAATGTCACTTATAAAATTTGAAAATAGATATTTAAATATATTTTTCTATATAATAGGCTTTGTATTTAGTATGGAGGTCTCAGATAAAATACTTAGCTATATACTTAGAAAGATTGTACATCCAAAGATACTTCCAAGATTTGATTTTGCAAAAACTGTTGATAAAAAATATCCTACATATGTGGTAATGCCAACTGTAATATCATCAGTAGAAAAATTAGATGAAATGATAAAGAAAATGGAGGTTACATATCTTTCAAATAGAAGTGAAAATATGTATTATATGCTCCTTGGAGACTGTATTTCTAGTGATAAAGAAGTAATATCTATAGATAAAAAAATAGTAGAATACGCAAAACAAAGATTAGATGAATTAAATGAAAAATATGAGTCAGAACATAAAATATTTAATTTTATATATAGAAAACGTGTATATTCTAAAGGTGAGAATTGTTATATGGGATGGGAGCGAAAAAGAGGTGCTCTGTCTCAGTTTAATAAGCTAATACTTGGAAATTTAAGCAAGGAAGAAATAGATAAGTGTATGTATCTTATATACGATGAAATAATTCCTGCAAAGTATGCTATAACTCTAGATGAAGACAGTCAGTTATCAATAAATACAGCAAAAGATTTAGTAGCTATAATTGCTCATCCACTAAATCAGCCAGTTTTATCTAAAAATGGTAAAATAGTAGAAAAAGGATATGGACTAATTACACCATCTGTAGGACTTGATATAGAAGCTGCAAATAAAAGTATATTTTCTAAAATATTTGGTGGAGTAGGTGGTCTTGATATTTATACTAATGCAATAGCAAATGTTTATCAAGATGTATTTGGCGAGGCGATATTTTGTGGTAAGGGAATATATAATATAGAACTTTTTGAAAAATTACTAGGAGAAGAAATACCAGAAAATTTAGTACTAAGTCATGATTTACTTGAAGGATCATTTATAAGGGCAGGACTTGCATCAGATGTTGAACTACAAGATGGTTTTCCAAATAACTATATTGCATATATGAAAAGAAATCATAGATGGTATAGGGGAGATATGCAAATTATAAAATGGTTACTTAGCCCAAAATCTAAGCTAAACATATTATCAAAATGGAAGATATTTGATAATATAAGAAGACCTCTTTTAGATGTATTTGCGCTACTTTCAATACTTGTATCTATGTTTATATCAAATAGAGCATTTATTATTACATCCCTTATTTGTTTTGTAGCTGTAAATTTTGGATATTTACTATCTATTATAGACATTATATTATATGGAAAAGTAAGACATACTAAAGATGTACAATACATTCCAATAATACATGGTATTAGTGCAGATTTTCTTACAATGTGTTTTAATTTTGTTACAATGCCATATAGAGCATATAATTGTATTAGTGCATTTACATTATCACTTTATAGAATGCTTATATCAAAGAAAAATTTGTTACAATGGACAACAGGTGAGACTTTAGAGAAAACTGCTAAAAATACATTAACATATTACTATTCTAATATGTTTATAAATGTAGTAATTGCTATAATTATGATAGCCTTACCACTTGCTATAAATACAAGTGAGATTGTATTAATAGATTTTAAATTATTTGTTGCTATTTCTTTTTTATTTGCTCCTGTTTTATGTTACTTGCTTGGAAAGGATCACTTAGTTGGTAGAATTAAAAAATTAGATAAAAAATCTAAGTCAGAAGTATTAGAAATTGCAAATAGAACATGGAACTTTTTTGATACAATGATGAGTCCTACAAATAATTATTTACCAACTGATAATTTTCAAGAAAATAGGAGATATAAAATAGCAAATAGGACATCACCAACAAATATTGGTTTTGGAATTTTAGCTATAATTAATGCATATGATCTACATTTTATAAATAAAAAAGAAATGATAAAAAGACTTGAAAATATATATAATACAATAGAAAAATTAGAAATGTGGAATGGACATTTATACAATTGGTATAATATAAAAACATTAGAGCCACTAAGACCTAGATTTGTATCAACAGTAGATAGTGGAAACTTTATAACAGCACTATATGTTGCAAGAGAGTTTTTATATGATTTAAAAAAGGATAAATCATATAGTATAAAAGATTTTAGTGCAGAGTATAAAGAAAGAATAGATGGAATGTTAGATATAACAGAAAATATAATTGAAAATACAGATTTCTCACTTCTTTATGATACATCTAGAAATCTATTTTCTATTGGATACGCTGTAGAAAATGGTACTCTTGTAGATAGTTATTATGATATGTTAATGTCTGAGAGTAGAACAACAAGTCTTATTGCTATAGCTTCAAGACAAGTTACTTCAAAGCACTGGTTTGCACTTGGTAGAAATTTAGTAAGGCTTGATGGATATAAAGGTCTTATATCTTGGAGTGGTACAGCATTTGAATATTTTATGCCACTATTATTTAACAAATCATATGAGCATACGTTAATTGATCAATCACTTTTCTTTACAAAGTATAGTCAGCTAAAATATGCTAAAGCAAATAGTGTAGCATTTGGTATATCTGAGTCTGCATATGCAATAAAAGATAATGACTTAAATTATCAATATAAAGCCTTTGGTATACCATGGTTAGGACTAAAAAGAGGACTTAATGATTCTCTTGTAATCTCTCCATATTCATCTATACTGATGCTTGAATTAGATCCAGTAAATGTGTATAAAAATATTAAAAGATTAAAGGCTCTTGGCATGTATTCTTCATATGGTTTTTATGAAGCAATAGACTATACTAAAGAAAATTTGCATGTAGGTGCAGATAGTGAAATTATAAAAACATATATGGCACATCATCAAGGTATGATACTTACTGCTATAAATAATTACTTAAATGATGGTATTATAAGAGATAGATTTCATTCAAATCCAAATATAAAAGCATGTGAGATTTTACTTAAAGAAAGAGAGAGAATAAAAGCAAATATTAAAAAAGGTATAAAAGATAAAGAAAATAAATTTAAACAGAAAAATGTACAAAAATATACAACACATGTAAGTTATACTTATGCTAACAGAAAGTATGTGACACCAAATGATGAGAGCAATAAGTTAAGTATTGCTTTTCTTAAAGGATCAAATCTTTCTACAATGATAACTAACAGTGGAGCAAGTTTTTTAAAATATAAAGATAAAATTTTAAATAGACAAAGATATACTGAACTTAACACAAGTGGAAATTTTGTATATCTTACAGATAAAGAAACAGGAAACACTATATCTGTTACAGATTGTAATATACATAGCAAATACAATAAAAATACTGATAAGTGTAAATGGATAAGTTCTCTAAATAGTGTAGAATGTTCTATAGTTACAGGTGAACTTGAGATAGCTACAACAATTTCTATTTCACCAGAATTTAATGCAGAGATGAAGAAAATTAGTGTATATAATAATGGAAACACAAGAAGAGAGATAATAATTAATACATATATAGAGCCTGCAATGACAGATTATATGACAAATGTAGTTCATCCATCCTTTAGTAATTTACAGATTGAAACATATTATGATAAAGATTTAGATGTACTTGTTGCAAGTAAAAGAAAAAAAGCAGAAGACGATAAAGAGTTATATATATACTCTAAATTAGTAGGTATTGATCTTGCAAAAGAGATGGAGACAGAAAAACAAAAACTATTTTATAATGATAACTCAGCTTATGATGAAAATTTGACAAAATATCCACTTTGGCCAGTATTATCATATAGGGCAAGAATTATTTTAGATCCTTATGAGAGACAAGAATTTTACTATATTTTAGGAGTTGCAGAAAGTAAGTATAAAATATCTAATGCAATACTAAACTTAGATAAAGATGGAATAGAAGATCAGTGTAAAATTACTAATGAATTAAATAGTGTTGTTGCAAGATATCTAAAACTAGAACCAACTCGTGCAGAAGTATATAACGACATTATAAAAGACACGTTAATTAAAAAGAATGTAACAGAAGATGATAGATTTTGGAATGAGGAACTTAAGCAGTCAGACTTATGGAAATATTCTATATCTGGAGATTTACCAATTGTACTTGTACAAATTGATAAAATAGAAGATGCAGGAATTATAAAAGAAGTTATAAATTTTATGGATTATGTAAAAAATAGAAAAGTTGATTTAGATGTAGTAGTACTAATTAAAGAGTCTCAAAAACAAGATGGACCTATATATAGATTTGTTAAGAGTAGAGTTGATAGAGCTGTGTATATGGAACAGACTAAAGGAAATATTTATATATTAAATATAAATAATCTTTCAAATCAAGAGATAACATTACTATCTTATCTTTCTAGAAGATATATTAAAAATATTTCAGAATTTTTATATTTTAATAATGCTAGAGAGTTAGAAAATAAAACAGATAATAATATGGAGGTTGATATAAGTGATAGAGATGAATTCTAATTTAGACGAATATGTAGCTTTCAACTTATATGGTGGATTTGGTAAAGAGGGAGATAAATATCATATATTTAATACTAAGACACCACTTCCTTGGTGTAATATAATGGCAAATGAAAATTTCGGTACTGTAGTATCAAGCTATGGTACTGTATACACCTATTATAAAAATAGTCAAGGATTTAAGATTACCAATTGGTGTAATGATTGGATAAGTTTTAGTCCAGGTGAGTCTTTTAAAGGGATATATGATGAAAACTATAATTTAGAATATGGCTTTGGATACTCTAAAGTATTACAAGAAGATCATTATATAAATAAGGAAATGGATATTTTTATTCCAAGAGATGATAATGTAAAAATTCAAAAAATAACGCTTGAAAATAAATATTCTAAGTCACAAGAGTGTGTTATAGAATATAAATTAGAGCCAGTATTAGGTGTAGCTAAGGAGACAAATACAACATATATTTTGTGTAGAGAAAAAGATGGTGTAATGGAGTTTAAAAATCCATATAGTATTGAATTCTCTGATTGTATTGTTTTTACTACAGTAAAGGGAAGTAGTAAAAATACAAAAGTTGAATATTTACAAGATAGTTACACTATAAAAATTACAACAAATATTGATGCTAATTCTAAAGAGGAGTATTCTATTTTACTTGGTTGCGGTGAGAAAAGTGAAGATATAGATAAAATGCTTCAAAAATACGAAAATAAAGAGCTGGTAGAAGAGGAGCATAAAAGAACACTAGAATACTGGAAAAAACTTGTAAAAAGAGATTTTAAGCTTGAGGATAAGTATCTTGAGATAATGGCAAATGGATGGTTACTCTATCAGTGTATTGTATGTAGACTTTTTGCAAGATCTGGTTTTTATCAATCAGGTGGTGCTATAGGTTATAGAGATCAGTTACAAGATACATTAGCATTAATTAGTTCATGGCCTGAGAAAACAAGAGATCAAATAATACTTAATTCAAGTAAGCAATTTGAAAAAGGTGATGTACTTCATTGGTGGCATATGCATAGTAATGCGGGTATTAGAACATATTTTAGTGATGATTATTTGTGGCTTCCATATGTACTTTCAGAATATGTAGAAAAGACAGGGGATATAAGTATACTTGACGAGGAGACTTGTTTCTTAGAAGATAAGCCTATGGGAGATAGGAGAGAGGTATATGATGTATATCATCAAATAGATAAAAAGGCTAGTGTATATGAACATGCAAAGCTTGCTATATGTTATGGACTCTCAAGAGTAAACGAAGAAAATGGTTTACTTGATATTGGAGATGGAGACTGGAATGATGGATTTAGCAATATAAGAGGGGAATCAGTATGGCTTACATTTTTTATGATGGATATATTAAAAAGATTTTCTAAAATTGCAAAAATAAAAAATGATATAGAAATGGAAAAATTGTGCGATAAGAAAAGACATATTTTTAAACATAGTATTATAGATAATACATGGGACAAAGATCATTTTGTTAGGGCATTTTTTGAAAATGGAGAAGTGCTTGGTGCAAATTCGAGTAGAGAATGTAAAATAGATCTTATATCACAAGCTTGGGCAGTTATTGCTATGAAAGATTACCCTGATGTTAAAAATGAACTTAAAGAGGCATTAAAATCTGCTGATAAATATTTAGTGGATAAAGAAAATATGATTGTAAAACTTCTATATCCAGCATTTGATAAACCTAAAAATAATCCAGGATATATAAAAGCGTATGTACCAGGAATAAGAGAAAATGGGGGACAATATACACATGCTGCAACTTGGCTTGCTAAGGCATATTTTGAGCTTGGTCAGAAAAAAGAGGGAATAGATATATTAAGATATATTAATCCTATATATCATTCTGATACTAAAGAGAAAGCAGATAAATATATGGTAGAGCCTTATGTTGTAGCTGCAGATATTTATTCTAATCCTGAACATATAGGTAGAGGAGGATGGACTTGGTATACAGGTGCTGCTGCTTGGACATATAAAGTGATAGAGGATTATTTAATAGATAAAAATAAAGAGTAGTAAAAGGCGCAACTTTGCGCCTTAACTTATACATAAAATATATAATTAATAATATTTGTTATGTACATATATCAGAATACAAATAAATATTTTCTTTTTAAGTTGTGCTTACGCCTTTTATTTTTAAAAAATATATATTAAATTTGTTAAAAAATGTATATCAAAAACCTTAAAAAATGTATATTATATATTGAAACTAATTATAAAATGTAGTAAAATATTAATATAAATAAAGGGAGGGAAAAAATATGTCTTTAAGAAAAAAAGAATATATAAATAGATTGGTGGATAAAAAAATAGAAGATTACTTATCTATATTTGGTGCTGTAAGTATAGAAGGTCCAAAGTGGTGTGGAAAAACTTGGGCATCATTAAATCATGCAAATAGTGTAGTATTATTAGATGAAGATGAAATTAAAGAAAAAGCTAAATTAAGCTTAGATTTAATTTTAAATGATGAAAAGCCTGAACTTATAGATGAGTGGAATTTAATACCTGAAATTTGGGATGCAGTTAGAAGAAAATGTGATGATACTGTAAAAAAAGGAAATTATATATTGACTTGTTCTACTAAATTAACCGATAAAGAACAAAAAGAAAAAATACACCATTCTGGTGCTGGAAGAATAGGTAAAATTCAAATGTATACTATGAGTTTATATGAATCAGGAGATTCAACTGGAAAAGCTTCCATAACTGATATGCTAAATGGTACGCTAAAAAATAATTTAAATGATAAGGTAACATTAGATAAACTTGCAAATCTTATAATTCGTGGAGGTTGGCCTTCAAATATTAATACACCTGAGGATAAAATTAATATAATACCTAAAAGTTATATTGAAGCAATTTTAGATAAGGATATTAATGATGATAAAAAAAGAGATAAAAATAAAATGAATATGTTACTTAAAAGTTTAGCAAGAAATGAAACAACAATTGCAAGTAAAAATACATTATTAAAAGATATAGAAGAATATGCTAATGAAAGAGAAATTATTGAAAGTAGAATTACAATTGAGGATTATTTAGACGTTTTAAATAGACTTCATATTACAAATAATCAAAATGCATACAATGAAAATTATAGATCTCCCGAAAGATTAGGTAAATCTTCAAAAAGACACTTTACTGATCCATCACTTGCTTGTGCATGCTTGGATTTAACTAAAGATAAATTAATAAATGATTTAAAAACTTTTGGTTTTATGTTTGAAGCTTTAGTTGAAAGAGATCTTAAAATATATATTGAATATTTAGGTGGAAAATTATTTCATTTTAGGGATAATGTTACAGGACTTGAAGTAGACTCAATTCTTGAATTTAATGATGGAGAATATGCAGCAGTTGAAATTAAATTAGGTTTTCATCAAGTAGAAGAGGCAAAACAAAGTTTATTAAACTTTTATAATAATATGGTAAAAAAGCCAAAGTTTATGTGTGTAGTTGTTGGATATACTGATGTTATAGCAAGAGATCCAGAAACTGGCATTTATATTGTACCAATTACAGCATTAAAGCCATAGTACCATGAAATATTTGAGAAGATGTAAAGCATCTTCTTTATTTGATTATGAATATTCTATATAAAATATATTATTTGTGAATTACAATATAAAAACTAAAAAAATAAGTTTCTTTCTAAATGTGAAAGTAGAACTTTTTATACGTTTTTTTCTAAATAGGTTGAAAAAATACAGAATTATGGTATAATATAATAGTTAAAATGACTGATTAATTATATTTTAAGTCAAATTTTTTGTTAATGGAGGAATTAAAAATGAGTGTAAAAGTAGAAAAACAAGAAAATTCAAAAGTAGTACTAGAATTTACTATGTCTAAAGAAGATTTTGAAAAAGCTTTAGATAAAGCATTTACTAAAAATGCTAAGTATTTTAAAGTACCAGGATTTAGAAATGGAAAGGTACCAAGAAACATAGTTGAAAAAATGTATGGTGAGGGAGTTTTATATGAATCTGTAATAGAAGATACAGTAGATTTAGCTTATGCTGATGCAATAGAAGCTAATAATCTAGAAGTTGTATCTAAACCAGAACTTGATATAAAACAAATTGGAAAAGGAAAAGAATTTATATATACAGTTACTTTCTATGTAAAACCTGAAGCTACTGTAAAAGAATATAAAGGACTTGAAGTTGAAAAATTTAGTACAAGAGTAACTAAAAAAGATGTAGAAAAAGAATTAGAAGTTGCAAGAGATAAAAACGCAAGAATTGTAAGCGTAGATGATAGAGATCTAAAAGATGGAGATATATCAACAATTGATTTTGAAGGATTTGTTGACGGTGTAGCTTTTGAAGGTGGAAAAGCTGAAAACTTTGAACTTACAATTGGTAGTGGACAATTTATACCAGGATTTGAAGATCAATTAATTGGTATGAAAATAGGGGAAGAAAGAGAAATAAATGTAAAATTCCCAGATGAATATCATGCTGATAACTTAGCTGGAAAAGATGCTATGTTTAAAGTAAAATTAATAAGCATTAAAGCAAAAATTCTACCTGAGTTAGATGATGAATTTGCAAAGGATGTTTCTGAATTTGAAACTCTAGAAGAATATAAAAAAGATTTAGAAAAGAAATTAAAATCTCAAAAAGAAACTGAAGCTAAAATGCAAAAAGAAAACAAAGCATTAGAAAAATTAGTTGAAAATACAGAAGTAAATATACCAGAGGCAATGATTGATAGTGAAGTTGAAAAAATGGTAGAACAATTTAGTGCTAATTTATCATATCAAGGTCTTACAATAGAAAAATATTGTGAATATATGGGATCTACTTTAGAGGACTTTAAAACTAATTTAAGACCTAATGCAAAAAGAGATGTTACTTTAAAACTAGCATTAGAATACATTGCAAAAGTTGAAGATATTAAAGTTGAAGAACAAGATATAGATAAAAAAGTAGAAGATCTTGTAAAAGAATATGGAGATACTGCAAATACTGAAAGCTTCAAAAATAACCCTAATATAAGACATTATGTAACTGAGCAAATTTTACAAGAAAAAACAATAGCTATTGTTGTAGATAATGCAGTAGAAAAATAGTTTATTAATTATAAAGGAGGGGTTTTATTATGATTAATAATAGTTTAGTACCAATGGTAATAGAACAAACAAGTAAAGGAGAAAGATCTTTTGATATATATTCTAGACTTTTAAAAGAGAGAATAATATTTTTATCTGATGAGGTAAATGATGTAACTGCCTCTTTAGTAATAGCACAATTGTTATTCCTAGATGCAGAAGATCCTGGAAAAGATATATTTATATATATAAATAGTCCTGGTGGAAGTGTAACTGCTGGAATGGGTATTTATGATACAATGCAATATATTAAATCAGATGTATCTACAATATGTGTAGGTATGGCAGCAAGTATGGGTGCATTTTTACTTGCAGCAGGTACAAAAGGTAAAAGATTTGCTCTACCTAATTCAACTGTAATGATACATCAACCTTTAGGTGGCGTTCAAGGTCAAGCAAGTGATATTAAAATACATACTGAGTACTTATTAAAAGTAAAAGCTAACTTAAATAAAATATTAAGTGAAAGAACTGGAAAACCATTAGAGATAATAGAAAAAGATACAGATAGAGATAATTTCTTATCAGCAAAAGAAGCAAAAGAATATGGACTAATAGATGAAGTTATGGAAAATATTTCAAGCATAAACAAGGAGAAATAAATATATGGCAAAAAGTAAAAAAGGCGGAGATGATACAACATCTTATATTCCAATATTTTGTTCATTTTGTGGAAGACTTAGACAAGAAGTAAATAAACTTATAGAAGGACCAGATGGTATTTTTATATGTGATGAATGTATAGAAATGTGTCATAAAATTATACAAGATGAAGATGTGTCAAATGACATAGACAAAAATGGTTCAAAAGAACTTTTAGAAAATAATGAATTACCATCTCCTGAAAATATTAAAAGAGTGTTAGATGAGTATGTTATAGGTCAAGATGATGCAAAAAAAGTGCTTGCAGTCTCTGTATATAACCATTATAAAAGAATACGAAATATGGATAAATTAGACGATGTAGAGATACAAAAAAGTAATATATTACTCCTAGGTCCTACAGGTTGTGGTAAGACATTACTTGCACAAACACTTGCAAAGATATTACATGTACCATTTGCAATAGCAGATGCTACTACTCTTACAGAAGCAGGTTATGTTGGTGAAGACGTAGAAAATATATTACTTAGACTTATACAAGCAGCAGACTATGATATACAAAAAGCAGAAAGAGGAATAATATATATAGATGAGTTAGATAAAATATCTAGAAAATCTGAAAATCCATCAATAACAAGAGATGTTAGTGGAGAGGGAGTTCAACAAGCGTTACTTAAAATAATTGAAGGAACAGTTGCAAACGTTCCTCCACAAGGTGGAAGAAAACATCCTCAACAAGAGTTTATAAAAATTGATACAACAAATATTTTGTTTATCTGTGGTGGAGCATTTGATGGATTAGAAAAAATTATATCATCTAGAACTGAAACAAAAACTATGGGCTTTGGAGTAGCATTAGAACCAAAAGATACAATGGATGTTGGTGTTGCTTTCTCAAAAGTAATACCAAACGATATAGTAAAATACGGTCTAATACCAGAACTTGTTGGAAGACTTCCTATAATAACTAGTCTAAATCAACTAACTAAAGAGGCATTAATAAATATATTATCTAAACCAAAGAATGCATTATTAAAACAGTATAAAAAATTATTTAAAATGGATAATGTAGAACTAGAAATAGAAAAAGATGCTATAGAAGAGATAGTAGATTTAGCACTATCAAGAAAGACAGGTGCTAGAGGTCTAAGATCTATAATGGAGAGTATTATGATGGATTCAATGTATGAAGTACCATCTAATCCTAATATAGAAAAATGCGTTATAACAAAAGATGTTGTAACAAAAAAAGCTAAAGCAAAATATATTGTAAAAAAATAACATAATGAAGGACCCTAAATCAGGGCCCTTATTTTCTTATTCAATCTTACTTAACTTTAGCTTATTTAAAATTGCATATTCTATAATTTCCAAATCTTCACTTGCAATGCTAATGTTTGGATGTTTTAGGCTAAATTTTAAAATATTATTAATAAAGCCTATTTTATCAAAATGAGTTTGGTTTTTATTTAAACTAATAATACTTGGTACAAAATGAAATGTTGGATTAATTAATATTGAAATTACAAGATTAAAAAATTTATCTTTATATTCATCTAAATTATCAAGCCACATCATATAAAGTATATCTTCAAGAATATATGAAAATAAGACTTTATTATTTTTAGTATCAGAAAATAAATCTTCTATACATCCATTTTTAAATAAATTAATAATACTAGAACTATCAAAAAATATATATGGAAGTGAAGTATCTTCTTCTTTTTCATTTTTATTCTTTATTTTTTCTTCTAATTCATCCGTTATCTTAGAACAGAAATAAATATCATAAGAAAGACACCTTACATAATTATAGTTGTTAAACGTAACTATAATCGGGATTTTGCCTTTACTCTTTAAATAAATTGCTGTATTAATTAATAAATCAATATCATCTGTAAAACAATTATTGTTTTCAATATAAATTGGTTTAATATTTGAAATATTGATATTAGGGTTCTCAGAATATGTGGCTGCAAGTTTTCTGAGAAAATCATAATCATCAAACTTTTTTAAATAATATGAAATATTTAAAATATATGCCTCTTTATCACTTGGAATATTAAAATATTTATTATCCCTGTTTGCCATTAAATAATCAATTGCATATAAATATACAAAATTATCTTTATTATCTGTAGGGTCTGTATCTATAGAAGCTGTAGAAGTAAAACTATTTTTAGTGTTTTTAATAAGTCTTTTCTTAAAATCTTCAAATCCTTTGATATCATCATAGAGTTCAAATATTTTTTTAATTTCTTTATAAAGCTTATTAGTGGTAATAACACCAAATAGTCTCATGAAGTCTATTTTATTTTTACCTTCATCTAACTTTCTAATCAAATAATCAGGTGTAATATAATCTGTAGAAGTATTATTAAGTACCCTATACTTGAAATGATTTAAATTTACTTGATCATTGAAAATGTTATACTCTATATAATTATCACAAAATACCCAACGAATATACTCATTATAATCTTTCTCATTTGTAACTTGTAAAATTTCATATAAATCCCATAAAGTTTTTCCTTCATTAGCTAATTGAATTAATTCATTTTTACTAAGTTTTAGCATACAATTTACCTCCATAAATAAGAATGTAGTTACTACAATAGATAATAACTATTGTATAATCAAAATTATGTATACATTATATCATATGCTTTGCTATTTTTCAAGCTAATTTAAATATACACTATATAGCGGTATTGACAAATAAAGCATATTTTTATATAATATATACACTATAAAATTATACTTTTATTATAATTAATAAAAGGAAAGGAGAAACTAATGAAAGTAGATGTTATTGTAGGTGGACTATACGGTGATGAGGGAAAAGGTAAAATTATAAGTTATCTTGGTAAAGAAAAAGATTATCATTATGTATTTAGGGTAAATGCCTCCACTAATGCAAGTCATTCAGTACAACTTGAAGACTCTGATAATGTTATTGTTACAAAACAGCTTCCATCAGTATTTTTTAATGATAAAATAAAATTTGTAATAGGTCCTGGAGCAATCTTAAATCTTAGAGCTTTAAGAGAAGAAGTATATGAAAGACCAGATAATATAATAGGTAGAGTAAATATAGCTTCTACAATATGTTTGCTTATTGATCCATATATTGAAAAGACTGTAGGATCTAATATATCTACTAAGCTTGGAAGTACAAATCAAGGTACAGGAGTTGCAGTTGTTGCGCGTACAAGAAGACATTGTCTAAGATTATATGATATAGATAATTTTTATAACAAGAAAATTACTTTAGATGATTTAATTAAAAAAATTACATTTACTTGTATGGAAATTGATAAAGAACTGTTCTCTAAAAAACCTAATCATTATTTTAGGGAAATTGCTTTAAATTTAATTAAAGAATATAGTTTAATATTACAAAAAATTGGTGAATTCTCAGTAGACTATACTACTTTTTTAAATAGTATTAAAAATGATGCTAAAGTGTTAATTGAGGGATGTAATGGCATCATGTTAGACAATTTGCATGGATTAAATCCATATACAACAAGTGCTTCAACATCAATTAATGCTCTTATGAATGGTGCAAACATCTCACCATATAGTATTTGTAATTCATATATTATATGTACAGGATACTTTTGTTGTCTTAATAAACGACCATTTTTAACTGAAATGAGCGATGAAGAGGCACGATATATCTATATGAATAATGATGAAGTAGATAATGCAGAGGGCATGAAAAGACGAATTGGTTGGTTCGATCTTCCAACACTAAAAAGATCTCTTACTGGACATGAGGGATCTAAATTAATTATAAATAAGCTTGATATAATGAAAGATCTAAAAAAAGTTAAAGTTTGTACTCACTATTTATTAAAAAATGGTAAAAAAGTAAAATATATGCCAGATAATATAGAAGATCTTAAAGAGGCAAAACCAATTTATAAAGAATTTAGTGGTTGGGGAGATATATCTAATGTTACTACTAAAGGTATGTTACCAAATGAACTTCTTTATTTCTTAAATTTTATAGAAGAAGAAACAAAATTTAAAATTGAATATATTGGTAATGGTAGAAATAGAAATGCTTTAATAAAGCTATAAAAGGATAAATATATCAAATTTTGAATATAGGAAAGAATGAAAGTGTAAATTATATTTTCATTCTTTTCTCGTATTATTTTGCCTCTTTAGTAAATAAATACTATAAATAATACAATATTATAATTTTAACTAATACCCAATATAATCAAATTATATATAATTGAAAATAAAACTATATTATGATATAATTCTCATATATAAAGGAGCTATATATGAAATACTACAGTATGTTAAATAATGATAAAAACTATAAATCAGTTTTTGGGGAAATATCAAGTGCTGTTATTATAGAGAAAAAGTCTAAATTTTATTCATATGTATTTAAAATAAATGATGAAGCAGAAGCAATAGATAGTATAAATAAAATAAAAGGAAGTAATAAAGAGGCAAGACATGTTGTATATATTTATTCACTATTAAATGGAAATGTATGTAACATAAGATTTAGTGATGATGGAGAACCCAAAGGAACAGGCACAAAAGCCATATATGAGCTTTTAACAAAAGAGGGAATAACTAATATATGTATAGTAATTGTAAGGTATTTTGGTGGCATTTTACTTGGAGCAGGTCCACTTTCTAGAACTTACTTAAACAGTGCAAGAATGGCACTTGATAAATGTAATAAAAAAGAGGTATATAATTATATAAAATATGATATTAATATTAGTTATTCTAGATATACACAAATAAAATCTTTACTAGATAACAATGTAGTAGATGAGAATATATTAATAATAGATATTAAATTTGGTGAGAATGTATATATATCAATGAAAATTAAAGATAGCTTATATGAAGAAATAGTATCAAAAATAAAGGACATTTAATATAAAGAATGAATGTTCTTTTTTTGCATTTTTCACTTGACAAACATTTGTTTATATATTATAATAATTATATATTAAAGAACAAATGTTTAAGGAGTGGTTATATGATAAAATGTAGTATTAATTATAAGTTAAATTTAAAAAGGATTGTATTAAATGTTTTACTTATTCTAGCAGTATTTATGTTATTTGAAACGATAACATCATATGGGCTTGGAAAAGAAGAGATAAAGACATATGAATTAAAAGTTAATGATAAAGATACACTGTGGGATATTGCAAGTATTATTTCTAGTAAAAACAATATGGAAATACACAAAGTAATATATGATATACAAGATGTAAATGGTATGTCTTCTAGTAAAATATATAAGGATCAAATATTACTTATACCAATATATGACTGAAGTGTCTTAAAGTATTGTAAATATATAGATAAGTGGTAATAATAGGAAAGAGCGATATACAGTTTTTTAAGTATATCACTCTATTTATTTTTTATATATTCTTAAATATATTTTACATTTGTTTCAAAAGAGACAAAAGAAAAATGGCATTATACATACCATTCATCAAATATTATTTAAAGGATTACTTTCTAATGCCTCTTTAACTTGTTCACTATCAATATGAGTATATATTTCTGTTGTAGATATACTTTCATGTCCAAGTATTTGTTGAAGTGATCTTATATCTACATTTCCATATTTATGCATTAGAGTAGCTGCTGTATGTCTTAATTTATGTGGAGAATATTTTTTAGGATCAAGTCCTGCTAAAGTAATATATTTTTTTACCATCATTTCAACTGTTCTTCTTCCTATACGTGTACCTCTCTCACTTATAAATAATGCTTCACGATCTTTTACATCTTTAGGTCGTACTGCTATATATTCTTCAATAGCCCTTTGACAAGCATTATTTAAATATACAGAACGTTCTTTATCTCCTTTACCTACAACTGTTAATACATTGTTTTTCATATCTTTCATATTAATAGATACAAGCTCTGATAAACGTAGTCCACAGTTTAAGAATAGAGTAATAATACAAGTATCTCTTTTCTCATTTTTACCTTCAATAGAATTAAGAAGTGCTTTACTCTCATCAAGTGTTAAGTATTTAGGTAGTCTTTTAGATAGCTTTGGTGTTTCTAATTCTACAGTAGGGTTTTTTTCTAATGCTTTTTGTTTAAAAGTCATAAAATTAAAAAAGGATTTTAGTGCAGCTACTTTACGAGCTCTAGTTGTAGACTTATCTAAACGTACGTTTGATATGTAGTTTAAGTATTCATATAGGTCTGTTAAGTCAATCTTTCTTAAAAATTCTAAATCTAAATCAGATATATCTGTATTATTTATAAGTTCTGGTGTTATATTATCAATCTTTATTTTAGATTTATATAGTTTTAGAAATCTAAATACGTCACGTAAGTCATAATAGTATTCACGAACTGTATTTGAAGATCTATTTTTTATATTTTGCATATATGATAGGAATTCTTTCATATAATTTGGTATATCATCATACATCTTAAAAACCTCCTAAAAACGACGTCCATATTTCGATTTTAAGCCATTTTTATTGATAAAGGTATATACTTATATGTCAGTAAATTTAATAAAAACTCTTAAAATCTTAATATATCAAATGTTTCATAAATTTGTATAAAACTATAATAACATATAATAAATTTTAATTCAATAAAGCAAGTATTACAATTTTTATTTAAAAATAAAATGAGAGTAGGGGAAGGGTCAGTATAATTAATAGATTAATATAAAATATATTTATAAAAATAAAGATTATAAAATATAAAACATAAAATATTATGTACATAAAGAGGCAAACAGTTTTTATAAATTGAAAATAAAAAATTATGTTGAATATAAATATAAATTTAAAAACGAATATTTGTTTAAATATTTAAAATAATCATAAATTATATTATTGTAAAAATTTAGATTTTTTATATAAATTTAGAATTACAATTTATAATATGATATAATTTTAAAAGCTTCAGGATTAATTTTAAGACAGTTTTGTATAAATCATTATAGTATAAGTTTAAATTATAAAATTGACTTATATAGTCTAGTAGTTTCAATGTATTCATACAAAAAGATTTAAATTAAGCCTTCTGATAATATAGATATAAAGCTTTAAAAAACGACGTCCATATTTCGATTTTAAGCCATTTTTATTGATAAGGGTATAATACTTATATGTCAGTGAATTTAATAAAAACTCTTAAAATCTTAATATATCGATACGTTTTGCGAAATCGTAAAAAAATATAATACATATATAAAGAATAGGTAAATATATAATAAGATTGGTTTGAAGTAGCTTAAAAGTAAGTACTGTATACAGTAATTTTAATATACTAGAGTAAAAGTACTTGGCAAATAAATAAAAAGTCTTTAAAAAGCAAATATGAAGCTTAGAATTATAAGTTATATTAAAAATCCATTGATCTGGCTATAAAGCTTGTTTAACTATAACAATATATAAAAACTTCCACTCCTATTTTCACAAAATTATTATTTTGCGCAATCATAGAAAACTTTAAAATTAAGGACTATGTCCTCTATTATTACGAAATAATATAAAATTTAGTCATTATTATTAATATAGCATTTTATACCTATTACTAAGTATTCTACACTGCTTTTTTTAATTTGTCAAGTTTTTTCTTAAAATTGTAATATTTGCTTTTAAAATAATTATACTTAATTTCATTTTTATTGTTTATATTTATAAATGTTCGTTTTTTCTTATACTCTTTTATATAATCTTCATTGCGTAGAAACTCAAAATCTTTATCATTAGTTGATAAATAATATTTTTGCCCTATAAAAAATATATCATCCTTTGTATTATAAAAGCACTTATTCCCTGCTAATGATAATATTCTATGTAATAATATTAAATCATTATAATACATATTAAAATTAGATTTTTTAAAAAATTCATTATCATCTCTATAATTTTGAAGTACATAATTTATACAATTAAGTATATATATTAAATTTTTTTCACATAAATAAATTTCTATAATATCACCTACTTTACTGAAATTAAAATCTTAATGTCTAATATTATTATAACAAAAATACATAATTATGTCAACTACGATAGCATATATTATAAAATCTACACGTGTAAAGTGAAGATATACCAAGCACTTGACACGTTACGATTTATAATATTAAGATGTTAATAAGGGAATTATGTAATATTTTTGTTAAATAAATTTAATATAAAACAGAAAAATAAATGTTATAATTAAAATAGGTGGTTTTATATGTATACTAGAAAATTTATAATAGCTATTATAACAATTATATTTGTATATATTGGTTATAGAAAGAAAGACATTTTATTAATATTGGGAAGTTTTATATTGGGACTATTTTTAATGAGAATTGTTGAAATAATAAAAAAAAGAAAAGAAGAAAAAGAATTACTTAAAAATATAAAAGAAATAAATAATAAAATGAAATAAGTTAAAATACGCACAATAAATGTGCGTATTTATATTAACTTTTTTGTCTAAATTTGTATAATAATTTAGATTTTTTATATTCTTCATTGCTCCAATTTTCGAAATATATCATATCTTTATCATTATAAGTATTATCTATATAATGTGTATCATATTGCCTTAAATCTAAACCCCTAATAAATTTAAAACAGTATGTGAAACGAAATTCATTTGAAAAATTATTAGGATTCATATATTTTTCAAATTCTAAAATATCATTAAATTGTAAAGCAAATACCATAAATGGTCGATTTATGAAAGGAATTTTAAATGTCTTTTTTAAATATATTACGATGTCTGCTAATTCACGAATTTGTAAATCAATTCGATTACTACTTTGAGTTATGAAAAATACATCTACGTCATAATGGCGACACATTGTTAAGTAATCAAGAAGCTCATTTCCTACCCCATTTTTTGTAAGTTTTGCAAATTCTCGTGAATTATAATATAGTTGAGCCTCATCGATCAAAATTGCACTATTTTTGGGAAATCGACAAAATACCCAATTATAACTATCTACTTTTTTTGTAAATTTTACAGGAAAATTAGAAAATATATAATCATATTTTCGAATTTTCTTTCTAAGTAATGATATAGTAAATAAGCTTTTACCAGTTCCTTTTTGCCCACAAATTAAATAAATCATATAAAATCACTCCTAAATATAAAAAGGGCTTTAAAAAGCCCTATAACTATCTTCTTTTAGTTGGTATAAACTTTTTAGCTAGTCCAATAACTACACAAAGTGCAGCGGCGCAAGTGAAAAATAACATTGGTGGCTCTAAAAATAGAGTCATAACGCTTTTTACTGGTGCAACCAAAGAAGTTACATTAGTAATCATATCAGCCAAAGTAATTCCTCCTTCCATAAGGACACCTCCTTAACATATTTTAATATATATAAAATGGACTATATTCGCCATTTTATAATCAATTTAGATAAGATAATAAATAATTGCATAACACTAACAATTATTATTATTTTCAATATATCACTAGCCCAAGCATGACTAAATTGAAGTTTATTACAAAAATCAATTATTTCTTGAATTCCCATAAAATACACCTCCCTAATCATTATTACTATCAGAGCCAGTTAAACGATAAATTATAAAAGATATACAATTTGCTACGAAAAATACTATTATTATAGTAAATAAATTATAATGTAATGTAGTTGTATCGGAAATTTTTAAAGGTATATCTAAAAATAATATAGACATTAATAAATCTATTATTTTTTGCATATAATCCCCCCTACTTTCCTATCAATCGTAAAATAATACAAATAACAATAAAAGTTGTAACAAGTCCCCAAACAAAATTCGGTAACATAGAAAATAATATTTTAAAAGTTTCAAAACCATGTGAACACAATTTCAATATATCACTAAAATTAAAATCTTTTATATTATCTATATTAATATCTGAATTTGTTCCACCAACAGAAATATTTATATTAGAGGATGAATTTGAGCCTTCAATTTCTTTATTTATATCCATATCAGTTTTGTTATAATAATTATTTTCAACATCTTTATTTCCCTCTGAAACAGTACCACCAGTCCAAGTAGTAGTTGATGAAGTTAATTCAAAATCATAAGTTTTAGTAAGTACAAGTGTTTTACTAGTTCTAGTATAAATAAGAAATTCTAATGTAATATTTTTAGATTTAAAAAAGTTTTTTAATAAAGTAAAAGTAACGTTGTTTGTAAGTTTAAAATAATGTGTATCTTCATCTAAATATACATTTGTACCAAAAGAAGTTTCTTGTATAAATAAAGAACTTAAATCACTGTCATCATTTGCAACAACATTTAAAAATATTTCATAAGATGATGCAATTCCAATACCTTTTAAACGTGGAGTAAAATTTATAGTTCCACCAACAGCATCATCAAATTCAACATAAAAATTAGTTGAAGCTAAACTATTAGTTGGACCGAATTTACCAGTTTTAGTGAGTAAAACATTACCGTTTTCATCTTCTAACTGGAAATATAATGACTGATAAGCATTTAATGTCATTATAGCTTTTCCGTTCGGGATCAAGTATTATATCCTCTTTCGTTTTTAGAGTTCCATCAATTCCAAACATAACATTACTATAAAAAAGCTTTTGACCTAAGGCAAATTTATTTATCCTAATATTTAAAATACTTGTTTTTTCAGATATATTATATTCTTCCTCTAAAAGTATATCTAATTTATCATCTAAATTTAAATGATCACCCCAATTAAAATGCTTAGCGGAATTAATATCATCATTAGTTTTAGAATAAGTTACTTCTTCATAAACGCCATCATTTTTAACCAAATACTTTGAGCAAAAAACAATATCACAAGCATACATATCTCCAGCATCTGTATATTCGTATCCACCCTCGCCAGAAATAGGGTAAGCTTGAAAATGTCCTACACCGTTTTTGTCATACGTATTTAATCTAATCATTTGTATAGTAGAAGAAATAATAAAACCATTAAAATGCCTTGTTCCATCCCAACTAAGAATACTATTTGTACGTGTATAACAAGTATGTTCTGAAGCAGATAAAATGAAATCGTAATAAACAACATCAGGTTTTTTAACATCTTGTCGGCGAACAATAATAAGACCCGAAATTGCTTGATACGCTTCAAAGCCAACAACACTATAATATTTATTCTGAAACTTTACAGAAGATTTTTCTGTTATGTGTGGTAATATTTCATCTCTTAAATTTTTGGGTAATTGACACAAAACATCATACAAACTTAAAGCATCAGGTCTGGTATCAGTTGAATTATCAACATCAGCTCTATTCTCATAAACAACAGCTTGTACACTAGTAGAAAATATATTAAATACTATGCAAAATATGAATAACAAAGATAAAATCTTTTTCACAAACAACACCTCAATTTACTTTATACATCTAAATGTATACTTTATTAATTGTAAAAAATTGTGTATTTTCCAATATATATTTTTTAAAATTTTCATTTAAACAACTTCTTTCTCTAAAAATGGGTTAAACGTTATTATGTCTGTATTTTCCTCATAAATTTTAAAGCAACCAGTAAAATCTACACCAGCATTTTTAAGTTCTTTTCTTTTTCTGTAAAAAGTAGTTTTTGACATATTATTTTTTACAGAATTTTCACCGTCAACTTTAATGCTTAAATAAAAAGCATAAAGATCATTTGCTTTATTAGACTTATAAAATGTTTTTAATCTTTTTAACACATCATTTTTATTACTTACTTTTTTTATTTCAGTATCATCAAATTTTAATATTTTCATAAATTCATCACACCATATTTTTTCTATTTCATTATAATTTAAATTATTTATTCTTATATAATTCGTTCCATATATATTTTTTAATTTTTTCTTTTTTATTTCACACTCAAACCTTACATAACCATCTATTTTTTGACAAAATTTTAAAATGTCGAAATCATAAAAATTACTTAACTTTTTCTTATCATGTTTTAAAAATTCTTTTAATTTATTATATATTTTAAGTGTAGTAGTTTGTCCGACTTACATATACACTTTCATTTTCATAAAATTTTAAATTACGTCTAGGATATGTTAATAATCTAAAATTATTTATATATGCTTGTACATTTTTATTATTATCTAAATCAAAAGTCTTTGTTATATCTATTCTTTGTAAAAACCAATGCTTTAATTTTGGAAGTTTCAAATTATAAGCTTTTTCGACAAGTTTTTTAAATCCGTAAAGTTATTTCTTGTATATTATAAAAACCATCAAAAGCATTATGACCTTTTATAATTTTATGGTAACTTCCCTCTATTTCTAAAACAAAACCAGATAATCCATATCGTGTAGCTTCATCAACTCTAACACTTAAGGAACTATCATAAGAGCACTCTAAACTAGTATTTATAATTTCATAAAATATTTTATTTTCAAATGTATTATACATACATTTTATATTACTTTTTAATTTAATTTTATTATAGATATCTCTATTAATAAAAGTAAAAACTTTAACTGTGTCTATCATATATTTATACCTCATTTATTAAAATTTATTATTATATATTTTCCCAAATATGGGACTCTCGACGGGTGTTACTAAGTACCCGTCAAAATTTCCCAAGGCACTATTAATATATGAATAATAAAACTTTCCCAACCACTTGCAACCAATATAACTATAATAAACTCATTCTTGCAATAGAGTTTCCATCTTTATTTATAATAACAATCTGAACATCAATATTATATGATTTCATTAAATCATAACGATTTAATATATCGTTATATTTATCAAATATAGTTATTTTAAAGAATTCATCAGCGTCTTTATCATAAAGAGATATAGAGCCATACTCTTTATAAGATCCGTTGTCATCTTTTTTTGTTTGTTTTATATTTTTTGATAAAACTAATAAATTTTTTTTAGCTATAAATTTTGTCATAAAAATCCTCCCTTAATAGGCATAAAAAAATAGCTACCAATTGGTACCTATGCTAATTAATAATAGACATTAAGATATAAGATGACTTAATGTTACAATATTTCGTTTTTACTTATTATTTTGCGCAATCATAAAAACTTTAAAATGATTTATTTTCACCACTCCTCTATTATTTTTTTACAAAATATAAAATCATTAAATTATAAATTTATATTTTTTAATTAATCCAGAATATATTTATTTTGGAATACATTATATAGTTTCATTTTGTACTCTTTTTTAATTTGTAAATTGTTTTAAGATTATATTTTTATTTTCTAATATATAAATACTATACTTTATATATTATTATATTTTTTACTTATTCCCTACTTTTATTTACTAAATTTTTATTTTTTGATAAAATTATAAAAAGAGGTGCTGTTTATTATGGATTTATCAACTTCTATTAGAAAAAGACTAATAAACTTAATGAAAATGAATAATTTAAATATTTCTAAATTGAGTACACTTGCTGGTATTTCTCGTTCAACATTATTTAAAATATTAAAGGGGCAAAGAAGGTATATAAGACTAGACATTTTGGAGTATATATGGAAGCGTTAAATATAAAGTTAGTAGATTTCTTTAATGATAAGTTATTTGAGAATATCAATATAGATGAATAATTTTATATAAATTCTAAAATATATAAAAAAAGATGCCCCTACATTACTATAGAGGCGATCATAAGAGGTTGATATATGAAAACTAAGGTTTTTCCCTAGTTCGGCATGCTTTTTAGTATTCCCAAACTCCTGCTCTTGTTTGTTTTGCATATGCTTGAGATTCTGTTAAGTCTTTTAATAATAGTTTATTTATATCATTTGATCTAAGTTTTATTTTTCCTTGTTCTAATAGTTTAGCATTGTATAATTCATCATTTAAGTATACATATACATTTGCTTTATCTCCAGTACATTTAGTATTGTCAAATGCTATTTGTACTTGTCTATTTGCTATATCTTGTCCTATTTGATATATTGTATCTGGTTCGACTGTATTAAAGTCAAGTCCTATAAGATTTGCTGTAAATCTAGTCTCACCATCTATTATTATTAACTCACCATTATTTTCTATAGAAGATACTTTTACAGTTCTTTTCTCTAATGGTTTTAAACTTTCTAATTTGTTTGGTAACTCTAATGATGCTACATTTTCATCAACCTTTTGCTCTTCTTGTGAAGTAGTAGAGCCTTGATTAGCGATTGTTTGTTTAGTAACATCTACAGTAGGAGTTTTTGATCTGTTAGACATATATATGTATAATCCTGTACCAGCTATTACTATAACAAAAACAATACATAAAACTTTTGGTCCATATTGTCTTATATAAAAACTAGATTTATTATCATAATACATGTAACATCACCCCTCTTTTACCTCAGTAAAAATCTCTTTTTTAAATAAAGAAATTCTTACCTACACTATCATTATAACATACTTTTTATGTAAAGTCAATAATTTTAAAGGAAAATATTACAAAAATATTATAAAATTATGTAATTTATATATCCGCATTATGCCAAACATTTTGAACATCATCATTATCATCTAATTTATCTAAAAAGTTTTGCATCTTCTCATTTTCTTCATCAGTTAATTCTTTTTTTATATTTGCAATTTGTCTTATATCAGATTCTAAAATAGTAAGGTTTTTCTTTTCAACTTCTTCTCTTATATTAGAGAAGTCTTCTGGATTAGTTAATATCTCTATGTATTCTTCTTCTGATATAAAGTCTTCTGCTCCAAGGTCTAAAACTTCAAGCATAAGAGAATCTTCATCTATATCAGATGTTCTCTCTATTAATATATATCCTTTTTTATCAAACATATAGCCAACAGAACCAGTTTGGCCAAGACTACCTCCTGATTTACTAAAAATAGAACGTAAATCAGCTGCTGTTCTATTTTTATTATCTGTTAATGCTTCTACTATTACTGCTGTTCCACAAGGCCCAAATCCTTCATATACCATTTCCTCGTAGTTATCAGATGAAGAATCACCAGCAGCTTTTTGTATACATCTATTTATATTATCATTTGGCATATTCTGTGATTTAGCTTTAGCTATAACATCTTTTAATTTACGGTTAACATTTGGATCAGCACTTCCACCCATTTTTACAGCTACAGTGATTTCTTTTCCAAGCTTTGAGAAAATATTTGCTCTTTTAGAGTCTGTAGCTTCTTTTTTTCTTTTAATATTTGCCCATTTGCTATGTCCTGACATTTTTATTCCTCCCTTTTAAAATATTATAATTTTTAAATATTTATTACTTAAATATTTTATCATATTTTAAACTAAAAGTCTACTTAAAAAATTATTTTTATATCATATAAGATTATTATTATTGCCTCTTTAAACAATAGAATTTATCTAAAACATATAAAATGTTTCTATATATATATTAAATAATTCATTATTTATACAAAATTAAGAATGCCTAAAATTTAGGCATTCTTAATTAAAATACTTTAAAGCTCTACAATATTAAAAATTACTTCTACTGGAGAATTATATAAACTCCAAAAATCAAATACAAAATCTATTGTATATTCTTGTGTAGAAGATGTATTATCTGTATGCGAAGTATCATATTCATTACATTCATATATAGTAAGAATATTTTTATCATACTTATATGAAATTAAAACAGATTCTATTTTTTTAGAAGTTTTAATAATATCAGATAAATTATACTTTTTCCAAACTACTCCATCAAGAGAAAAAGATATATATATACAATTTTTTATACTATAGGCTGCAATTATAACACCTTCGCTGGATACATATAACTTACAATTTTTCAAATTATCAAATATACTATTTATATTGTCAGTATATATATAACATGAATTAAATCTGTCAAGTTGAAACAATACATTTCTTATATTTGAATAACCAAAAATAAAATTCCAAAATCCTTCAGCAATATATGGTCTTGCAATTGTTAAAGATTTGACAAAAGAATTTATCGAATTATCTATACCTATATCACCATCATAGAAAATATTAGTACAAAATATTGTTCTATCTCCATCTATATGTTCTTTTCTTTTTATACATCCTGCTTTTTTACAAAATATTTTTTTGTATTCTGATGAATTTAAATTAGTATTTACAGTTGAAATATTAAGTATTCTATTAGAAGTATCTATTATTTGATTATCACATTCTTCAAAGTAATCGTCATCGAAATGATTTTTACTTATAATATCCTCATATGAATACTCTGCACTTATTCTTTCTACTTTAATTTTAACTTGGGTACTATAAGCACCATATAAATCAAAGGAAAAGATAAGTATATAATAGCTTTTTTGATTTGTTACTATATCAACTGCTTCAATATATGTATTTTTATTTGAACAGAAAACCTTAGATAATTTGTATTCTTTTCCAATTTCAGTAAAAAGAGAGCCAATATTTACCATATATCCAGCTTTACAATTTAGTGTAGCATATATAGAATAATTAGAATAAAAAAGAATAATACCCTCAGGAGTTACCAAAACATTAGAATTTGTTATTAAATTTACTATATCTTTATCATATATTTTAGAATATTTACCAAATCTATCTGAGTATGCTACCACACCTTTATTATGGATATAAATATCTCTGACAAAAGTGTTTAGACCATAATTTACAAGATCTCCACCACCGTTATATTTAATGATTTTAAATTTTGTATATGTACTATAATCTTTTGCTGAAACAGAATGTTCATATATTTTTTTTACATCTTTTGGCACATCCTCATATAATATAATTTCGACTATTAATTTTCTAATTGATGTTCCAAGTTTAATTTTTTCTTTTACTTTTTCCATTTAAAAATCTCCTTTTCTAATTATAGAAAGTGTTATTATGTTAAGTGAAATTATTATACCATTATTTATATTAAATGTCAAAGTGTAGAGTATAATATATTAAAACAATTAATACTAATAAAATTAAAAGTCACTGAAAACACATTTACATTCTCAATGACTTTTAATTTTTAAACTTTTTTATTTATTATTAGATGTTAAGTCCCTTACACATTTATTTAATACTCTTTGCTCTTTTAACAATTCTGCATTATCTACAGTATATTGGCAAGAATTATGTACTCTACCATTACTATGATAGTATCTCAATAATATTGATCTTGTTGGATAAGATTTTACTCCATTTCCAATAGTTTCATGGAACTTAACTTTTAGTAGCCTATTTTTACTTAAATTAAATATTAATGTATCAAGTTCTCTTAAATCATCTTCATCCAAATCATTTAAATTATTAATTCTAAATGAAATTAACTGATATAGGATTGTTCCAAAATAGGCAGTATAGTGAAAACCCTCGCTAATTATAAATAAAGCATCGGCAAGTTCAGGCATCTGTTTTATACCAGTATAAATACTTTGCCATTCATGATTTCTTATAAACTCTTGTAATGTTTTATCAGTATACATTTGCTCAGAATATGCTTTTTCTGGAGAAATTATTTTATTTTCATTAAATATACTAATAATATTAAATAACATATTACATTTCCTAGCATCCTCTGTATCTAGTGTAATAAAATGTTCTTCTCCAGTTGTAGTAATGCGTAATTCTCTCATTTGTAAACATTTAGGATCATCTTTTGAATGTCCAAAACGGGATAATTTTAATTCAACTACATAAGGTTTTCCTTTATAAAATATTCTCTTACAAAAACTTAAAGCTTTAAAAGTATCATCATTTACTTTAAAAACTGCTCCAGTCTCTTCTAATGGAACTAATTTATAATCTTGCCTGTATTCATCAGCAATTATAATCTCCTGATTTCTATAAAATTCTAAGAACTTATTTATAACTACATATTCATTCTCAGAGATATCAGTATTAAAATTGTATTCTTGTTTTTGTTTGATACTCATAATTTTCCTCCTATTTTTTCAGTTTTATATGTTATAAATATTCAATTAAAGTAAAAGTTGCCTCAACAGGTGCACTATATAAATCCCAGAAATTAAAACTAAAATCAATAGCAATTTCAAAACTTTGCTCATCTTTGGAATAACAATTTTTGTAAGAGCAAATACACATTTTATTATCTTTTTGCTTTATTTGTACATTTGAACTTGATATAGATATATCGTCAAATATGTTTTTCATATTATATTTTTTCCATACTATACCATCTAGTGATACTAGAATAAATACATCATAGTTAAATGTAACTAATGCTACCAATACTCCTTCTTGAGAAACAAATAAGCTAGAATTTGGTATATAAGATATTGTTTGATCTTTTTCATAACTTTGCATATAACTTTTTCCAAATCTATCATATATAGCAATAGTTCTTTTTACAGATACTAACTCAGGCTTTTTAAAAATACCACTCTTCTTATAAATAATAGGCGACATAGTATATATCTCTTTTATAAAAGAATTTATACAATTATTTATTCCATCATCTCCATGATAAGAAAATAATTTAATGGCAACTTTAGATTCTAAGAACTCTTTTCCTTCACAGAAAAAGTTTTTATCAAATTTTTCAATAAAATTATCTGATGTATAATCAATAGAGGTGGAATGTAATGTTAACATTTCCTCTGATCTTTGTATAGTATCAACAGTAAAATCTGAAATTTCCTTACTTAGTTCATTATCTTCAATATATTCAATATATTTTTCTTTTAATTTGTCATAACGCATATATATCTGTGTACCGTAAGACTCATAAAAATTAAATGAAAAAAATAATGAATAATATAATATATCTTTTTTGTTTTTATCAGAATATACTTTTAAATATGTCCTTTTATTAGATATAATAATCTCATCGATAACATATTTCTCTTTTTTAGGTACTATACATGAAATCTCAATAATACATCCAACTTTACAGTTTAGTGTAGCATATATAAGATTTTCATTATAAAAAAGTATAATCCCCTCAGGACTTATGCAAGTAGTGGAATTTGCTATAACTTCTGAGTTTTGTTTGTCTTTTATAAAATTATAATTACCAAATCTATCTGAAAATATTACATGATTATTTATAAAATAAATATCTTTAACAAAAGTGTTTAGACCATAATTTACAAGATCCCCACCGCCATTATAATATTTATATTTTATAGGATCATCATAGTTTCTTATATAGCTTTTAAGTAAATATTTTGCTTTTTCTGGAAGTTTAAAAAAAGCTACAGTATCTTCTGATACCTTTCTTCCCAATGTTGCAAGTTTAACTTTTTCTTTTATTTTTTCCATTTAAAAATCTCCTTTTCTAATTATAGAAATTGTTATTATGTTAAGTGAAATTATTATATCATTATTTATATTAAATGTCAAAAAGGATAAATATAAAGAGGCAAAATGATGCCTCTTTATATTTATAATATTATGAAAATTGTAACCTATTTATCTATATTTACTCCATTAAAGTAAAAGTTGCCTCTACAGGAGCTCCATACAGATCCCAAAAGTTAAAATTGAAATCTATTGCAATCTCACAAATATTACTATTATCGTTTGTTGAAATCTTAATATATTCTAAATTATCCTTACAAACAAAAGAAATTAATAATTCTTTATTTTTTTCTTCAAGTTTTATAAATTCAGAAATATTATATTCTTTCCAAATAATACCATCAAGTGAAATAAGTACACGTATATCTGAATAACTACAAACTCGTACAATTACTATTACACCTTCTGTAGACACAAAGGCAAATTTAGTATCAGTAAGATTATTAAATAACAAATTAGTAATATCATTACATGTATAGTTCTTGTTAAATCTATCATATCTTGTAATACAATTTTTAAACTCTCTATTTTTAGTTTTCTTAAAAAAACCTTTAGTTGTAATAATAGAAGGTCTTGATATGATAATTTTTTTCACAAAAGCATTTATACAATCACAGACACCAAACTCTCCATTTGTTTCTATAGTCGCTCTATAAGTACTATATTGTTTATCTATTTTTTCTCTTAATATATCATCATATAATCCATATAAATCAAAAATACTTGATGGATTATCTATAGATGTAAACAAAGAAACATGAGAAAGAGTTTGAGCTTTACTATTTTTCATAACAGTAAAATTAGTTTCAACTTTTTCTTCATAACTTTCAATATTTTTAGTACTTAAAGTTCCCTCGTCAACTTTTACAGCATTTACTATAACTTGAGTACCATAAGACTCATATAAATTAAAGGAAAAGTTTAGTGCATAATAAAACGTAGATATTGAATTTTTACCTTCTATTTTTATATATGTTCTTTTATGTATAATGCTTATATCATCAATAGTAAAATCTTCTTTATCAAATCCTTCAGACTCGAATGAAGACACATTAAAAAAATATCCAACTTTGCAGTCTAATGTAGCATAAATATTATCAGACTTTTTATTATAAAAGAGTAGTACTCCCTCTGCAGTTATAAAAAGTTTTGAATTAGATATGAACGTTGCAACTTCATCATTTAATATATACCTATATCTACCAAATCTATCTGAATATATAACATGAGCATTTTTTATATAAATATCCCTAACAAAAGTATTTAGACCATAATTTACAAAGTCTCCACCACCATTATACGATATACAAGTAACATAATTACTATCATAACGTCCAATATATCTGCCTAATAAATCTTTACCCTCACTACTTGTAATATCATCATATAGAACATCTGTGGTAATATTTGCTTTCCTTATTATATTACCAAGTTTAATTTTTTCTTTTACTTTTTTCATAAATGAAATCTCCTTTTCTAATTATAGAAATTATTATTATGTTAAGTGTAAGTTATTATATCATTATTTTTAATAAATGTCAAAGAAATATTCACACGTTTTTACATAATAACTTAAAAATATAAATTTTATAAGTAATAATAAAGAGGCTAATGTAAACTATAAAAGCTTGCATGCCTCTTTATATATTCTTTTATATTTTTATCTATATAGTATCTTATACATCTTATATGAATTCATCACTTTTTTTAAGTATTTTTCTGTTTCTTTAAAAGGTAGTGATATATTTTCATATTCATCTAATTTTGTAGAAATAATATTTTCATTTATCCATTTGTCAACATTACCAAGTCCTGCATTATATGCACAAATCGCAAGATAGTAATTTCCATCATACCTTTCAACTAAAGAGGCAAAATAGCTACAACCAAAAGCAATATTTACATTAACATCATATATATCGCTTTTATCATTACTATTTCCTAAGTTTATCTTATTATTTATCTCTTCTGCTGTAGAGTCAATAATTTGCATAAGCCCTCTTGCGTTTTTATTTGAAGTAGCATCTTTATTAAAACTACTTTCAGCTTTTATAATAGAGAGTACAAGATATGGATCAAGATTATTTTTAGTAGCCTCTTGTTTTATAACATCAAAATATTTAACTGGATAAACAAATGTTCTGAGTACCATTATTCCTATCCAAAATAATATTATTAAAACAAATAATATACATATAACTTTTTTCATTACACCAACCCTTACAAAATATTAACATTATTTAGCATCATACCATGTTTTTCCTACGTTTAAATCTATATCTAGTGGGACACTTAATTTAACAACATTTTCCATTGCTTTTTTCATAACTCTACTTACTTCCTCCACTTCTTCTGGTACTGTCTCAATAATTAATTCGTCATGTACTTGCATAACAAGTTTAGATTTTAGTTTTTTATTTTTTAGTTCTTTATATATTTTATTCATTGCAAGTTTAATTATATCTGCAGCTGTACCTTGAATAGGAGTATTCATAGCTACACGCTCACCAAATTGTACTACCATTTTATTTTTTTGCTTAAGTTCTGGTATATATCTTCTTCTACCAAATAAAGTAGATACATATCCATTTATTTTAGCCTCTTTAACTATATTTTCCATAAATCTTGCAATGCCACTATATTTTTTCAAGTAATTCTCTATATATTGTGCAGCTTCTTTTTTACTGCTAGAAATATTTTTAGCAAGTCCGAAATCACTTATACCATAGACAATACCAAAATTTACTGCTTTAGCGTGTGTACGCATAGTAGATGTAACTTCATCTAGTGGAACATCGAATACTTGTGATGCAGTAACTTTATGAACATCAATATTATTTTTAAATGCACTAATCATAGTACTATCATCAGATATATGAGCAAGTACTCTAAGCTCTATTTGAGAATAGTCTGCATCTACAATTACATTACTATTTTCACCAGCAAAAAATGTTCTTATTTCTCTACCTAACTCAAGTCTTACTGGTATGTTTTGAAGATTAGGTTCAACACTACTTAAACGTCCAGTAGAAGTTACTGTTTGCATAAAGGTAGTATGTATTCTATTATCACTTTTAATAGTATTTTTAAGTCCCTCTACAAATGTACTATGTAATTTTACTATTTGCCTATACTCTATTACTTTGTTTACTATAGGATGTCTATCTGATAAAATCTCTAATACCTCTTTTTCAGTAGAGTATCCAGTTTTGGTTTTCTTTAAAGCTGGTAAGTCCAATTTATCAAATAGAACTGTTCCAAGTTGTTGAGTAGAGTTTATATTAAATTCTTCACCTGCAAGTTCATATATCTCTTTTTCTAATATTTCCATTCTATTTTTAAGTTTTGTACTAAACATATCCAATTTTTCTAAATCTATATACATTCCAACATGTTCCATATTAGCAAGAGTTTCTACAAGTGGCATTTCTATAGTTTCAAAAAGATCCATCATATTTAATTCTTTAAGTTTTGATATAACAATACTATGTGATAAATAAATACCCTTAAGACATGCATTTATATTAGATATATCTTCATCTGTTAAAAATGCATTCTCATCTTTCTCGTTTATATTCATTTGATCAAATAAAGAAAGTTGTACATCATTTTTCTTTTTATCGCCTCTTTTAATTTCATATTCAAACAAATCGTTTATTATATATTCTATACTGTAATCTGATCTAGTAGAGTCCATTAAATAGTATGCTATCATAACATCATAATTAAAACCAACTAGATTATCTATATTTAAATCAAAAAAGTATCTTAAATCCTGTTTTATATTATAACTTAACTTATTACACCTAGAAGTACAAAATTCTTTTAAAATATCTTTATTTGCTAAATTATCTAAATCTATTATATATGATATATTTTTATCATTTGAATAAATAGCAAGATAATTTTTATTTTCAATACCTAGTATAGATTTAAATGACTCAAAGAGCCTAGCATTAGTATTAAAAATATATGATATTTTATCTTTATTTAAAATATCAATTATATTATTATATTTTTCATCTATATTAGTATCATCAACTATTATAGTTGTAGGAACACTCAAATCTACTAAAGAGGCACTTTTTTCTTTTTCATCATTTTCTATTTCTGAAGAAAAATCATATTTATTCATAAACTTTGAAAATTCTAAGGTTTTAAACATATTATATAGTCTTTTAGTATCTATATCTTTTAACTTACATTTCTCATAATCTAACTCAATTGGAACATTTATATCAATTGTAGCAAGAGTATGTGAGAGATATGCCATATCTTTATCATTTACTAATTTTTCTTTAAGTTTTTCAGATATTTTTAAATTATCTATATTTTTATATATACTATCTAAATTCTCATTTTCCCATATAAGAGAGTAGGCAGTTTTCTCACCAACGCCTCTTACTCCAGGGATATTATCTGATGTATCTCCCATAAGTGATTTTACTTCTATTACCTGTGATGGCAAGATATTAAACTTTTCTTTTAGTAAATCTTCTGTATATATAGTATAGTCAGTTTTGTTTTTATTACTTGGCATTACAATATTTGTAGTAGGACTTATAAGTTGAAAAGAGTCTCTATCTCCAGTTAATATATATGTAAATATATTATTTAAAGTATTCTTATTTGCAACTGTACCTAATATATCATCAGCCTCATATGTTTCTAGTTGTAATATTGGTATATTCATAGCATCAAGAACGTCTTTTATTAGAGGCATTTGTTCTTTTAACTCTTCTGGCATTCCTTTTCTTGTTCCTTTATAATCTGTATATAGCTTATGTCTAAAAGTAGGGGCTTTTAAGTCAAAAGACACTGCCACATATTCTGGTTTTAATTTATCAAGCATTAACCAATATGTATTAAGAAAACCAAATATGGCATTTGTATGTATTCCTTCTTTATTAGTCATTTTAGCACCAGAGAGACCATAAAAGGCTCTATTCATTATACTATTTCCATCTATTATTAAAAATTTTTCCATATTTCTACTCCTCTTTATTTTTCATTATTTCTTTTATATCATTTTGTGCACTTTTTAATGCTATTTCTTCATTATCAATGTATAAATTTGAAATGTCATATGATATGTTTAGTTTATTTAATATATCTATTAAGTTTATATCTCCCTCTATAAATAATCCTTGTTTTAATATATTTTTTATAATTATATTATTATTACCATTAAAATAGCAATATATATCATGATTTATATACATAAGCTCGTTGTAATTCATTTTTTTTAGTAATTCTTTTACTGCTATAATATTATTTATAGGACAAGATATATCTTTATCTCTACATTTGTGTATTATTTTTTTATTTTCTCCATTTAAGTCTTGGATTATAATATATGTTTCAAGAAGTGATAAATGTTTTATTTTTAAAATATCAATATCTTCAGGTATCATATATATATTTAGTTTATAATATGAGTTAGTATTATTATAACCTAGATTAGAAATTTCTTTAATTAAATAATCTAAATTACAATTAACTTTTATATTATATTTTATAAGATTATTATCATCTGAAATCATAAAAACACCCCAACTATATGAATTTCTCCCATACAATATTTGCTATTTCACTACCTCTTTTTGTAAGAGAAATATTATAGCAATCTGTATCAGTTATAATTTTGTTATCATCTTTTTCTATTTTAATTAATCCATTTTCACTTAACTCTTTTAATTCATTTCCAAATATGTCAAATATATCCTTACCAAACTTCTTAAATTCTAATGTAGAAAAACCTTTTGTAAGTCTTAGTTTTAATATTATATATTCTTTCATAAGCTCTAGTAAATCAAGACATTCTCTACTTTCTACAGGACTTATGTTTGAATTTATATATTCTATATATTTTTCTATATCATCAGTATTTTTATACCTTGTATTTGAAAAAAAACTAGAAGAACATACACCAAATCCTAAATACATTTCTTGGTTCCAATAGGAAGTATTATGTTTTGATTCAAAACCTGTTATACTAAAATTTGATATTTCATACTTATTAAAACCATTTTTTTCTAATTTTTCTTCTAGTAACTCCTTCATTTGATATTCAGTATCTTCATCTACAAGTTCTAAATATCCTTCATTTAATAAAAAGCCTAATTTACTACCTTCATGAACTTCAAGATTATATACTGATATATGTTTTATATTATATTCATCCTTAATGTTTATAATATAATCTAACGTATTAGAAAACTTTTCAAAATTAAGGTTTGGGAGTGGATATATAAGATCTATGGAAATATTATTAAATCCTGCCTCTTTACAGTATTTTAAAGTATTTGTAACATCCACTAGTTTATGCTTTCTACCAATAGCTTTTAATATATCATCATGTGTTGACTGAACACCTATACTTATTCTATTTATGCCAAAATTTTTATACAAAATTAATTTTTCAAGTGTAATACTGTTTGGATTTACTTCAATAGTTACTTCTAAGAAATCATCTTCTTTTTTAAATAGACTTAGTGTATTCATTATCTTTTTTATATATTTAGCATCTATATATGATGGAGTTCCACCACCAAAATATATAGTAGAGATATTATACTCGCTAAGTATTTCAGCATTTTGTAATATTTCTAGACATACTGCATCTATATATTTTTCTATTAGTTTTTCTTTGTTTGTATATGAAATAAAGTTACAATAATAACATTTACTTATACAAAATGGTATATGTATATATATTCCAATATTTTGTCTCATTATTTTCTCCTTATTAAGCTATGTATATTTTAACACATAAGAAAAAGCATTTCAAGAAAAATGCGAGACTTAAAACATATAGACAATATAATAAAGATAATATTAAATTTTATAATTCTGGATTTGTAGCTTTGAAGTAGTTATATTACTCATTAATTTGTAAATATTTAAAATTTTATCGCTTACTTTATTGCTTGATTTATTTTTATTTCCTTCATTAATATAATATAATAATTTCTTGTGTTATTTATCTCAAATTTATATATAAAGAAATGAGACAGTATAATAATACTGCCCCATCATTTACTTTACACTTTTACATTTGAGTAAAGTTTAATTTTTCTATTACTTCTTTTCCTATAATCTCATTTGCTAGCAAAACTAATTCATTAAAAAGCATTATTTGACCTCTAAAATGAGCATCAATTCCATATACAACTTTTATATCGTATTTAGTAGCAATTTCCCAGAATTCTTTACATGGATAAAAGACATTTTTTAGTCTTTGTCTTTGAACTTCTATAGGATCATTATTTAAAACTTTATTCTTATCAAGATAGGTATTATAAAATATGTTACTTATATTTATTTCAAGCGGAATATTATACGTTTGTGCAGATTTGCAAATAATATTTGCAACTTTGCTTTCTGCATTTCCAAATACCTTTTTTCCTACCATATACATATCTGGATGTGCAACTATATCTGGAAGATGTATTTTCATAGCCGTTTCTATATGTTTAGCATAACTTATGATATCTTCATCAGTTAATACATCACTTCCAATAAATCTTAACTTATCCTTATTTAAGAAGAAATGCTGACCTAAAATTATTTTATCACACTCACTTTTAAGTCTTAATAAATAATCTTCATCATCTTCTAAATATTCAACTTCAAAGCCAGTCTCTATTTTAATTTTACCTTTATATTTTTCTTTTAATTTCTCTATACTATGAATATATTCACTTTTTTGAGAATAATCCATTCTAACACCTGGCCTAAAGTCTCTTATTACTTCTTCAGGACAATGATCTGTAAATGCAATTTTTTCAAATCCCATTTTTATATATTCTTCTACATATTCTTCATCCATCATATCAAACTGAGCGTGTCCACATCTGTAGGTATGTGAATGATAATTAAATTTTTGCATATATACTACCTCCAATAGATTTGTTTTCAAGTTACAATAAATAAGCATTATTTAAGATAAAGTATAAAATAATATATTTTCTTTTATTTTTTCTTAGTATCTCTTTTAACTACTTTTAAGTTATTCATTATATCATATCCACCATATCTATTTGCAAAGTCTCTTGCTTCATTTGAACGCTTATCAAAAATTTCTAAGCTCCCATTAGATGGATCACTAATTCCTATCTCTAATATATATGTATCTCCACAAGATGTAAAAAGCTTTGAAAAAGCTTCTCTCTCATCCATACCTTTTTCATATATAAGATAAGCAGCTGCAAGAAGAGGAGCTTTTGTTATATCCTTAAATAACTTTTTAGAAAGTGTATCTGTACTACATGATAAATCTACTCCTACAAATACAATTTTATAGCCTTTCTCTAAAAGGTCTTTTTCATATTTTATAGCATTTGCTTTTTTAATCCGTTCAAGTTCAAAACCAGCTCTACAAAATATAGGATATAACATATTATCTTTTTGTGCCATAACTAAAACATCATCAAAATGTGTAAATTTTACATTTCCCATTCCTTTTTTCCATAGAGTTTCATATTTTTCCATATTTAATTATTCCTTTCTTTTAATTAATCATTTTATATAGTTATATAAAATTAAGATTATAAACATAAATATTATACCATATTTTTTGGTTATGTCAACTTCAATTTGGGCTTTTTATGGCTTGAAAATACATAAAATAAAAAATGGCATAAAATTAATATTTAATGTCATTTTTTATACATTCACTTAAACAATTGATTTTTTTTAATATAAAATTTATTTTTCTGCTATTTCTATTATTTTATCAAGTCTATGTTTAAGTCCTGATTTACTTATTTTATTTTTCTCATCCTTTGCTGTTATAGAAGCTATATAATCTAAGCTTTCAGTAGGATACTTAAGTCTTAACTTTGCTGTATATTTAAGTTTATCATTTAAAGAGGCAAATTTACCATTTTTTTTAAGCTTATTTATAGCATCTATTTGCTTTACAGCAGAATTTATTGTCTTAGATAAATTTGCTGTCTCACAATTAGTTGTTCTATTTATTTTATTTTTTACCTCTTTTTCAACTCTTATTTGTTCAAATTTTAAAACTGCATTATTTGCTCCAAGAATACTTAAAAAAAGAGAGATTTGTTCCGACTCTTTAAAGTATACTATGTTTTGCTTTTTACGCTTTATAAGCTTTGGCGTAAAGTCAAGAACGGATAATAAATTAAAAAAATATTCTCCACATGCTTTATTTTTAAATATTGCTTCAAAATGATAATCAACAAAAGGATCAACTATGCAACCAGAGCCTAAAAATACGCCTTTAAGTATAGATTTAATACAACACTCATTTAGCTTTGATATATCAAGATATTCTCTAAATTCTTCATTTAATATATTTTTTAAAGGTACTGATGTTAAATATTCCCCAAACTTTTCAGCCTTTATACAACAACTTTTTTTATTCTTTGAAAAATTATTTAAAACTTCATTTTTTACATCTGATGAAAAAGACATATTATCACCTCAAACTATAGATATTTTAACATATCTAGATTATTATTTCAAGAAAATAAGTATGTTAAATAAGATAAAGCAAGTACTAAGAACAAACGTTTATGTGCATGTAAATATGTTATATAAATTTAAAAAAGAATTCCATACGACAATTAGGGGAGTTTCTATTCCCTATAATCATATGGAATACTTTATATACTTCATATTTATATTATATCATTTTTTACATTATGTAAATTTTTTATGTTTTTATAATTTTAACATCTTACATATTACTACTCTATCATTTCCACCAAAGTCTTTTATTGCTTCAACAAATTCATATTCTTTATGAGAATTTATTAATTCTTTCAATTCTTCTAATTGATCATAACCTATTTCAAACATCAAATATCCATTATCTTTTAACACATACTTTGCTTGATCAAGTATTTTTATATAAATATCTAGTCCTGTTATACCACCATCAAGTGCTAAGTGAGGCTCCATTTGTACCTTTTTATCTAATGTATTTATAACATCACTTTTTATATATGGTGGATTAGATACAATAATGTCTACTAATGTATTATTATTAATATATTCTTCTAATAAATCAGATTGCCTTATTAAAACTTTATTTTCACTACTATTTAAATATATATTTTTTCTTGCAACTTGTAGCGCTTCTTTAGATATATCACTAAGTATTACGCTCTCTATATCTGAATTATTTGCTACAGATATACCAATACATCCACTACCAGTACAAAGATCAATCATATCTCTCATATCATATCTATTTATATATTCTATTGCTTTTTGTACAAGTATCTCAGTATCTTCTCTAGGTATTAATACATTTTCATTTACTATATACTCTTCGTTATAAAAATATGCTCTTTTTGTTATGTATTGTAGTGGAATATCTTGTTTAAATAGCATATCAAGAAGCCTTGTTATCTCTATTTGCTCATTGTAATTTAACATATACTCATTAATAGCTATGTATATACTATTTGTATTTTTCCCTGTTACATATGCTACTATTTTTAGCATATCTTGTAATGTATAATCATGTTTTGATATTATGTCTTTATTATCATCTTTATACTGTTTTATATACTCCCTCACACTCATATCTAAATCATCATTTAATATAGCTTTTATTCCATATATAGCAAGTTTTAATTTATCATCTGATGGTTTCTTTGTAGTAATATATTGTACTGCCATAAGTGGATAAAAAATATATGATATACTTCTTGGAAGTATTCCTAGAACTGCTACAAGTTCATATGCAAGAGAAATGTTAAATATAATTAAAGAGGCAAGAACTATCATTTTTATAACTATACTATTTATAGGTAAAAATAACGTTTCTAAAATAGTAATCAGTATAAAAAATGAAATAAAGTTTGTACCACATCTTCTATGTATTCTTGAACTTTTTTTTACATTTTCAATAGTTATATCTTCTATATCTAAAGTTTCATATGCATTAATTATCTTATGCTCTGCACCATGATACTCTAATAGTGAGAAAAGAGCCTTGCTACTTCTTATAACAATAAATAATACAGAAAATATTACTATTTGTATTAAAGCTTGAATAATAACACTACATTTAAATGGTATAGATATAAGTAGTGGTATTACAACAATAAGTAATGATAATATAATAAGTATAACAAATATTAAAAAAGGAATATTTATATTTAAATCTTTATCAGAGTATTTTATATTTAATGCATTACATATACTTCTCATACTATCTTTTAGCTCATCTTTTGAACTAAGAAGTTGGGAAGAAATATTATATATTCCTCTAATAAATGGTAATTCTAATATACTAAATTTATTTTCACTATTTATATATCTTTCAATGTTTACAGTAATTTTACCATCATCTGATATTTTAGTAGTAACATCTTTTTTTTCACTTTTTATTGCTATTCCATTATTTAGTGCAATTCCACCAATATTTTCTCTTTTTATCTTTTTTCTTTTCATATATTTCTCCTAAATTTATATATAGATAAAGAGTGCCTATTCTAGACACTCTTTTTTGTTTATTACTTCATTAAATAAGATTATTTATCTGCTTTTTTCATAGTGTTTCCATATTTTTCCATAAACTTAGCTGCTCTACCTTGACTAGACATAGCTTGTTTTTGACCTGTGTAGAATGGATGACATTTACTGCATGTATCTGTTCTCATTTCTTCTTTTACAGATCCAGTCTCTATTATGTTACCGCAAACACATCTTATTTGAGCTTTTCCGTATTTTGGTTGTATATCTGTTTTCATTTATTTCACACCTTCCTATTATCAAGTCTTTAATGTTACTAATACATTTTAACATATAAGTTACAAAAAAACAAGTCTTTTAAAACATTTTTTTATTTTTCGTGTCAAAGTTAGTCAAAAAGAAAAAACTTCCTGTGATAATTTCTACCACAGGAAGCAATAATAAAATTAAATATTTTCAAATATATCTATAATATCTGATATATCGCTCTCTTTTATAAAAATATTTGTTAACATTTCATCTCCATTATTAGTTAAGTATTTGTTTATATTTACATCTAATGAGAAAGTATTAATACATTTAAAATCGCACCCATTATCTTTAACACTAATTTGAACTTCATATACAGCAAATTCCCCAAATTGTAAAATTATAGTTATTTCTGTTGTATTTAACAGATCATCAGCTTCAATTTTTAGAGTTGTATACTTATTAATATTATAATTATTATTGACTAAATCAATAATCTTATTAATTTTCATTATATATGGTAAATAGTAATATATAGTACTTTTAAAATAACTATATTTAACTTTACCATTATCAAATACCACCTTAGGTAATGCACAACAATCAATTGCAACACCTTTATTATTATCATCTAAAATGGATAAAATATTGTCCTCAAATTTAATATTAACATTATGCACAGATTTAGTTGCTGTTCGCATACTATAACATATTTTCTTATTTGCTACATAAATCTTTACAAGATATTTACCTATAATATTACAAAGTCCATAAAGAGAAATATAGTCCCCTTTTTTTAATATATCACCATTTTGAATTTCAACAACACTTTTTCTTTTGAAAAGTCCTACCTTTTTTCTATTTGATATTTCTTCATAAATAATTTTATCACTCTCTTTTAAAGATACAAACTTAAATCTTTCTAACTCTTCCATAAAAATCTGAAAACTCTCTTTAGAATTTTCTTTTGAATTATTTTTTACGATTTCAAGCATAATGTTCTCCTTCGCTTATTTTATTTCTGTAAATTTCAAAAATTTAGTAATATTAATTATACTTAAAAGTCCATTTATAACAGACTCTTCTATGAATATATCTTTTAGTATTGTATCTTTATTATCATTTAAGTATTTGTTAATATAAATATCCCCAGAAAAAGTCAGACATTTTATATTACCTTTTTCTATAATTATGCTAATAACAGCAAAATTTTCAAATTCAATATCTATACTAATTTTTTTAGTATTTATAAGGTCTGATATATTAAATTTTAATGTCGTAATCTCCCCAATATTAAAAGTTCTCTCTTCAGTTTCTATTTTAAAATCATAGTAATTATAAACACATGGAAGAAATTCATAAAGATATGGTCTTATCTTTTCAAAAATATTCTCTTTATCTTCCTTTATAATTGGAATCTTTTCACTACAATCGATCACTATATAATATTTAAAAGAAGATTCAGTAAAAGGATTAAAATAATATGAACTTATACTTAAAGATGATCCATTAAAACAAACGGTAAATGAGTTGTTATAAAGTAATTTATTTTTTATACAATTATTTTCAAGCTCAAGAGTCTTTTTTTCAATATATTCTACATATTCTTTTAAGCTTTCACAAAATCCCTCAAGAGATATATAATTACCTTTTTTATATACTATTTCACAAGTCTCTTTTTTATCAAAGAATAATTTTTTTACATTCCTTGTTACTTTTTTTGTTACAATATTATCATCATCTGCTAAATTTCGTTTCAAATAGTTAATTTCATTCAGAAAAATATCAAAGTTACTTTTTTTAACATCATCTTTTACAATTTCAAGCATCATTATCCTCCTAAAAATTATTTTATTTGTTATCATTAATTTGTGAAATATTCTATCACACATCTCCTATTATGTCAATTATGAGCTTTATAAAATGTTAATATATTCTATTGTTTCTTTTTTTATGATATATGCATATACTAATTATAGGAGGTGATTTTATGGGTATAAACCCACAATGTATGAAAAAGTATTTACTTAACTGTAGCTGTTTAAAACTGCCTCTATCTAATGACCACTACATTACGGGGAAAGATATATATACATTTTCAAATCTTGTATGTGTAGAAAATACATTAAGTAATTTTACTAATAATATTAAATGTATTTGTAAAAATGTTAAAGGTAATTTTACCCATTAACAATATTTTATATAATTATTGTCTTTTTTGACAAATTATGTTATACTTTTGTAGTAATAATTAAAAATGCTATACATTTATAATGTGTAACTTTGTATGTAAAAAAATTGGGGGAATTAATATATGGAAAAATTTGTTGTACATGGCCCATGTAGTCTAAATGGTGAAGTAACAATAAGTGGTGCTAAAAATGCAGCAGTAGCAATACTTCCTGCGACACTCCTTGTAAAAGGAAAATGTCATCTAGAAAATGTACCAGATATAAGTGATATACGTGCATATGTGGAAATATTAGAAGCATTAGGCTCAAAAATTACACATATTTCAAAAAATGAACTAATAATAGACAATTCTAATGTAAATTCTGCTATTGCATCATCAGAACTTACAAGTAAATTTAGAGCATCATATTATCTACTAGGATCTCTACTTGGTAGATTTGATAAAGTTCAAATAAGTTTACCTGGTGGCTGTAATTTAGGTGCTAGACCTATAGACCAGCATATAAAGATTCTAGAAAAGTTAGGAGCTACAGTTGAGGTAAGAAATGGAAATGTCTATGCAAGTAGAAAAGATACACTAAAAGGTGCACCTATATTTTTAGATATGGTAAGTGTAGGAGCAACAATGAATGCAATACTTGCAGCTACTCTTGCAGAAGGCACTACTGTAATAGAAAATGTAGCAAAAGAACCTCATATAGTAGATCTTGCAAATTTTTTAAACTCTATGGGAGCAAAAATAAAAGGTGCTGGAACAGACACTATAAAAATTACTGGGGTAAAAGAACTTCATCAAGTATCAAGTTATTCCATTATACCAGATCAAATAGAGACAGGAACATTTATGGTAGCTGCTGCTGTAACTAAAGGAGATGTTCTAATAAAAAATTGTATTCCAAAGCATATGGAACCAATTACAGCAAAATTACTTGAAGCAGGCGCTACTGTTGAAGAGCATGCAGATAGCATAAGAGTAAAAATGGATAAAAAACCAAATGCCTTTACTGTAAAAACTAGTCCATACCCTGGTTTTCCAACTGATATGCAACCTCAAATATGTATTTTACTTGCTATGTCAAATGGAACTGGAATGATTGTTGAAAATATATGGGAATCAAGATTTCAATATACAGATGAACTAACAAAAATGGGAGCAGATATTTCAGCACATGGAACAACTGCTATAGTAAAAGGGGTAGATAAATTATATAGTGCACCTATTAGAGCTCATGATTTAAGAGCAGGCGCTGCTATGATAATTGCAGGACTTGTTGCTGAGGGAAATACAGAAGTATACGATATTTACCATATTCTTAGAGGATATGAAGATATTACATCGAAATTTGCATCTCTTGGCGCAAATATTGAATATGTTACAGATGAGGAGAAATAAAAATGATAAACATACATCCATTATATAGTTCTAGCTCTGGTAATATGTTTCATATTGATAATGGTAGAACAAATATATTAATTGATGCTGGTGTAACATATAAAGCAATGACACAGGGACTTACAAGTATAGAAAAAGATATTAATGATATTTCAGCTGTTTTAATTACTCATGAACATATAGATCATATAAAAGGTATTCCTCTACTTTGTAGAAAAACTAATATACCAGTATATGCTTGTGGTAAAACAGCTGATTATATTAATGGACTTTTAAAAGAAAAAAATATACCAGAAAATGTAATAAAAATTGAATATAACAAACCTTTTAAAATAAATGGTTTTGAAATATTACCTTTTGAAACACCACATGATGCTATTATGCCTTGTGGCTATAGAATAAAATCAGGAGATACTACACTCTCTTATGCTACAGATCTAGGACATATGTCAAATGAAGTTTTTGAAAACTTAAAATCTTCTAATTTTGTAGTATTAGAAGCAAATTATGACACTGCAATGCTTGAATTTGGAAAATATCCATATACTACTAAAAGGCGTATTAAGGGTCCCACAGGACATTTATCAAATGATAGCAGTGCAATTACAATATCTAGACTTGCAAAACTTGGACAAGCAAATTTTGTACTTGCACACCTTAGTGAAAATAATAATAATGAAGATATTGCCTTTAATACTATAGTCACAACTCTAAATCAAGAAGGAATTGATGCAAGTAATTTAAACATAAACTTTGCATCTAAGACATTATCAAGTGAGGAATATAATATATGTTAAATATAAAAATTATATGTGTTGGAAAAATAAAAGAACGATCACTAAAAGATTTATGTGATGAATATACAAAGAGACTTTCTAAATACTCTAAAATAGAAATAATTGAGCTAGATGATGAAAAACTACCACAAAATATAAATAATACAGAAATTCAAAAAATTAAAGATATAGAAAGCAAAAAAATAAAAGAAAGAATTGATAAAATTGGAAAATGCACTATATTTTTCTTAGATTTAAAAGGAAGGGAATACTCATCAGAAGAATTTGCAAATAAAATAGATACATTAACTACTTATGGTACTTCTACCCTAGTTTTTGTAATTGGTGGAAGTCTTGGAATGAGTGATGAACTTTTAAGCATTAGCCAAAATAAAATATGTTTTTCAAAGATGACATTTCCACATCAATTAATTAGAGTATTTTTACTAGAGCAAATTTTTAGATCTTTTAAAATATTAAATAATGAAACTTATCATCACTAAAGGCCGGAGTTTATCCGACCTTTTTTACGTTATTATTCAATATATACATCATTTCCATTTATAGCAACACTTACTGTATCGCTACTAATATATATTATATTAGGATTATTTAATTGTTTTAAATAACTCTTATATTTTCTACATCCTCTCCGTGAATATTTACTACATTCAATATAAGTACAAATATCACATGGAGATGGAACTTCTATTATTTTATCTTCAAAAGCTTTAGAATTCCACATTAAAAGCAAAATATCACTTTTATCTAATGAAACTTTACCATAGATATTTATATTTTCTTTTTTTAATTTTTTAACAATATCATTTGCAATGTTAAGGTCTATATTATAAAAATTAAGTATACATCCTCCCTCATGATTAATAGCAATTGATTTTAGTATAATCTCTAATTGATTTAAAACTCCTTGTTTCAAATCAACATTAGAAAGTTTTTCAAGTTCTTCTCCAAGTGACATTTAAAAATTCTCCTTATATATTTAGCATGGTTTGCAAGTTCTAATAAATTCTTTAAAGATATTATTCATATTTTCATCTTTTAAGTACAAGCTTTCAGGATGAAATCTAACACCTATATAGAATTTTTTGTCTTTTGCTTCAATAACATCTGGGTATCCATCTTCACAAAAAGCTACTTTATCAAGCATTGGGCAATCTTTAATTGTTCTTTTATGTATAGAATTTACCATCATCTCAGTGGTATTAACTATACTATAAAATTTCGAACTTTTATCTATTGTAATATTATGAGCATACTTATAAAATGATTTATCATGTTTTTCAGGGTTACATATTTTTAATGTAGTTCCACCAAGTGCTCTTGCAATGTTATTTTGGCCTGCACATATTCCAAGTATTGGAATATCATTATCATAGCAGTATTTTGCAATAATTATTTCATAGATTTCAGTTTCAATCCCGCCTTGAAGTATTATTCCATCACATATTTTTACTTGAGTAAATAAATTTTCTTTTTCTGCTGCTGACAAATTATCTTTGAAATTATCTCCTACAAACTCATGTTTAAAATTAGTAGAAAGGATACCAATAGCAGTACCACCATTATCAAATATAGCTTGTTTTACATCATCACTTATCAATGCTTTATCTATATAAGTTTCATGTTTAGATACAATACCAATAATAGGTTTTCTTGTAATCATTTTGTAACACTTACCTTATAACCAAGTTCGCATTTTTCTATACAAATTTCTTTAGTTACATCATAAGACACTCCTATTGTCTTTCCATCATTTTTACACCAATCATTGATCTCATTACAATAATAGCCATCTTGACATAATGGAGTTGTACAACTATCACAAGGATATGGAATACTACATTCAGATTTTTTAATAGCAGTATCATCCCAAATTAAAAAATATTCTTGATTCATATATTTTAGATCTAATTTATTATAAAAAAGATTTTCAGTATAAGAAACTTCACCTATTGCTTGTATATCTTCTGCCTCAAGTAACTTAATCAAATCTTTTCTTTCTTCCAATGTAAATTTATGTAACTTTAATGTACAGCCTTTTTCTAAGCTATTTACAAGTTCCATAAGATAAGGCTCAACTCTCTCAAAAGCAGTTTTAGTCGATTGATCTAATAATGTTTTCCGCAGTCTTTCACCAAGTTTCATTTTAATATCCTCCTCATAAATTATTATTGAGTATAAAAAAGTTTTGTATAGTATATCATAGTTTATAATTTATGTCAATTTAAGATTTTACTATATATGCTGGTATTCCAACTACAGTAGTATCACTTTCTACATTTTTTAAAACAACAGCATTTGCACCAATTTTAACATTGTTGCCTATTGTTATATTTCCTAAAACTCTACTTCCACAACCTATCATTACATTATTTTTTATTGTAGGATGTCTTTTCTTTTTTTCTTTACCAGTCCCGCCAAGAGTTACTTGATGATATATAGTACAATCATCTCCTATTATAGCTGTCTCTCCTATTACAATACCCATACCATGATCTATAAAAAGTCTTCTACCTATTTTGGCACCTGGATGTATCTCAATACCAGTAATAAACCTTGCAAACTGTGAAATCATTCTTGCTATGAAAAATAAATGTATTTTGTATAGAAAATGTGCTATTTTATGAAAGATTAAAACATGAAATCCTGGATATAATAAAATTACGGATAAAACATTTGTTGCTGCTGGATCTTTTCTACATATATTTTTTGCATCCTCATAAAGCTCAAAAAATGTCCTCATTAATATCACCTGGTATATAATATTAATAAAAGACATTTTTGTTACTTATTTATTCTCTTTATACTTACCCCTTTTTTAGTAGTATCATCATATTCTATTATTATAGCATTAAAAATTGCTTCCTCATCGCTACATTCATATCTTGCATATTCACCTTTAATAAATCTTGTAAGAGCTATTTCTTTTTTTAGACCTATTACACTATTTTTAGGGCCTGTCATTCCTACATCAGTTATATATGACATACCACTATCAAATATTTTTTCATCTGCAGTTTGTACATGAGTATGTGTACCAAATACACAACTTACACTATCCTCCAAATAATATCCCATAGCGATTTTTTCTGCAGTAGCCTCTGCATGAAAATCTACAAAAATATAATCTATTTTTTTAGATTTTATTTCTTCTAGTATTTCTCCTATTTTATCAAATGGACTAGTTGTATTTTTCTCAAACATTTCACCCATACCAAATTTACCAATTAAATTAATAACACAAAATTTAAGTCCATTTTTCTCTATTATAATATATCCATGACCATTTAGATTAGTAACATTTGCAGGTATTACAAGTTTTGGTAGTTTATGATACATTTCCGCCATTTCTTTTCTGTAATATATATGGTTGCCCATAGTTATAGCATCAGCACCACAGTCTAATATTTCATTATATTCTTTTACTCTAATACCTCTACCACTAGCAGAATTTTCTCCATTTACTATACAAAAATCTATTTTTTCTTCTTTAAGTAATATGCTCATTTCTTTTTTTAATCTTTTAAGACCATTCCTACCTACAACATCTCCAACGATTAAAACTCTCATCTATTCTTCCTCCTGCTCTTTTAAAATTTATACTAATCTAAATTTATAGTTTTCTAAGTTATCAACGTATAAATTATACATCAAATTAAAAATAAAATCAAGATAGGCTCCACAATTTTGTGAAACCTATCTTATACACTAATTTATCTACCATTTACAAAATCTTTAGCAAACATTTTTATTTTTTCAGTCAGTTCATTATAATCTAGTACATCTCCTGTATATTTAACATCTTGTGAAAGATAATATTTCAATTCTTCTTTCCATGTTTTTTCTCTTCTTCCTACATCAAATATGTCTATACCAGACATTTCGAGAGTTTCTGAGATACTATTCATATCTAAATTACAATCTTTTATAAGAAATGGATTAATAGATGTATATGCAAGATATAGGCCTGTATTCTTACTTCCAAAAAACTCATTTTTAGTAAATGATTTACCATTTTTAGGATTTATAATAATTCCATTTTCCATATCCCACTTAAAAGCTGATACAAGATATTCTTTAATATACCTAGTATCAAGATATAAATGTGAATAAATTCCAAACACAATCGGATTGTCTAAATGATCTTTACAAATATTATAAATTTTATCAATATCTGGCACTTCAAATCCATATGAATAAGGAATATACATATGAGTACGATTTTTTCCAGCCTTATCAAACATATCAGGAATAAAGTTTCCTTGATAAAATTTGTTAATTAAATCTTCTCTTTTAAATTCTAATTCGTTTTTTACAAGCGTTGCAAAATAAGCATGATAACAAAGTCCTGGCATATAATTATTACCTCCAAATATGTTATATCACTTCATTATGTAAAATGCAATATAAATGTACAGATAAATGTATTTATTGTAATAGTATCTGTTTTAAGAAAAAATTTTATTTTTAGTTTGATAATGTGTATTTCACAAATAATGTATATTATATATTAACTTGTTTTACTTTCTAACATATTTGATCTTTCACATCTACCACCTATTTTATCTATAACTTTTCCATTTTTATAAACATATACAATCTCACAGTTATTACTACATCCATTACATTCTACTCCAAGTGTTTTAAACTCTATATCTTTTATATCAAAGTCAAAATTTAACTCCTTATCTTCCTTATTTGCTTTTTTTGAAAGTATTGCAATTCCTAGTGCTCCCATAAGATGTGAATTTTCATCTACATATACTCTAGTATTAAGCTCCTTTTCAAAAGCTTTTACTACTCCTTTATTTTTACTTACGCCACCTTGAAATACTACTCTATCTTCTATTCTTTTACCTCTTGATAAATTATTTAAGTAGTTTTTTACTACACTTGCGCAAAGACCAGATATCAAATCTTCCTTCTTATGCCCAATTTGTGCTTTATGAACTAGATCTGATTCAGCAAAAACTGTACACCTTGCTGCAATTTTAGATGGATTTTTTGAACTTAGTGCAATATCCCCCATATCCTCTATTCTTACTCCAAGCCTTTTAGCTTGTGATGATAGAAATGCACCTGTACCTGCTGCACATAATGTATTCATTGCATAATCTACCACTATACCATTATTAATAATTATAATCTTTGAGTCTTGACCACCAATCTCTAAGATTGTTCTTACATCTTTATATCTTGAAAGTGTGCCTATTGCATGAGCTGTAATTTCATTTTTTATAATATTTGCACCTACTACATTGCCTACTAAATTTCTAGCAGATCCTGTAGTACCAATTCCATATATTTTAGGAGTAATATTTTTTTCATCTAGTTTTTTCTTTAAGCTAGATATAATCTTTTTAGTAGCTTCAATTGGACTTCCCTCAGTCCATAAATATTCACTTACAATTATGTTTTTGTCCTCATCCATAATTACTGCTTTTGTAGATATAGAACCTATATCTATCCCGATATAGTATTTATTCATATATATCACTTCCCTCATAATTTTCTTTTCTCATAACTAGCATATCATAAAAAGCCTCAAGTCTTGTTTTAATACCTGTCTCACTCGTCTGAGAATCAAATGTAAAATATATAATTGGAATATTTTTATCCCTACTTATTTTTTGTAGTATTGGCATTGCATTTATCTCTGGTGTACATCCAAATGGCTTTATATGAATTATACCATCGTATCCATTTTCAATAAGCTCTAAAGTATGTGAAACACTTTCAAGACCATCTGCTCCAAGTGGAAAACTTACATATTCTTTTGCTCTCCTTAAAAGTTTATTTTGAGCTTTACCTTTTTCAAATAAAAGATAAGTAACTGTTGTATATCTTTTCGAAAAACATCCCATATTTGCAAGTTCCTTCTCAAGAAAAAGACTTGAGAAAGGTTCCATAGAAGTATATAGTTCTCCAACTATTCCAATTTTTATATATTTTTTGTCATCTTCCCTATAATTAACTTTTTTTAAAATTCTAAAATATCTGTTTCTTATTTCATATAATTTTCTATATGAGTTTACATGTTTTAATTCCTCTAAAAAATCATTATGCAAACTTTCAAGTTCACCTTTATTTTTTTCAAAAACAATATGTTCACGAATATATGTCTCAAACTTATCAAGTATATTAATCATTTTCATTGCAAATAAAAAATAATTTACGAAATTTGCAAATTTTAATTTCGGATTAATATCCTTAAACTTTTTATACACACTAGCTACATCAATACCACCTGGATCTTGCAGTGTAATATATTTAAAATCATACCCCATATCTTTTAATATTTGCTCTTGTATTTCAGCATAATATCCATATCTACATCCACCACCTGCTTGTATTAATACATTTGCTCCTCTATCTAGTGCATCAATATAATTTCCCATATTATATTTAAAAGGAATGCAAATAAATTCAGGACTTATTCTTGCTCCAATATCAATTGTATTTTTACTAATTTTTTCTGGTATAAGAATTGTAGTAGTATTCTTATCTATTAATTTTGTAAGCAAGTTATATATTGGAATATAATAATTACCAATATGAGGAAAACTTACAACATATTTTTTCATATTACATCCACCTCATTTTTTCTGCTTTCTAATATATCTACAAAACTTTCAATTCTTGTATATATACCAGCATTTCCATCTTCTTCATCAAGTACTATATTCATACTAGGTATATCTTTTATTTTTCTCATTGTAAGTTCATTTACAAGAGAATCTGTGCCACAAGGAAAAACAGATAGATATATAATTCCATCTACATTTTTTAGATATTCCTCTATACCATTTAAAAGATCAATATTTTGTTTCCAATATATAGAAGTAGAGATATTTTTGTATTTTTCTTCTTTTTTTAATATATTATTATTTATATCAGCGTAAAAAATATCAACATTTAACTTTTTTAAATAATTTTTTATTGTATATGAAAGATATTTGTCATTATACACATAAGAGTGTGCAACTATTAATATTTTTAAATTTCTACTACTATTTAATAACTTTTTCTGATTAATGATTTTTAACTTATCATAATCTTTTTGCTTTTTTGTAGATTTAATATATGCACTAATACTTTTATAACTTGGTACGCCTAATACTTTTCCAAGCTTTATAAAAGCTTTTAGCATATTTTCTCCTTTTTCATAATCAATATTTAAAGTAATAAATCTTGCATTAAATAAATTTTTACATATATCATATAACGCATAAAACTTAACACATATTGTCTTTTTATCCTCAAATGTACAAAGTCTTGGCACAAAGATATAATCTATATTTTCGTCCTCCATTCTAGAAACTAAATTATCAATATGCCCTAGAAATATTTTACTAGCTAAACATTCCTCATCAATAGACTTAAAAATGCCATTTAAAACAATATTTTTATCTGTATCATCACTTAATACTACTTCAATTCCAAGTTCTTCAAAAAAGCTTTTAAAAAGAACTGGATATTCGAAGTAATATAGTGCTTTTGGAATTCCTATCTTCACTTTAATCACCCTAAGAATATTATTAGTAATTTTTTCCAAATAATACCAATATATCCCATTTAAAGAGAATTTATTTTTGTTTTTTATTTATATGTATTTCACAAATAATATACATTATATATAAATAGGTAAAAAAATACTAGGGTTTCCCCTAGTACCTATTTTGCAAGTTCAGTTGCTCTAGTCTCACGAATAACATTTACTTTTATTTGTCCTGGATAAATCATTTCTTCTTCAATTTGTTTTGCAACATTTCTAGCCATTATGATCATTGAATCATCATCTACTTGATCAGGTTTTACTATTATTCTTACCTCACGACCTGCTTGTATTGCATATGATTTTTCAACACCAGTATAAGAGTCACATATTTCTTCAAGTTTTTGTAGTCTTTTAATATATGTACTAACAGTCTCTTTTCTAGCACCTGGTCTTGACGCAGAGATTATATCTGCAGCTTGAACAAGTATAGCCTCTATTGTCTTAGGCTCAGTATCTCCATGATGTGCTTCCATTCCCCATATAACTTCATCTTTTTCTTTATATTTTTTAAGTAAATCTATACCTAAACTTACATGTGTTCCTTCAACATCATGATCAAAAGATTTTCCTATATCATGTAAAAGTCCTGCTCTTTTTGCAATCGTTGGATCAAGTCCTAGTTCAACTGCTAAAATTCCAGCAAGGTTTGATACTTCTATAGAATGGTTAAGTACGTTTTGTCCATAACTTGTTCTATATTTTAGTTTTCCTAAAAGTTTTACTAAATCAGGGTGAAGATCCATTACACCTGTTTCATATAATGCTCTCTCTCCTTCTTCTTTTATAGTATTTTCTACTTCTACTTTTGCTTTTTCAATCATCTCTTCAATTTTTCCTGGATGTATTCTGCCATCAGCAATAAGTCTCTCTATTGCTATTCTTGCTACTTCTCTTCTTATTGGATCAAAACTTGAAAGTACTATTACATCTGGTGTATCATCTATTATTAAGTCAATTCCTGTAAGAGTTTCAATTGTTTTGATATTTCTTCCCTCTCTTCCAATAATTCTACCTTTTAAATCGTCATTTGGAAGAGAAACAACTGTAACTGTAGCTTCTGATGTATGGTCAGTAGCACATTTTTGAATTGCTCCAACAAGCACTTCCCTTGCTTTTTTCTCCACTTCTTCCTTTGCTTTTTCTGTTTCAGTTCTTATATATGTTGCCATATCAGATTTCATATCTTCTTCTAATTTTGACATCATATTATCTTTTGCTTCTTCTACTGTCATTTTTGCTATTTTACTAAGTTCTTCTATTTCTCTTTGTTTAGCGTTTTGAAGATCTTTTTCTTTTTTAGATAGCTCATCATTTTTCTTAATTATGTTATTTTCTTTTTCTTCGATTAAAGCTGCTCTTTTGTCTACTAAATCTTGTCTTTGATTTATTCTGTTTTCAGTATCTTGCAATTCTTTTTTTCTTTGTTTTGCTTCCTTTTCAAATTCATCTTTTTGTTTTAACATTTCATCTTTAGCTTGTAAAATAGCATCTTTTTTAATTCTTTCAGCATCAATTTTACTATCTTCTAGTATTTTTTCAGCTTGTTTTTCAGCAGACATTACTGTAGATTCTGCTATTTTTTTTCTATACTTTATTCCGGCAAAGAAAAAAATAACACTACCTATAGCAAATGCTACTACTGCAGTAATTACTATACCTACCATATCTTATCCTCCTTAAATATTCTTTTTTCAATGTCCAACATTTATATTTTATAAACAAATGATTTTATTATATTATCATGTTAGAATAATAATTTTCATGTTATGTAAATTAATTGCTTCTTGCAATTAATATTATATACACATTAAGATTATACATTAAAAACAATAATATATCAAGTATTTTACAAGAAATGACAAAAAATAATTTTTGATTAATATTTTTTATGTATATTTTAGTAACACTTTACTTGTTGATTTATCAATGTTATTATGATATAATTTAAAACATATTTTAAATATTTATCCAAGAAAATTTTTATGGAGGAAATGTATAATGAAAAAAGAAAAATCTACTTTTCAATCATTTTTAGAAAATTTTTTAATTGCTGATGGTTTTCTTTGCTGTTTTTCTATAATTCTTCTTTTAGTTATAAGAACAATATTTGAAAAAACGTTAACAGAACCAATACTTAATTTTTTGTATTTAATTATTTTCATATATGGTACTGTTTTTATTATAACACTCATTGTTTATATAATTATAAAAACGAAAAGGAGAAATAAAAATAAGAAAAAGTAAGAAAAGTTTAGCAATAAATATAAGGGTAATTCCAATTAATTTTGAAATTACCCTTTTTACAATTTTTAAATCTTCAAATTTTTAATTTTCTCTATATATCCTTCTACACCAAGATAATTAAAATCTGCAATATAGTTTGATATAAGATTACCTTCAATGCATTTGAAATCCTCATCTTTTTCTACAGTAAATGCAAGAACTGGCTTTTTAGTTAGTTCATTTACCATTTTTACGAGTAAATATTGTATTTTATCAGATCCTCTATTTAACGTATTCATAATCTCTTCTACAGTATTGTAGAACTCATCTGAGTGAAAAGCCCTAGTAGAAAACTTCCATGACTTATCATCATGATTTTCCATATTTATAGCATCAGTTCTTGCTATAAAGCATACAAAAGAAACCATTTTTTCATAAATGTTTGCAGCTCTTTTAGGTGCTTTAAATACACTTAACACTGTCTGAGCCCGACATACAAGTTGTAATGTTAATACCCCCTTTAAATGCCCTCTCATAACAAGCATAAATGCTGGATTAAAAGATTGAAGTGCCACCTCTCCCATCTTAGCATAATGATTTAACATATTAGCTAAATTTTTCCTGTACTGAGAATATAAGAAAAACTTTGCCTCTTTAGCATCAATTATACATGGAACTCTTCCTGAGTTTATCTTCAATGCATCCTCTAGAGGTTCTGGCGCCTCACTTCCTGCAATCTTTAAAATATCTTCATAATTTAATTTAGATATTTTTATCTTCTCACCATTTTTTAATGTAATATCATCATCATGAGAAAGCACTGGTATATTATCTTTTGTTCCTCTAATATCACACTCAAATGGTATATCGTTTTCTACAGATAATCTAATTGCCTCTAATGTATTTTGCTGTATTTCTTTTTTTAGTAATTTCGAATAACCATAAATTCCAGCATGGGATATAAAGTTATTCTTATCTAAAACAGTAAAATCTCTCTTAAGTCTTTCTATATACATATAAAGACTCCTCCTCTCCTTTAATATTAATTAAATATTTACTATACATAAATTTTTAGTATTATAATTTTTACTCCTAAATATTATACTTTATTTGATTTTTTTTGTCAAATAGCTATTCTAATTGTGCCCCTAAATACTTTGCAGTAAGCTGTACAAGCTTAAACTCTAAATCAGTTATTTTAGACTTATTCTCGCAAGAAAACATTATAACTGTACCAATAGCTTCAGCATCACAAATAATTGGTGCTATGATTTGAGACACATACTCCTCATCTTTTGAAGATGCTAAAATATTTCTTGTACTATTTTCCATAGTAGACCATATAGATCTGTCCCTCATAGTATCTAATACATAATTTGATATACTTTCTCCAAGATATTTTTCTTTTTTACAACCACTAGTTGCAATTATTTTTTCTGTATCAGTAATACAAACACAAAATCCTGTAAGATCAGATAGTGTTTTAGAATAAGTTTTAGAAAATGCTATAAGTCTTCCCATTGGCTGATATTTTTTTAAAACTATATTGTCACTTTCTATTAAAATTTCTAAATTATCATTATTTTTTAGGTTCAAATTTTTTCTTATTTCTTTTGGAATAACTATTCTTCCAAGTTCATCAATTTTTCTAACAATTCCTGTAGCTTTCATTTTTATCCTCCAATACTTATATTATTTGTATGATAAAATTATTTATACAAAAAATAGTATAAATAAATACAAATTTATCTATACCATTTTTATTTAAAATATATTTTTTATTTCATTTGATAGATTAAGTAAAAGCACATCTTTTATTCCTCTTTTTTCATCCTTTAAATTACTTGAAATAATACTTGAAAGTTCTAACATATTTTTTCTTTCTTGTTTAATTAATGATTTATTTTTATATCTTATTTTTATAAGATTTATAATATTATTTAAATCATAATTTGATATACTATTTAATTTTTCATACAACAGTTTTGAAGAAGTACTACTAAGTATTGGAATATTTTCATATTCATTTATCATTTCTTTATAAAAATTAGAAATATTTTCTGGAATATATGAAAACAATTCTTCTGCTTTATTTTTCATTATTTCCTCTATTTTATTTTTAATAAGCTTTTTCCCTATTTTTTTTAATTTAATAACATCTATGTCCAATACTTCATTTTCATCATCTTTTTTTATATCTTGTAATGTATTTATATTTTTATCACAAGATTTTCTCATACCTTCTGTAAATAATTTAAGTAATGTATCTATATCATATATTACAAGCTTAGCATAAGTAAAATATTTAAATACACTAAATAGTAGTATATGATCATAAAAATTTACATTTCCACATTTTATTTCATATAATACTTGTGTAATTAAAATCTCAAATTCCTCATCACTTGATTTTAAATAATCACCATTTAACAACTTTATGTAACTCTTATTACTACTTACTACATCACCATTTAAAGTTTTAATTGCATCTTCTACATTTTCTATAAATAATTTTTCATCAAAGTATCTAGTTCTTACATATACTTCAATAAACTTAAAAAATTTATATTTGCAAAAATTATTTACAAAATACTTGTTATTAAATTCTCTAATGTAAAAATTATTTGTACCCTCTAAAATATCAGATGTATGAAGTTTTGACATATATTCATCATTATTATTTATTTTTATAATACTCTCTTTACTTATACTACCAGATTTTATTTCAAAAGATACAGCAAGGGTAAAGTTTAACATTGTTTTTAATATTTCATTATTTATATCAGGATATCTTAATATAACATTTTCAAATATTTTCTCAAAATCATTTAATGCATGTTTAAGTATTCTAAGATTTTTAGTATCTGACTTTTTAAATGCAGATATAATAATAGAGGTATTCTTCTTTAAAAAGCAAGATAAATCTTCATTATATGCATATTTTAATATCATACCACTTAGTATATATGGATACTCAGGTATATACTCAAAGGTTTCTCCTATAAGTTTTTCTTTTATTCTTTCATAATCATTTGATCTTTCAAAAATCTCAGATATTTGTTTTTCTATGACAGTTGCTAATGGAATATTTTTATTATCACTTGACTTATCTTTTAACATTTTTTTCCTATCTAAAAGATATGTTGCAATCATAGTTTTTAACTCTATATTCTTATTTTTAAATTTAATTGCAAGCTCTTTTTCATTGCATATTAATATTGTTTTTATTCCATCATGTTCAACAAAATTATTTATATAACCTAAAATATCTATAACATCTACATTTGCTCTTTCTAAATCATCAAAGCATAATATTTTGTCATCCACAGAAAAGCTTTTTGAATAATCTATTCTACTAGTATTAAAATTCGAACCACCAAAAAAACATGCCATATCAAGTCCTGTTTTTACATATTCTGGTATATTATTTCCTCTACTTTCATCTGATATCTTTTTTAAAGTTTTATTTATTGTAGGATTTGCCTCAATAAATATCCTTTTACTTATTTCATCTAAACTATTTATCCCATAAAGTGACATATATATAGTTTTATAATTTTTTCCATTTATTTTAATGCTTTCTAATCTCTTTTTTAGTTTATTATTCCAAAAAAATGTTTTACCGCTACCCCATTCTCCATTTATCATTACTGCATAATCTGTATATGGTCTCTTTATATATTCACAAATATTTTCTATTAGCTCTTCCAAATATCTCACCTCTAAATTTATTTTATTTTATCATACAACATTTTTTTAGGCAAGAAAAAAACATAGCAGATTGCTATGTTCAAAAACTTTCTATATAATTCATAGTAATTTATACTAATATTTACATTTTATTTTTTTAATTTTATATTCTCTAATAATTTTAATATTTTACCATGCATTATAGTATCACTATACTTATTATTTGCATAAGATCTAAAAGTAAGTATTATATCATTTTCAGCAGATACAACAATATAAAATCTACCATATTTTCCATCATATGTATTATATGATATATATGCAATATACATATCTTTAGTATTTCTTACTTTATAAAAATATTCATTTTCTGTAGCTATATAATATGCACCTACTCTTGCATTATTTTTATATATGTTATAATACTTATCAAATAACTTTTTTCTATCTTCTTCACTAGAGATATCTAAATTCTCTGGGAATTTTTCTCCCCTTTGATAAGTTAGATATGTATCACTATTATCATTATATATAATTTTTAAATTTTTTCTTTTCTCATCTACACTCCAATTAATATCATACTTAAAAGAATAATTATCTGCTATATATTCCTTTTGTAGCATACCAAAAATTATACCAACAATAATTATAACAGAAGATAATATTATACCAATAACATTTAATAACAGTCTATAATCTTTTTTTGTATTTCCTCTTTTCTCATCTGCCTTTTTAGTAAATATAATACCTACTATTCCAACTGGTATAGAGATATACCATAAAATACAAGTAATTATAGAGATAATACCAAAAATTATAGATGCTATATCAAACGAATTTAATTTACTTTTTTTAATCTCTCTAAATAGTTCGGTTCTTGGTTCATCTTCTACTATACTTTTACATTCCTCACAAATTCTATCATCATCCTTTAATACATTACCACAATTTTTACATATCATATTTTTCTCCTACCTTGTAATACAAATGTCTTTTAGAAGTATACTTTGTATGTAGTAGCTCTTTACAAAGCTTGCTTCCAGGCTCATCTAAAAAATCATTATATATCTTCTTAATATCTTTATTTTCATAACTTACTCTTGTAGCAAGTACTTTATCATTTTCATATAAACTTTTAATTCTTCTTTTCCTTGCTTCTTCTCTTCTTTCTATATTATGAATAACTGGCTGACCGCCACCGCCTATACATCCTCCGATGCAATTCATAACCTCAATAAACCTATAATCTAGTTCATTATTTTTTATCATTTCTACTATTTTTGCTATATTAGTAAGCCCTTGTACTACTGCAACTTTAATTTTTACTTCACCTATTATAACTGTTGCCTCTTTTATTCCATCAAGACCTCTTACATCATTTAGTTCAAGGAATTTTTTAGGTGGATTTTCTCCTGTAATCATATTGTATGCAGTTCTAAGTGCTGCTTCCATTACACCACCTGTATTTCCAAAAATTACTCCTGCTCCACTACCTTTTGAGAGCATACTATCATATTTACCATCTTCTAAATTTTTAAAATCTATCCCTGCTTCCTTTATCATTTGAGCAAGTTCAGTAGTAGTTATAACGTAATCATTGTCACGTAAATCTTCAATGTCTAAATATTTTCCAGCAGATTCAAATTCTTTTCTATTTATTTCATATTTTTTAGCTGTACATGGTGTTACTACAACATTTATAACTTTTTTAGGATTTATATCCATCTTATCACTAAAGTATGTTTTTATAACTGTACCTTGCATACTTATGGGGCTTTTACAAGAAGAAATGTAAGGTAGTATTTCAGGATAGTAAATTTCTGCATATTTTACCCATGCAGGACAACAACTTGTAAACATAGGTAATTTTCCACCATTTTTTATTCTTTCTATAAATTCTTTAGCCTCTTCCATAATTGTTAAATCTGCACCAAACGTTACATCTAAAACATAATCAAAGCCTAATTTTCTTAATGCAGAAATCATCTTTCCCTCTTCAAAACTTCCAAGTTCAAATCCAAATTCTTCTGCAAGTGCTACTCTAACAGATGGTGAGGTTGATACAACCATTATATTTTCTCTTTTTGAAATAAGTTCCCTTACCCATCTATATGTTTGCTTTGGTTTTAGAGCACCAACAGGACAATTTGCAACACACTGACCACAATTTATACAAACAGGTATTTTTACTTCACTATCTTCATAATTTATGCCAACTTTCTCCATACATATTTTTTTACAAAGTCCACAATTTATACATTTTTCAACGTCTTTTGTAATAGATGTATTATTTTTAGAAAGTCTAATACATCTATCATTTTTATCTTCTATTAATTCTTCACTTCTCTCAAATCCTTTAATTTTCTTTTTATCTTCTATTTTTATTTCTTCAAATAAATTACCGAAAACTCCACACATAGGACAAACATATCCACTTGGTATTTGTTCCATCTCTACTTCATATCCACAAATTTTGCATCTAAATTTTTTCAAAAGATCACCTCTAACTTTAAAAAAAGTTTAACATATAATACAAAAATGTTCAATAGAAATTTATACATTTTTTGACAAAGTATTTATATATTAAAAGTGCCTAAATATATGCACTTTCAAGTACTTTGAAGTACTTTATAATTTGACAAATTGCAAAAAATGTGGTATAATAATTATGTAATGTATATATAGATTTCCCAGGAAATTTTCTGGAAAGGATGCCAATTATAAAAGTTTCTGGGAATTTATAATACAAATAAAAAAGAAGGAGGATTTTCTGATGAAAAAGAAAATCGCAACAAAAAAATTGACACTCGTAGTTATCGCCCTTTTGGGCGTCCTCACTGTCGGTGGCTGTGGCAAGAAGCAGGCTGAAGCGCCTGTTGTCACTGACATTTCTGCTGAGGCGGAAACTACTCCTACTGAGGAGATGGTATACCTCGCAGAACCGGCAGAGTATGCCTCTTTTGTTGAGGCACTGCCACTGGCACCAAATTTTGCAGGAGATGCTACCGAAGCCCTTGGGGCGTATATGGCAGCTGACTTTGCAGAACTTTCTGCTGGCAGATGGTATCTTGCAAATAGCGAGAACTACCTGCTGGTGGATGAGGATGGTTCACTTCGGGTAGTAAACCCCGTTGAGAATTCATCCAAGCTTGTTGATGTCAAGCTCTTCAAGAGCGACAATGACAAGTTGGTGCTGGTAGGCTTTAAGGGCATTGATAACTGCCGTGTGCCTGTTACTGTTACCATCATGGATGATGGAGCAATTCTCAAAGAGGAAGAAGCGGATATCGACTCTATCGATACCATCGGCCTTGATGAGAAGAGCGAAATTATCCTGCGGTCACAGTATCTGACACTGGTGGCTGACGGAACCACACTGAAATTCTATCGCTTCGGCGAAGAAGTTTCTGGTGGCTTCGAAATGCCCGAAAAAGTCAGTGGTGCTTACAGCTCCATGTTCTTAGACAAGGAAGGTACACTGTATCTTACCCTTGTATCTACTAACAAGGAGAATCCTTGGGTTCAGCTTGCAAAGGTTGACGAAGAGGTAAAAAGCATTACTGACAAGACATTTACCTCTGAAGTAGGTACCTTCCCCATCTATACAAAGATGGTGGATGGTGAAGAGAGGGAGTTTTCTATCGTTATGGATCAGGATACATACGATGCGTATGTATATACCATGTATCCAAACGTTAGTGGCTCTGATCTTCAGCCTAACGTATCTTTTGAGATCGTTGATCCGAATAACTATGTTATGCCGGAGACATCAGAAGATACAGAGGCACCTACTGAAGAGGAGCCTACAGAGTTTGACGACTCTGAGGCTGTCGGTTAATATTCCCAGAAAACAAGGGCTTACATCACCGTATGTAAGCCCTTTCTTTTATTTAACTTTATTTAATTCTATTTTACTCCATTTTATTTATGTTTTTAATAAAAATTTATTTACTATCTTTTATTTTACTTACTTCATCAATTATTTTATACTTAAGTCCTGTTCTTCTATTTTTAGACTCAGTATTATCTACCATATAATTTAACACATTTCTATTTCCAACTATAATTAACATCTTTTTTGCCCTTGTCATAGCAGTATAAAGTAAATTTCTAGTAAGAAGCTTAGCATATCCAGTATAAAGGGGTAGTATAACATAATCAAATTCACTACCTTGTGATTTATGAATTGTAACAGCATATGCATGTTCTATTTCTTCTAATTCATCAAAATCATAATCTACTAGCCTATCATCATCAAAAAGTATAGACATTTTTTCATCTTTTGTGTTTATACTTTGTATATAGCCTATATCTCCATTATATATTCCCTCAAAATGATTACCATCTATACAAAATTTTTTATCATAGTTATTTACAATTTGCATAATTTTATCTCCTACACGAAATATTTTATCTCCTACTTCTTTTTCATTTTTTGTAAGTGATTTAGGATTTAGAATATTTTGTATAGTAGTATTTAGCTGAACAGTACCTAGCTCTGTTTTTTTAGTTGGTGTAAGTATTTGTAAATCTTTTAAAATATCAAATTTTGCAAAAGTTTCAAGTCTATATGAAACAAGAGATGTAATCTCTTTTATAGTATCGTCTATACTATTTGTTTGTATAAAAAATAAATCTGTATTTTTATTTTTAAATGTTGGATGCTCTCCACTATTTACCCTATGGGCATTTACTATAATATCACTTTCAGCACTTTGCCTATAAATATGTTTTAAATATGATACTTCAACCATTTGTGAATCAATTATATCTTTTAGAACACTACCGGGTCCAACTGATGGCAGTTGATTTACATCTCCAACAATAATTATCTGTGAAGTAGGTTTAATTCCCTTTAAAAGATTATTCATCATCATACAATCAATCATAGAAGCTTCATCTACTATTACAACATCTGCCTCTACTTGTTTTACTTCATACTCCAAAAATGAGTCTATATCTTTATCATCAAGTTTTATAATCTCAAGTAGTCTATGTAGTGTTTTGGCCTCCTTCCCAGTAGTCTCTGTAATACGTTTTGCAGCCCTTCCAGTTGGAGCACATAAAACATATTCTTTTTCCATATCCTCTAATATATCTATAATACATTTTATAATAGTAGTCTTACCGTGTTCCAGGTCCACCAGTTATAACTGAAAAGCCTGAATTAAGAGAATTTTTTATAACCTCTTTTTGTTCATCTGAGAGTACTAAGCTGTTTTTCTTACTTACTTTTTCTATTTCCCTTTCATATTTTCTATTTTTAATCTTTTTCTTCAAATGTTTTGCTATTGATTTAGCTATATTTTCTTCTGCTAAATAATAGCTACTTCTAAATATAAAATCTTCTTTATCTATTTCTTGAATAAATAGCTTTTCCATATCACATAGTCTATTTACAGACTCTAAAACATCATTTATACCAACTTTTAGAAGAGAAGCCGAATAATTAAGTAAATTCTCTTTTTCAACACAAGTGTGTCCAAAATCAGTAATTTTATTTATTGCATATATAACACCATTATCTAGTCTATCCTCGTTATATAGGGATACTCCCATATTCATACCAATCTCATCTACAGTATTAAAGTCGAGTGCTTTTACAAAAGATAGTAAACTGTATGGATTTTCTTTTACTATAGTTATAGTATCCTTGCCAAGTGCTTGATAAATTTTATTTGCAACAATTGCAGATATAGAAAATTTACTTAAATATTCTATAGTATTCCATTTTTCCCACTCATCATTAAAAAAAGTATATAAATTTTCTATTTTTTCATCATTTAGCCCTTTAATACTTGCAAGTCTGTCTGGATTAAACCTTATAACATTTACAGTCTCATCACCAAATTCCTCTATAATATTTCTTGCAGTTTTCTTACCTATACCATGTATATTATCAGCAATATACTGAATTAGTGCAGCATTAGTTTTGGGAAGTACCTTTTTATATGTACTAAACTTAAATTGTGTCCCATATACCTTATGTGTATCTTCTACTCCCTCTAATTCTATCTCATCATCTACTTCTATATCTTCTATCTCCCCTACTGCTGTTACATAATCTTTCCCAACTTTAAGTAACATGACAGTCCATGAATTTTTCTCATTTCTAAATATTATTGTTGCAACTTTTCCCTCTATTTTCATTTATTTTGCCTCACTTTTTTCTATACAATTATATTATATGAAGGCTCAAATAGCAAGAAAAAAACAAACAAAATACGAAAATATAGTATAGCTAAATTATATAGCTATACCATAACTTTTACTTTTCTTTCAAAGCACTAAGCATTTCATAAGATCCAATCTTTTCATTTAATAATTTCTTAAATATCTCAAAAAGCTGAAAATGTCTAATGCTTATTTCCTTTTCTGCAAAATGCATATTAAATCCATCTTTTAACACTTTTGGCTGACAAATTACTACTTTAATAATTGTAGTAAATACAGCACTTGTAATTATATTATAACTGTCAAAATTATTATATGCATCAAGATGAATTTTAACTTGGTCTTTTGTAGTTTTAATGTAAATCTTTGTACCTTTGGCAAGCTTCTTACTATCTTTAATAACTTCCCATATTGGTGTATCTACAAAAACTTCAGTATGAGTAGTCTTTAAAAGTCTTAATACAGTCAACTCCTCATCCTCAATATATTTCTTAATATAATATTCACTATCCTCTATTGTATCCTCATACAAATAACTAAGAAATACAGTAATTGGAGTAAACTTTCCTACTTTAATAGGTAAATTTAGAAAATATTTATTACAATTATATAAAATATCATAATTAATATTCATTTTGAAAATGTTTGTTAAACATTTAGTAATGTATGTCTTTGAAAAAAAATGCTTTGATAGACAATTTCATCATTAAATAAAAATACATCTTCAATAGCTGTATCAGGTAAATCATATATTGATCTAAAGTTAATATATGATGAAATCTTTTCTTTTAAATAATTAACATATGAGTCATCTTTACTTATCACTTGCTACATACACATCATGAAAATTATATTTATCACCATTCTCGTCAAAGTAAAGTTTAGGTTCTAAATACTCACAAAGTGTTATTAAACATTCATCCTCTACTTCAATAATACCAAGTTCACAGAAATAGTATTTATTTTCTTTTTCATTTTTAGAAAAAATTACCGTATGTCTTTCTCCAACTATAATATTGCTTATAAAACTTTTTAGTTTCTTAAAATCAATATATGGTGTGATAAAAGTAATATTTTTTATACCATAACTTTTATTATAAAGTTCACGACATATTTGCTCACTTCCAGTACAATTAACTAAATCTACATCTCTTATACTACTTTCCATTTTATTCTCCTTATAATAGTCTAGTCAATATATTTATATGACCATTAATTAGTTATGTAAGTATTATACTATTTTTTTTATTTCATGTCAATTTAATAATTTTTATTTTATATTAAAAACGAATGGCGGCATAGCCAAATTAATGACTATGCCGTAATCTATAAATTTTTAGAAAGCGTTTAAGAGATCCTTTTCTCCAAACTTTTCTCTTATAACCTTTTTGAAGATTTCATAGAGTTGGTGATAGCTTACAGACTCTGTTTCCTCAAAAAAGTGTTTTTGAAAGTCACAGACTGCTCCAATAGGAATATACAAAGATACTCTAATATCTGTTGTCATTTCAAAACTTGTTGTAATTTTGAGGTCACAAGAAGAATCAATAGACTCCAAATATATAGTTGCTCTATAATTCTCATTTTTAACGAGAATCTGTGCCCCTACAGGAAGTGTCATTTTTCTAGGAACAACATTTGAGATTGGCGTATTTTCAAAAATTTCTCCCGTTGTTTCCTGCAAAATGGTAAGCATCGCAACATCTTCCTCCGGAATAATCTCTTTTTTATACGCAGGGCTATCAGGTATTACATTTGCATCATATCTATAAATGATGTTTTTTACATTATCTAATACCTTTATAGTTTTAGGCTCAATGTCTGCCATATGTTTATTCCAGTTCAAAACGCTGCTATCTATCTCTTTTGTATTTAAAATATTCATAAGCTGCTTTACAACAAATGCTTTTGAATATTTTACTGTCTCTTGTAAATTCAGAGTACTTGTAAGCAAAACATTATCAATTCTACTATCCAAGAGAGTACAGATAGCACCCTGCGATGTAAGCGCCATATGCTGTAACAAATACGCAACATACATATCATCTTTGCTAAGCAAAAAACATTTCAAATTACCAGATACAAGCACACCATCAAAACCTAAATTTACTTCCCCTTCCTTAAATTTCATTTTGACATACATATGCTCGCAGCAAGTAACAAGGAAATTATCACCAGTATCGATGATGTCTACATCACAAAAGTTACCAAGTTCATTTTCTCTTTTCTTAGAAAAAAGTATTGTTCTTCTTATATGTTTGATTTCTTCCCCCGGATAAAACAGCTGCTCTACATTCAAAAAATGAGTGATAAACTTAAGTGTTCTTCCTAAATAGTGCCGCTCCTCTACCTTTCTTTCTACGCATTCCTTTAAGTTGATCTCTGCTTTTTTCATTTTTTTCTCCTTTAACAAAATCTAGTCAATATATTAATTTGACTGTTAAACTGTTACATAAATATTATATCAAATTTTGTGCAAAAAGTCAATTTTATGTAATCTTTAAGTTAATAATTTTTATAATATAATTACTTTTTATTTCAAAGCTTTTTATTTTTCAGCTAAAAGTAATAAATAACATATCAAAAACATATAGTTTAATGTAACTTGTACAAAGGAGTGATTTTATGTGGCATACAATGGCAACAGATGATGTTAGTAAAAAACTTAATACTAACATAAAAAAAGGACTTTCACAAAAAGAAGTATTAAAAAGACAAAAGACATATGGATTTAATAAACTAGATGAGAAAAAAAAGAAAAGTATAATTTCCAAGTTTATTGAGCAATTTAAAGATTTTATGATTATAATACTCTTAATTGCTGCGATAGTATCTATGCTTATGTCCTACTTTGAGGGTTCCAATGATTATATGGATTCACTCATTATAATTGCAATAGTATTTTTTAATGCAATAATGGGACTAATACAGGAAAATAAAGCTGAAAAATCAATTGAAGCTTTAAAAAAACTATCTTCTCCAACTACAAAAATTAAAAGAGATGGTAAAATATCAACTGTATCTAGTGATAGTATCGTACCAGGAGATATTATAATTCTAGAAGCAGGTAACTTCGTTCCAGCAGATTGTAGACTTATAGAAGCATTTAATCTGCAAATCGAAGAATCTGCACTTACTGGTGAGACAGTTCCAGTTACAAAAGATGCAAATACTATTTTAAAACAAAATATACCAATTGGTGATACTATAAACATGGCTTTCTCTACTACTATAGTAACAAATGGTCATGCTGAAGCTATTGTTACAGATATTGGTATGAATACAAAAGTTGGTAAAATTGCAAAAATGATTATAACAGATGAGTCTCCTGAGACTCCTCTTCAAAAAAAGCTTTCAGATGTTGGAAAAAAACTAGGTACCTTATGTATTTTTATTTGTATTACAATATTTATAATAGGTATATTTAAAAACATATCTATAAAAGATATGTTTATGACATCAATTGGTCTTGCAGTTGCCGCAATTCCAGAAGGTCTTCCTGCAATTGTCACTATAATGTTATCTATTGGTGTTACCAAAATGGCAAGAAAAAATGCAATAATTAGAAAACTTCCAGCTGTTGAAACTCTTGGCAGTAGTTCTGTTATATGTTCTGATAAAACTGGTACTCTTACACAAAATAAAATGACTGTAACAAAAGTATATAATTATAGTAATGAAGTAAATAATAAATATTCTAGTGAGGATTTTAAATACATATTGGAACTTGGAACTATGTGTAATGATAGTATTATTGCACATAAAAATACTATACAAGGTGATCCAACAGAAAACGCAATAGTAGAAATTGCCTTAAAAAATGGTAAAAATAAAGAGAGCTTATACAAAGAAATGGAAAGAGTAAATGAAATTCCATTTGACTCTGACAGAAAAATGATGACAACAATACATAAAATAAAAAATGGTTATAGGGTTATTGTAAAAGGTGCGCCTGATGTTATATTAAAAAGATGTAGTAAATATTATACTAATAACTCTAACTATATACTATCTACATCTCAAATATCAAAAATAAATAGTATAAATGAAAATATGGCAAATGAAGCATTAAGAGTAATAGCGGTATCTTTTAAAGATATCCCCTCCTTGCCCTATAAGATAGATTCAACAAGTATTGAAAATGATCTTGTATTTGCAGGCCTTATAGGAATGATAGATCCACCACGTCCTGGTGTTAGAGATGCTGTATTTACTTGTAAAAAAGCAGGGATTAAAACTGTTATGATAACAGGAGATCATATATTAACTGCTAAAGCTATTGCAAAAGATTTAGGAATATATAGTGAAAATGATATTGCAATTACAGGAAGTGAACTTGATAAAATTTCTGATAAAGAATTTGAAAAAAATGTAATGAAATATTCAGTATTTGCAAGAGTATCACCAGAACATAAAGTAAGAATTGTTAAAGCTTTTAGGAAAAATGGTAATGTTGTTGCTATGACTGGAGATGGCGTAAATGATGCTCCAGCACTTAAGAATGCTGATATTGGAGTATCTATGGGATTAAATGGTACAGATGTTGCAAAAAACGCTTCTGATATGATACTTACAGATGATAATTTTGTAACTATAGTAGAAGCTGTAAAAGAAGGTAGACATATTTATGATAATATAAGAAAAGCTGTACATTTTTTAATTTCTACTAATATAGGTGAAATTGTAACTATATTTATTGGTTTATTATTAGGTCTTGAAGCCCCCCTACTTGCTATACATCTACTTTGGATAAATCTAGTAACAGACTCATTACCTGCAATTGGTTTAGGACTTGAACCTGCTGATAAATACATAATGAACAAAAAGCCTAAAAATCCTAGAAAAGGTATTTTTTCAGACGGTCTTTGGAGCAAAATCATATTTGAAGGTACAATGATTGGAATTATCACACTTATATCATTTTACATAGGTCTAACATATAGTCTTGCAGTAGCAAGAACAATGGCTTTTGTAACACTTGGAATGACAGAGCTAATACATAGTTTAAATATTAGAAGTGATAGTTCTCTATTTGAGATAGGACTTTTCAAAAATAAATATATTATTTTATCATTTATAGTTGGAGCAATATTACAAATCAGTGTTGTAGTATTTTCACCACTTGCAAGCATGTTTGATACAGTAAGTCTAAATCTCACACAGTGGATATATACAATACTACTATCATTACTTCCTTTATTTATTATGGAAGCTAAGAAAAAATTAAATGAAAAAATACATGGCAAAACTGTTTATAGCTTATATAAAATAAAGACTTAAAGAGGAGTAAAAAACTCCTCTTTAATTGTTTATTTCTTCTTTAGTTAAACCTGTAATTTTTGATATAACATTAATATCAATGTTTTCTTTTAGCATAGCTTTTGCCATTTCAAATTTTTCTTGTGTTTTACCCTTTTCTATTCCTTTTTCCTCACCAATTCTAATGCCATGCTCCCTTGCTGAAGTAATATCTTTTTTATACTTTTCCCTAAGCTCTGCTTTCCTTCTTTCTGCAGCATCTCCTGACAAATATTCTAGTTCTTCATTTGCCTTTTTTA
>CAOYAN010000003.1 GCA_948562205.1 uncultured Clostridia bacterium | reverse complement strand
AAGTAAAATATATTTTTTATACTATTATATATTTTTTTTACTCCTCAAAACTGTTTTATATTTTACATATTTGCATTTTTCAGAATTTTATAGTATAATATAGTTATGATAACTTTGAAAGGGGAATTAATATGATCCAAAAAGTAGAACCTATTCATAGATCTTATCAGACAAGGAATAGTTTAGATAGATCACAACAAAAAGGAAATAGGTTTTTCCAGGTACAGCTTTGTGAAGAAGCTGTTAAAGTAACTCGTAAACCAGACTACGACACATTTGTGTCTATAAAAAATGTGGAGGAATAGGAAATGAAAAAATTTGCAACTACAATAATCTGGTCCCTGATAATCTTAGTATGCTTTGGAGCGACAGTAGCTATTGGCTGGCAGTTCAAGATCAATCCACCAAATGACATAATGGAAGCTTATCATAGCGGTGTATATATTTATATGATACTTCCTAGCTTTCCAGTCTACATCATAGCTGCAGGTCTCTACTTATACTGGGATAATAACAGTGCAAATAAAGTTGTAAATATAATCATCTATACTCTGATAAATGTAGTATATAATCTTGTACTTGGTTACGTGGTATGGATGATTTGTAACAATATTCGAAATAATATGATGGAAGCTATTGGTAATATACTTGTACTTACCCTTTCTGACCTTCTAATCTACATCATGGTAGTATGTCTTTTTACGGATTTTAATAAACCAGACTATGATACATTTGTCTCTACAAAAAAAATGGAGGAATAAAAATGAGAAAATTTGCAACTACTGTTATCTGTGCCATGATCATCTTGGCTTGCTTTGGCGCAATAGGATTTATGTTTTTGCAGTTCAAAAACAATCCACCAAGTGATATTATGGAGGCCATTGGCTGTGTACTTATGCTTGCCTTTCCCTGTCTTATAATCTACATCACGGGAGCAGGTCTTCATGAGTATTTAGGTGGTAATGCAAAAAAAGTTGCCACAACAATCATTTGTACACTGATAACTCTGATCTGCCTTGTAGCAGTGGGATACATGGTATGGATGATTTACAACAATCTTCCAAATACTATAGTGGAAGTTATTGGTTGTATACTTATGCTTGCCACTCCAGGTCTTATAATCTACATAACAGGAGCAGGTCTTCATGAGTATTTAAAAGATTAAAGATTTTCCCTAGATGTTAGTGAAATTTCAACTAGCATTTAGGGATTTTCTGTTTTTTGCATACAAATTAATTGGTAAAAATTGGTAATTTTTTCTTGACTATTAGAAATTCCTAACATATAATACTAATAGAATTTTGTTATATTTTGGAAAATATTGTAAAAATTTAAGAAAGATTATTTAATAGAGGTTTTGATATGCCAAAAGTTTATTTAGAAAAAAATGTAGTAGAAGCTGCAATGGATAGAATTGAAATAATGTTATCAAATTTTGATAATGTCTATTTTTGTGTAAGTGCTGGAAAAGATAGTTCTGTTATGATACAGCTTGCAAATATGGTAGCAAAAAAAATAAATAAAAAGTTTGATGTATTATATATTGATTTAGAAGCTCAGTTTAAATGCACAATTGATCATTTATATGAACTAAAAAAACTATCTCAAATAAGAGATTTTTACCATATTGCCCTACCCCTTGCCCTAAGAAATGCTACATCTGTATTACAACCAAAATGGATATGCTGGGAAGAAGAAAGTAAGGACTTGTGGGTAAGAGAATTACCAAGAGATAGTATAAATATGACAAATAATCCATTCCCTTGGTTTAGAAAAGGTGAAGAATTTGAAGATTTTACAGTACAATTTGCAGGATGGTATCAAGAAAAATATGGATGTACCGTTGCTTGTGGAATTGGAATTAGAACTGATGAGAGCCTAAATAGGTTTAGAACTATTGCTTTTCAAAAGCATAAAGAAGAATTTGAGAATCATCATTGGACAACAAAATTAAAATCTAAAAATAAAACATATGATGTGTATAACTTCTACCCTATTTATGATTTTAAAGTTGAGGATATTTGGGGTACTGTTAGTAAATTTGATTTTGATTATAACAAAATATATGAATTAATGTATAAAAACGGTTTAAATATACATTTACAAAGAATATGTCAACCATATGGTGATGATCAAAAAAATGGACTTGACCAATTTAGAGCCTTAGAATATGAGACATGGGAAAAAGTTCTAACTAGAGTAAATGGTGTAAATTTTGGTAATATATATTGTAGAACTACTGCCCTTGGAAATATAAAATCATGTAAACCACGATTTATGAAATGGCAAGAATATACTGTATTTTTACTAGAAAGTATTGGTATATATAATAAAGATTTAATGCTACACTATTATGATAAAATCAAAAAATTTATTTCATGGTATGAAAAAAAAGAAGGTATAACTATAGCTGATATTCCAGAAGAAGCTGAACCATTTCTAGAAAACCATAAAAAAGCTATTTCTTGGAGAAGAATAGCAAGAGCAGTTGAAAAAAATGACTTTTATATGAAAAGACTATGTTTTGCACAAACTAAAACAGATGATAAAAAATTAGAAATCTTAGCACACAAATGGGACAACCTATTAACCCAAGATACTAATACTACTGACAAAGACTTACTAAATTTTATTAATAAAGGAGATGAAATTTATGATACTAAAAATAAATAATAAATCAGATAAGTTTTATAACTATCTTGGAAAGTTTTTTGGCTCTAGAATTGTTGAAGTTGCCACACAAGATAGAATATATGATGATAATAATAAAGAGTGGTATATATATTTATTAAATGATAATGTAACTAGTTTTATCTCTGTTGCAAATGAAAAAATCAAAAATATATATAGTATAAATAATGACAATTTAGAAGAACTTCTAAATTATGTAAAAGATGATATTTCTCTAAGGCCAAGCACTGTTACTAATATCTACAAAGATGTATATGAAAAATGTAAATTCAATATTTCATATGCAAGTTACAAAAATTTTGTAAAAATATGGAGCGATGAAAATGAATAAAAAAATAGAATTTCCAGTACTAAATGTAAAAATGGTAGATATAGAAAAAGTAGAATCAAATGATTATAACCCAAACAAAGTAGCAACTCCTGAAATGGAACTTTTAAAGCATTCTATAGAAATGGATGGATATACTCAACCAATAGTAACATATTATGATAATATACAAGATAAATATATAATAGTAGATGGATTTCATAGATACAAATGTGCTAGAGAATATTTTGATTTAAAAGAAATACCTATTGTAGTAATTGATAAAGATTTAAAAAACAGAATGGCAAGTACTATAAGGCACAATAGAGCAAGAGGTACACATCAAATTCCTAACATGTCTAATATAGTTGTAGAACTTACAAAACTTGGTTGGCCAGAAGAAAAAATTTCATCAGAACTTGGAATGGAACTTGATGAAGTTGTTAGATTAAAACAAGTAAGTGGACTAAAAGAAGCTTTTGCAGACCATATATTTAGTAAATCATGGGAAGAGTTTGAAAAAAAAGTTCAAAAAGAACTAGATGATGAACAAAAATAATATATTTTAAATTAAAAAATACTTTTAAAATTTTAAAGATGCAACAAATTTTAAGTTGCATCTTTATTTTATTCTATCTCATCTTACCCATACTTTCCATCAAATATATTACAAATGATATAAGAAGAATTATTAAAACTAATACTTCATTCTCTACTTTACCAAAAGTTATCAAACAAATACTAATAAAAAGCAAAATTGAACTTACTGCAAAAAGTAATTCCTTAATATTTAAGAAAACATTTATTTTTTTTGCTATAAGATCTACACTTTCTGTAATAATAAGAAAACAAGTAAAAAACATAAGTGTTGAAAATATAAGTATTAACTCATTATACTTTATATATCTATAACAAAAAAATTGTAAAATAATTGTAAGTGTAAAACTTAAATTTGCATAACGTTTTTTTAATTCATCATTTATATAATCATACATTTTTTTCACCTACAGATACATAAAAATATCATAAAAACTACTCCAATAATGCCAATAGCAAGCATTTCTAAATTTTCTTTAATATTTTTTCTTTTAAATATTAAATAGATACTTTCAACAGATACCATTAAACATATAATATATAATAATGTTGACATAAGCATTAATGCCTTGTCAGCTACAATATATTTAAAGCACCAAATTTGAATTATAAAAGTTAACATGATACTAATAATTAAATAAATACACTTTGACCGTTTAATCATAGCTTACCTCCAATAATTATTTTAGATTTTATAAGTTTACAAAAATTATTATAACATATCATTTTGGTTATGTAAAGCCTTACACCACTCTACTTGTCCATATATAGAATTGATACTATATATTATAAATATGATAAGAGTTGGTAAGTTTATCATATTTTCAAAAGTAAATATACTCCAATTTATAGCTAAAGATATATTAATTAAAATTAGTAATGGCCATTGCTCTACATATCTAAAAGATACAAGTAATACAGCAAAAAAACTTCCTATCATAGTTATACTATCAAATAATACATATCTTCCGCCAAACATTTTTAAAATAATAGCTGTTCCTACTACTAATGTAATAAATACACTTGTAATATATAATCTAGAGTTATAATCTAATTTATTTATCTTATATTCTTTTTCCATCAAAACTTTATAGTATCCATATATAAATATTGGAAGTATAAATAACAAATTATAACATGCACTACCATAATTTTTATTTACTATATATACTATACTACAAGCTATACTATTTATTATACCAAATAAAAAGCAATGTTTTATTCTCTTTATATTAAATAGCATATAAAGGACTTCACATATTGTAGTAACTATTACTATGATACTTTTATTTTGTATTATAGAACATACTAAAACTATTAAAACACATGCTATAAAATATATTTTATAACTAATTGATATATCTTTATTTTTCATATCCCCACCTCTATTATATCAATATTTTATATTATTTATATATATAAAACAATAAGCAATAACACTTATTGTTTTATTCGTATTTATTTTTCAAGCTTTAAAGTAGTAGATAATATTTCTACAAAATTATCATCTTTTTTGTTATATTCTAATACATCATATTTTAAATCAAACTCTGTTACTTCTCGTATAATTATTTCGCTATTCGAGTCATTATTTAAATCAGCAGCAAATTCAAATGAATATACAGGAAAGTTTGATGCATTATTTCTATCTTTTATATAACTATATTTTATTATTTTTGATTTTGTTCTATTGGGATTAGTAAATATAACAGTACTATATACTCCACCTTTTATATCACTACTTGTAGCGCAAATTATTTTAAATGTATTATCTAAATTAATTGATACATCATATACACTAGATATATTAACACTATTATTTAATAATATATACTTACCCAGAGCCTTTTTTACAGAACCATAATCTTCAGAGGTTGGATCTACTTTTACAGGTAATATGGCCATTGCATTTACATCACTTGATGGAATTGCAATATATTCATCTATTACATTAAGACTAGATGTTACAGCTTGAGTATAAGTATCTTTTTTTACAATATTATTTATTTTAAATGTCCCACTTCTACCTCTATTTGTATATACATTCATTTCTGTGTTTATTTTATTACTACTATATGCAACATATTTATCTGCAGAAACAAACTCATTATTATATACACCACCTATTACAATATTATCTACAATTATTGGTTTAGAATTTTTAGCAATATCCTCACTAACACTATCTGCCTTATCACTAACTTTTCCAATAGTTACAACATCTTTTATATTTGCCATAATAAGTATTGAAATTCCTGTAACAAGAAGTAAAACAAGAATTACCAATATTATTTTCATAGAATTCTTCATCTTTAGTTTATTTTTAGAATATCCCATTAGTATACCCACTTTCCTTCATCAAATGAAAATACACAACCACAATATTTTTGCATATATAATCCATCTTCTCTTGCCATTTTTTGACCTTCTCTAAAATGTTCTCTATAATCTTGGTATAAAAATTTAACACCATATTCTTTCTCTAATCTTTTTCCAACCATTTTAATTATTTCATGTTTTTGATATGGACTAATTGTAAGAGTTGTAGATACAATATCATATCCATTTTCCTTAGCATATTCAAAAACTTTCTTAAGTCTCATATAATAACAATATTCACATCTTATTTTATATTTTTTATCGCTTCCAACATTTTCTACTACATATTTTATATAATTATTCATATCATATTCATCAAGCATTACCATATCACATTCATGTCTATTACAAAAATCTATAAAAGTATCTCTTCTTCTATTATACTCTGCCATAGGATGAATATTAGGATTATACCAACACGCAGTAAAGTTAACTTTTTCAAGTTTTCCATCTTCATTTATTATTCCATTTTCCTTTAAATCTTTTTCTATATAAGTAAAACATGGAGCACAACATGTATGCATAAGTAACTTTCTCATTTTCCCATCTCCAATCCTAAATGTTCATATGCAAGCTTTGTAGCAATACGCCCTCTAGGACCTCTTGATAAAAATCCTATTTGCATAAGATATGGCTCATATGCATCTTCTATTGTATCTTTATCCTCACCAATAGATGCTGCGAGAGTATCAAGTCCTACAGGTCCACCATTAAATTTTAAAATTACAGTCTTAAGCATTTCCCTATCTGTCTGATCAAGTCCAATTTCATCTATTTCAAGTCTATCTAATGCTTTTTTAGCTATCTCATAATTTATAACATTAAGTCCCTCTACTTCTGCAAAATCTCTAACTCTTTTTAGTAATCTATTAGCAATTCTTGGAGTACCCCTACACCTTGATCCAATTTCTATTGCAGCATCAGGTTCAATACTTATACCTAAAATTTCTGAACTTCTTGTAATAATATTTGCAAGTTCTTTTTCTGTGTATAATTCAAGCCTATGTATAATTCCAAATCTATCACGAAGTGGAGATGACAATGATCCTGCCTTAGTAGTTGCCCCAACAAGTGTAAATTTAGGTAAATCAAGTCTTATTGATCTTGCATCTGGTCCTTTACCAATTATTATATCTAAATTATAATCTTCAAGCGCAGGATATAGTATTTCCTCTACTGATTTATTAAGTCTATGTATTTCATCTATAAATAAAACATCATTTTCTTGTAAATTCGTAAGAATTGCAGCTAAATCTCCTGCCTTTCCTATAGCAGGCCCTGATGTAATTTTTATATTACTTCCCATTTCATTTGCAATAATTGTAGCAAGTGTTGTCTTTCCAAGACCTGGAGGTCCATATAATAATACATGATCTAATGCTTCTCCTCTTTTTATTGCTGCTGATATATATACTTTTAAATTTTGCTTTACTTTATCTTGACCAATATACTCAGAAAGTATTGTAGGCCTAAGAGATAATTCTTCAACTTCTGTATCTTCTGATTCTACATACTCAGGAGACACTACTCTATCTTCAATCATTTTAACCCCCTTGTTTTCTTATACATTATACCAAACATTAGTTTTTAAGTCAACGAAAAATAAAGTTTTAATAACTATAGAAAAATAAATACAGAATATATGAAAAATAAGATAGAAACTTTTAACAAAATTTCTATCTTATAATTTTATTTATTATGTAATTTCTTATTTCTAACAATATTTATCCCAACTATAATTCCAACAATTGCTACAAAGAAAATAACAATATATGACATTACATTCATATTACTACACTTTCTGGACGTTTACCATACTCATTATTATTATCTTCCCATTTTTTTACTGCTTTTACTAGTACTTTTTCCTCTGGTACTGAAAATCTATTTATTATAGTATTTCCTACTCTCTCTTTTGTATAAAATTTATCTGTAGCAAAACTCTTCTCATTTATAGTGTATTCTATTTTGCTTCCATCTTCTCTATACATTGATAAATTTATAAATGTATGTTTCCATTTACTTTCTTCATTTACTTCTGCTTCTGTAATAAGTCTTTCTCCATCAAATATTTGTAGTATTATACTATTTGGTCTCTTATTTACCTCATTGTTGTTATCTTCCCATATTTTTTCTACTTTTATTTTTAATCGTTTTCTTCTTGTATTTCTCTTATATATTTTAGTGTTATTTCCTTTTCTACATTTTCTTCAATTACAATATTTCCGCTATTTTCTAAATATTCATACTCTATACCACCATATTTAGGTATCTTCTCTACTTCTATATCTACTATTTCCCCTTCACTAGCTATTCCTATTTTTATTACTTCATCCTTTTCAAATACTACTTTTACTGCTCCTAAATCATATGTTCCCTCTAAAATCAGATTATTATTTTTATCTTTTAAATAATATTCATGCTTTACATTATAGTATCCCTCTAATTCTACATCAATATAACATTTTACATTAAATGTTATTGGTAATTCTATTTCCTCTAATACTTTCCATTCACTATTTTCTATATCATAATATAATGTTATAGTTTTTTGTGTATCTTCATCATCTACTGCTATTTCATCAAGATTTTCATCTTTCACTAGAAAATGATATTCTGTATCATTACTATACCTTTTAACATACTCTTTTTCATTTAAAGTTACATCACATAAAATTTTACTATTTTCTTCTGAATAATATACTTCTCCTATTGAAAGTTCTTCAATTTCTTCTAAATCACTACTCAATGTACCATATAGTCTATCATTATGTATATCATTTCCACAATTTACTTTTACAAATTCTTCTTTTATTATACTTGGTAATTCTTCTTTTTTAGGTACTTGTGGAAATTTACTCTCCAAAATTGCATAAAACATTATATCACCCTGAATAGTAAATGTATCACCATCTGCCCAGTCTGCAAATTTAACATCTTTATTAATATTCCAACCTATAAATTTATATCCCTCTCTTATTATATCGCAGTTTTTTACAGTTACTTTAGAAACCTTAAAATAAGTTTCACTTTTCCGTATCTCATCTCCATTCATATATGTTATAGTTACACTATTACTTTCTAATGCATTTGTATTTTTTATATTTTTTAATACTATTGTTGCCATTATTACTACTAAAAACATCCACAAAAATACCGTTATCATTGATATTTGTTTTTTCATTTTATTACTATTTTTTACATTTATGTTTTTGTTTTCTTTCGTTTTCATATTCTTTTTCCTTTATTATTTATCTATTTTTATATAATATACCATTTTTCAAAAATACTGAATGACTTATTGGACAGAACTTTATGATATATTGTACTTGTTTTTACATAAAAATGACTGGTACTAGTTTTATAGTATCAGTCTATATATTTTAAGGCAAAATCACCCCTTGTTATTTCATTTTTTCTTGTGTTTTTAACACTTAGTTGTGTGTAGTTTAATCATACTTGTATAAGTTTTAGTTTCCATAATCATATTTCTTTCTTTTTTCTTTGATTACATATTTATCCTATCATTTATTTAAACTCTTTTCAAGTACTATTTATTTTTTCATATATTTATTCTAATCTTTATATTATACTAAAATAAAATAAAGTAAGTTATAAGATTACATAAAGTTGACATTTTACTATAAATTTGTTAAAATATATTAGATTTAATTTATTAAAACTCTTACTAATGTATAGAAAAATATATTTAAAATATTATTTTGGAGGAACAAATTAATGTTTGAAAAGTATATGGCATGGTTTTTTTACTTTCTTGTAAGTTGCTGTATTCAAATGATTGGAATATGTGAACAGAAAAAAGCCTTTTTCTACATTTATGTAATAATATTTTTATTAATATATCTACCAGCAATATTAGTCAAATTAAAAGGAGTTTTTTCAATAATTATCTACGATTTAGGAAAAATAATCATAACTACAGTATTTATCGCATGTTTATTTAATATTGATTTCTTTATATCCTTTGAAATAATTTTGTTTGGTGTGTGTCTTGTAGAATAACTTTAAGTCCTTGAATGCTTAATATCATTCAAGGATTTTTCATATATTTTTACATTATAAATACTATATATATTAGGAGATAACTATGAAAATATTCTTTTTAAAAAATAAGATTATATATATTTCTATTCTTGTAATCTTAATAACTACTATTTTTCTAATCTCAATATATGAGATAAAAAGCTCTAAAAAAAGTAATATTGATATTACATATATTGATGAGAATAATATGTGTGACGATAATTGTAAAATTGAAGATAAAAGTAAAAAAAGACAAGATTTATTAATACAAAAATACAAAGACAAAAAACTTATAGCTCTAACATTCGATGATGGTCCTAGTAAATATACATCTGCTCTTGTTGATGAATTAAAGAAACGTAATATTCCTGTTACTTTTTTCTTGCTTGGAGAAAATGCTATTAAATTTCCATCTGTTATAAAATTTGAAATAGATGCTGGAAATGAAGTTGGAATACATAGCTACAAACACAGTTTATTTACTAAACTCACTGATACACAAATAAGTGAACAAATAGACAAAACTAAATATATTATACTAAATGAAGTAGATATTGATATTCCCCTAATAAGAGTTCCATATGGTGCAATAAATAAAAAAGTAGAAAAAGTATTAGAAGAGAAAAAACTTACTAATGTGCTTTGGACAGTAGACTCAAAAGATTGGAAATTTAGAAATGTAGACAAAATATATAATTATGTACTTAAAAATATAAAAGGAAATGATATAATACTTATGCATGATATATTTGATACTAGTGTTACTTCAGCATTAAACATTGTAGATAAATTAGAGTCTGAATGTTACACTTTTGTAACAGTAAGTGAACTACTAAAAATAGAAAAAATAGTAGGTTCCAAAGAAAAATAAAAATTTTAATATAAAAATTATCTTTACTTTTTTATAGTATCAATATATAATATTTTTGGTGATTAAATGAAAAAAGTAATTCTTAGTACTATAACTCTTATTTTAATTATAATATTTTCAATTATTGGATTTAAAAGTGCTCAAAATATACAAAATACTGATATTATTATAAATAATACTTCTAATAGTTATAATGATACTAAGGTTAAAGAAAAACTTGATACATCAAAATTTGAAAAAGCATATGTAAAAAGAGTAGTTGATGGTGATACTATAATAGCTACAATTAATAATACTGATTACAGAGTAAGATTTATTGGAATAAATACACCTGAATCTACTACAAAAATTGAAGAATATGGTAAAGAAGCAAGTAACTATACAAATGAAATGTTAACAGGAAAAACAGTATATTTAGAAAAAGATATAAGAAATACTGATAAATATGACAGATTATTAAGATATGTTTGGTTAGAAATTCCAAATGAAATATCATCTGATGAAATAAATACTAAAATGTTTAATGCAATTTTATTAATTAATGGATATGCAAAGCTTTTTACATATCCACCTGATGTAAAATATGCCAAATATTTTAAACCTTTAGAAGAAAAGGCTAGAAAAAATAATATTGGTCTTTGGGATATTTAAAACAGAAGTAAATGTTACTTCTGTTTTTACTAAATTATCCGACTTATATAAAAATTAAATTTACTGAAATTTACTTATATCATTTATCTTATTTGCAAAGTATGGAACTTCTTTTCCCTCTTGAAGTAAAAATATAGCAAATGTATCATCTATACTAAATTCTCTTATATTTTCATCTAATACACCCATCTCATTTTTTACCATCATACCTGCTTCACTTTTTATTTTACCACCTTTTCTATCAAGTTTAAACTCTATTGTTTGCAAAGCTTTCTCAATACTATATTTATCACCATTTGAAAAGTAAAAAGATTTATTTTCAATTTCTTTAAATTCTTTCTTTTCTTTAAAATTTATATTAGGAATTTTTAATGTCTCTTTAGCTTTCATATTTAAATTTCCACTATATTTATCTTTTTCTTCTAATATATTTTTGTATATTTTACTAAAAGTATCTCCCTTAGGATTTTTGCAAAGTATTATTTCATCATCCCCCTTAGTCTCAAGCAAAATTGCAAAGTCATCCTTAGAATTATAATAAAGTACTTCTACTTGATCTCTTAACTTGTTACTACTATTTTCTTTAATTCCAAAATATTCTACATTTTCGAACACTCCAAATTTACTATTTTCAAGTTTTTCAAACGCATTTTTAAATTCAAAGTCTTTTTTTAACATAACATATAAAAAGAAGTCTTTTGGATCTCTTCCCTGCCAATCAAAATCATTTAGTATATCACTTTCTTCATTAAATTTTCTCTTAATTTCCCTTTCAATTTCTGCTTTTAACTCTAATGTTGGTGTTCCATATTTTTTATAATAATACTTATCTGAAATATCATTTATTGTAAAAGTACCTTTATTTAGATTATTTACTACTTCTAAATCTTCCTCAAATTTTATATCTTGCTTTGCAAGTTCATTTTTTAAATCATTCCATATAAGTTGAAATGTACCACACCATATTGTATTGTCATATATTTTATCATCTAAAGTAGGTACTATACTTACTTCTTCTCTTAATTTAAATACATACCACTCATTATCAATATATAATTCTATTGTATTAGACTCACCATATTGATAACCATATTTCCCCTCAAAGTTTGCTTCATTGTTCTTTGTTGGTAAAGTATTAGATGGAACATTTGACATTATATAACCATCCATTGTTCCACATGTATGTATAAAGTTACTTTTTTTACCAGTATCAAAATATAGTTTATCGTTTACCATTATAACTTTTCCAAAATTTTCTTCTTTTTTATTATCTTCTTCATAATCTGTTATAGAGCCTATTATATATTTATTTAAAATATACATTTCAACTTTTAGCAAATTATCATTTATACTTTCAGTTCTAACACTATACCCCAATCCATAATAGGTAGTACCATCATTTACCTTTAATGCAAATATTGGTAATTTAAGATTAGAACATCTATTATAATCTACCATAAAAACTATTGTGTATAGTGCTACTAAAATGACTAATACAGTACTTACTATAATTAAAATTTTTTTCATAAATATCACCTATATATTTCCCTTCTATTATTTAGACGCTTTTTTTCTAAATTTTAGTTGGCATTTTAGAAAATTTATTACAAAATTAATAATAATAGCAAAAAATACTGAAAAGATACAAAGAAAACTTATTCCTATATAATTTATACTACTCTTTTCTAATATAATCTCATCTTTTGTATTATTTAATATTTCTTCTTTTTCCTCATCAGATTTAAAAATTTCATCTTTACTACTTTGTTCTAAATCTTCCTTTTTACTAGTACTATTATCTATATTATCTGAATTATTCGAATTGTTTATTGTTTTTTCTTTTTTAAATAATGTAGTTATTCCAATTACAAATGTAACAACAAAGGCTCCTATATTTCCAAGTAATATTTTTAAACTATTAAGTGCTTTATAATATTTCCACTTTACTGTAGAAACATTTAAATTAAGCATTTTACTTATTTCATCAAATGAAAAAGAAGACAATATTTTAAGTGATACTATTTCTTTTTCAATACTACTAAGCTTACATATTATTTTATTATATGCCTCTTTAGATATTATTTTTTCTATACCATCATTTTTTTCTTCTATTTCATATATTTCTTCTAAACTAACATTACATTTTTTGTTTCTAATATACGATATAGTCTCATTTTTAGTTAAAGTATAAAGCCAACTTTTCTCCATACAAGTTGGAAGCTTAGACTTTTCCATTTCATATATTTTCATAAATACATTTTGTATCATATCTTCTGAATATTCATTATTTTTTAAAATACTAAAAGCTATTCCATATACAAGTTTATTATATTTTAAATATAGCATTTCAAACGCATCTTTATTTTGCTTTCTTAGTCCATTAAATAATTCCTTAAGCTCTTTATCATCTATTTTCATAATATACTACTCACCTTTTTATTAAGTATATCATATATTGTTAATTTAGTATACAGAAAAAAGATTAGACTAAAAATACTAATATATGTATTTTTATACTAATCTTTTAAAATTATTTATCAAGTAACCAGTCAACTACATTCTTTTTCACTATACCATTATAATCAGAGTCTAAATCCATATCTAAAGTTAATAAGTACTTTGGATAATGATCTCCTGTTTTTTGCAAGGATTTTAGTTCACGTTCTAATACTTTTTCATCTCTTGTAGAAAGTGCTACTTGATAATACTTTATCCCCTCTCTATTCATAGCTACAAAATCAACTTCTAAATCATCAATCTTTCCAACATACACTTTATACCCTCTTCTCAAAAGCTCTAAATATACTATATTTTCTAAAATATGTCCCATATCACTATCAGATTTTTTACCAAGCAAATAACTTCTAAGACCTGTATCTACTGAATAATATTTATAATCTCTTACAAGCAGATTTTTTCCCTTTACATCAAATCTTTCTGCTTTATATATAAGAAAACTTTCTAAAAATGCAGTTATATAATTTTCAACTGTATGATTACTTGTAGGAACTCCCTTGCTTGTTAAAGTATCACTTATCTTTTTAGTAGATATTGGACTTCCTATACTATCATAAATAAACTTTATAACATTTTCTAACAATATTTTGTCATTAATATTATTTCTTGACATAATATCTTTATATACAACTGTTGAAAAAATACCATCTAAGTATTTATCTAAATCATTTGGATTTGTTTCTAAAATTCCTATATTTCCAGGCATACCACCATTTCTCATATAATTTAAAAACATTCTATCAACACTAACACTTTTATCTGAAAACACTGACAAATACTCTTTAAATGATAATGGTAACATTTTTATTTCTATATATCTTCCAGAAAGTAGTGTTGCAAGTTCACCTGAGAGTATATAGGCATTAGAGCCTGTTATATATAAATCTACATTTTTCTTTATATATAATCCATCTACTGCCTTTTGAAACTTAGGAACATTTTGTACTTCATCTAAAAATACATAATACTCTCTATTATCTATTATTTTCTCATTTACATAATCATACAAATCCTTATAATCTTTAAAATCGTATTTTGGATCTTCTAGATTTATATTTATTATTTGACTATCTTCTATTTTTATTTCTTTTAAATAATTAATAAACAAATCAAATAGTGTAGATTTTCCACATCTTCTTATTCCTGTAACTACTTTTATTAAATCTTTATTTTTAAACCTTTTTAATAAATCTAAATATTCATTTCTTTCTATCATACAAATCAACTCCTAATAATATTTTACCACAAATGTAGTTACAATTCAAGTTATGGAAATATTTTTCCAAATACATTTATTTATTTTTTTAATCTATCTCTATCACTTTAAATGTTTTATTAACATATTTTATATATTTTTTTACTTTTATATCTTTTTTATTCTTATATATATCTATTTTCCACTACATCTTTTATTAATTTCTTTTTTTCCCTTAGAAATAAAATCATATATATTATTTCTTATTCCATATACAATAGTTTCAATAGGATAATACATCTCAACTATTTCTTGATATTTCTTTGCTCTATCTATATTAATATCACCATATAATTTTAAAATTTCTTCACCAAAAGATGAACCTATTTCTTCATCACTATCCTCTAATAAATATATAAAATCACAATACTCATCTATAATTCCAGCATCTCCAAAATCAATAACACCAACTAATTTATTTTCTTTATCAAGTAATAAATGATTAGAACTAAAATCATTGTGACATAAACATTTTCTATCATCAAAAATTTTAGTAGCATCTAGCTCTTCAAAAAAATTTTCTATATACTCTTTTTCAATTTTTGTAAGTTTATCATATATAGTTTCTTTAAGTAATTTATATTCCTCTAATACATTTTCCCTATTATCTATTAAATATTCACTAATTTCTGAATAATCTAAATTATGCAACTGTTTTAAAAACTTTGCAATATCATTTTTTAAAATATCTTTTTGTTTATCTGACATATTCTCATATATTTTGGGAGTTAAAAATCTACCATCAATACTTTTATATCCCATAATTTCAAATTCATCAGAAATATAACTATATTCTATTTTGGGTATTTTTATATCTGATATTAAATATTTATTTAAAAAATCTAAAATTGCTTTTTCCTTTGTATATCCTTTTTTCTTATTAGCACTAATCTTAATTTTAAAAATATACTCATTATTTACTAGATATGCTACACTATCATAACCACTACCAATTACTTTAATAGTACAAATTTTAAAATCTTTAAATGTATGAGAAATTATATACTTCATTGCCTTTAGATTTGTAATATTGTCATCATATCTATATTCCATCAAATAGCAGTCTTTTTTTACTCCCTCATGTAATTCATGTTTAGGCAAATCTTCTATAATTCTAAATCCTGCCTTCTTATATGATTTAATAGCTCTTATATTATCTTGATGTGGATCTAGTATTACAGCATCTGCTCCTCTTTCTTTTCTTAAATATTCAAAGATAAGTTTAATATATCTAGTACCAATTCCCATACTCCAATAATTAGTTTCACCTATAAACTGATCCATGCCATATACTATTTCATTTGTTTTAGTATAATGATAATCTTCATATAATTCATCATACATTTTATATATCTGTCCATATCCTATAGGTATATTATCATATTCTATTATTACTCTTATAACTTCATCTTCCCATGGCTCAGTATATTTTTCTTTTATTTTTTCAAAAGTATAATTTTTATCTCTACCACCATAAAATTCTAACACTTTTTTATCTGTTAGCCACTTATATATTAAATTTAAGTCTTCATTTGTTAATAATCTAATCTTTAAATTTCCATCTACTATATTCATAAAATTCCATCCTTTCTATATTAATTATACCAAAAAAACAAGATATTTCAACAATTACAAATATCTTGCTTAATTTATATATTTTTTTCATATTATATTATAATAATTTTTCATATTCTTCATCTGTTACAGGCTCACACCAAACATTTTCAGTATTTTCACCTGGTACCTCAATTGCAATATGACTAAACCAATTATCTTTAGCACCATGCCAGTGTTTTACATTTGCAGGTATTGTTACAACATCTCCCACTTTTAAGCTTTGTGGAGCTTTTCCATCTTCTTGATAAATACCTTCTCCCTCAACACATATAAGGATTTGTCCACCACCTTTTGTAGCTTTATGTATATGCCAATTATTTCTACATTTAGGCTCAAATGTTACGTTAGCAATAAACATATTATCAGTTTTAGCAAGTGGTTTTAAATATGAAGTTTTATTAAAGTATTTCTCAAATGCTATATTTTTTTTACCCATTCCAAACATTGAGCCATGAGTTGTACCTTTATCTACATTACTATTTTTTATTTCTTCTGCATATACTTCCTTTACTAAATTAAATACAGCCCAAGCATTTGGCCATCCTGCATAAAATGCTGCATGTGTAACTATTTCTGTCATTTCTGATAATGTTATTCCATTATTTTTAGCACTTTCTAAATGATATTTTAGAGAGCTATCTACAAGCCCTTTTCCCATAAAAATACATATTGTTACTAAACTTCTATCTCGAAGAGATAATTTATCTTCTCTTGACCATACTTCTCCAAATAGTACATCATCATTTAAACTTGCAAATTTAGGTGCAAAATCACCTAAACTATATCTCTTCCAGCTGTTTGTTTTTTCATAATCTTTCCCCCTTTAATTATAACGAATTAATCCACTCATCTATTTTACTTTCATCAGTTACAAGATTATTACTATAGCTTTTAAAAACTATATTTAATCCTTCTTCTACATTTGAGTCTTTATATATTGATTTAATTTCACTAAATGTTCTACCAAGCCATCCTGCATTAGTAGCAAAAGGCTTTATAGTTTTACCACTTAAGTCATTTTGCATAAGAAAAGTTCTTACAACTGGAACTGGTCTATACCACCATACAGGTGTTCCAAGTATTATTTCATCATAATTACTTAAGTCTACATCTATTTCTTGTATTTTGGGTATATAATTACTCTTCTCACTATTATGTTCATCGTTTACAACACTGTCATAATCATCTGAATATGGCTCAACTGGTTTTAACTCTAAAATATCACAATATGTTTTATCCTTTATTTTTTCAGCTATCATTCTTGTGTTTCCTGTATATGAAAAATAAACAACTATTTTTTTACTATTCATAATTTTACCTCCAATTACAATTTATATTATATCATTTGTAGTTTACTCCAAGTCAATACTTTTTATATGATTTATTTTAAAAACCCCTATCTTAATTTAAGATAGAGGTTTATATTTATGATTATTTATTATACATAGTTTCTTGTTCTAGCAAATGTGCTACAAGAGGAATAGGATTGAAAAAGTCATTTGAATTATCAAAACTATCTAAAAGTTCTATTAAATCTTTTGCTGTTAAATCATTAGTTGATAAATAACGAATGATTGTTAACCAAGAAACTACAGAATTTCCACTCTTAAGCATTATTTCAATATTTTTTTCTTCATTTTTTGCATAACAATACTTCTCATATTCTCCACCACTCATTTGAATACTATACCCCATACTCTTAAGAGTATCAGGAGTATACAAAACTAATCCGCTATCTAAATTAACAGCCTTAATATCACCAACAAGTTTTGCTACTTCTACAAGAAGTTTTATAAACTTATCTTTATACGGTTCTATATATTTATGATGTGCATTTGGAGCATCAGGCTCATTTTCTGAACAAAAAGTAAAATCATTTGTAAACACAGTATTAGTAACATTATGTCCACAATAATATTCTTTAATTTGTCTATTTTCAATTACATTTAAATTATAGCCATAAGAATGGTCACTTTCCTGACCTATCCAGATTCTCCCTAAAGTATCAAGCCTTTCAGAATAATATTTATTCCAAAGTCTTGTTCCAAAAAGCTCATTTTTAACAGGTTTTGCATATTCTACTTCAAGGGTATCCATAATAAGTTTATCTGGAATTTGTACTTCCAATGGATAAAAAAGTTTAAAACTATTTCCAAGCCAACAACTCCACAGACCTACAATACCATTTGTTGTTTCAATTACAAAGTTCCATCCAATTTTCATAAGTTTTCCTCCTTAATTTTAAGAGAATAATTTTAAAAGATTATTAAATCTTTTTTATTGTTACAAATTCTTTAAATTATAACATATCTTTACATAAAATGCAAACAAAGATTTATACTACATCTTACCCTTTATACTGTCCACCATTTACATGCATTACTTGACCTGTTGTATAAGATGCATCATCACTTGCAAGATATACAAATATTGGTGCAATCTCATAGGGCTGAGCTGCTCTACCCATTGGAGCATCTGAGCCTAAAGTTGGAATTTTTTGACTATCCCAGCACGCAGGTTGCAATGGTGTCCAAAATACACCTGGAGACACTGCATTAACTCTTATATTCTTGTCAGCAAGATTTGTAGCAAGTGATCTAGTAAATCCAACTATTGCTCCCTTACTTGTTACATAGTCTATTAATTCAGGCTCCCCTATAAATGTTGTTATTGATGTTACATTTATTATAGAAGACCCAGGTAACATATGCCTTAAGACTCTTTTTGTTAAATAAAACATAGCAAATATATTAGTTTTCATAGTATATTCAAACTGATCATCAGATATATCAAGTAAACTCTTTTGTTGATACTGAACACCTGCATTATTTACTAAAATATCTATTTTTCCAAATCTACTCATAGTCTCATGTACTATTTTATCACAAAAATTCGTATCCTTTATATCTCCTGAAAGTAGCATACACTTACCACCAAGTCTTTCTATGTATTCACGCGTATCATTTGCATCTTTATGTTCGTTATAATATATGATTACAACTTTTGCACCTTCTTTTGCAAAATATACTGAAACAGCTCTACCAATACCAGAATCACCACCTGTGATAATTGCTACTTTATCTTTTAATTTGTTTGAGCCTTTATATTTCGGATTATCGAATATAGGTCTAGGTCTCATCAAATATTCCATACCAGGTTGAACATCTTGTGATTGTGGTGGAAATTCAACTTTAAATTTTTTACAAATCTGTGCATATCCATCTTCATTCATACATTTTAGACCATAATCATCTACTCCATTATTATTCTTTGAAACATAATGTTTAAAATCCACAAAAAACACCTCCTAATTATATTTAATTCATATAATTAGAAAAGGTGATATTTTATTATTATATTTTAATCTTTCCACTCTTTATATTTTCTAAAATTGCTTTTGCTCTAGACTCCATTTTTGGTAAATTATCTAATGAAAAAAATTCTAATTTAATACTCTCATCATCTGATACTTTTATTTTACCAGAATAATTAGTCACTTTAAATAGTACAATTACCGTACACATTTTGTCCCCATTTGGATATTCAAAATAATAATCCTTACCTGATAATACATCTACAAGTTCAAGACTTTTAGCAGATATTCCAGCCTCTTCTCTTAGCTCTCTTATTGCAGTCTCTCTTATATCTTCATATAACTCCATTGATCCGCCTGGAATTCCCCATGTATTTGTATCTTTTCTTAAGTTTAATAATATTTCATTTTTCTCATTAAAAACAAGTGTAGTTGCACCAACTCCTATCAAAGTATCATGACCTACAAACTTTCTTAAATCCATTATATATCCCATAATCTTTCACCTAAAGCTATTTTATATTAACTATCTTAAAAAGTCAAATGTCTAAAATTAATGATATCATTAATTTTCATTGTCTTTTCTTAAAATTATAATATTTTATCTATTTAACAAATAGATAAATAAATTAAGATATGAAGCAAAAAATATCCATAGCAAATATGGTATTTGAAGTATTCCAGCTATCTTATCTTTTTTATAAAAAGATATTATCATTATAATGACACAGATTATTAAAAGTATTAGCCAAATAAATGAAAATAGTCTCCACTTTAGTACAAAGAAAAATATTGACCACATTGCATTTACAAAAAGTTGCAAATAATATATAAACTTAACATTCGAATCTATAAGTTCATTTATTTTAAGTCTACCATAAGATACTCCCATTAATATATATATAATAGTCCACATAATAGGAAATACAATTCCTGGTGGAGATAGTGGTGGTTTTTGTAACATTTCATAATCCATAAAAGGAGATATTACTATTCCAACAATTCCTCCTATTATTATTGTACTTTTAAATTATATATACTATACATTTTTATGTAATATTTTTACAATTTTATATTTATTAAACCAATTTCTTTACTTTATATAACAAATATGGTATAATATTTATGTAAAGTATTTTTTCTAAAATAATTATTTAGGAGGTAATGTATGAATTTTGAAACACTGCAAAAAATCAAAATGCTGTTTATGGATGGAGGTTATGAATTGTCACTTTTAGAAATCAAAAGTATGACAAAGATCTCCTCAGATACTGATGATGAGACTGACTGTATATATGCTATCTACAAAAATGATAATATACATTTAGTGCACATCAAAGAAACAGATAGTCTTTGTGGAGGTAATAGTATTGGCACCAAAACAGTGAAAATGTATGAATAACATAATAAATGGGAGTTTAGCTAACCACTAAGCTCCCATTTTCTCATATTTATATATTGCTAGTAACTAGCCATATCATATACATAACATATATTCCTACAAATACAACACCATTTGCTCTTGTCATCTCATCTTTTTTACCAATGAATGGAAAAAGTGCAAATAAAATTGTAGAGGCTATTAAAATTGTCATATCCATATTATATGAAATAGAGTAATTTATAGGTGTAATAATTGCACTAACACCAATTATTAATACTATATTAAATATTTGTGATCCTATAATATTACCAATTGCCATGTCTACTTCACCCTTACGAGTTGCAGTAACAGAGGTTATAAGTTCTGGTAGGCTTGTACTTATCGCAAGTATTGTAAGCCCTATAATCTTCTCACTAATTCCCATTACCTTTGCAATATATGTTGAACCATCAACAACAAAATCCCCACCAAATTTTAAGGCAACTATCCCTATAAGTATTAATACTATTGACTTAAATGTTGGTATCTTTTTTCTATCCTCCAACTCAATTATAGTATTTTTATCAAATTCATTTCCCTTTTTTGCCATTACAATGTTATATACAATAAAAAGTACACAAAGAAAAACTAAAAATATTCCCTCTTTTCTTGTAATCATATTTGCACCAATAGAATTATTTCCTAATACAAATAGTACACCTGTTACAAAAATTGCAATAAAATTTTCTATAAACTTTGTTTCCTTTTTAAATATTAAAGGTTTTATAATAGCACACATTCCAAGTATTAAAAGTAAATTAGCAAGGTTACTACCAATAATATTTCCAATAGACATGTCAGAGTGTCCTGATATTGCTGATGCTGTACTTACTATAAGCTCTGGCATTGATGTACCAATTGAAACTATTGTAAGACCTATTACTATCTCTGGTATATTAAATTTTTTAGCTACATTACTTGCACCATCTACTAAAAAATCTGCACCTTTTAAAAGTAATAAAAATCCTATTACAAGTAAAAATAAATTAAAAGCCATATTAATCAATCCTTTCATAGAAAAGACTTACCTGCAAAAGCAGATAAGTCTCATTATTTAAAATAGAACCAGATATTTTCTATCATGATGTTGACTCTATTACATATTAAATATGTTAATTACTCCCTTATCAATGTAATTATTATACATGTTATTTAACACTTTGTCAATAAGTAGATTTTACTAAAATTCACAAATTGTTGTAATACCACAAGGTAAAAATATATCACTATCTTTTTGTTTTAGGCCAATTTCATCAAAAGATATATTTTTTATCTTTTGATTTGTAATAGCCATACTTACAACATTTTTTATTATAGTACCAGAAAGTCCACCTGTATATGTATTTACAATCATAAACATTGGATCATCAGAGAGTACATTTTGACATAGTTCAATAAGTGCGTATAAATCTTTTTCAATACTCCATACTTCACCATTTTTACCTCTACCATAAGATGGTGGATCCATTATAATGCAATCATATTTATTGCCACGTCTAATTTCTCTTTGTACAAATTTTATAACATCATCCACTAAAAATCTAACAGTCCTATCTCCTAAATTACTAGATATAAGATTTTCTTTTGCCCAATTAGTCATACCTTGAGAAGAATCTACATGACATACACTTGCCCCTGCATAAGCACAAGCAATGCTTGCACCACCAGTATAGGCAAATAAATTTAATACTTTTACCTCTTTTCCATTTTTTGTCCTTTTAGAGATTTTATCTATCATATAATCCCAATTTACAGCTTGTTCTGGAAATAATCCTGTGTGCTTAAATCCCATAGGTTTTATATTAAATGTAAGATCTCTATATTTTATTTTCCAATCATCTGGCATCTTTTTTAATTTTTCCCAATGTCCTCCACCAGTATTACTACGTATATATCTTGCATGTGCCTCCCTCCATAGAGCTGGATGTGTTTTTTTATTCCATACAATTTGTGGATCAGGTCTAATTAAAATATATTTTCCCCATCTCTCTAGTTTTTCTCCTGATGCCATATCAAGTAGTTCATAATCTTTTAAATCTTTGCTATAACGCATATATATTACTCCTTCATCATAAAATTAATTAGGTGTTAAAAATGAAACATTTTCATATATACAATTTCAAGGAAATACTAAAATTAATATTATTTATAATTACACTTATAGTTTTACTTGTTTTCTCAAAAGAAAACTTGATATCAGTAAAACAAAGTACAACTATATTTTTACAGAGTGTATTTCCATCTCTTTTCCCATTTATCTTATTTACTAATATTATACTAAATACAAATATAACAAACATATTAGATAAAGTAATAGGAAAAGGCATATCATGTATATTTAATATTCCAAAAAATTCCAGTATAGCCATAATTACAGGATTTTTATGTGGTTTTCCAATGGGCGCAAAATCTGTTGCTACTCTTTATAGTAATCACGAAATTAGTTATAATGTAGCAAAAAAATTACTCTTCTTTGTAAATAATTGCAACCCCTCATTTATATTATCTACTATTGGAATTAGTATGTTTTACAATATAAAAATTGGAGTAGTACTATTAATATCGCATTACGTAGCCTCTATAATTATGGGAATTATATATACTAGACTAAACTTACATACAATTATACACGAAAAAGATGATTTTTTAAATAGATTTAATAAAAAAAGTAGTAAAACCTGTACAAAAAATGATACTTTCTTTAACATAATAAAAAAAGGAATATCTAACAGTTTTATAACTCTTGGAACAATACTTGGTTTTATAATTATATTTAATCTACTATTTTCTGTAATAAAAACATATCTATTAAAATTAAATGTAAATAATATAATTATTGCAACAATATCTTGCATATTTGAAGTAACCAAAGGTTGTAGTGATATTGCAAGCTTAAATTCTTCTCTTAACTTAAAATTAATACTTTCATCATTTGGTTTAGGATTTAGTGGACTTTGTATAGTATCTCAAATTTACTCTACAATATCAGATTTTAAATTTAAATTTTCAGATATTGTAATACCAAAAATAATACAAGGTATAATTTCAGCATTTATCACATATATTTTAATAAAATTTACTAATATATTCAATACTTCTACTCTTAGTGTATTTAATAATACAAATAGTGAGTATATATATTACCTAGATAAAATTAAAAATGCATATCTTACTTCTACTATAATCATAATACTAGGACTTATGCTCTATATTATTTTTGATAATATGCATAAAAAAAGTAGTCAAAAGACTACTTTATTAAAGAAGGGGGGTAAACTTTGATTTGTTTACATTAATATTATTAGTAAATATTTAAAAATTATACATATTTTTTTAAGGAGGTATAAAAAATGGATAAAAACCAAGGATTTTTTGATCCATATAATTTTAATATTCCGCAAAATGGCATGAATATGGCACCACCTATGGGGCAAGTTGCTCAAGATATTTCTATGGGAATTGATACAATTGCAAACCCATCAATGTATTATGAACAACAATATATGTATTATAGATATCTTACACAAGTTCTTGAATATAAAATAAAATTAAAGGAATGGGAAAATATGAACAAAGACACAAAACAAATGAAATAATCAAAAAAAACTGGCTGTTTTATCAGTCAGTTTTTTTAGTTATACTATATAATTTTACATATATAACGTTTTTTCAAGATTCGCACCACATTCAAACCAATTTTTACTCCATATGAAAAAATTGTAACGCATATTACATTACAATTCCACCATTTGGACTTATTACTTGCCCTGTTATATATCTAGCTTCATCACATGCTAAAAACTTAACGACTCCTGCTATATCTTCAACTTTACCAATCCTACCTAAAGGAATTTCATCACAAAATTCTCTCATCTCACTCTCAGAAAAGTTTGCGTTCATATCTGTATCTATAGCACCTGGTGCTACAACATTTACAGTTATATTTGATGGTCCAAGCTCTTTTGCTAATGCTTTAGACATGCCTATAATTGCAGCCTTTGATGTTGAATAGTTAACCTCCATTGAAGAACCAACCATTCCCCATATAGATGATATATTAACAATACTTCCACATTTGTTATGTATCATATATTTTTTTAGTGCTGATTGTGTCACATTAAATGTACCCATTATACTTGTATTGATCATTCTTTGTAAATCAGCTTCTGTTAAATCATTAAATAATTTATATTCACAAATTCCTGCATTATTTACAACAACATCTATACTATGAAAAGTATTAAGTACAGTATCTATCATATTATCTACTTGTTCTCTATTTGATACATCAGCCTGATATATAATTGAAGATAGGCCAAGTAAATCAAGTACACTTTTTAACTCTTTTGCTTTTTTTTCAGAAGTATTATAATTTATACAGACATTATATCCGCTTTTTGCAAATTTAATTGCAATCTCTCTACCAATTCCTTTAGCAGCTCCTGTTATAATTACTGTTTTATTCATTTAACATCTCCCCATTTGTTTTTTCTCTTCTTTTTACAAGAACCATTACTATTCCACCAACTATAATTGGTAAATAAAAAGTATACAGTCTCCAGAATAATATTCCCATATTTATTGTTTGTGGTGTAAAGAAACTTCTAAACATAATATGAAAACCACCTTCTGCTGCAATTCCAGCACCAGGTATTGGAATGAATGCCATAACCATACTTAAAAACGCTTGTGCTGATATTATCTTTATAAATGATGTTCCACTAAGTGAAAAAGCTCTATACACCATATATGTTACTGCAAAAAATACAGTATGCTGTATTATTGATAATACTACAGTTTGAGTTATAGCCTTTTTCTCTTTTTTCATCATTTTAAAATTACTATGAAAATTATCTACACTTTTCTCAAATTTGTTTATTCTTTCATCTGGATTTCTTAGTATTTTTATTTTTGCCATAAACTTAAAAAATGCTTTTGATACATTTAAAACTATATTTTTATTTATACCAATTAACACTAAAAATATAATAACCGCAAAATTTACTAAAAATCCGATTAAGGCAAGATTTGCAAAATTACTTACTAAACCTTTAAAATATGAAAATTTAAAAAGTATGATAATGAGTGTATATATTACAAGTGTTGATTGATAAACAATAAACTTTATAAGTAATATATTTGCACTATCACTTATTCTTTTTCCCTCTTTTACAAGATTTACTGCCTGCATTGGCTGTCCTCCAGAGGAAAAAGGAGTTATTGAATTAAATAATTGACCTATCATAGAAACTCTAAAACTGTCTATAAATTTCTGATCTTTATACATAGTCTTAGATATTATATATAAGTTTAACGACTCTATTAACCAATATAATATCATACATACAAGTCCTGCAATCATCCAATATATATTTACATTTTTAATAACCTCAATAATATTTTCTATTCCATCTGCTTTTAATGTATAAACAAATACTCCTATAGTAAGTATTGCAATAAATGAAATATTTACTATATTTTTTATACTACTTTTCTTAGCTCTCATATTTTTTTCTCCATACCTTTTTCTTAAGTCCCCTCTTATATATCTTATTATAATATGATCTCCACATTTTGGCTACAGTATCTTCATTATACTTTTTACTGCATTCAAAAGCCATTTGTGAAGCTTTATTATAATATTTTTCATCTGTACTTAATTTTTGTATCTGATTTTTAAACTCATCATTATTTATACCTTTTAGATAAAATCCATCCAGTATTCCTTTGTATAGCTCAATATCCCTTAAAAGAATTGGAAGTCTACAATTTGCAGATTCTAAAACTGTCATAGGGAAGAGTTCCTCATATGATGGCAAAAACATAACATCTGCCATATTATATATATTATTCATCTCTTCTCTTGGAACAATACCTAAAAATTTTACATTTTGGGGTGGATTTTCGAGTATTTTTTTAATTTCACTATATCCATCAGAAATTTTCTTAAATGAAAAACCTCCAGCCCATACAAATTCTACATTCGGTAATGATTTTGCAACTTCTATAAAATCATAAATGCCTTTTCTTTTTTGAAGTTGACCAACACATAAAACAACAAATTTATCTTTATCAATATTATATTTTTTTCTTATATTATTCTTTGCTTTTTTATCTAATTTATAAAATTTTTTTGATGATACATAATTTGGAATATATGTTATCTTTTCTCTATCTATTCCATAAGCTACAAGTTTTTCTATAAAATATGGATTTACAGTTATTAAATAATCCATACTTTTATAAAAACTAATAACATATTTATAAAATACTTTTTTAGCAAATCTAGGTAATTTAATACTATTTTCTAGAGTCTCTGGTAAAAAATGTACATATCCAACACTACTAGATCTTATCTTAGTAAAAGGAATACTTAAGAAAAACTCTAAATTAATTGTATGATAATGTCTAATATCTGCAAATTTTACTTTATTTATTTCAACTTTGTACATATCTCCTAATTTTTCTTGAACTAATCTAACTTGCTCTTCATAAGCAGAACCAACACCCTGACCTTTTACAGAATTTGCTCTAGATAGCATATTTATAGTTCTTTGCATAATAAAAACACTTCCTTTTTTCTTCTCAATTATATCATATAACGAATTTAAAAACAATAAGATATCACTTTCCTTACCTTTTTGTAATATTTATTATGAAAATATATATTTTTAGACAAAAAAAGTATACCTTAGAAATCTAAAGTATACTTTTATTCTACTTAATCAATAGTTGGATCATCAATATCTGGGTCATTTTTTGTTTTATTTTCTTCTTCTACTTCTTTTTCTGCCCTACTTCTTAAATCATATTTTTCTTTATAGTTATCTATTGCATCTTCTTTAGCATATCTTCCTATACGATCTATATCAATGTTATTTGTACCAACTAATATATGTAATTCACTGGCATCTAGTAACATATCTTCAGTTAAATCTTCTTTATTTGTATTCTCTATTTTATTTACTTTTTCTAGTATTTCCTCTATTGCATCATTCCATTTATCAATAAGATTTCTATTTACTTTTGACATATCTATTCTTTCTAAAACATCTAGTGAAAGTCCATATTCCTTTTTATCAGCATATTGAACATATTGATGATAATCTAAATAATCATTAAATGATATTTCATTTCCATCTGCTATATCCTTTTCAAGTTCTGAAACAAATTTTTCCAAATTTTCTTGGAATTTTTGATTAATTTTTTCAGCATTTTCTTGTGCTCTATCATCATCATCTCTAGTTTGATTTTGTAAATTATTTTCAAAATTATCTGTATCATCATGTTCTTGAGCATCATCACGCTCTGCTGTTAAACTTTGCACTCTATCCGCCATTTCTTCTATTTTTTTGTTATATGCAATAGCTTTACCAGCTCTTATAACACTTCCAAAAGTTCTATCAAAACTTTGTTTATCTCTAAGCATTTTATCATTTTCAAGTGCAATACTTTCTTTTAGTTTATTTTTTTGCTCTGCTGAAGTTGTAGGATCTTTTAACACTTCTTCCATTGAAGCTATAGTTTTTTGAACATCTTCTTGTCTTTTTTCAAAATCATCTTGAGCTTTATTTAAAAGTTCTTTAACATTACTTGGAAGATTATCATAATTATATATAACTTCTGGCTTTTTACTTCTATCAAAAAATCCTCTCTTAAGTGTAAAATACTTCTGTATCTCTTTAAATTCAGGATCATCAGTACGCATCTTTAATGCATTACTTAATGTTTGTCCACCAGTAGCTGGTTTTTCTAAATCTTTTGCAATTGTATCTGCCATTTCCATACTTGATTTAGATATAGTTTTAGAATATTCTGCTAAAAGATTTTTATCAGCTTGACTTAGGCTTCCACCTTTTACATTTAATGTTTCTGTTGCCTTTTTTATAACATCAAGTCCACCAGCATTTATACATTTTCTTCTATCTTCTGGATTAAATGTACTATATCTTCTTATAAATTCAAGTGCTTCACTTGCAGTCATCTCATCTTTTTTAAATCTAAATATAGGGCTTTCCTCACTACCAAAGATTTCTTCTTCTGTAGGTAAGTGTTCATCTTGCTCTTGAGTCGGATTCTCATTTTGTTGTGTTGGTGTTTGCCCTGCTTGTTGAGGTACTTGCCCAGCTCCTACAAAAGGAGCTTGTTGTTGTCCCATAGGCATTCCACCAAACATTGGCATTCCAAAACCACCTTGTGGAGCTCTTTGATTTGTTTGCTGTCCCTGTGTTTGATTAGCGCCATTATTTTCTTGTTCATTTCCAACTATAGGTTCATCCTCACCAGGTATTTCTTCTTCCTTTTCAAGTTTATTTTCAGGATCTACTCTATTACCATTTTGATTGATATCATCTCTTTCTTCTTGAGTTCTGTTATCATTACGTACAGCAAAGCCTCCAAATCTTTCTTGACATTCAACATTCAATGCTTCCTTTTGATATTTTATTGTACTTCTTGCAAGAGCCATTTTTTGTTTCATATTTTTTAATTTATTTGGAAAAATATTTTTAAAATAATTACTCTTTTTTTGTAATTCTTTTAATTCTTTCTTTTCATCTTCTGTTAGTTCTGGATTTTTATCATCTTCTTCATGTGCTTTCTGCTTATCTTGTAAAACTTTTAAATCTTTTTCTACTTGTTCAGATTCTTTTTTTACTTCCTCTTCTAATTTATTAATATTTTCTTGCATCTGTTCTAAAGCTTTTTGCTCCTTATCAAAAAAATCTTTTGATACTTTTCTTACACTATCTAAGATTTCTTTGTTTCTAATTTTTCCAAGTTCTCTTCTTACTAAAGAACTTTCTTCTTTAGTAAGTTTAGATGGATCAGCGATTTTTCCTTCACCAGCCAAATTATTAATTATATCTGCCTCATAATTTGCCTCAATCATTTTTAAGTTTATTTCTTCTCTTACTCTTTTTCCCATACCATTTGAATAATCTCTTAATTCATTTGTTAAATTTTTTACTTCTTCTTCCATAAAATTTAATACCCCCTTTTATACTATTAAATTTAATACACCATTTCTTGCAATGATGCTATAAACGCATTAAATTCTTCGTTAGCCTCATCTAAAGCTTGCATTCCCTCATCAAGCTCATTAAATTTTGCTTCAATCTCCTCTATAGACATATATTCCACCTCTCATCTCTAATTTTAATTATAATACATATATCAAAAAAAGTCAACACTTTTTAAAAACTTATTTTTCCTTATTTGTTAAAGTGTTGACATATTCTAACATTACATAATTATTTTAATTTACTTTGAAAATTCCAACTATCTTTACACATATCTTCTAAACTTTTTTTAGCTACAAATCCAAGTTCTTCTTTAGCTTTTGTAGGATCAGAATAGCAAGTTGCAATATCTCCTGCTCTTCTTGGAGCAATTTTATAAGGTATTTTAATATTATTTGCCTTCTCAAAAGCTTTTACCATATCAAGAACACTATATCCAGTACCAGTACCAAGATTATATATATGCATACCGCGCTTATCTTTTCTTAATCTATCTAATGCTTTTAAATGTCCAATAGCAAGATCTACAACATGAATGTAGTCTCTAACACCAGTGCCATCATGTGTATTATAATCATCACCAAATATAGATAACTCTTTTAAAGTACCATCAGCAACTCTTGCAATATATGGCATTAAATTTGCAGGTATACCTTTTGGCTCTTCACCTAAAAGTCCACTCTCGTGTGCACCAACAGGATTAAAATATCTCAAAATTGCAATATTCCATTCATTATCTGATGCATATAGATCTTTTAATATGTGTTCCACCATAAGTTTTGAAGTACCATATGGATTAGTAGTATTTCCAGTTTTAGTCTCCTCAGTTATAGGAATAGTTTCAGGATCTCCATATACAGTAGCAGAAGAACTAAAAACTAAATTTTTAACATTATATTTTTTCATTGTATCTAATAGTACTAAAACAGTAGATACATTATTTATATAATATTCTATAGGTATCTTTACAGATTCTCCAACAGCCTTATATGCTGCAAAATCTATTACAGCTTCAATATTATTTTCTTCAAATATCTTTTCTAAAGTTGTTCTGTCTATCATATCAGCTTCATAAAATTTGAAATCTTTTCCAGTTATTTTTTTTATATTTTCTAAAGCTTTTTTATCACTATTAGAAAAATTATCAAGTAAAACTAAATCCTCTCCATTATTTAAAAGCTCAACACTTGTATGTGAGCCAATATATCCAGCTCCACCAGTTATTAAAATTGACATATATTTATCCCCCTTTATTTTCAAATAAATTATAACAACTATAACAGCAAAAGTCAATAAAAAATGAGAAAGACGGGATTTTAATCTCCGTCTCCTCATTTTTTTACTTCAACCTGCTTGCATCTACAACCTGAAATGCCTCATACATTCCAGAGGCAGTATGGTGTTTGTTTGTCACACCATTTTTTTCGTTGTAGTAATAGCCATCTGGAAGTTTTACCTTACTCATATCGAGATTTGTAAGGATAACCTCCTGACTGCCGATGTATCCTGCAAACAGATAGTTCATGCAAAAGTTACCAACGTTTAACCGTCTGATTTTTTTTACAAGTTCGAAAATTCCAATATTCTCCATGAGAATACCTCCTATAAATTATTTTTGGATTATTAGTAACACATAACTAGTATACCACTTTTTAAATATTATGTCAAGTGATATACTAGTTTATATTTTTATTCTAAGATTTTATTTAAAAATTCTTCCCAATTTTTTACTATATTTGAAGCAAAGAATTTTTCAGAGGTTTTTCTTGCTTTCATTCCCATTTCAACTCTTTTTACACTATCTTCTATAAGAATACATGCAGCATCTGCCATATTTTGTTCGTTTCTATCTTCAATTAAATATCCATCTTCTTTATTTGTTATAATTTCTTTTGGACCAACATCAATATCATAGCTGATACATGGAATATTATGTGACATAGCCTCAACTATTGCAAGTGAAAAACTCTCAGATTTAGAAGTAAGTAGATATATAGAAGAATTATCTAGCTCTTTTGAAATCTCATCACTAGTAAGTCTTCCAGTTAGAATAACTTTGTCTTTTAAGCCTAACATATCAATTTTATTTTCTAATTTTTTTCTTTGACTTCCCTCACCAATTATCTTTAAAATCCAATCAGGATGTTTTTTTTCAATCATACTATATACGTTTATAAGAGATGCAAAATCTTTTACTTCCTCAAGTCTTCCAACAGCTACGATTTGTTTATTATGAAGTGTAGTTCCATCTCCTATATAATCATCTATCATGTTTGGAATTAACATTACTCTTGGCCTCTTTACACATTCTCTAAGCCAGGTCTCATAAAGTTCTTTAGCCTTATTTGTCATAACAATCAAGTAATCAACCTTTTTAAATGATTTTTTTACTTTCTTTTTATAACTATTTGTGTTAATATATGAATGTTCCTGAGATATAACTACAATATCATCTCTTTTAATCTGTTTAGAAAATTCTATTCTAGTAGAAATAAGAATATCAGTATCTAAATTATCTACAATATATCCTATTTTAAAACACTTAGTATATAATATTTTTAATCCTTTTTTAAGTTCACTAAAAAACTTACCTATCTTAAAGCACTTAAGCGCATTTATAATATCTTTTCTATTTGGGCCATAGGAGAATACATATTTTACTTTTATTCTTTTATCTAATTCATAAAAAGATTTACCTAAAATATTATATAATGAAATTATTTCTATTTCATATTTATCTGCAAGTTTATTTGCAAGTGTTGTTACTTGTTTTTCAATTCCACCATAATTTAAATGTAACATTAAAAATGTAATTTTTTTCATATTTTGCTCCTTTATTTTCTACTTTACATTTATTTTCTCATCAATAATATATTCTGGTCTATTCTTATTCTCATCATATATTCTTGAAATATATTCTGACATAATCCACATAGAAAGTAATTGTACACCAGCAAAAAAAGTAATAGCTACCATAATTGAAGCCCAGCCTGATGTAAAATTACCAAACTTAAATATATATGAAATTATAGAATATATTAAAACTAAAAATGATATAAATATAGAAAGTATACCAATATATCCAACAAGCTTTAAAGGCTTAGTAGAAAAACTAATTATTCCATCAGATGCAAGTTTTAACATTTTCTTTAAAGGATATTTAGTTTTACCAGCAAATCTTTTTTGTCTTTCATAAAGATATGCTTTCTGCTTAAAACCAACCCAACCAAAAAGTCCTCTAAAAAACTTATTATGCTCAGGCATTTTATTTATAACATCTATAACTTTTCTATCAACTAATCTAAAGTCTCCTGTGTTTTTTGGAATTTCAACATCTGATAAAGCATTTAATGTTTTATAAAACATACTAGCTGTAGCTAATTTAAAAAATGACTCTCCAGATCTTGATTTTCTCATTCCATATATAACTTCATTTCCCTCTTCCCAAAGTTTTATCATATCAGGTACTACTTCTGGTGGATCTTGCATATCTGCATCAATTATTAATACTACATCTCCAGTTATTTCTCTAAGACCTGCACACACTGCACTTTGATGACCAAAATTTCTTGAAAAGGATATAACTTTTACTTTTTTATCATTATTTGCAATAGTTTTAATAATATCTAATGTTTTATCTTTACTACCATCATTTACAAATATAAACTCATAATCATATCCTGGTATACTATATATTACATCTTTTAATCTTTTATAGCACTCTCCTGCTACTTCTTCCTCATTATACATAGGAACAACAACTGATATTTTTTTCATAATCAAAACTCCTAAATTAATATACAAAGATTATATCATGTAAATAGTTGTAATTCAACAATATTTATATAAAAAATGCAACACATAAGTGTTGCACTAAACTACCATTTTATATCTACTTTTAATACATTTATCATAAATTTATAAACAAATAAAAAAGGTCTTAATAAATGCATTAAATATATCTTTTTCATAACTGCAATTTTAAAATTACACTTATGTTTTAGAGTATACAATATTTTTAAATATCTTGTTTTTTTCCAAGTAGAAAAATTATTATTTAAAAATTTTCTATTATTTTTTAACTCTTGTTTAAAATTACAATTTTTATCATTTGATATACTAAGCATAAGAGATATACCTAAATGTAAAAAAGCCATCGAATCAACTATTTCTAATAATTTTTTACCTTTTATATGATCTTTATATCTATTTTTCACTTCAATCATAGCAACTTCTGTCTTCTTTATCTGACTTTGATTTATACTAGTCATTATTGAACCACTTCTTACCATATAGTTATATAATATATCATTAATAAAATATATTTTTTCAGCCTCTAAGTAGATAAGAAGTGCAAGTATCATATCTTCAAAAATTGGTGGTACTATATCTGTAGGTTTTAATTTTTTTAATAAACTAGTCCTATATAATTTATTCCAAGGTGCACCATTAATAGTAATAATATCTTCTGGATTTTTATTCATATCAATCATTTTTCCACCATATTGATTCATCTCTTTTGAATAAACATGTGATGTATACATATCCATTCTTACAAAAGCACAAACCGTAATATCTGAATTAGATTTTTTAGAAGCCTCATATAATTTCTCAGCATATTCTACATTTACATAATCATCTGAATCAACAAAAGCTATATATTCACCTCTTGCTACTTCTATACCTGAAAATCTCGCTTTATACACACCTTCATTTTTTTTATCTACTATTACAATTTTATCATTATACTTTTCTTTATATTCTTTTAATATATCTATAGATCTATCTGGTGATCCATCATTTACACATATTATTTCTATCTCTTCTAAAGTTTGATTCACTAAGCTATCTAAGCACTTTCTTAAAAATTTTTCTGTTTTATATATAGGAACAATTATGCTAACTTTTTTCATTTTTTCCTCCATATTATTTAATATTCATGCAAATAACTCCACAAATAGTTACTACTATTCCTATAAATCCCATAATACTAATATTTTCATGAAATAATAAAAATGCAATTAAAAGTATTATAATTTGAGATATTCCTGTAACAATTGGTACAATGTAACTTAAGTCGAACATTGTAAGTATTTTTGTCCAAAGCAAAAAGCTGATAAGATACAAGACATATCCTAAAATACTAATAAAACTCATAGACATAGCAAAGCTACCATCTTTTATAGCCATTGTAGTAGAACTTCCACCAAGTTTTATTAAAGCCATTCCAGATGTAGTAGCAATTAAATAAATAACTATTAATATATATTTTAACATATTCTACTTCCCCTCTTTAATTATTTGTCGCTATTTTTTTTCTCTATATTTTCTTTTAAAGCAATATAATGGTTTAAACTTTTTATTTTCTCATTTAATCCACTTATTCTTATATTATCCACAAATACTTGTATAATTAAAAAAATCATAATTGCAAAAAATACAAAATTTACAGGAGCCATAAAGCCAAGTTTTGTGGAAATCCAAGCCACACAATCTGAAAATATACTCATTAATATAAGTAGAAAACTAGATAACATCCACAAAATAGAATTTTCAACTTTAAGTTTTGCTTCTTTTATCTTCTTTATACAAAGGAGAAAAGAAATTACTGAACAAACTATTAAAAATATTCTAAGCGTTACTGACATATTATTCTTCTCCTTTCTTAAAATCTTTCTTGGTAAATGGTCTAATAAATATAATAGATAACATCATATCTATCATATATTTAATAGATTTAAAAGTATTTAAATAACTTTCTCCAAATTCTCTATCTCTCATTTTTACTTGAACTTCTTTTACAGTAAATCCTTTTTTTATCATATATACTATTGTATCTGGTTCTGGTGTTAAGCTTAAATTTGAATTAAATAAATTAATAGAGTTTTTATCATATGCTCTCATTCCAGAAGTCGGGTCAGTTATTTTCTTAAAAGTTGTAAGCTTTATTGCAAAACTAATAAGTCTACTTCCAAGCATTCTTGCACTAAATGGTTTCTTTTCCTCAACAAACCTTGATCCTATCGCAATATTAACATTATTATTCTCAATTTCATATACTAATTTTTGTAAATACTTTGCATCGTGCTGACCATCCCCATCAAATTGAATTGCTATATCATATTTGTTTTCTTTTGCATATTTCATACCTATTTGAATTGCACTAGTAAGTCCATAATTTATAGGTAGAGATAGCATATTAAAATTATTTTGTAAGCATATATTTTTTGTATCATCTTTTGAACAATCATTTATAACAACATAATCATAATTTGTATTAGTTGTAATATCTTTTATTGTTTTTTCTATATTTAATGCTTCATTATATGCTGGTACTATTACTAAAACTTTTATTATAATCCCCTCCAATTTAAAATTTTACATCAACATTATATTATATATTAATTTCTTTTTCAATTAATTTTATCTATTTTTTTACTAATTTATACAAAAATTTGTTACTACTTAGAAAATTCCAAAAGAAAATATAATATCTAAGTAGTAACATATAATACTTTTACACTTAATAAATTAGTAATTTTATCATAAACTATAAGCTTGTTTACTATCTATATACACTTGTAATTATTGTAAATATAGTTATTGAATACACTATAATCATAATATTACAATAAACTAAATTATTATTCTTACTTTTAAATTTTATTAAACTAGAAGATATTCCCATATACAATGTAAGTACAGCTGGAATAAAATATCTTGATTGAATTCCAGATATTGTTCTACTTCCAATCTCAGTCCAATTTGAAAATGCTGCCAAATACACAATTCCAAAAATAGCTATTGAAGTAATTATAAATATTATTCTTTCTTTCTTATTTAATTTTGCATTATTTTCATCATACACAAATATTAAAGCTAAATAACAAAATATAACTATAAAATTTAATGTAGCTTTATGTGACACTGTAGAATATAAAAATCCATCTGCAAGTGAACACAATACATCTGATTGCAATCTTATAATAAAAGTATTAAAAAATATTTTTATTGAATCTATAGGATGTTTAAAAATATAATCTATAGAATAAAATTTATTAGTTATGTCCTCTAATTTAACAACCCTATAAATACTTAATATATATGATAACACCAAAACAAAAGCTAAAATACCAATTTTAAGAAGTATAGCTTCTCTTTTACTTTCAAATTTTTTATTTGGTATTAAAAATATGGTTAATGTAATTGGAAAATATCCAAATTTACAACATGCAATTATAATTCCAATTAAAAGAAGAATTAATTTATCTTTTGTTTTTACAAAATTTTCACTATATTTACATTTTAAAACATATGCTACAAATAAAATACAAGATATGTTTGTTAAATAGTCTTGATTAATTGCAGATGTTTGTTGTAAAAATATCGGAAATAAGCAAACAATAAAAAATATTTTCTTAAATTTAGGTGTGATATTTATTGCAACATATGCAAGTACCAATACTATAAATAAATCTAAAAATCTAGATATTATAAGTAACAACATTGGCGAAAAACTTAAATGCTTACCAATAAACATAACACCTACAGATGGTAAATATGGTAAAACAGGTAAATATCTAGTATTTGTATAATTTACATTTGTAAGATCAGTCTCTTCTAAATTATAATATTTACATCCCAAATATATATCTGAAAAATAATTTACTCCATCATATTTTATTCCAGATTTATGTACACTATGTAAATATTTATTTGAAAAAGCTTCAACAAATCTTGGAATATCTGCATAACCATTATCACTAACTTTTATATGATCTGCCATTATAAAACTTTTAGTAAAATGACTTGACTCATCAGGTACATTAAATGGTGGTATTAAAAATATCATAGATATTCCAATAATTGTTGCCATATATATAAATATATTTTGTATATTTTCTTTTATATTTTCCCTTAAATAATATATTCCAATTCCAAGAACTGCTATTAAAACAACTAAAAGTAGTATTTCAGATGTAGCAAGTGTAATATAAAATGTTACAAAATAAATCATAAATACACTTAATATAAAAAATATAACATTCTTAAGTTTCATTTCATTTTCTTTTGCTTTATTAAAAAAGTTATATATAGAATATACACTAAAATACATTAATGGAAGTAACAATACAAAATATATTACGCTATATCCATTAAAACATCTACTAATAATATTAAACATGGATATATTATAACTATAATCATGTCCAACAAGTTCCTGATTAATTCCATTCTTTTTAAATACAATATTATAGTTTTCTACATCTGAGAACTCAATATATACATTATCTATAGAGGAAGCTTTAATAGCTACTTCTGCTTCCCCCATACCAATTAATTCATTTTTTTCTTCATCATAAGTTAAATTTTCACTTTGACTTACAAGACTTTTTAGTGGTATATTGTTATTATTTATAAACACACTTTTTAAAGTTACATATTCATCTAATTTAAAGCTATATTTTACATTTTCACTTGCAAGATTACAAATACTTAGACTAATCATTCCTATAATTGAAAGGATTAGTGTTATAATTCCTATTACGATTTTTCTATTTTTCATACTTAATTTTCTTCCTTTCATATTAATAAAATCCTAAAAATATTGTTGCAAAGGAGATAAGATACACAATACCTACTCCATATGCATAAAACATATTTTTATTTTTAACATTTAATATAATTTTACTATTTGAAAGTCCAATATAAAATATAAATGCTGCTGGTATAAAATATCTAGGCTGTAAACCATCTATTACTCTTGCTCCCTTATATGTCCAACCAATAAATAGTGAAGCATATAGTATAAGCATAATTACAAATGATGTAAAAAGAAAAATAATTCTTTCTTTTTTAGTAAGTTTTTTATCATTTTCATCATTTACAAAAAGTAATAGTGCATATATTACTGTTAAAATAAATAATAATAATCCATAATGCCACTTAGTTGATACACCAAATCCATCAAAAAGTCCCCTAAATATGTCTAAGCTAAACCTGTCTAATGCTGTACTAAAGAATATTTTTACTGTGTCTATTGGATAAGTTACAGCTTCTTTTATTGTATAATATGGACTGTCTTTTCTTGTTACTGCACCTTTATTAATATAAAAAGATGAACCAAATGATAAAATTAGTGCCAATATAAATACTATATAAAATACTTTTTTATTTTCAATTTTTTCTTTTGGAATAAGTAAAAGTAAAAAGAAAATTGGAAAATATCCTAATTTACAAATTCCCAAAAGTACTGCAAGTACAAGTGTTACTATATTATCATTTCTTGTTATTTTCTCTTTTCCAAATGCCATCTTTAATATATGTGTTATAGAAAGAAGTGCAATTGAGTTTGTCATAAAATCTTGATTAATTGCTGCTGCTTGATGTAGAACCATTGGAAATAGAGCTACACAAAATACTATCTTTTTAAAGCATGGTATATGTTTTATAGCAATATAACAAGAAAGTATAACTATAACAAGATCTATAAGTCTTCCTAGAAGCAATAACACAAGTGGTGAAAACTTTAAAATTTTACCAATAAACATTACTAAAATTGTAGGTATATATGTAAATACACTCAAAAATTTAGTATTTGAATATTTTATATCATACTCAGTCAATTTATCATAATCTGATACTTCAAACATGTCAGAAAAATAATTTTTACCTGAATAAGTTGTATCACCTACGTGTGATCCATGATAATATTTATACATAAAATTATCAACTGATACTGGAAATTTATTATATCCCATATCCCCTCTTGCTCTTGTCTCGGTTTCTATAAAGCTTCTTTTATAATGTGCACCCTCATCAGGTACATTAAATGGTGGAATTATAAATAACATTGTAATTCCTGCTATTGCAGCAATATATAAATATGCATTGTGTAAATTATCTTTTATCGTATCTCTAAGATAATATATACCTGCAAATATAGTTATAATTATTGGTAATAATACAATTTCTCTAATTGTTGCAAGTATTACATAAAATGTTAAAAAATATACAACAAATACACTTACAACAAATTTTATAACATCAAATAACTTTACATTATTTTCTTTTAATTTTTTCATTACATTTTTAATAATTATAAAGCTTGCAAGTAACAATGCATAACTTGCTATAAATATTAAAACTACATAAAATCCTACATATTTTACACTATTGCTAATAATATTTTTCATACTATTAGTACTTGAATATAGTGAATTATCTATACTTTGAATTTCTCCATTTTTTAATATATTTACTCTACTATAATCTTCTGTATCAAAATTTACAAGTACATCATCTACTATTGATGACATAATTGTAACAGTTGTATCTTCCTTTGCCACTAATTTTCCATCTTTATTTATACGTAATTTATCGTTTAAATATCTATTAAGTGGCATAGTTGTATTATTTATTACAACATTATCTATTTTTACTTCGTTATTTACTCCAAATTCATACTTTACATATTGCCTTGCATATATTCCTATACTAATATTTATAGTTGATATAATAGCAAATATAAAAGTAATTAGACATATTAAATATTTCTTTTTCATTTGTCTTCCTTCCCTCTTATTACTTACTTAAAAACTTAATTATAATTGAATTAATGATATATAGTATTAGCACAAAACTTGTAAAAATCGCAAAATATAAACTACTATATATATTTACTTGCATAATATATATAGAATTTAATACTACAAGTATTGCTAAAAATATATATTCTCTTTTCTTATTTATAAACATTAAAACTATACTTAAAATAATAGATAAATATACATATAAATTTTTAACAATAAAAATACTATTTTTACTTGTAAAACTATCTATTCTATTTGAAAATAAATCTTTTGCTGCGTTAAACTCTGTTAATTCATTTGATTTTACAAAATATTCATCATACTCATTTACTCTATCAAATGATAATATGTCACTACTAAACTCTATTTTTCCTACATTTTTTATATTTAGTACTGCAAAATTTCCTATAACAAAAACTATTAGTGCTACTATATAAGAAATAACAAAAGATTTTGTTCTCTTAGTTTTCACTTTCTTTTTTATTAAATTATATAAAATAAATAAAAAAGAAACTAAAGATATAAATATTCCTGTGCTTGGAAGTACTACTGTAAGTAAAGCAAGTACTATTGCATATGGTACAAGTTCTAATATTCTATATTTAAAATTTTTACAAATTCCCATATATATATAATATAGATTTAATGTCATAAGCACAAAATATAATATACTATGTATACTACTTGGAATTATTGTAAATATTTCCAAAATTGGGAACAATGCAACAATTAAAGTTAATATATACTCAATAACATATATTATTTTTTCTGCTGTTTGAAACTTTATAGTTTGAGTAAGGTTTAGCTTAATCTCTTTATACACTTCACTAGTAATATCTCTATTTGTCATTTTATCACAATAAAAATTTAAAGATGTATTACGAGTTTTAGCACAAAGAAAAGTCCAAAGAGCAGATGTAATTATTATTTGCATTACTGACACGAAACTATTTCTACTCAATAGATCATAGATTACACTACCACTATTTATGGGTTTAATTGCAAACATGAAACTAATCATTATAAGAAACATTGTTATAAATATAGTTATATCCCTATAATTGCAAAAAAATCTTATTTTATTTTTTATAGCAATAAAGAAATCTATAATATACACAAGCCATGTCATATTTTTTCTCTTCATCTTAGTTTTAAAAAGTTCCATTTTTGATATCCATGTAGCATCAAAATGGTGTATCATACATGAATTATCAGTAAATTTATTATGCTGATAATCATAACTTAGTGGATAAAAATACTCCATTGGATAAATATATACATTTCCATTATCTAATACTTGTATTTTATCTAATTCTTTATCAAACCCATATTTTTCAAAATATGATGTAAGTACTCTTGGTACACTCATATCATATAAATCATCTGTTGGATTAAATTTTTCCATAGATTCATATATTTTAACTATATTTGATATATCTTTATTATTTTTATCTTTTGCCCAAACAACTGCAGCATTTATCATTTTAGAATCTTCACATCCAAGAAACAATTCATGTTCTAAATATTTAGATACATCTTTTGTAATTTCCATATCAGTATCTAGATACATTCCGCCATATTCTTCTAATACTTTAAATCTACAATAATCTGCAACAAAAGCCCATTTTTTTTGTTCATATGCCTCTTTTACAAATACACACTGATTAACATCAAAGTTTTTCTCATTCCACTCTTTTATTTCAAAGTCTGGCAAAAACTTCTTCCATGTTTCAATACATTTTTTGGTAAGTTCTGATAATGGATTACCGCCAAACCAACAATAATGTATTATTTTATTAGTTTTATTTTCCATATATCCCCCTTATTTTATGCTTAAAAATTTTTTTACACTATCTCTACTTTTCAAGTCATATTCTTTCTTCCATTCCTTATATAACCTAATTATTTCATCTCTATTTTCAATACATAACTTCATTTTGTCCGCTATCTCATCAATACTGTCTTCACTTTTTACAACTAAATATTTCTCAAGTTTAGTATTTGTAAAATAATGATTATTATCTCCAACAATACATGGTACACCTACTTGCATACTCTCTAAAGGAATCATTGGGCTACATTCTGTAAAAGTAACATACAAATTAATAGTATTTTTACTCATTCTATCTAGTAGTTCCTCTCTTGATACAGAACCTTTTAAATCATCTACACACTTTATATTCATTAATTTACAATAGCTTTTAAAAAGATCTGTTGCAGGTATGGTATCTACCACAAGATTTTTATCAACTAGGCTACATGCACTAAGCTGATTGTATGTATTTTTCTCCCATCTATCCCCTGCAGAATAAATACCAACTTTTATCTTATCATTTGATATCTTACTTGACTTTGGCTTAATAGAATTTATAGTATTCATAACAAAACATGAATTATACCCTTTAAGCAAATAGTATTTTGCCATACTCTCCTTTAAAAATCCAATACTTGTTACAATACCTCTTTTTTCTAAATCTAATATACTCTCAAGGAAGTATTCCTCATCTCTATTTACAAATAAACTATGGCTACCATGCCACATATATTTTATAATTTTTTTACTATTTTTCTCTTTTATTTTCTCTGCTAAAGCTTTATAACCATGAGCCTGTGTTGCAAAAATTATTTGCTTTATATTGCTTCTTGCTATATTTTCTGCTATATTTTCTATTTGTTTTTTATTAAATAATTCATTTAACATAATAGTATTTTCAAATAGTTCTTTTACAGAATTCATAATGCCTACACATTCAGGATTATAAAAAACAATATAATCTTTGTTACTATACTTCTCTATTTTGTCTAATACAGCTCTTACACTTTTTTTAGGATACTTAAAAATAGTAAATACTTTCTTTACATGTCTATTCATAATCCCCACCTACATCTCCAAAAATTCTTTAACACTAGCAATACTTACTTTATCATATTCTTCTTTCCACTCTTTATAAAGACTTAAAATTTCCTCTTTATTTTCAAGTGCAAACTTCATCTTCTCATATATTGCCACTACATCATCTTCTCTTTCTACAACTAAATAATCATACAGTTTTGTATTATTAAAATAGTGATGATTATTCCCAGTAAGACATACAGTTCCTGCCTCTAAACTTTCTATTGGAAGCATTGGAGCACATTCTGAAAATGTTACATAAATATTTATATCATTTTCTGCCATTTTAACAAGTAAATCTTCTCTTTTTAAGTGTGAATACTCCCCGACTGTTTTAAGTCCATTTTTAGCAGCACTCATTTGTACTTCATATCTTAGTGGTACAAGTTCTAATACTGCATTATCAAAAAGAGATGTTGCCATAACTTGTGTATATGTATTTTTTCTCCAATCAGTTCCTGCAGAATAAAGCCCTACATTTATATTTCCATTATCTTTTTTCTTAGCCTCTTTTAATTTATTTTTTATATCATCAGTAAAATTAACTGTATTTTGAATAAATGCAGCCTTGTATCCTTGAGCTTTATAAAAATTTAACATACTTTCTTTACATGTACCCATTACATCTATTATACCTTTTTTATGAAGATTGATTACCATAACATTAGTCTCCCAGTTTATCTTTTCAATAACCTGAGAATGACTTCCATGCCAAAAACTTTTTATTTTTATATCTTTATTTTTAGCTTTAATTTTAGTTGCAATCCTATCCCAACCGTAATCAAATGCACTAAATATTACTTGTGATACTTTGCTCTCAACTATTTTTTCTGCTATTTTTTCTGCATTGTCATCAATATATACTTCTTCTAATGGAAGTAAATTTTCAAATAATTCTTTTGTAGCAGAAGTTACCCCAAGCCATCTAGGATTATGAATTATAATATAATCTATAGGAAGTTTACCATCCACTGATTTTTTATTTTCCTCTATATATTTATCAAGTACAGCTAAGGTATTTTCAATATTTGGATCAGCCTTAACAGTAAAGTGTTTCTTTAAATCCTGTTGTAGTAGATATTTCCTATAGCCTACAGAATTTTTTACACCACTTAACATACTTAAAAAATATTTGTATGAAGATGGTGATACACTCTTTAATACTTTTCTCTTAGATTTTATTTTAAAAGGTATTTTTAAGTCCTTTTCATAATAAATTGCTTTTGTATTATCTGAAAAAGTTTTACCTATTCTTTCATAATCTATAGGATAAAAATAGTCATAAGGATATATAAGTATACCATTATCTAGTTTAACTAAACCATTAAAATTATGTCTTAAATCCTTATTTGATAATTTTGATATAATATCAGTTAAATTATCTATATCACCTTTTTTTATCTCATCTAATATATTTTTTATAAACTCATTTTTACTAGATTTTGCAAACATAATATTAGTAGAAATGTTTTCAGTGTCACAAAATGCTATAAAAAACTCATTCATATAAAAGTTTTTAAGGCTACTAATAAACTCAAAATTTCCATCTATTAATAGTCCACCATTTTCATACAAATATTCTAATTTTACATAATCATTTAAAAGTTTTTCATTTAACTCTAAATCACATTCTCTCTTTATTTCTTCTATTTTTACACTTGCATTAGTAAGTTCTTCTTCTACAAAGAACTTACTATATGCTTTCTCTCTTTTTTTATCTGCATTAAAAAAACTAATTTTTATACTACTGTTTTTTTTCATAATAACAAACCCTTTTCTAAAATAGTATTTATCCTTGCTCTTTTATATATTCTTCAAGTACTTCATTTACGTCTCCATCCATTCTAATTCTTCCCTCTTTTAGCCATATAGCCCTATCGCAGAAACTTTTAACTTGAGATATATTATGAGATACAAATACCATTGTCTTTCCTTCTTTTTTCAATTCTTGCATTTTATTTAAGCATTTAGACTGAAAATGTGCATCTCCTACTGCAAGTATTTCATCAATTAATAATACTTCAGCTTGAACATTTACAGCAATTGAAAATGCAAGTCTCATATACATTCCAGATGAATATGTTCTAACTGGAGAGTCAATAAATTTTCCAAGTTCAGAAAACTCTATTATTTTATCTATTATCTTATCTACATCTTTTTTACCTAACCCATACATAGATGCATTAAAATAAATATTTTCTCTACCAGTAAAATCAGTATTAAAACCTGCTCCAAGCTCTAACAAACTTGATATTTTACCTTTTATTTCAATTGTTCCCTTTTCAGGATATATGATTCTTGTCATAAGTTTTAAAAGTGTAGATTTACCACTTCCATTAACACCAATTAATGCAACAGTTTGACCTTTTTTTATATCACATGATATATCATGTAATACCACATGTTTTCTTTTTTTATTTCTTTTTAAGTTTCCAAGTTTTTCTTTTAAAAAGTATGCTTTATCTTCCCAAATAGTAAATTCTTTTGTTAAATTACTTACTTTTATTACAACTTCTTCTGCATTTTTCTTTTTACCTTTTTTAGCCATATCTACACCTCCTCTGCAAAACGTCTTTGTAATTTAGAAAATGCTAAATATCCTAAAACAAGTACTGCTACAGCAATAAGTATTGTTATTCCAAGACTTTTTAAATCTGGTAATGTTTTATTATATAAAATATCTTGATATGCTACCATAAGTCTTGTCATAGGATTTAACATATATATTTTTTGGTATTTTTCAGGTACCATTGATACACTATAAAGTATTGGTGTTGCATACATCCATATCATCATTATTGGATTCATCATATATTGTACATCTCTAAGATATACATTTACTGAACTTAAGAAAAATATTATTCCTAAAGTAAAAATGGCTTGTACCATTAATATTACTGGTAAAAATAGTGCTGTCCATGATATTCCAACACCTGATACAAGTAAAGCTATAAATATAATTACTGCACTAAATAAATAGTTTATAATATTACTTATAACTGTTGCAAGTGGAAGTATCTCACGTGGAAAATATACTTTCTTTAATATGCTTGCATTATTACTTACACAAGATGTTCCATTAAATATACTATTTTGGAAACAGTTCCATGGCATAAGACAAATAAATAAGTATATTGGATAATTCTCTATATCATTTCTAAATACAATTGAAAATACAATTGAGTAAACAAGTAACATAAATAATGGATTTAATAATGTCCATAAAAATCCTAGTACTGATCCTTTATATCTTCCTCTAATATCTTGTTTTACTAATGTATATAACATATGTCTATAATTATAAATTTCTTTTATTTTATCAACAATTTTCATAATCTCTCCTTCTTCTTTTTAAAAATCCCATTTTTCCTCTTATTTTTAGTTATTTTTCAGTGTTTTTAATGCATCACCACCTTCACAAATTATATCATACATTCTTGATTTTTCAAAGCTTTTTTAGAAAAAAAATAAATAACATGAATTTGTAAAATGCTCTATAAATCCATGTTATTTTATATATTAATTATACACTATTTAAAAAGTTACATAAGTTTTATTTATTTTTTAATTCATTTTTACATTCTTTTTCTATTTCTTTTAAGCTTTTTCTAAGTGTAGGTAAATCTTCTAGCATAGTTCCACCTAGCTCTTTTATCGTTTTTCTTATCTTAGCTCCAACTTCATAGTGAGATTTATTTGCCTCACTTTCTGTTTTAGTATTATCTCTTTTTAGTTTCTGTTCAGTTTGAGATATTCTAAATAAATTAGCTATTAACTCATCACTTCCCATATTATCCAAAATATCTTCTCTATATCTTAACCCTTTTCTTTTGGCTATATCATCTGCAGTTTCTCCATTATATAATCCCCTGTAACCACTATTATGAAATTTATCAAAGTTTTTTACACCTGCATTTTTAGCTGCTTGATTTAGCGAATAATTTCCTTTTCTAGTCAAGTTTCTCTGATATAGCCTTTTTTCATCTTCTGTAAGACTACTATATTCTTTCTCACTTATTTCCTGTTTTCTGGTTTGAATAGCAAAATATGTTTGCGCTAGTGCTATTACCCTCTTTCTGCTATCTCCGTTTTGTGCAATTAAATAGTATGCATAACGAGTTAATTTATAGTCTTTTACTATTTTATTTGCACCTTTAGGCATCCATATCGTTTTCCCGACGTCGGCAAAATGTTCAAATGCAGTAATACCGCTATTTTCGCAAGATTGTATTGCTTTTTTTATTACAGTCTCAAAATTACCCCATTTAGAATATTTTAATGTTTTCATAAGTTCTCTTGCATACCAATATTCATTTCCATTTTCATCTATATGTTTTATATTTTCAAAAGTACTATTATCATATACTTCAGCTTTTTCTAATTCATTCATCAAAAATCATCTCCTCTTTTATTTTTTCCATTGCAATAGAAATCAAAAATTTTTGATAAAACTATTATACAAGGCTATTTTAATTTTGACAAGATTTTTTTCTACATTTTTTGAACTTTTCATCGCAATTTCCGACAAATTTTCAAACAAAAGTTTTTTTGCAACATAAATTTATATTCATTTATTTTAATATTATATATAGATACCATTTTGTCAATACCTACAAAATGGTCAAATTCAGTAATATCAACGCTTTTATAAACTAGTATAATCTTATTTTAAATCTAAAAACGCAAAAAAAGAACTACTATTTCTAGTAATTCTAATTCATATTTTATTTTAAAAGAGACATAAACTCTTCTTCAATATTTTTCATATCTTCTTCTGTTTTACCTTCAAATCTTGCTGTAATATTAGGTCCAGTATTAGATGCTCTAACTAAAGCCCAACCATTATCAAACTCAGCTCTTACTCCATCTATATCATTTATACTGTATCCCTTTTTAATACAATAATCTTTTATTTTATCTATGATTTTAAATTTTTCTTCATCACTAGATTTAATGATTATCTCAGGTGTAGAATGATATCTATTTATTCCCTCTAGTAATTCATCTATAGTTTTACCTGTCTTAGATAAAATTTCTATAAGTCTTAGACCTGCATATATACCATCATCAATATTTGGCCACTTATCATTAAACCATACATGGCCTGATAATTCACTTCCAAAAGCAAAATTTTCTTCTCTCATTTTGGCTTTCATATATGAGTTACCTGTTCTATAACATACAGGTATACCACCAAGTTTTATTACCTCATCTGCTAAAGATTTTGTACATTTTACATCAAATAATGCTTTTTTATTTTGTACTTTACTCATAATATCACGCCATACAATAATTGCATAAAAATCAACAAAAATCATTTTACCATTATTATCAATTATACCTACTCTATCTCCATCGCCATCAATACCAATTCCAAGGTCAGCACCTACTTCTAGTACTTTTTTCTTTAAAGCTTCATTATTTTTTTCAACACTAGGATCTGGATGATGATTTGGAAAGTTTGGATCTGAATCACAAAATATTGGTACATATTCAATATTTTCAAACATATCAAATACATCTTTTATAATAATAGATGATGTACCATTCCCAGCATCAATTACTACTTTTATTTTCTTAGAACCTAAATCTATAGATTTTTTAATTAAATCTAAGTAATCATTTTTTATATCTACATTTTCTATACTACCATTTCCAGAATAGAATTTACAAGCAGAAGTAAATTCTCTAAAATCTTGTATCATTTTACCACATGCATTACCAAAATCATCAAACGCCATTTTAAATCCATTATATTCTTTTGGATTATGACTTGCAGTAATCATTATACCAGGTGCTATATCAAGGTGTTTTTGAGCAAAATAATACATAGGAGTTGTAACAAGACCTAGAAATACAACATCTACACCAGTAGTTGTTATTCCCTCTAAAAGTGCATCAGATAGTGGAATTGATGATCCCCTATTATCATGTCCAACTAAACATTTAGTATAACCTTTATCTTGGATATAACTTCCAAAAGCAAGACCTACTGTATATGCAACATCTTCTGTCAAATCATCGCCATATACTCCCCTTATATCATACCCTCTAAAGATATTTTTACTAATATTTGTATCAATTCTATATTTATTCATAACATCACCTGTGACCATTATATCATGTATAATTTAAGATGTAAAGAAAAAACAAAAATTTTAAAAGAGCCAGAAAAAAGCCTGACTCTTAAATAAATTAATACTATTTCTAAAAACTTACATTTTTATCTAAAACATTTTGTACTTTTTCATTTTGCTTATCTTCTGTTGACATATTAAAATACTCATCTGTTATAGCTTTTACAACATGAGCAGTATATAGTCCTTCTTCACCATGTTCGATTATAGCAACAACTGCAATTTTAGGATTATCATATGGAGCAAATCCAACAAATATACCATTTTCTGATCCACTAGTTACCTGAGCTGTTCCAGTTTTACCACCAACTTGTATACTACTTCCTAAAAATATTGAACTTGCTGTACCACCAGTCTCACTTGTAACAGATAGCATTCCCTCTTTTACATGATTTATAGTATTTGTATCTAGTCCAATATCTTTTGCTTCAAAATCAACTCCTGTAAAGTTTTTGGTATACTCAACTAACTCTCTTAATGGTATGGTTTCTTCATCTTCATTCTCAACTTTTTTAATAATTGACACCTTATTTAATTTTCCACCATTTGCAATTGCTGAAATATAATTTGCAAGCTGTATTGGTGTATATGCATTATATGACTGACCAATCGCAGCAGATAATGTATCTCCTAAATACCATCCACTCTCTGGTTTATTTTCTCCTGCAATTACGCCATTTGATTCTTGACTAAGTTCTATACCAGTCTTTTTGCCAAGACCAAATAATTTTGCAGTATTTACAATTTCATCAATACCAATTCTCCTACCCACATCATAAAAATAGCAATTACAAGAACCTTTTATAGCTCCTGCAAGGTTTATGTCTCCATGAGTTGCCCCAGGCCTATATGTATATAGCCAACATTTTGGATGATAACCATAAGGATATATTCCTGGATCTGTATATATTTCATCTGGTGAAATAATTCCAGATTTTACACCTGCAATACCAACTAACATCTTAAATGTAGAACCAGGCGAATATATACCAGATATAGCCCTATTTAACATGGGATTTGTAGTATCATCTTTAATTTTATTCCAATTTTCAGTCGAAATTCCTCCAACAAAATCATTTATCTCATATGTAGGATAGCTTGCCATAGCAAGTACCTCACCAGTTTGAACATCAAGTACTACAACAGCACCTGCATTAGTGTCTTCAATAGGTGTACCTGTTATTTCTCCATTTCTTAGTCTATTTATAGTATCAAGTAATGATTTTTCTGCAACTGTTTGAAGTCTATAATCAATTGTTAAAGTAACATCATTTCCAGATATTACATTTTTACTATCACTTTCAGATGATATATTTCCTCTAGAATCAGTTACAACTTTCTTTTCACCATCTACTCCTTTTAAATAACTTTCAAAAGATTCTTCAACACCAGATTTACCAATTACACTATTTAATGTATATCCATCATCTTTTTTCTTTGAATACTCATCTGAATTTATCTTACTAACATATCCAATAACGTGAGCTGCAGTTGTACCATTTGGATAATACCTTTTTGGAACTGATACAATATTTACACCATAAAGTTCATTTTTAGACTCTTCTATTCTTGCAACAGACTTTTCCGATACATCTTTTGCAATTAGTGCACTATTAAAAAGTGAATATCCATTTAAATTCCCCTCATATTTTACTTCAATTATTTTTATTTGCATGTTTCTATCATTTATATTTGATAGATCATACCTTTCTATATAATAATCAATTACTTCATCAAATGTAAAAGATGTATCAATATTCATCTCTTCTTTCCACTTTTTTTCTTTTTCTACACTAGAAAAATTAAAAGATGTAAAATCTTCACTTATAGGGAAAGTAGAATATATTTTATCTCCATTTTCTTCTAAAATATTAATAAGTTTTTCAATAGCCCTATTTTGTTCTTCTACTTCTACTTTAACTCTATATAATTCAATATTATATGATAGCTTATTTGTAGCAAGTACAATACCATTTCTATCATATATTTCTCCACGAGAAGCAAATACTTTTTCAGTCCTTACCATTCTTTTTTCGGCTTGTTCCCTATAAGTAGAGCCTTCTAATATTTGAAGATTAAACAGCTGAAATATAAATATACAAGAGATAAAAAGGATTATAATAGAGAGTATAAGTTCTCTATTGTTTAAAAACTCCATTATTTTTTCATAGATTTTTTTTAACATTAATACCTCCCCTTTATCTCAAAAATATCATTTTCATTATCTACAGATTTTGCAATTTTATATATAAGTTCGTAAATAATATATACAATTACTATATTTAGTATAGAGCTCATAAACATTTGCCATAAAAGATAAAATATACTACTATATGCACCCATTATAACTGTATATGCAATATATTGTATAAACTCAAATATTACAACAGCAATTAATGTAACATATACTAAAGACAGTTTATTTTCTTTTCTATAGTTAGAATTTAAGTACCCTATTACCATACCAGTTATTGTATAAGATATCGTAAATATTCCATACCCATTACCAAATAAAATGTCTGTTAAAACACCAATTAAAAAAGAAAATATAGAACCAGTATATAGTCCAAACCATAAACTTACAACAATAACACAAATAAGTATAAGGTTTGGTTTTGTACCAAACAAAGTATGATTATTTATAACAAATAATTGTAGTAGATATATAACTACAATTATAAAAAAAATATATATTGTTTTTAATGTATTTTTCAATATTTCATCATCCCATCTCAATCTACAATTACTCCAACTTCTAAAATTTGTCTAATATCAACGTTTGGTTCTACGATTGCATACCTATTAACATCATTTTTTTTGTTTACTACCTCTACTATCTTTCCTACTGGAATTGAACTAGGATACATAGAACCAAGTCCTGATGTATATAATATATCTGATACTGATATATCTGTATCTAGTGGTATATATGTAAGCTTTAGTTTATTATCTGATTTTTGTTCTAAATCGCCTTTTAGTATTGCAGGCTCATTTATAGTACTTACAATGACACTTACAGAAGATGTTGGATCAAGAATTGTTGTAACGATACTTGTATCTGTATTTACTGCTGATATATATCCTACAAGTCCATCTTTATGAACAACTGCTTGGTTTAATTTAATACCATCTCTAGATCCTAAATTAATAGTAAAAGTTTTAGTCCAATTATCATGTTCCCTAAATATTACATTTCCAAGTTTTATATTAAAGTGCTGATATTCTTTACTAATACCTAGCATATTTTTTAAAGATACATTTTCATCTAGTATTCTTTTGCTCTCTAGATCTCTTAGTTTTAATTCCTCATTTTCGCTCTTTAGTCTTTCATTTTCAGCAAGTACACTTTCTGGATCTTCTAAAGCTTTACTAATTTTTAAACTAGTTCCAGTACAAATATCATATATAAAGGATATAGGTTTAGAGATTATTGTTGATACTTTATTTATAATTACATTTGAACTATTTCTAAAGAAAAACGCAACAAACATAACCATAAAAATAAAAAATAGTACTACAAAAATTATTCTTTTTTTATTATCATTTTTTTCATCATTAAAATTATATCTATAATTCATCATTTCTCCTAATTATCTTTTTTAGTTTTTACTGCTTTTTTTAGCACTTCAATACTATCTAGTGACATACCAACACCACGTACTACACATTCACTAGGACTTTCAGCAATATATACAGGCATTCCTGTCTCATTACTAATAAATCTATCTAAGTTTTTAATTTGAGAGCATGCACCAGACAGTACAATTCCCTTTGCCATAATGTCTGATGCTAGCTCTGGTGGTGTTTTCTCTAGTGTAAGTTTTATAGTTCTCATTATCTCATTTAGGGAATCACTCATTGCAAGTCTTATGTCCTCTGTTGTAACAGTTATAGTCTCAGGTAGACCTGAGCTTAAATTTCTACCTTTTATATTTACTTTTTCTTCAGTCATAGCAGAAGTGGCAGCTCCAATTTGTTTTTTAACTTCTTCTGCTTCCCCCTCACCAATTATTACATTAAATTTTTCTTTAATATAATCTACTATATCTCTATCTAATTTATCTCCTGCAACTTTAATAGAATTGGATACAACAATACCACCAAGAGATAAAACTGCCATCTCACTAGTTCCACCACCAATATCTATTATCATTGATCCTTCTGGTTGTTCAACTTGAATTCCTGCACCAATAGCTGCAGCCATAACTTCTTCCATAAGATATACATCTTTTCCAGCCTTGTACGCAACACTTTCAACTGCTCTTTCTTCAACATCAGTAATATCTGATGGAATTGATATTACAATTCTAGGCTTAGAAAATAAACTTTTTGGTATAACTCTAGAAATAAGAGTCTGTATTAGCATTTTAGTAGCTCCAAAATCAGCTATAACTCCATCTTTTAATGGCTTTAGAGCAATAATATTTTCAGGTGTTCTTCCAAGCATTTCCTTTGCTTGATTTCCAACTGCAAGTACCTCTCCTGTTATTTTGTTTATAGCTACAACTGTAGGTTCACAAAGAACTATTCCTTTTCCCCTAACATGTATTCTTATATTAGATGTTCCTAAATCTATTCCTATGTCTTTTGATATAAATCCCATTTTTCCCCCACCTTTATTTAAAAATATTTTTCTTCTTTCATACTAATATAGTTATTATTTGCAATTATTATATGATCTAGTAGTTTTATTTCAAAAATATTTGAATATTCATTTATATGTTTTGTAAATCTAATATCTTGTTTACTTGGAACAAGACTTCCACTAGGATGGTTATGAACAAGAATAATAGATGAAGCCATCTGTTTAATTGGTTCTGTAAAAAGTTCTTTTATTCCAACATTTATCCTATCATTTCCGCCAATAGCATTAGTAACAATTGATATAACATTGTTTTGCTTATTTAAAAGTATAGTCTTAAGACATTCTTGCCTTTGCCCAAGATATTCATTTATAAGTAATTTATATACAGCAGATGGAGATATAATTTTCTCTTTTTTTACTATATACATATCTGATATTCTCTTAGATAACTCTATTACTGCTTGAATTTGAATAGCTTTTACTCTACCTATACCCTCAAATTTTTGTAGCTCTTGCATTGAAAGACTTGTTAAATATTCTAAGTCTGACATATTTAGCTCATCTTTTTTTCCTTTTAATATATTTTGTGCAATCTGCAAACAATTTAGTTTTGTTGTTCCAGTTTTTATTATTATTGCTAAAAGCTCAGAATTTGTCATATTAGCAGGCCCCTGTAGTTCCAATTTTTCATAGGGCCTATCACTTATTGGTAAATCTATTATACTTTTATCCATCCTGTAACAAGTTTTCCAAGAAAGGCAAAAAGTACCATACCAATTACTCCGCCAATGCTTACTTTACACCATATTCCAATAGTAAATTGTAGAAAACTAAGATCTACTGTAAGTGGGGTTTTAAGCCCAATCTGCCCACCAATAGAGAGCCAGCTTAATGCACCTATTCCAGATACAGCCTCTCCTAGCGCAATTCCTACAATCATACCTAGTACGCAAAATACTATAATTATTACTTTTCTCATAAGTTTTCCCCCTAATATTTTTTATCTTTAGTTATATTAATCTACCTTTTTAATTATATATGATACCTCATCTTGATAGATAAGCTTATATTCTTTATGTTCTAATATATTCTTAGCAAGATTACTATTTTTTCTTATAAAAAGATATTCTATATTGTACTTATTTAAAAGCTTTATATAATTTCCAGAGCAATTATTTATTCTAATATAATCAATTCCTATATCATCTTCTTTTTTACTATATTCTTTTGTATAAAGATCTGCTCTAGAATCAATAAATACTTTTATATCATCCATCATCATAAGACTTCCCCATGTATATTCATTAAATATCCTTTTATCTTTTCCAATATTTTCATTTATATATTCAATTGCATCTAAAGGATATTTATCTTTTGGAATTAAACAAGCCTTAACATTTTCAGTACTAGCTGTTGCTATTACTTTTATTAATACCATAAAAGCAACAAATAGAAAAATTCCTCTTACATACTTTTTTCCTTTATCACTCATATCTTTATATATAACACTTAATAATTCATCTATAAGTGATTCTATATATGATAGGCATGTAATACTACATATTATAAACAGCGAAAAATGTCTAAGTGATATTAATGTCATAAACATTGTTCCAAAAAGTAGTAAAAAATGTTGTAATTTAATCTTTTTCTTAGTAAAAATAAATGTAAATATGAATAATGCAAAATACATTACCATTAAAGCACCACATGGACCTTTTATACTAAATGATTGAAATTCTGATATATATCCATTTATAAAATTATTTGATAGTGTTTTAAAGCCATAAGTTATTGCATCTATTCCAAATGGATTTATAAATATAGCACAAAGTCCTACAATAATTGGTATAAGTAAATATTTACAAGATTTTTTTACTTCTTCATCATATTCTAGTTTAGATACTTTAATCTTTAAAATATTAAGTAAATATACAAATATAATTATAAAATAAAATGGTATTACCCCTGCATGCATATTTATTAATATAAGTGGTATTAAAGACACTATTATTAAATATATTTTTTTCTTAGTTTTAAAGAAATTCTCTAGTAATAATATTTCTAATGCAAATAATATGTAACTATACATTTGTGCCCTAATAGATAGAAAACTTTGCATAAAATAAAGTTCTATAAATACAAATGCATATGAGAGTATTTTCCTATTTAAAAATTTAATATTTAATCTATAAAATAATACTGCAAGTATACTTGTAAGTATTATCCCAAGCAAATATAATCCATGATATCCAAAAGTATTATACACAAAATATGTGATAATATTTACACAAAAATGCTGAGCAATATATGTCATATCCTCATGAATAGAAAAATTATCTTCTTTTACAATTCCAGAAGATACATATTTTTCTCCAAGCCTTATGTCAAAAAAAGTATCATTTTGAAGTTCTACTTTATATATTGAAAAAATATAGCATAGCATTAGTAGACTAAGCATAACTACTTTTATAATACTTTTATATCCTTTTTTTTCATTCATATCAACTACTCCTTAAAGCAAAATATAATCATGCATATTATATAACGTTTTACTCTATTTTTCAATATCAATTTTAATTTTATTTTACATGTTATAAAAGAATTGAAATTTAAGTAAAAATATATGCAATATACAATATTTTATATTATCATGTGCAAAATTACACTATATACTCAAGATCCTTAAGTTAAATATAATTTAATTAGCCAATAATCAAAAAAGATTATTGGCTATATGGTATATTATATAATTTAGCATACACTTTTTTCTTTTAACTTCTTATATTTTATAACAAGTTAAATTTTTCCTATAAGCATTTCATTTTCAATATTTTCCATTTTTACTTTCATACATTTTCCAAGATATTTTATATCTCCCATAATTTTTATTTTGATATAATTTTTAGTATATCCATATAAATAGCCATCATCAAAAGACTCAAAAAGTACCTCTAATTCTTTACCTATATATGAACTCATATATTCTATTTTTTGCTTTGTAGCAAGTGCAATTAATTCTTCACTTCTTCTTTGTGAAATATTTCCATCTACTTGATTTTCCATAGTAGCTGCCCTTGTCCATTTTCTCTTTGAATACTTAAATGCATGTACCTCATAAAATCCTATTTTTCTTACACCCTCTAAAGTATTTAAAAATTCATCTTCACTCTCTCCAGGAAAGCCTACTATAATATCACATGTAAAAGCAACATCTCTAAAATGTTTCCTTATAGTATCTGTTATTTTAAATAAATATTCCCTTGTATATTTTCTATTCATATTTTTTAAAACATTGTTATTTAAGCTTTGAACTGATATATGAAAATGTGGACATAACTTATCTATTTTAGAAAGCCTTATTATATTTTCTTCTGTTAAAATTCTAGGTTCAATAGATCCAAGCCTTATTCTTTTTAACCCTTTTATTTTTGATACTCTCTCAACTACATCAACAAGTGTAATATCTTCACTCAAATCCTTTCCATAAGATGCTATTTCAATACCTACAAGTACTATTTCACCAACTCCACTTTTAACAAGTAATTCTACTTCTTTTAATATATCTTGTATATTTCTACTTCTTACTCTACCTCTAACATAAGGTATAATGCAATATGAGCAAAAATTATTACATCCGTCTTCTATTTTTATACTCTCACGTATATTTATGCCCTTTTCTAAATTATTTTTCTGAATATATTTTCTAATCTTTGATATATCACCAATTTTATATAAATTACTACTATTTTTCTGATTATTTTTTATATATTCTTCTACAATATCTACAATATCATTTTTTTCTTCATTACCAATTACTATATCTATGTTTTTAAGTTCTTCTTTTCCATTTATTTCTTGTGCATAACACCCTGCAAGTACGACAATTCCGCCATGTCTTTTAGCTCTACTTAAATATTGTCTTGTTTTCCTTGTGGACATATTTGTTACACTACAAGAATTTATAACATAGATGTCTGAATTATCCTCAAAATCTACTATATCATATTCCTTGTCACAAAAGTTTTTCATCATAAGATCTGTTTCATACTGATTTACCTTACACCCAAGTGTAAAAAAAGCTACTCTCATAACTTGCTCCTTTACTTTTCAGTTATATTTTACTACAATTCTACATTTTTTGCAAGGAAAAAGATGACCAAATTTTTAGGTCATCTTTAACAAGAGGATGTCGCTTAAACGACATATTTACTACATTAACTAAAATGTAATAAAAAATTAATATATGTTTAAGGATATACAAGTATTATTTACAAAATTTAAAATTTTATACATTTTAAATAAATTTTCTAATCTATTTTAACTATACTTATATATTTTAATAACTAAATTACCACTTTTAGTAGTTCTTAAAACTTCACCTATCTTTAATTTACCACATCTTTTAAAAGATACTATATCATCATTTTTAATCAAAGTATTTGGATAAAATATATTCTTATCATTTAAAAATAAATCACCTTTTACTATTTTATCTTTAGTTTCACTCCTACTAAGATTATATACACAGCTTAGCATTGCATCTATTCTAAGTGATGGTATAATATATTCTTTCTCTATAAAATTAAGTGATAAAGATTTAACCTCATCAGAAAAAATATCTATTCTATCTAATGTAACTTCATATTTTCCAACACTATTTAAATTATACATGAAATATTCTTCTACGCTCTTCATACAAAAAAAGTAAGCAAAGTTCTCTTTTACAACAATATCACCAATAAATTCCCTTTTAACTCCAAGCGAATAAATTGCTCCCATATAATCCTTATGGGGTAAATTTACTCTACAATTTAGGGATATTTTAATACAGGATATATGTTCTAGAAATACTTTATCTACATCATCTCCTAAATAAGTTGAAATAAACGCTATATTTTTCTTTTCAATATCTTTATATGGCATAAATATATTATATTTTACACTAAAATAATCTAATATTTTACACACATTATATAACTCATTTAAATTTAAAAAGTTACTAACATATACTAAATCTGTTTTTTCAAATTTTATAGCTTTGTCTAATATATTAGATATAATTAGTCTCTCTTCTTTATCCTTTATACTATTTAATATTTCACTCTTTCTTTTTTTATCTATCATAAAAATCCTTACACTTTCTTTTTTTAATTATACTAATTTATTTATACTTTTGCAAGGATGAAAAAGAAATAGCATATCTAAACTTTTACATTTAGGTATGCTTAAATCTTATTATTTTCTTTTAATAGAATTATTAAGCTCTAAAATATTCTTTTGATAATTTTAAGAATGTTTCAACATTTCCATCTGAGAGATCAACAATACTTTGCATTATTTTTTTATTTTTCTCTCTTACATCCTCCATATTTTCAAATGATAATTCTTTAAGAAATTCTATATCATTTTGATTTAAAATATTAATATATCCCCTTCTTTTAGAATAATCATTACTTGCTACTATTAGTCCTCCAGCAAGATTAGAAGAAATACTTGCAATTTTTCTATCTCCTAGAAAAATTAATCCATTAAAACTATTATCTTTTTCAAATAAAATTACATTTTCCATTCCAAACACCATTTCATTTGTTTTATCACAAAAATATAAATAATCATTAAAATGAAATACCGCTTTTACTGCATATGAATACTTATCTAATATCTCTTCTGATTTAGAACAAAGACCTACATCACAACTTGATACAAGTCTATCTCCTACATAACAAAGATTTTGATGAACTATTACACGCCCATTACTTGTATGCCTTACTGATCTTTTACCATTCTTTCTTATTTCATAAATATTCCCATCGTACATATCATATACTGCCACTTTACCAGACTTAGATGATGTAATACTTTGAAGTCTCATTTCATCTTTACTTGAAAAATGAATATCCTCTTCTTCATGTAAGGAAGATTTTCCATTTTCTTGCATAATACTATAACGTGTAAGCTTATTTACAAGATTATATTCAGCTACATATAAATAGCCACCTGTATAAGTAATTCTTACATTTGTAGAATTTGCAAATATCTTTAACATCTGTGGCTCTTCTGTATTAAAAGTAGCATAATTTACAATATATAAAGCCTTACCATTTCTTCTATCTATATTATATAAATCTTCTATATACAAAATATAGTTTTTCCGATTTTTTCTAATACATATTGCATCACTTACTACGCCTTTTAATTTTAATGTTTTTGACATATTTTTCCTCCTTAATTTTAAATCAAGTATATAATTTCATATACTTTTATTAAAAAATGCAAATATATTTTACCATATTTATTTTTTTATGTCAAATTAAAAGTTTTATAACATTGCTTATTCATTATAATTTTCAAAATAATTATATAAAATTTTTTTCACATCTTCTATATCATCTGTTCTATTTATAGTATCTTTTATTTTTGTTCCACCATACATACCTTTTAAATACCAAGCTATATGTTTTCTCATTTTTAGAACTGCTTGTCTTGGATTTTCTTTGTCATATTCTAGTGCATTATCAATATGTTCCATTATAATATTTAATCTTTCCTCATTTGTTGGTATATAATCTTTACAATCTATTATACTTTTAAATATCCATGGATTTCCTAAAGCTCCACGTGCTATCATAATACCATCGCACCCAGTATATTCAAACATTTTATTTGCACTTGAAACATCTACTATATCTCCATTTCCTATAACTTGAATTTTAACAGCATCTTTTACTTTTTTTATTATTTCCAAATCAGAAGTACCAGTATAATATTCTTCACGTGTTCTACCATGAATTATTATTTGTTCTATACCATAAGTCTCACAAATTTTTGCCACTTCTATAGCAGTTATTTTTTCATCATTAAATCCTTTTCTTGTTTTTATAGTAATTGGTTTCTTAGATACTTTTACTGCCTCTTTAATTATTTCTTCAACATTTTTTAAGTCTAATAACAGTCCTGCGCCATCTCCATTTTTTACAAGCTTTGGAGCAGGGCATCCCATATTTATATTTATTATATCAACATCCTCATTTTCATTTAATTTTAATATAGTATTTTTTATAACTTCTTTATTACTACCAAATATTTGAACAGCTGATGGTCTTTCATCTTCCATTATCTCTAACAATTTTTCAGTTTTTTTGCTTTCATATTCCATGGCCTTAGAACTTGCCATTTCAGTAAATGTTAAACCTGGTGAAAATTTTCTACATATCTTTCTAAATGGTATATCAGTAACACCTGCCATAGGCCCTAAAAAAACATTATTTTTTATTTTTATGTTTCCTACTCTAATCTCTTTTATATAATCTTTTAACATTTCTTCTCCTTATATTTTATAATATATTTTTGATTTATATGTAAAACCGCTTAATAAGTACACATTATGTGAATTTCTAGCAACTACAAAAATATCATTTTGATTAAAATTTATTGTATTATCTTCTAATTTTTTTAAATCAATAATATATAATATATCAGTACTATCTCCTTCTTCTATAACTTGATTATAAAATTCAGTATTAATAGATGCTGGATCAATTATTTCAGTTCTGCTATTCTCTTTAATTGGTAAAGTTCCATTTTCTACATAGTAATAATTTACATCATCTTCTACTCTTTCAAGTATAGATTTATATTCTTCAAATTTAGCAGTATTTATAGAATTTATCCCTATAACACTAGCAGAAGTTATAAGTATCATCATAATAGATGTTGCAACAACAAGCATCATCATAGAAATTCCTTTATTATTCATTATTACCTCCAAGTACTATATATATATTACTATATTTAATATATTTTTACAAGAGAAAAATCGAAATGTACATATACACTCCGATTTTATAACTTTTATTTTACATTAGAAATTGCCTTTTTAACCTCTTCAAGTTTTTCAAGTATTGTAACAAGATCAGACATCTCAATATTATTTTTAATTTCTGATTTCACAGAGTTTGTCATGTCATCTACATCCTGTTTTAAGAAAGATAACATTTCAAGTATATCAAATCTAGCAGATTTATAACTTGGATGTTTAGTATGTATAAGATCACCACTCATATCATATGTTTCTTCATAGCTTGGAATATATGTATCAATTCCAAATTTTTTTGTTATCTTATCTTTAAATACTTCCTGTGCTTCATATTCTCCATGAACAATAAATATATTCTCTGGCTTTTTTTTGAAAGCATTAATCCATTTTAAAAGCAACTCTTGATCAGCATGACCAGAAAATGCATCTAAATATCTAATCTCAGCATTTACAGCTATTTCCTCTCCAAATATTTTAACTAGTCTATCACCACTAAGTATTTTTTTACCTAAAGTTCCCTCTGCTTGATATCCAACAAAAAGTACTGTACACTCAGGTCTATATAAATTATGTTTTAAGTGATGCTTAATTCTACCAACTTCACACATACCACTAGCAGAAATTATAACCTTTGGTGTCATATCTTCATTTAATGCTTTTGATTCTTCTGCACTAGAAGTAAAATGTAGGTTTTCAAACTCTAATGGATTATCTCCCTTAAGTAAATATCTTAGAGCATCTTCATCATAATATTCAGGATTTTCCTCAAATATTTTAGTAGCATTTATTGCAAGTGGACTATCTACATATATAGGTATTTTAGATACAATATCTTTTAGTGCAGAATTTTCAACATAATATTTATTTATTTCATATAATATTTCTTGTGTTCTGCCAACTGCAAATGAAGGTATTATAACATTTCCACCCCTATTTATAGTATCAATTATTATCTCTATTAATTTTCCAGATTGATCTGTCATTTTACCATGAAGTCTATCTCCATATGTTGATTCAATTACTAAATGGTCTGCTTCTTCAATAAATGTTGGATCATTAATTATTGGCATATTAACATTACCTAAATCTCCACTAAATACAGTTTTTTCTTCTTTACCATTTTCTGTTACATATAACTCAACTATACTAGATCCTAGCATATGTCCTGCATCAACTAATTTAAATCTAATATTTTTGTCTATTACTACTTCTTCATTATATTCTATACCTTTGAAAAGTTGCATAGAATCAATACCATCTTGAGCAGTATATATAGGTTCAGTAGTTTTTTTACCAGCCCTAATTCTTTTTCTATTTACCCATTCTATTTCTTTTTCTTGTATATGACCACTATCTGCAAGCATTATTGAACATAATTGCTTAGTTGCACTTGTAGCATATATTGGTCCTGTATATCCAAGTTTATACAACCTTGGTATTCTTCCACTATGATCAATATGTGCATGAGTTAAAATTACAAAATCAATTTCTGATAAGTTAAATGGAAATTCCTCATAGTTTAACATTTGATCGGTTAATTTTCCTTGAAAAAGTCCACAATCTATCAAAAACTTTTTATCATTTGCCTCTACCATATGACATGATCCTGTAACAGTCTTTGCTGCTCCATAAAAAGTTATTTTCATATATTAATCTCTCCTTTTATTACTATATTTATATTTTACCTAAAATTTCAAAAATTATCAATACTATTTAATTTATAAATGTTGGATTTTTTGATACTGTAAGTGAAACATTTTTCTTTTTATATTTATTATACACACTTATTTTTTCATATATTATATTATATATTCTAGTACTAAGCTTTGTTTTCATTATAATATTTACCCTATATTTATTATTTAACTTTTGAATATATGGAGACTTTGGTGAAAATACTCTGTATTCATTTGCATTTTTTTGAATTAATATATTGTACAGTTTTTCAGCCTCTTCTCTTACTACCTTAAAATCTCCACCTACAAGTTCAAATAATACAATGTCTAAAAATGGTGGATATCCAAAAGTTTTTCTATATTCAATTTCATTTTCAAAAAATTTTTCATAATCATTTTCTTCTATTGAATTTAAAATATAATTACTTGTATCATTTGTCTGAATTAGAACTCTTCCTGGAAGCTTTGCACGTCCTGCACGTCCTGCTACTTGATAAATATTAGAAAATGCTTTCTCTGATGCTGTATAATCATTTAAGCCAAGTAAAGCATCCACTCCAAGTATTCCTACAAGTGTTACATTTGCAATATCATGTCCTTTACTTATCATTTGTGTTCCAACTAAAACATTAATATTTTCATTTTTGAACTTATCTAATATTTTTTGATGTGAATCTTTTGCAATTGTTGTATCTGCATCCATTCTAAGAATAGAAATATTTGGAAATACTTCTCTTAACTCTTCCTCTAATTTTTGAGTACCTATAGTACCACTTGAAATATCAATACTTCCACATTCAGGACAAATTTCAATATTTCTTTCTACATGTGAACAATAATGACACAAAAGCAAATTATTTGTTTTATGATATGTCATAGATACATCACAATTTGGACACTTAAATACATAACCACAAGATTTACAAGTAAGATATGATGTATATCCTCTCTTATTTAAAAATATCATTGTCTGTTCATTATTTTTTATATTTTTACTAATTTCTTCTTTTAGTGCAGTACTTAAAACTGATGTATTGCCTAAAACCCTTTCTTGTCTCATATCAATTAACTCTATCTTAGGAAGAACAGCAATACCAGGTCTTGATTTCATATAAAATAAATCTATTAATCCATTTTTAGCCTTATTATATGTACTAATCTCTGGTGTTGCAGATCCTAGAACAAGAATAGCATCTTTTGTTTTACAAATATATGCTGCTATATCTTTTGTTGAGTATTTAGGTGTTGTCTGTGAATAATAACTTGAGTCATGCTCTTCATCTATTATAACCAAACCTAAATCATCAAGTGGTGCAAATATAGCAGATCTTGCTCCAATTACTATATCTACTTTTCCCTGTTTTATCCTTTTATATTCTTCTTTTCTTTTTGCAATCGTCATTTTACTATGAAGAATTGCTACATTATTGCCAAACCTTGATAAAAATCTTGTAACAGTTTGATATGTAAGCGATATTTCAGGAACTAGAACTATTGCTTTTTTTCCTTGATTTAGAACTTTTTCAATTAACTGTAAATATACTTCTGTTTTACCACTACCAGTAACACCAAAAATTAAACATTGTCTATATTTTTCATCATATATATAACTTCCAATTTTATTTATAACTTCCCTTTGTTCTGGAGTTGGATCCTTAGCATATGTTCTCTCTACATTGTAATCTTTTAGGAGATCTACTTCTCTATCTACCTTAGTTAGAGTTATATACCCATTTTTTACAACTGTATTTATAACAGCCCTACTTATACCAAGTCCATCTATTACATCTGATGTTAATACATATTCATTATACATTAAAAAAGTAAGTAATTGGATATGCTTTGCACTTTTTATAATATTATTTTCTATATCCATCATTATCTCATCTGGTGACTTTGCAAGCATTACTCTTGTATCTTGCTTTGTATTTAAATTCTTGCTACTATTTTTAGATGCTGTACCTGGTGGAAACATAAGCTTTAATGCGTCATAAACATTACAAAAATATACATATGAAATATATTTTGCAAGTTTTAGCCTTTCTTCATCAACATAAGATACTTCATCTAATATTTCAGATATTTCCTTCAATTTATAACCTCTTTTATCTACTTCTTCTTTTGTTTCTTCTACAAGTTTTACTATTATTCCTTCTTCAGTATTTTTACCTCTACCAAAACTTACTAAAACTCTTTTACCAATTTCTGCTTCTTGTTCTAATAACTCTGGTACTATATAATCATACACTTTGTTCAAACTTTTTACTGATGTATTTATAAGTATTTTTGCAATTATCATATTTTTTTACCTCGAAACATATTATATCTAATATTTAGCGTTGTGTCAACTAATTTTAAACATGTGTTTTTTAGAAAAATTAAGAATAAACCTTTAAAAACATATATTTTAAAACCTTTTTATTATAATGTAGAAAAAAATAAAATTATAAAAATATTATAATATGAAAAAAATTATATTAATTCTAAATATTACTGACAAAAATTAATCAATATGATATAATTAAATTATAGTAAAAATTATACAAAGGTAAGAATAATGAAAGATAAATTTAAAATGTCACAAGATGAAAAATATTAATTGAAAATAGATGTGGTATTATTTCAATTCCAGTTGAGTTAGATGGTACATTTAAAAGTATGCTTGTAAATTACTATGAAACTAATGATATGACAAGTTTAAAAATTTGGTTATATGATAATTGTATTGATGGAATAAATCGGAAAATAATTTTTTATACAAAAGGCACACTTCATTAAAAGTGCGCCTTTTTATATTATTATACTTAATTTTTATTTTAATCTTTCTTCAATAAGTTCTGCAATAGATTTAGCTTTCTCAGAAATGTATTCTTGGTTTTCTCCCTCAATCATAACTCTAATTAAAGGCTCTGTACCAGACGCTCTAATTAAAACTCTACCATTTCCAGCAAATTCCTCTTCTACTTGCTCAATTTCTGCACGGATAACAGCATCTTTTTCAAAATCATATTTTTTATCATTACTAACTTTAGCATTTACTAAAACTTGTGGATATATGTTAATTATCTCACAAGCTTGAGATGCTTTTATTCCTTCTTCAAATAATACCTGAATTAACATAAGTGATGTAAGTATTCCATCTCCTGTTGGATTGTAATCTAAGAAAATTATGTGTCCAGATTGTTCTCCACCAAGATTATAATCATTTTTTAACATTTCTTCTAAAACATATCTATCTCCAACTTGTGTTTGTTTTAAATCAAGTTCATTATCTTTAGCATATTTTTTAAGACCTAAATTACTCATTACAGTTGCAACAATAGTATCTTGTTTTAGTTCATTTTTACTTCTCAAATATTTTGATGTAATAGCAAGCATTTTGTCTCCATCTATTACATTTCCCTTCTCATCAATAGCAAGGCATCTATCACCATCGCCATCATATGCAATTCCTAAATCATAATGATTATCTAATACATATTTTTTAAGTCCCTCTAAATGAGTTGAACCACAAGCTTTATTTATATTTATTCCATTTGGTACATTATTTATAATCTTATACTCAATTCCAAGTTCACTAAATATTTTTTCAGCAATTTTATATGTTGCCCCATTTGCAGTATCAATGACTACTCTAAAGTTATCTTTCTTGCAGTTTTTCATTCTATCTTTAAAAATTCCTACAATAAAGTTTTTGTACTCTTCTATTAAGTCTTCTCTTACCTCAGAAATACCTATATTCTCATTTACGGCAGTAAAATCATTAAGCTTTCCAGAATCCATTATCTCTTCTATTTCTTCTTCAATAGTATCAGATATTTTCATTCCCTTATTACTAAAATATTTTACTCCATTAAATTCAAAAGTATTATGAGATGCAGATATTACTACACTTGCATCTGCATTTAATTTTTTAGTTAAATATGCAACAGCAGGTGTTGGTATAACACCTAAAGATTTTACATTTGCACCATAACTTAAAAAACCTGCAATCATTGCGCTTTCAATTAATGTTCCAGATATTCTAGTATCTCTTCCAATTAAAATGGTAGGCGCATGATTTGCATGTTTTGACAATACATATGCTCCTGCTTTTGCTACTCTAAATACTAATTCTGGAGATAACTCAGTATTAGCTATTCTTCTTATTCCATCAGTTCCAAAATATTTTCTCATTATATCCCTCCTACAATATATATTAATTCTCTAGCCACTTAAAATATTCTTTTTCTACTATTTCTTTTACTTCTTCTGGTGTAAGAGTTGTAGTATCTACTACTAAATCATAATTTGACATGTCCTCTCTTCTAATACCATAAGTTTCAAACCATCTTTTATTTTCTTCATTATATCTATAAAGTATCTTTTCCTTAGCATGTTCTACACTTTCATAATTTTCACTAGATTTTCTATTCTCATCCATAAATGCTCTTTTGGCTGCAACATCAATATCAACTTTTAGATATATCTTAAAAGAATATGGAACAGCATACCATCCAAGTTTTGCATCTATTATTACATTATCATGTAAAGCTGCATAATCAGATGCACTTTTTTCAATCTGATTATCAAGCTCTGGATGCTCATTTAAATATGTTTGAAAATCTATTATAGACATGCCCATATCAAGTGCTAACTTTCTTACATATTGACCATTTCTATAAATTTCATAACCAAGATCTTTATTTAAAAAATTGGACAATGTACCTTGTCCACTTGCATGATCTCCAGTTATAGTTATAATATGTCTTTTTGCCATAAGCTACTCCTTAATTTCTTCTACTTCATCTAATTCAGGTCTATATACATATTCCCCTTTATATTTTACAATAACTTTTTCATCAACAATTTCTTTTGCTGCAATATCTACAGCATCTTTTATATCATTGTCACCCTCAATTACTCTTCTATTTTCAATATTTCTTGCTCTTTTTGCAATAGCTAAAGCTGATTGATATCTATTTCCAGCCTTAGGCATTATTTTTTTAACATTAGGATCTGCTAACATTTCTAATTCCTCCTTTAATCACATATTATTATTTTATCATAAATATACAATTTTTACAATAATTTTTAAAAAGGTTTTATGACAAGTATAAAAAATATGGTAGAAACTAAAACTTCTTCTACCATATTTATATATAATACTTAGAAAATATTACTTTTTAAACTTTCTAACAAAATAATTCTAATAAAATCAATTATTATAAAATAAGTCAAGGAGAAGCTTTTTAATGCTCCTCCTTAGGTTTTACATAATCTCCAGTATAAACTAAATTTCCATCAATGTATACTTTCTTTCCATCAAGGCTGATATTACCACTTGGTAAATCGAAAGTTTTGCCATCTTTTTCTAAGTAATTTTTACCATCCTTAGCATAGATCTTTACTCCATTAGCAATATCAGTATACTTCTTAAGACTACCAATTTTCATAGCAAATGCCATTTTCCTACCTCCAAATTTGTAGATTATTATTTTTTGTTTCAATTTATTATACTACGTTTTTTATGTAAAGTCAATTTTTCATTTAGTTTATTTAGATTTTAACAAAGCTTTTGTGTAAGTTTTAATTTACCATCATTATATTCTACTTTTGCATATGAACCATTTATAATTGTTAGTTGTGGAGGTACATGACCAATATCAACATTATATATTATAGGGACATTAAGATCATATAATGCTTTATTTATAGCATCTAAGAAAGTAAAATCGCCTACAGATTTAGTAAATGCATATGACCTACCTATTAAAAAAGCATTAACATTAGAAAACCAACCAGCTTCTCTTGCCTGCCAAAGTCTTCTATAAAACTCTGCTGAATTTAGTTCGCAATTATCTATATACCAAATAATCCCCTCATCATATTTTTTGCAAAACTTGTTTGTATAATCATATTTTGTACCAAGTAAAATAGATAAAGCATCAATACATCCACCAATTATTCTACCTTCAACACTTATATTTTTGTCATTTGAACCAAACAATACACATTTTGAATCTTCTGTTAAATTATATCCTCTAAAATTTCCTTCTTCAAATTCAGTTAACTGATATTTATCAAAACTCTCCTCTACAAATTCATTATCTTTAGATTTTAAAAAATTAATAGTATTTTTTAAACATTTATGATAATTACCCAGATCCATAGCAAACTCACTTAAATTTTCTGCATGTATAGTTGCAATTTCAAACTTAGTAGTTAGATAAAAAAGTAGAAGGCTTGGATCAGAATATCCTTGTACCCACTTTGGTTCACTTATTCTTATCATATTACTATATTCATCTAGATATGGTAACATTTCCATTAAAAATTCACCACCACGAGCAGATAATATATATTTTACATTTCTGTTTTGCCAAAGCTCAATAAATTCTTCTGCACGTGTTTTACCATCAGTACTTACTAAAAGATTAGAGCATCTAACACTTTCTGTCTCAACTACATTAAATCCTAATTTGTTAAAATTAGATATAGAAATATCAATTTTATCTTCATTTGCACAATCAGATACCGCTACAATTCCCATAGTATCATTTTCATTTAACTTTTTTGGATACTTAATCATAATATAATTTCCTCCTAATCTAACTCATACATAATAATAGAAAGTATATTAAGTACAGCAGTCTCTGCTCTAAGTATTCTTGAACCAAGACTTACACAAACTGTCTTATTATTTTCTAATAATTTTTCTACTTCATCTTTATCAAAACCACCCTCAGCACCTATTATAACTGAAATACTAGATATATTTTCTCTTTTTATATTAGACATAGTATCCCTAAGATAATTTTTTTCATTTTCATATGCTATAATGCTTGCATCAAACTTATTTTGTTCTTTTATAATATTTTTAAAATTCTCAAATGAAGATATCTTTACAGTATCTGTTCTACCACATTGTTTACAAGCTTCATTTGCTATAGTTTGAAGTTTATCCATACGTTTTATTCTTGATTTTTCATCTAATTTTACTACAACATTCTTAGAGAAAAAAGGAACAATATTTTTAACACCAAGTTCCACAGCCTTTTGTACAACAAAATCCATTTTATCATTTTTTAACATTCCAATATATAGAGTAATTTCAATATTTGGTATTCCAATAGGTTTAGTATTTTGTAAAATTTCAAGATCTATACTATGACTCTTCATCCCTATAATCTTACAATCATATTCATTTAGTACAATAATATCTCCTACATTATGTCTTAATACTTGAATATGTTTTACCTCTTTTCCTACTATTTGTATTTTATCTTCTCCTATTTTAGTTATATTCTCCTCATCTACAATAAATCTTCTTGCCATATTATTACAAGTTTAAAAACTTGATATTCCCTCCTTTTTTACTTTTTATATAGTATAACACAGTGATTTAATAAAAACAATAATATTAATATAAATGTAATATAAGCACCAACTAATACTGTTGATGCTTATATTTATTCTATTTTTCAATACATAATTTTTATTAATATAATCTTATTCCAAAAATATTATTTATAATTCTTTCTATCATACATATTTTATGTCTTATATAACAACAAATATTTTTACAAGTATGTTTATCATGATTACCTTCAGATGGTTTATTATCATCTTCTGGTTTTTTTATTTCTTCATCTGGAACTTTATCCTCTTTTTCATTTTCTAGATAAAATTCATATGTTACTGTATTTCCAGATATATCATATAAAGTTATTTCATTTTTTCCTTCTACTCCATAGTTTTTATCTATACTTACAAAATTAAAATCTCCATATTGATTTTGTGTAAATACTCTCTCTTTACCATTTATAACTATTTTTTCTATTTTTTGAGCATCATATAATTTAAAACTTATTTTTGAATATGTATTTCCATCTTTATTTTTTACTGTAAATATTTCTTTTTCAGTATTCTCTTTTACTGTTATTTTTGGAGCTGTTCTATCTATTATTACTTTTGATTGTGATAATAATCCATTTATATCATCATTAGTTAATATTTTTCCTAGATTTCCTGCTTTATCTGTATAACCTGATATTAATATTTTCATTTCTCCATCTTTTATCATATCATTTTCAGTTATTTGCATTCTTACTCCATATTCACCTGTTTTTTCAGACTTATTTAATATTATCTCTTTTTCAATTCCCTCTATTTTTAATACAGGAGCTGTTTTTAAATCTTCATCAAATTTTACATATACTTGTATATATTCTCCATTTTTAACATACCATGCATTATTGTTTTTATTATATTTTGAACCTATAATCCTTAGCCCCGTACATTGTGGTGCAGTTTTATCCACTATAACTTTTGACTGTGAAGTTAGTGTCATATCATTATTAGTTAATGTTTCTCCAACATTTCCAGCTTTATCAGCATAACCATATACTTCTACTTTTATTTCACCTTCTGTCATAGTCTCATCTATTTTAAAATTAGCACCATAGAAACCTTGTTTTTCATAGTATTTCATATCTAATTCTATGTTATCATTTATTTTTACCTTTGGAGATGTTCCAAGTTCCTCTTTAAATCCAACATATACATTTATTACATCATTTTCTCTTGTATAATAAGTCTTTGTTTCTTTTTCATAACTTCCACCAATTATTCTTAATTGTTCCATCTCAGGTTTTGTATAGTCAGCTATAAAAGTTATTTCATCAGAGCAATTACCAGCTTTATCAAATACTTTAATTTTGTTTTCTCCATCTTTTATATGCCCTTTTATAAATGTTCTACTGTTTTTGTATCCATTAGCTTCTGGTATTGTTGAGTGCGCATACCCATTTATTAAATAATAATCTAAGTCACCATCTTCATCTGTTGCTTCTAATACTAATTTGCTATATACTCCCTCACATCCTACTGATTTTTCTTCTAAAATCTTAATTTTTGGTGCAACATTTTCTTTTGATATTTGACTTGTGGCAAATACTGTACAATGCATAGATAATGGCATTGCTAATGACAATACACCAACTGCTAATAATTTATTTACCTTTTTCATTTTTTCACCTCTCTTATGATATATTAACATTACATGTTTTATATGTCAATATAGGTCTCAATTTTTTTATTAATAACTTGTTTAATTAGAAAATATATTTTACTTTGAATTTAATTTTCTAATCTTATATATCAAAAATCCTATAGCAACAAATGATACAAGCATAAGTATAACATATGAAGTAATATCTATATCAGATGTATTAACATTAGCATTATCATTTAAATTAGATGAATTTTCTATATTTATTTTATCATATACATAAGTAACTAGTATTTCTCCATCTATATATTTTCCACTTATATTTTTTGGATCACTACCATATTTTATATATCCTTGTATATCCTTTCTATTAACTTTATACTCATCATTTACATATCCAATATATATGTCATCATCTAGTAGCTTATTTCCCATAAGATCAATATATTCTACTATAACTTTTCCTGAAACTTTTTTATATTCATATATTACTTCTTGATTTTCTTCTAAATATTTACCATCCTTATTTTCAGGTAATTTATTTAGTTCATAGCCATCAATATCTTTAATTTCAGTATTATACTCTTTTCCAATTATTCCATCCATTTCTATTTTATCAATTAAGTCTACACCATTTTCATCTATATATCTAACTATTACTTTTGATCTATTCTTATTATAATACAGTTTTAATACTGCCTCTTTATCTTCTTCTACAAATGTTTCTAAAACATTCCCACTCACATCTTTACTAAATTTGTATCCATCAAAATCTTTAGGTACTCCAACTACTTTTTTGCCTACATCTGTTAAATATTTTTCAGTGGCTTCATTATTTATAGTATACGTACCATCATCATTTTCTAAATAATGCTCTACTACATATTTATTTCTTGAAAGTTTTGGAACATCTGCAGTAAGACTTTTTTCTTCATTGTTAATATCTATAAAACTAATACTTGCCCTATTATTAGTATTCCATGTTCCAGTACCATTTTTATCATTATCTTTTAATTTAATATAAAATTCATATGACTTATATGGATCAGTTATTTCTTTTTTATACCATTTTATAGTTTTACCATCTTCTGAATCCTTTGGATATAAAGTAGGTGTTGCAGTTGGCAGATGCATTTCATCCTCAAAATACTCAAAATCATCTCCTATTACATCTTCTAAACTTAAATCAACACCTGCATTTTTGATATTATTTGCAATATTTGAATAAAACTCTATTAAGTCCTTTGCACTACTTGTTGTAGTAAAATAGCCATCTTCTACATTTTCACTAGAAGATAATTTTTCAATAATTTTTGTATCTACATTTTTTCCTATTCCAATTGTATATATTATAGCACCATTTTGTTTTAGAGTACTTGCAACATTCTTACCATCATTTTCTATAGGATCAGGTATACCATCAGTTAAAAAAACTACATATGTTGGTCTTGAATTTATATTTTCATTTCCATCTTTATTTTCCTTTTTATTTCTATTTTTAATAAATTCCTCTGCCTTTTTTAAAGCATTAGTATAATTTGTTCCACCATCTAATTTATCTACTAAATTTTCCATAGTGCTTAATATAGTATTTTTATCATTTGTAAAATTTTGATTAGATAATATAGTATTAGGTGAAAATATTTCTTTTATATCATCTGTATCACTATTAAAGGTTACTAAAGCCACTCTACTATCATTATTGTCTTCCCTAGAATAAAAATTATCTAAAAAATTACTTACAGCAGTTTTTGCAACATCATATCTTGTCATGCATCCTTTATCAATACTATATCTATCTTGTTTTGTCTTAATTTTACCATCTAAAAAATGTTTACCATCTATATAGTGATCTTCTCTCATACAAACACTATATACTCCATCTTCACCACTTAAATGTTTATCTAAAAATATCGAAGATGAAAAATCCATACTACCAGATCTATCTACCACAAGTATTACATCTGATGGTTTTGACACAGGTTTTGCCTCAATACTTAAAGTAATTTTAGCAATCCCCTCATCTTTATTCATCCACTCAGCACTTTTAGAAAAAGCTACTTCTCCATCTTTTAAATCTATTGCAAGTATAGTATTTGAAAAAGTAAGAGCAATACAAATAACCAGTATCATTATATTTTTAATTTTATTTTTCATAAATCATCTCTCCTTAAACATAATATACCTAGAAACTATATATATTCCTCCTCTCTTATCTAGGTAATCTTATTTTACTATACTTATAATAGTAGTTTTTGTCTTATTTTAGAGAAAGAAAAAAAGCCATGAAATTTTTTCATGACTTATTATATATTTTTATAACTTTTACCTCTCCTCTGCAATTTCAACTAAATTCTCTATTAATGATACAACTGTTGTAAGTCCAACTCCACCAGGTACAGAAGTTATATATTTTACTTTTTCTAAAACACTATTTGTATCAACATCTCCAACTATTTTTCCATCTACTCTATTTATTCCAACATCTATAACTATAGCATCTTCTTTAACCATATCTTTAGTTATTATATGCATAGATCCAACAGCTACAACTAGTACATCTGCATTTTTCGTATAGGATGCTAAATCTTTTGTCTTAGAATGACAAATTGTTACAGTAGCATCTCTATTTAATAATAACTGTGCCATAGGTTTTCCAACAATTCTACTTCTTCCAACTACAACTACATTTTTAGATTTTAAATCTATACCAATACTATCAAGTATTGTCATAACACCTTTAGGTGTACAAGATAGAGTTGTCTTCTCACCTGTTATAAGTTTTCCAAGGTTTATAGGATGAAATCCATCAACATCTTTTTTAGGACTTATAGCATTTAAAATTTTTTCTTCATCTAAATGTTTAAATAATGGTAGTTGTACTAATATTCCATCTACACTATCATCACCATTTAACTTATTTATAAGATTTAAAATTTCCTCACTTGTAATTTTTTCATCAAAAGTATATTCTTCCTCTAAAATACCAAGTTCATGGCAAAGCTTTCTTTTATTTGAAACATATACTCTAGATGCCCTATCATCATTTGCAAGAATTAGTGCAAGTTTTGGAAATATCCCCCTTTTATTTAATTTATCTATTCTAAAACTTAACTCCTCTTTTTTTTCTTCTACAATTTTTCTTACGTTAATTATTTCTCCCAATTTAAATTTCATCTACCTTTCATCTATTAAAATTTTATCTATAGCTTCTTTAAAATATATAGCCGCAGTTTTAGGTGCAACTTTTGATGGAATGCCAAGCTCCCACAAAACTTTTATATTTAATTCTTTTGCTGCCTTAAAATCAACACCACCAGGATTTGATGCAATATCTATTACAAGTACATCATTTTTTAAATTTTCAAGTCTTTTTTTATCTAATATCATATGCGGAATAGTATTAAAAATTATGTCCATTTTAGATAAATACTCATCTAAACTATTAAGTTCTATACTATTATATCCCATAGCCTTTATTAAAGCAATATCTTCTTCTCTTCTTGCTTCACAATATATATTTGCACCAAATGATGATAAATATTTTGCAAGTATTTTACCAATCCTGCCAAAACCTAAAATACATATATTACTATTGTTTAGTGTAAAATCAGTATTTTCAATTGCTACTTTTATTGCTCCCTCAACAGTTGGAATTGCATTATATATAGCTATTTTATCATAAGACATAATATCATAGTATTTTATACCTTTTAGTTTTTCCCTTATACTATCATTTAATCCACCAGTAATTAAAATTTTTTTTCTAACATTTAAAAACTCCACAAGATTATCAATAGTTAAAATCTCTCCTGTAATTTTTTCTCCATCTTTACTAATTGGTACAGGTGTTATAATAACATCTGCATCTATTATGTTCCCTTTTCTATCTTTATACATCTCTTTTAAATTTAAACTTCTCTTGTCTTTTCCTAAAACACAAATTTTCATAAAAAAGTCCTCCTAAAACTATATTAAAATATATTTTAAGAAAACTTTTTTTATTCACATATATGAAAAATATGTATTGTAAATCTTAATAATTATAACACTTTATAAAATCATATAATATTTTGTATTTTTTATCAATGACTTCTTTTTTGTCTACTTTCTCTTTTACAATTTTTATAAAATTTGAAAAATCATATAATTTAAATCTTTCAATTTCCTCAAGCATTGCAACATATTCAAAAATAGCAATAACCATATCTTTTATATTTTGAATATCATATATTTTGGTTTTATAAACTAACTCATTTAATGTTTTTTCAATAAATACATCATTAATATTTTCACCAACAGAATAATTTACTTTGAGCTCCCTAGTAAGATTTAATTTTTCATTAAGTGTTATTTTATATACTGCATTAACTACCTTATTTTCAGATAATTTATTAAAATAATATCTAAATCCATCAAGATTTTTAATAAATTTTAGGCCATCATAATATCCAAGTTTTAAAAGAAAGTTTAGGTTTTTAGAATCAAAATTTAAAATTCCAGGAAGTGTATCAAATGGCTGTATCATATATATATCTGCATTTCTTCTTTTTATAATATCTCTGTAATTTCTTATTCTACTAGTTTTCTTATATACTCTTATTGCAATAATATGTTCATATCCTGCTCTCTCTAACATATTAATTGGGCATGCATCCCATGCTCCACCATCTAAATAACTCTTATCATCAATTCTTGCCCTTTGAAACACTGGAAGATTAGATGTTGCCATAAGATAATCTATTAGTTTTCCATCTGGTATGTCTTCTATAAATACCTCTTGAGGTTTTAAATCTGATACACATACAGTAACAAGACCAAACCTTGTATCCGATTTTCTAAGTTTCTCTTCACTTATAGTTGCCTCCATTATTTTTCTTATTTTTGTAGTATCTATGCCTTTTTCTTTTATTGTCTGACCTAGTTTTTTAGATAAATACTTAATTGTATCTAAACTAATTTTAGCATTCATGGCATTTTCTATATGTTCCCCATCTATATCAAAAATTTCTGAAAAAGATAATGTTTTCCAAAGTTTATATACTTCATCAAACTTTCCTTGTGCAAGGTATGCAGCATTTATAGCACCTATTGATGTTCCAGTTATAACGTCAAATTCAAAGCCTGCTTTAAGTAGTGCTTTTACTACACCAATTTGATAAGCTCCTTTTGCTCCTCCACCCTCAAGTACTAGACTATATTTCATATATATCACTCCTTGTATAATATATATTTATATATCATACTTTAATATTTAATTCAAGAAAAAAAGCTATAACTTATATAGTTTATAATCAAAGTAATAACTCAAAGTAAAAATGCTCAATATATTCTATTTTATTGTGATACGATAAAAAATTACTTATAAACTATATTAATATTTTGACTGATATTAAACTAGTACAAGCAAAAAAATACCAGTCCACAGTCTTAAAACCTTAGAGACTATGAACTGATAAAAAAGTTCTAATTTTTTTGGAGCGGGTGATGGGAATCGGACCCACACAGCCAGCTTGGAAGGCTGGAATTCTACCATTGAACTACACCCGCATTCAACTTACATTAATTATTATATTCATTTTTATATACTTTGTCAATACTTTTTTATAATTTTTTTAATATTTTTTATCTTTTAAAATACTTATGTAAAATCATAGTATTTAATTTGTTTATATTATAATACATTTTCATTTTACTTTTTTTAATATATTACTATTAATATTTTTATAAAATATGATATAATTATTATGGTGATTAATTTGAAATTTAAAAATAATGAAAAAATACTCGTTAGCGCCTGTCTTTTTGGTGTCAACTGTAAATACAATGGTAAAAACAACGAAAATGAAAAAATAATAAAATTGCTAAAAAATTGTAATGTCATACTTGTATGCCCTGAACAATTAGGAGGACTTGCTACACCTAGAATACCTGCAGAGATTTCTCATAATAAAGTAATAACAAAAGATGGCACTGATGTAACATATGAATATACAAAAGGTGCAATGGAAACTCTAAACATAGCTAAAAAATTTAGTGCAACAAAAGCTATTTTAAAATCTAAGAGTCCATCTTGTGGTAAAAATAAAATATATGATGGTACATTCTCCTCTACTTTAACAAATGAAAGTGGTATAACAGCAAAATTACTTATGCAAAATGATATAGAAGTCATATCATCTGATGAAATTTAATAACTTTATAAATAAATTATTACAACCTAAGTTTACTTGTCATATATCTATAACTGATTTATAACAATGCTCATGTTATAATATAAATATAATTGAAAGGAATGATTTAGTTTGAAAGAAATAATTAGAAAAATAAAACAAAAATAAAGAAAAAGGGCATAG
>CAOYAN010000002.1 GCA_948562205.1 uncultured Clostridia bacterium | reverse complement strand
ACTCTTTCTATCTTTTTTGAGGATTTTTTACCCCAACTATTGACAAAGAGCCATATATTTTTATTTACATTATCCTAAGAAACCTGCATAGTTTCTACTAACCATTTGTGTTTCAAGATTTTTAAGTATTTCAAGTGCAACACTAACTGCTATAAGTACAGAGTTACCACTAAATGTAATTTGTAGTGAAGTAAAGCCTTGTAAAAGTATTGGTAATACTGCAACAAGTGCTAAGAATACTGCACCAACAGCTGTAATATTTTTAAGTACACTTGAAATATATTCTGATGTATTTTTACCTGCTCTAATTCCAGGAATAAATCCACCATTTTTCTTTAAATTATTTGCTATTTCAACAGGATTTACTATAAACATTGTATATACAAAAGTAAATAGTATTATAAGAGCCATATAAATTATTGCATACCCTACAAGATAGTACCATGCACTTCCTTGTGAAACAGAGAATAAATTATATATAACTGACCATATTCCATTTGGTGCTCCCTTTGTTGCAAAGTTTATAATCAAACTTGGGAACATCATAAATGACATAGCAAATATTATTGGCATAACACCAGCCATAGCAAGTTTAATTGGTATATGAGTGTTTTGACCACCATACATTTTTCTTCCAACTACACGTTTTGCATAATTTACTGGTATTCTACGCTCAGCTTGTTGTACAAATACAATACCTGCAAGTAATATTAACATTGCAACAATTAAAGCTACAACAATAAGTATTCCTTTGATTCCACCTTGTGCTACTGTTATTAATGATTCAGCACCACTAGATATACCAGAAACAATACCTATAAATACGATCATTGAAATACCATTTCCAATACCATATTCAGTTATTTTATCACCTAACCAACTAAGTAGTGCAGTTCCTGCAATTAATGAACCTACAAAAAGTATTGCTCCAAGTATTAGACCAGCTCCTGATTGTAAACTAGGAAGTAAGAATGATTTGTAGTTTAAATAAGCTGCAAGACCTTCAAGTAGACCAAAAACTATTGTTAAATATTTAGTATATTTATTAAGTTTTCTTCTACCTTCTTCTCCCTCTTTAGTTAATCTCTCTAAGCTTGGTACTATTACTTGTAATAAGTTAAGTACAATAGATGCAGTAATGTATGGTCCTATTGATAGTGCAAGTATAGATAATCTATTAAATGCACCACCAGATACTAAATTTACCATAGCAGAAAGACCTGCATCTTCTGCTCCAACTGCTTGTCTTAAAGCTATTTTATCTACACCTGGTATTGTAATATATGTACCAAGTCTAAATAATAATAGTATAAATAATGTAAATAATATTTTCTTCCTTAAATCTTTAACTGAAAAAATATCTTTTATGGTTTGTAGCATACTACTTCACCTCAATCTTTCCACCTACAGCTTGTATTTTTTCTTCTGCTGATTTTGAAAATTTGGCTGCTACAACAGTAAGCTTTTTAGTTAATGTTCCATTTCCTAAAACTTTAACACCATCTAGCTCTTTTCTTATTATTCTTTCAGAAAGTAATAGCTCAGCATTTACAACTGTACCATTATCGAATTTTTCTAAATCACTTACATTTACAACAGCATATTCAGTTGCAAAACGATTATTAAATCCTCTCTTAGGAATTCTTCTATATAAAGGTGTTTGGCCTCCTTCAAAGCCTCTTCTAATGCTGCCACCACTTCTTGCTTTTTGTCCCTTGTGACCTGCACCTGCAGTTTTTCCAAGACCACTTCCAATTCCTCTACCTACTCTTTTAGTAGTAGTTTTTGATCCATATGCTGGACCTAAATCATGCATTTTCATGGTTCAAGCTTCCTCCTCTCTTTAATATTTAAAGTATATTATTATTTTAAAATTTCAGCTACTGTTTTTCCTCTAAGTCTTGCAACTTCTTCAGGAGTTCTCATAGCTTTTAGAGCTTCTATTGTAGCATAAACTACATTTCTGCTATTACGAGAACCTAAAGTTTTAGCTGTTACATTTTTAACACCTGCAAGTTCTAATACTGGTCTTACTGCACCACCTGCAATTATACCAGTACCTTCAACTGCTGGTTTTAATATTACTTTAGATGATCCAAAGTGAGTTGTATATTCATGAGGTAGTGTACCATTTACTAAAGATACAGTTATTAAATTTTTCTTTGCTTCATCTGTAGCTTTTTTTATAGCTTCAGGAACTTCTGAAGATTTACCAGTTCCTACACCTACATGACCTTCTCCATCACCTACAACAACAAGTACACTAAATCTAAAAGTTCTACCACCTTTAACAACTTTAGCTACTCTGCTTACATTAACAACTTTTTCTTTTAATTCTGTTTTTGTATCAGTCATTTTTGGTTTCTCCTTTCTTCTAGAATTCTAATCCAGCTTCTCTTGCTGCATCTGCTAAGGCTTTAACTTTTCCATGGTATAAATAACCATTTCTATCAAAGACTACAGTTTTTATATTATTTTCTATTGCACGTTTTGCAATAAGTGTTCCAACTTCTGTTGCAGCAGCTACATTAGATGCTTTAGTTTTTACTTCTTTATCTAAAGTAGATGCAGAAAGTAAAGTTACTTGCTTTTCATCATCAATTAATTGTACTGAAATGTTGTTTAAACTCCTAAACACACAAAGTCTTGGTCTTAGAGCTGTTCCTCTAACTTTAGCTCTAACTCTTCTTTGTCTAGCAGTTCTTGCAACTTTTCTGCTAACTTTTTTTATCATTTTGAAGTCTCCCTCCTTATACTATCAAGTATTATTTTTTACCGCCAGCTTTACCTTCTTTTCTTCTAATGTGTTCGCCAGCATATTTTATACCTTTACCCTTATATGGTTCTGGTAGTCTATATTCTCTAATATTTGCAGCAATTTGACCAACTAATTGTTTGTCTATTCCTTTTACAATTATAGAGTTTTGTGATGGTACATCAATAGTTATTCCTTCTACTTCTTCTACTTCTACTGGATGTGAATAACCTAATGTTAATATTAATTTATTACCTTGTTTTTGTGCTTTGTATCCTATACCATTTATCTCTAAAGCTTTTTCAAAACCTTGAGTTACACCGATAACCATATTGTTTATTAAAGTTCTAGTTAAACCATGAAGATTTCCATCTTTTTCACTTGCTACAGTAACAACTATTTTATCTTCTTCTCTTGCTATGTTTACAGCAGGTAAGAATTCTTGTGTTAATGTTCCTTTTGGTCCTTTTACTGTTACAGTTTGGTTATCAATAATTACTTCAACACCTTGTGGTACTATGATAGGATTTTTACCTATTCTTGACATGGTATACCCTCCTTTTAAAATTCAATTTTTTTCATTATTACCAAATATATGCAAGTACTTCTCCACCAACGTTTTCACGTCTTGCAACTTTATCTGTCATTATACCTTTATTTGTAGATATAATAGCAATTCCTAGTCCATTTAAAACTCTTGGTAATTCTTCAACATTTGCATATATTCTAAGTCCTGGTTTACTAATTCTTTTTAGACCTTGTAAAACTCTTGTTTTACCTTCATATTTTAGAGTAAGTCTTATTGTTTTATGAACATCTTCTAATATATCTTCAGATGCAACAAAACCTTCGCTTACTAAAATATCAGCTATTGCTTTCTTTTCGTTAGAATAAGGAATGTCAACTGTTGCATGTCTTTGTGCATTTGCATTTCTTATTCTTGTTAACATGTCTGCAATTGGATCTGTTGTATTCATTGCTTTTTACCTCCTTTTTACCAGCTTGCTTTCTTAACTCCTGGTATTTCTCCTTGATATGCTAATTTTCTGAAGCATAAACGGCATATTCCATATTTTCTCATATAAGAGTGTGGTCTTCCACAGATCTTACATCTGTTATAATATCTTGTGCTAAACTTTGGTTCTCTTTTTTGTTTAGCAATCATAGATTTTTTTGCCATCTTCAAGTCCTCCTATTCTACTTCTGCAAAAGGTAAGCCCAACATTGAAAGTAATGCTTTAGCTTCTTCATCAGTTTTTGCTGTTGTAACAAAAATGATGTCCATTCCTCTTGTCTTATCAATCTTATCATATTCAATTTCTGGGAAAATAAGTTGTTCTTTAACTCCCATACAATAATTTCCTCTTCCATCAAAAGATTTAGGATTTACTCCTCTAAAATCTCTAACTCTTGGAAGTGCTACATTAAAGAATTTTGTAGCGAAATCATACATTTTTTCTGATCTTAAAGTAACTTTACAACCAAGGTTCATTCCCTCTCTTACTTTAAAAGCAGCAATTGATTTTTTAGCTTTAGTAACTATTGGTTTTTGACCAGTTATTAAAGTTAAATCTGCCATTGCAGCATCTAATGCTTTTGCATTTTCTTTAACATCAGATACACCCATATTTATAACTATTTTTTCAAGCTTTGGTACTTCCATTATTGATTTGTATCCAAATTTTTCTTTTAATGCAGGTACTATCTCAGCTTTATATCTTTCTTTAAGGTTCATATCGATTTTCCCCTCCTTACTTAATTTCATTACATTTTCTACAGAATCTTGTTTTTGTTCCATCTTCTTCAACTTTTATTCCAAGTTTTACACCTTTTCCACATTTTTCACAGTAATAATTTACTTTAGAAACGTTAATTGGGCTTTCAGATTTTACTATACCTGATTCTTGTCCTTGTTTTCTTGCTTTAACATGTTTTGTTCTAATATTGATTCCTTTTACGACTACTTTTTCATTTTTTCTATCTACTTTTAAAATTTCACCTTTTTTACCTTTTTCAGAACCAGAATTAACAATAACCATGTCGCCTTTTTTTAATTTCATTTTTGCTACCAATTTAATTCACCTCCGAAATTTAAAGAACTTCTGGTGCTAGAGATATGATTTTCATGTAATCTTTTTCTCTTAGTTCTCTTGCTACTGGTCCAAAAATACGTGTTCCCCTAGGTGTTTTATCATCTTTAATTAAAACTCCAGCATTTTCATCAAATCTTATATAAGATCCATCTTCACGTTTAAGACCTCTTTTACTTCTTACAATAACTGCTTTAACTACGTCACCTTTTTTTACAGTACCACCTGGTGCTGCTTTTTTTACAGAAGCAACTATAACATCTCCAATGTTACCCCATTTTCTATAGTGACCACCAAGTACTCTAATACACATTATTTCCTTAGCTCCAGTGTTATCAGCAACTTTTAATATTGATTGTTGTTGTATCATGGATTAGTCCTCCCTTCAAATATTTAAAACTATTTAACTTTTTCCACAATTCTAACTAGTCTATATCTTTTATCTTTGCTTAGTGGTCTAGTTTCCATTACTTCTACGATGTCGCCTATGCTACATTCGTTATTTTCATCATGAGCTTTTATTTTTAAAGTTTCGTTTTTAATTTTACCATATAATGGATCTTTAACTCTGTTATCTATTCTTACAACGATTGTCTTATCCATTTTATTACTAACAACTTTACCTTGTTTTGTTTTTCTTAAATTTCTTTCCACGTCTTACTCCTCCTTTACCACTAATTATTTTCTTTACTTGTTATTACAGTATTTACTCTTGCTATATTTTTCTTAACTTGAGTAATTTTTTTAGGGTTGTCAAGGCCATTTAGAGCATGTTGAAATCTTAATTTAAAAAGTTCGCTTTTTAAACTTTTAAGCTCTTTTTGTAAATCTTCAACTGTCATATCTTTATATTCGTTTATTTTACTAGATTTCATTTGCTACTCCCCCTTCTTTAGCTTCTGCTTCTTGTTCAGCTCTGCTTACTATTTTACATTTTATAGGAAGTTTGTGTATAGCTTTCTTTAAAGCTTCTTTACTAGTTGCTTCATTAAGACCAGCTATTTCAAATAATATTCTTCCTGGTTTTACAACTGCTACGAAATATTCTGGATTTCCTTTACCAGAACCCATACGAGTTTCAGCAGGTTTTTTAGTTATAGGTTTATCTGGGAAAATTTTAATCCAAGTTTTACCTACTTTTTTAGTATATCTTGATAATGTAACCCTTACAGATTCGATTTGATTAGCAGTAATCCAAGCTGGTTCTAATGCTTGAATTCCATATTCTCCATTAACAATTCTTGTTCCTCTTGTTGCATTACCTTTGTTTGAACCTTTTTGTACTTTTCTGTATTTTGTTCTTTTTGGTGACAACATACTAGTTACCTCCTTTTACATCTTTTTTTGCAGGAAGTACTTCACCTTTATATATCCAAACTTTAACACCAATTATACCATATGTAGTTTTTGCTTCAGCAAAACCATAATCTATATCTGCTCTTAAAGTTTGAAGTGGAATAGTACCTTCATTATAATGTTCTGTTCTAGCAATTTCTGCACCACCTAAACGTCCAGATACTGCTGTTTTTATTCCTAATGCTCCTGCTTTCATTGTTTTTTGCATTGCTTGTTTCATAGCTTTTCTAAAAGATATTCTCTTTTCAAGTTGAATTGCTATATTTTCAGCAACTAATTGTGCAGCTAAATCAACATCTTTAATTTCTACTATATTTAAAGATATATCTTTACCAAATTTCTTATTTAATTTAACTCTTAATTCTTCTATAGATGCTCCACCTTTACCTATTATCATTCCAGGTTTTGCAGTATAAATATCAACTAAGACTTTGTCTCCTTTTCTTGAAATATCCAACTTATTTATACCTGCTGGTTTAAGTAAGTTCTTTAGATATGTACGAATTTCATAATCTTCTACTAGTTTTTTAGAATAGTCTTGTTTATTAGCATACCAAGTTGAAGACCAGTCTTTTATTATTCCAACTCTAAGTCCGTGTGGACTAACTTTTTGTCCCATTTTAAACTTACCTCCTCTATGCTTCTTTTAACACAACTGTTATGTGACTAGTTCTTTTTCTTATTCTATTAGCTCTCCCTTGAGCTCTTGGCATAATTCTTTTCATTGTAGTACCTTGATTAGCATAAATTTCTGCAATATATAATTTTGATTCATCCATCCCATGATTATTTACTGCGTTAGCCATTGCTGATTTAACTAATTTTTCTACTACTGGTGCAGCTGCTTTATTAGTATATTTTAATATAGCTATAGCTTCTTTTGCACTTTTGCCTCTTATAGTATCAATAACTATTTTTACTTTTCTTGCACTTATTCTTGCATGACGTAACTCTGCTCTTGCTACTCTCTCTTCCATTTTAAGGCTCCTCCCATCTTTTATCTTACTTTAGTCTTTTTATCTCCTGAATGTCCTCTGAAAAGTCTTGTTGGAGCAAATTCTCCTAATTTATGTCCTACCATTTCTTCAGTAATATATACTGGAACATGTTTTCTACCATCATGAACGGCAATTGTATGACCAATCATTTGAGGATATATAGTAGAGGATCTTGACCAAGTTTTTAAAGCTTCTTTTTTATCTTCTTCATTTAATTTTTCAACCCTTGCTAGTAATCTTTCATCACAGTAAGGTCCTTTTTTAAGCGATCTTGACATTTATTATCCCTCCATTATTTTTTATTTCTTCTCTTAACAATGTATTTATCAGTTCTATGTTTAGATTTTCTTGTTCTGTATCCAAGTGCTGGTTTACCCCAAGGAGTACGTGGTCCTGAATGACCAACTGGAGCTCTACCTTCACCACCACCATGTGGGTGATCAACTGGGTTCATTACACTACCTCTAACTGTAGGTCTTATTCCCATATGTCTAGTTCTACCAGCTTTACCAATTTTTACATTTTCATGATCTAAGTTACCAACTTGACCAATACATGCTCTACAATCAACAGATATAAGTCTCATTTCTCCTGAAGGCATTCTAACATGTGCATATTTACCTTCTTTTGCCATAAGTTGTGCTGACATACCTGCACTTCTAACAAGTTGAGCACCTTTACCTTTGTGTAATTCAATATTATATATAACTGTACCAACTGGTATAGATCTTATTGGTAAACAGTTTCCAGGTTTTATATCAGCTTTTTCTGATGATATAACTTTATCACCATCTGTTAGACCAACTGGAGCTATTATATATGCTCTTTCTCCATCTTCATACTCAATTAAAGCAATATTTGCTGTTCTGTTTGGATCATATTCGATACCTATTACAGTAGCTTCCATATCTACTTTATTTCTTTTAAAATCAATTGTTCTATATTTTCTTCTGCTTCCACCACCATGATGTCTTACAGTAATTTTACCAGATGAATTTCTTCCTGCTGTTTTCTTCATTTTTGAAAGTAATGCTTTTTCTGGTTCAAATTTTGTAATTTCATCATTTGTTAATGTTGTCATATTTCTAAGTGATGGAGTAACAGGCTTAAATGATTTTATTCCCATTTTTTAATCCCTCCTAGTTATTTCCAAATGCTGAACTAATTTCTTCGATTTCAGTTTTATATTTTTTATTTATTTTAGTTTCTTTTCCACCTTTTGCAAGATACTTTTCATCTGATGGATTTGTATCTATTGCAACAACAGCTTTTTTCCAAGCTTTTGTTTTACCTTGGTGTACTCCAACTCTTTTATTCTTACCATCGTATCTTAAAGTGTTAACTTTTAATACTTTAACACCAAAAAGTTCTTCTACAGCATTTTTTATTTCAACTTTTGATGCATTAAGTGCTACTTCAAAAGTATATTTACCATTTGCTATGTTTGCATAACTTTTTTCTGTCATTATAGGTTTTATTATAACATCTTCTGCGTGTTTCATCTTATGCGTACACCTCCTCTAATTTCTTAACTGCATCTTCAGTAACTACTAGACTATCATATTTTAATAGATCAAATATATTCATAGTACTTACTAAAGTTGTTTTAACATTTGCAATATTTCTAGCTGATGCTTGAACATTTAAGTTCTTTTCATCTAACATAACTAAAGCTTTATTTACTTTTAAGTTATTTAAAACACTAACCATTTCTTTAGTTTTGATTTCTTTTAATTCTAATTTATCAACAACTACTAAATTTCCTTCTTGTACTTTTGATGTAAGTACAGATTTTAGTGCAAGTTGTCTCATTTTTTTAGGAATAGCATATTTATATGATCTAGGTTTTGGTCCTAAAGCTATACCACCTTTTATCCATTGTGGAGCTCTAATGCTTCCTTGTCTAGCTCTACCAGTTCCTTTTTGTTTCCATGGTTTTCTTCCACCACCACGAACTTCCGCTCTTGTTTTTGTAGATTGAGTACCTTGTCTTTGATTTGCTAAATAATTTACAAGAGCTGAATGAACAACCACATCATTTACTTCAACACCAAATACAGATTCATTTAACTCAATATCTTTTACTTTTTTACCTTCCATATTTAAAACGTCTACTTTAAGCATTTCTATTCTCCTCCTCTCTTACCAATTACTTAACACTTTTTCTAACTCTAACAATTGCACCTTTAGCTCCAGGTATAGAACCTTTTACTAAGATTACATTTTTATCAGTGTCTATTTTTACAACATCTAAATTTAATATTGTAGATGTTTCACTACCCATATGTCCTGGTAGTTTTTTACCTTTAAATACTCTACCTGGAGTACTTGTAGCACCCATTGAACCTGGTCTTCTATGATACATAGAACCATGAGCCATAGGTCCTCTGTGTTGTCCATGTCTTTTAATATTTCCTTGGAAACCTTTACCTTTTGATGTACCTTGAATATCAACAGTATCTTCTGTTGTGAAAGTATCAACAGTAATTTTACTTCCTATTTCATATTCATCAACATTTTCAACTTTTATTTCTCTTAAGTACTTTTGTACTTCTACTCCTGCTTTTGCAAAAACTCCTTTTAAAGGTTTGTTTGCATTTTTTTCTTTTATCTCACCAAAGCTAACTACTATAGCATTATATCCTTCTTTATCAGCAGTTTTTTTAGCAACTATTGTACAAGGTTTAGCTTCAATTGCAGTTACTGGTATAGCTATACCATCTTCAGTAAAGATTTGTGTCATTCCGATTTTTTTACCGTAAATTTCTTTTACCATTTTTGTTTCCTCCCTATAAATTTACTCTTAAACTTCATTAAATACTTAATTTAGGGTATGTCATTGCCTCTATGCTACAAGGATAACGATTAAATATTTTAAGAAGTTATTATTATAATTTAACTTCGATGTCTACGCCTGCTGGCATATCAATTGACATTAAAGCATCAACTGTTGCTTGATTTGGAGCAATAACATCAATTACTCTTTTATGAGTTCTCATTTCAAATTGTTCTCTTGAATCTTTATGTTTGTGTGGAGAACGAAGTATTGTAATGATTTCTTTTTCTGTTGGTAGTGGAATAGGACCTGAAACTTCAGAACCAGTTTTTCTTGCCACTTCAACAATCTTTGATGCTGCTTGTTCAAGCACTACATGATCATAAGCTTTTAATCTTATTCTCATTTTTTTGTTTTGTTCTTTTGACATATGTAAAACACTCCTTTTCTATAATTTGCTGGCTAAACAAGTTGTACACCACCCCGTGTGTTTCATATTTTACATATATTAAAACCAAATTTCACAATAATTTAAATTATGTAAAACTTGGCAAATACACGTCAATCTATACTTGCCGCCCGATTTAAAATCAGACATGCTCCATAAGAGTTCCCTACTTCTATGAGTAGCCACATCTTACTTCAACGCAAATCATTAATAATTATACTCCATTATGTAAAAAAAATCAATAGTTTTTTTAAAAAAATTCAAAAATTTAAGTGATTATTAATAATAAGTATTTAACACAATTCATTATGTAACAAAAATGTAACATATTATTTGTAATATAAATTTAATATTTCTATATTTTTTCTTACTTATTCAATAGTTTATAATTTTTTTATAATATATTCTTGATTACTTAGTTGCACTTTTAATTTTGCTATGATAAAATTTGTTATATTATAAAAAGAGGTGGAATATGGGATATAAAGATTTTCATGAATACGATGATGTAATAAATAATGTACTAAATTCAAAAAGGATACAAGACTATGCAGAAAAATATAACTTATCTAAAGATGATCCGATTATGTATTTAGCATTTTCTTCAATTTTAGGAACTTCTTCTGCCAAAAGGTCAATAAGAGAAATTAAACAAAAGGAAATAGAAATATCTAAAGAAAATGCAAACAAATCGCCACAAGACAAAAAAACTAGAATTAAAGCAGGTGCATATTGTACTAAAATATATGCTTCATTAACAAATAATATTTTAAATCCAATTAAATTTTTCGACAATGCAATTGATGATTATAACTTCCAATTTTCTAGTTTTAATAGATTTTCTAAATACGAGGAAAATCCATATCTAATAACAGTAAGACAATTAAGGGAATATTTAGAAGATAGTGACCCTAAAACTTCTCAAAGTAATATTGAGCATTATTTAAAAGCTATGGTATTATCAAATAAAGCAAGTAAGGTATTAGGAGTTTTTAAAGATTATTCTACTAAACAATTATTAGATGAAGTACGAAAAATCAATAATGAAAAAAAGCAACAAGGTGAAAAGACGCGTTATAGTACTTATAAAAAAGAATATATTGATATTTTTAAAAATCTTTCTACATTATCTAATGAACCTTTAGATAATGGTAAACCTTTAAAAATAGATTTTCTAAATACATATTCCAAATATATTCAAAAAAGTATTTCAGAAGATGAACTAAAAAATTCACAAGCATATATTGAGATGATAAAATTAATTGAAACTACAAACAAATCAGGTTGTTATATAACTCCAGAAGCTGTATTTAACAATCTTGCACTAGAACATTCAATTAGTGCAACTTATCTTTGTAAGTCATATCTTTTTAAAAAGGCTTTTAGAGAATATGTAAGACTATCTAAAGGAAAAAATAAAGATGATTATAAAATTGTAAAAAGTACTGATGATAGTATAAATCATAATTCTTTTAGTGGAAAATGTTTTAATACACGGTTTGAATTTTATAATAAAAGGGTATAACGTTCCATTCACTATCCATACAAGTCTTGACGACCTAGCAGAATTAGAAAATAAATACGGCATATCAATTGAAGAGGGTGATGTTATTAAACCATTTATAGCCCCTTTTCCATATAAATATACTTCAGAAAAGCAAAGAAGAATAGATCAAATACAAACTATAATAAATAATGGAAAAAATGATAATCATAGATTAGTTAAGATTTCTAGTTTTTCATATAATATGCTACACGATTTAGAAAGTTTGACACAAACTCAAATATCACAATCTATAATTACTCAAGATGAGGTACCAACTAAAGATAATAAAAGATCATATATTGATACAACAGATGATCCATGTATATAAAGGAGGATATATGTTAAATAAAGAAGAATTAAAAAATTTACTAAGAAATAAAGAATATTTAAAAATTATACAAATATTTAAAAATGAATATACAAATATACTTTTAGAATTTTCTAAAAAAAATAATATAACCATCTCTAATGAGACAGAGATAGAAGAATTAATTATGGAAATAAGTGAAAAGTTTCCTAATCTTGAAGGCTATATGGATACACTTTCTATTATATTTTTTTCACCAGATATGGATATTGGAGATAATATAGATTATATGCTATCAAATTATGAATCAATAAAGAGAGTGTTGACATAAAATGTTTTGTATGATATAATCTATATGCAACTAACTTAGATTTTCCTTACATTTAAGGGGGATACATATGAACAAAGAAATTTTGACCAAAAGATGCGATGCTGAAGTACAAAATTTCTTCAAAGTAGAGTTTGAAACGCTCCTTGTTGTGATTCTTACAATGTTAAACATTGATGTAGAATTTCCAACTGGACTTGAAGATCTTGTATTAAGCCTCCCAAATGATTCAGAGATTAGTGAACAATGTGAGAATGCTTATAGTCTCATTAACTCTGACGACATCAAATCAAATATTGATGATTTGATTACGGCTTACAAAAATTTGTTAAAATACAAAGAAAGCTTATCTTTTAAAGGATAAGCTTTCTTTGTATTTACATAGTAAGTTTATATAATATTTTTTTTATTTTTTACTATTGAAAGCTTATCTTTTTTATGATACCATATCTTTAAATATTAAAAATATTTAAGGAGTGTTTTTTATGATAAAAGTAGAAAATTTAAGCATTGTAAATTTTGAAGGCGCATTAAGAGGTATGAGAAATCCATTAGAATCATGGGATAAGAGTGATAGCCATTGGAATGATGATCACACAGAATATATAATTGGTGAAAATGATATGAAACTTGCTCTAAATCTTACAAAAGCAGGTTCTGATCATTCAAAATTTTTAAGACAAATATTTGTATCTATGGATATAACAGCACCTATGTCTTGGTGGTGGGATTTTGATACATATAAAGTTGCAACTGTAAGAAATAGTACTAGTAGAATGCATAAACTTGGAACAAGACTTCTTACTTTTGATGATTTTAGTATAGATGATGAAGAAGGAAAGCCAAATATTACACCTCTTAGAGAATATGTATTAAAAGATTTAAATGAAAGAATACAAAAGTTTCAAAAATTAAAAGAAGAAGGAAAAAATAAAGAAGCAATGAGTATGTGGAGAGATATTGTTTTTGATTCTCCTCAAAGCTATAATTTTAAATCTACTTGGACTGGTAATTATGAAATAATGAGAAATATTTACAGAGCTAGAAAAAATCATAAACAAAGAGAATTTAGAGATTTCTGTAAATTTATTGAAGAAGAGTTCCCATATAGTGAACTAATTACAACACCTAGAAATTAGGAGGCTATTATGAATAAGATGTTTGTAATTGATGGTACAGATGGTAGTGGTAAAAAGACTCAAATGAAAAGAATTAAGGAAAGACTAATCGAGTCAGGAATAAAAGTAGCAAGCTTTCCCTTTCCTAATTATCCACGTCTATCATCTGGCCCTGTAAGAATGTATTTAGAAGGAGAAATATCTGAAAATCCTAGTGATATTTCAAAAAAAGCTGCCTCTACATTTTACGCAGTTGATAGATATATTACTTTTCAAAAAGATATGAAATCTATTTATGAAGATGATGGAACTATAATACTACTAGATAGATATACTTCAGCAAATTTAATTCATCAAGGTTCTAAGATTATAGAAAAGTATGGACTAGATGAAGAAAGATTAAATGAATTTATAGATTGGGTTTGTAATTTAGAATATAATGATTTAGAACTTCCTAAACCTACCAAAACTTTCTTTATGAATATGCCTATCGATGTAGTTACAAAATTAATAGAAAATAGACCTGATGAAATAACAGGAAATCAAAAAAAAGACATACATGAAAGAAATCTTTCTCATTTAGAAAATTCTCTTACTTCTGGACTTTATGCAGCAAAAAGATTAAATTGGCATGTAGTAGATTGTATGAATGGCAATATTCTTAGAAGCATTGAAGATATAAATGATGAGATATTTAATGAAATTATGAAAGAAATTAATAAATAGATAATTTAAGTACTATATATTATATATAGTGCTTTTTAGTGTCTAGCGAACATAAATATACGAATTTTTTACATTATTTATCATAAACTTCTTGATTTTTATTCTACTTTATGTTAAAATAAAGCGGTAAAAACTATTTTTTGTTTTAAGGAGGTGCAATATGCCAAATATAAAATCAGCTAAAAAAAGAGTAAAAACTATAGAAACAAAAACACTTCAAAACAGAGCTACTAAAAAAGCTTATAAAGAAGCTGTTAAAGCATTTGAAGCTGCAGTAAAAGAAAATTCTTCTGATAAAACAGAATTATATAACAAGGCTGTTAGCCTAGTAGATAAAGCTTGGTCTAAAGGTGTTCTTGCAAAAAATACAGCTGCAAGAAAAAAAGCTGGACTAGCAAAATTATTAAATAAGTAAATTTTAAAGCATTTTAGATTTTTTCTAAATGCTTTTTTCTTTTATTTTTATTAAATACTTGACAAACTGTAATGTTATTAATATAATGTTAATAACATTACAGCTTTTTTCTATTTAATAAAATGAAAGGATGAATATTATGAAGATAGGTATTTTTGGTGGTTCTTTTAATCCTCCTCATGCAATGCACACAAACATGGCTTCAGAATTGATCAGTAAAAATTTTATTGATAGGATAATATTTGTTCCAACAGGAGATAAATATAGTAAACAATCTCTAATAAGTGCAGATCATAGGATTAATATGTTAAATTTATTATGTGAAGATAATAAATTATTTAGTGTATCTGACTTTGAAGTAAAAAATACCCTCGTATCTACTTATCAAACTTTAGATTACTTCCAAAGCTTAAATCCTAATGATACATTATATTTCATACTTGGTTCTGATAATTTAAAAGAACTTCATACATGGAAAAACTATGAATACATAATTAAAAACTATAAAATAATTGTAATTAAAAGAGATAATGATGATATATTATCAATTATTAATAATTTTGGTAAATATTCAACAAATTTTATAGTTGCAGACATTACCTTAAGTAATTTGTCTTCAACAGAAATTAGAGCTAAACTTTTTAATAATAGTTCTATTTCACATGTATATTTAAACCCTAAAGTCTTAGCATATATAACTAATAATAATCTGTACAAAAAATAGCCCTGTATAAGGCTATTTTTTTATTTTTCATTGATTTATTTAAAATTATATTGTATAATACAAAAATATGGAGGATATATCATGATTGAAAAAACATACAACTCTGAAGAAGAATTCTTAAAAAATTATGATTCTAGTATTTATGAAAAACTATCTATTACAGCAGATATATTAATTTTTAGTGTATCAGATTCAACACATGAAAACTATAGAAAATTAAATAATAAACATTTTAGTGTATTACTTGTAAAAAGAGATGACTATCCATTTAAAAATAAATGGTGTCTACCTGGTGGATTTGTAAATATTGATGAAACTATTGATGATGCTGCAACTAGAATATTAGAAAGAGAAACAAATTTAAAAAATATTTATACAGAGCAACTCTATACTTTTAGTAATGTTAAAAGAGATCCACGTATGAGAGTAGTAAGTACTGCATATCTTGCATTAATAGATAAAAATATGATAAAAGATAACATTTCTAAAAACGCTTCTTGGTTTAATATTAATATTACAGAGAATAAAAAAGAAATAAAAGTTACTTTAGATAATGAAACTGAAACTTTAAAATTTGTAGTTGAAAAGACATTAAGAGAAAAAACTACTGATAGATATGATTATACTATAAAAAGTAATGATGATATTGCTTTTGATCATCCACTTGCAATAGTTAGTGGTATATCAAGACTTAAAAATAAAATTGAATATACTGATATTGTATTTAATATGATGCCAAAGTATTTTACTCTTGGAGAATTACAAAAAGTATATGAAACAATACTAAATAAAAAATTACTTGATCCTGCTTTTAGAAGAATAATTGCAAGTAAAGTTGAAAAAACTAATAAAGTAAAAAAGGGAGAAGGACATAGACCTTCTGCACTTTTTAAATATAAAAATAATAAAATTTAGGCTATAAATTAAAATATTTATAGTCTTTTTTACATAAATTTTAAAAAAACACTTGACAAATCGTTATGTTATTAATATAATGTTAATAACATTTTTATTTTTCTTTTAAAAAACTTTAAGAAAGGATGAAAATATGGAATTTTTAGGAAGTAGTATTGTATATGAATGTAAAAGATTCAATGTGGAAGAAGCTACCTATAAGGATAAAGATGGGAGCATTCGAAAAAGATTTCATGTAAAGTCTCCACAAGCTGTTGTAATTCTTCCTATTACTAAGGAAGGTAATTTTGTTTTTGTAAAACAGAAAAGAACAGCAATCGGTAACAAAATGGTAATAGAACTTCCTGCAGGAAAAGTAGATCCAGGAGAAATGCCAGATGAAACCGCAATTAGAGAATTACATGAAGAAACTGGATATGTTACAAAAAATGTTAAATATGCTCTTTCATATTATCCAAGTAATGGATTATCTGATGAAAGACTTCACTTTTTCATTGCAACAGATCTTGAGATGACAGAACAAGACTTAGATGAAGGTGAAGATATCGATGTCATTGAAATGACTCCAGATGAAGCATATGATATGATTTTGAAACAAAAGCAAGAAAATGCTCATACCTTAATTGCACTTTTATGGTACAAAGCATTTAAAGACAATCTCAATAAACAACATATTAAGGAGGATACATCATGTTAAACAAAAACTTCGAGGAAAGAAAACTTGCATTAGTCGTTGATTTTTATGAGTTCACTATGGGAGAAGGATTTTTCCTTACTGGAGAACATGAACGGGAAGTAGTTTTTGATGTGTTTTTTAGAAAAATTCCACAGGATGGCGGTTATGCTGTTCTTGCAGGCATTGAAAGCATTGTTGAGTATGTACAGCATTTAGTTTTCTATGATGATGATATTGAATACTTAAGAAGTGTTGGCCTTGATGAAAGATTTTTGGAATACCTCAAAAACTTTAAATTTAGAGGTGAAATTTTTGCTATCAAGGAAGGTAGTGTAATATTCCCTATGGAACCAATTGTTAGGGTAAAAGCTCCTGTAATTGATGCAGTATTACTTGAGGGAGCAATTTTAAATCTCTTTAATCATCAAACACTTATTGCTACCAAAGCCTCTCGTGTTACCTATGCTACAAGAGGTACGGGAAATGTTATGGAATTTGGTCTTCGTAGAGCACAGGGGTTTGATGCTGGTACTATTGGTGCAAGAGCTGCCATTATTGGTGGATGCTCTGCTACAAGTAATGTACTTACTGGCAAAAAATATGGCGCCAAGATTTCTGGCACCCAGGCTCATTTATGGATCCAGTTCTTCCCTGATGAACTTACTGCATTTAGAACTTATGCAAAAACACATCCAGATAATGTAATACTTTTGGTTGATACCTATAATGTATTAAAATCTGGTGTACCAAATGCAATTAAAGTCTTTAAAGAACTTCGTGAAGCGGGCACACTTAAAACTTATGGCATTCGTATTGACAGTGGCGATATTGCAGCACTCTCTATTAAGGCAAGTAAAATGCTTGAGGCAGAAGGCTTTACAGATGCAGTGATTTGTGCATCTAACGATTTGAATGAATATCTTATCAGTGATCTTTTAAATCAGGGCGCTACTGTAAACTCTTACGGAGTTGGTACTGAACTTATTACATCTAAACAGTGCCCATCTTTAGGTGGTGTATATAAACTTGCAGCGGTTGAAGAAAACGGCACTCTTTCTCCAAGAATCAAACTGTCTGAAAATGAGGAAAAAATTACAAATCCTGGTTACAAGACTGTATTTAGATTTAAAGACAAAGAAACGGGCAAGTTTATTGCTGACCTTATTGCACTTGCAGGAGAAAAATTTGATCCTGCAGATGGTATTACCTTATTTGATCCAATTCACACATACAAGAAAACAGTTCTTGAGCCTAATACTTATACTGTTGAAGAGCTTCTTGTTCCATTATTTGTAAATGGAGAGTGTGTATATGAAGAAAAATCTCTTGATGAGATTGTAACATATTGCAATGAGCAAAAATCTTGCCTTTGGGACGAATATAAACGTCTCTATAATCCGCAAGAATATCATGTTGATCTTTCTAACAAGCTTTATGATCTTAAGAAAGAGTTAATCTTTGAGCATAGCAATAACTTTTAATTAAACAAAAAACTGGCTGATTTACCAATATAATTCAGCCAGTTTATTAATTTTATTTTAAAAATCCATTTATTATCTCTTTTTCTGCTTCCTTTTCTGTTAAACCGAATGTCATAAGTTTTGTTACTTGTTCTCCCGCAATTTTTCCAATTGCTGCTTCATGTATTAGCCTTGCATCTATATCATTTGCAAGTATTTCTGGCACTGCTGCAACATTTGCATTATCCATTATAATTGCATCACATTCTACATGCCCAAAACATTTAGTATTTCCTATAACTTTTGAAACAAATTCTTGTTTGGAACTTTCTTTTGCAACTGATCTCGATGTAACTTTAGTACTTGCATCCTCCCCATTTAATTCTACTTCAAATTCTGTTCTTGCAAATTGTGTACCATGTGTCATTATTTTCTCTGATATAATTAAATTAGAATTTTTTTCAAGTTTTCCACTTGTTTTCCTAATAGTACTATCTACACCTTCAATTTGAACTGTTTCCATTTCAAGAGATGCCCCTTCTTTTAAATTAATAATGGTCTCAGGATTTAATATTCTCTTACCAGTTCCATCACCCTCACCATAATGTCTTTCTACATATCTTACTTTAGATCCTTTTTCTAAATAAAAACTATGTATTCCATCATGTTGTGATACTTCACAACCACTATTATGAATTCCACATCCTGCAACAATCAAAACTTCTGCATTTTCTCCAATATAAAAATCATTATATACTACATCATTTACACCACTTTCAGTTATTATTACAGGGATATGTATTGTTTCCCCCTTAGTATTTGCTTTTACATAAATGTCAATTCCTGGTTTATCTTTTTTCGTTACAATATCTATATTTTCTGTTGTATTTCTACTAATACCTTTTCCATTTTCCCTTATATTAAAAGCTCCATGTGGTATATTTTCTATGTCTGATACTTTTTTTAACATGAATTTTTCCACATTACCTAATTTAATCATCTTTCTTCTCCTTTAAAAACTTACATTTTTTTGTTGTATTTAGAAGTAATGGCAATACTCTACTTTTATTTCCTTTTGCCTTTATTCTTCCATTAGATATAAGTATTAATTCATCTGCAATATTTAGTATTCTTTCTTGATGTGAAATTATTATAATAGAGCCTGATACTCTACTATGCATATTTTCAAATATCTCAATTAAATTATTAAAACTCCATAAATCAATTCCAGCTTCTGGCTCATCAAATATCGTAAGCTCTGACTCTCTTGCTACAACTGTTGCTATCTCTATTCTTTTTAATTCACCTCCAGAAAGAGATGAATTTACCTCTCTTCTCATATATTCATTTGGACAAAGTCCAACAGATGATAAATATTTACAAGCCTCTGAAAACTTCACTTTTCTTCCTTTAGATAAACATATTAAATCATATACAGTAAGACCTTTAAATTTTACAGGTTGTTGAAAAGCAAAACCAATCCCTAGCTTTGCCCTTTGTGATATATCTAAGTTTGTTATATCTTTACCATTAAATATAATCTCACCTGAATCTGGCATCTCTATTCCCATAATTATTTTTGCAAGTGTTGATTTTCCTCCACCATTTGGTCCAGTTATCACAATAAATTTTTCATTATCTATCTTTAAATTTATATTATCAAGTATTTTTTTATTATCTCTTGAAAAACATATATTTCTAAGTTCTAACATACTTTATTTCCTTTCTAAAAATTCCATATTATTATACCACATTAAGCAAGTAAAGTCTAGAATTTTAAAATTAGTATTTATTATATTCTAAGATTTAATATTAAATAATATATACCTCAATTTTATCATTCTGCTTCTACATCATAAAATATACTATCTTCAAAAAATTCATTTAAAGTAATATTAAAAACTTCACATATATGTAAAAGAGTATCTAACTTTAACAATTTAGTTTTACCATTTAAAAAAGTGGTGAGAGTAGAACATGGTATTCCTGAATATTTACATACATACCAAACATTTACATTATATTCATCTAATAAATTATTTATTTTAAGTCTTATAGCATCTGCTAATACCAAACTTATCACCTTTAACTTAATTTGAAATTATAAAATAACATTAACTCTAAAAAACTTACTCATTTTAGTACTTATTTTTATTAAAATAAGAATTGATAAATTCACCTATTTTAAGTATAGATTTTTCGTTATTTTCTAGAAGTTCTCGTGCTTCTTTTTCAAACTTAGACATTTTTTCTTTGTTAAACTTAAAGAATTCTTCAAAGGTAATATCCATTTTAGAACAAAAATTTAATATAAAATATATACTAGACTTATACCTACCACGTTCAATTCTTCCATAATTTTGCTCACTCATATCCAACATATATGCCATTTCTGCTTGTGTTATTTTCTTGCTTACTCTAAAAAACTTTATACGATTTATAATAAAATTTTGTAATTCATCTTCTATTTTAAACTTTTTTAAATAATTCATATTTATATCTCCTTATACATTTTTTCATGTGCATAATACGTTATTTTTAAATTTTATAAAATGATACTATATTGAAAATAATCAAAATGCTTTTTATATTAAATTTTACAATAAATATAATTATATATCAATTATAAATAAATGTTAATATATTCTCTGTTTTTTATATTTTAACTCTATTTCATTTTTAAACTATTTTCTATAACATTTAAATTTTCCCATTCTCCAGTAATATTATTTAAAATAGTATTATTTTCATCATTATATTCTCTAACTGAATTTACACTAGCTTGTAACCAATATCCTGATACTTTCTCAGTTAAATATACTAAATATGTCTTTCCAGACTCTATATTAATATTTTTAAATCCAACTGAAATATCAATATATATATCATCTATATTTGTTCCTTTTTTTATAAATTCTTGACATTCTTTTTCCATTTCTTCATCTTTAGATTCATTTGGATATTCTTCATAATATTTTAAATATTCTTTATATTTAATTCTTCCACCTTTCTTTCTTAACTCTACTTTTTCTCCGTTTTTTAAATTTCCTTTTATTGAATTTAATATTGTAAATTTTCCAATTGTCCTTACAAAAGTATATCCTTCTTCTCCTTTATATTGATATTCATATTTCTTATCATAATTTGTAACTTTTACTTCATCTACCTTAACAATTGCAATTACATTTGATAAATTATACATTTCTCCTAAACTTAATTCTACTCTACTATCAACAGCATCTGCATCAATTGCTGAATATATTACACAAGCTTTTTCTAATTCGTCATTGGACTTATCTTCATAAGTGGAGTTATTATTTGATTTAATAATAACATTAAAATTTGTATCCTTATTTGATATATATATTCCAAAAATAGTAACAACAACTATAAAAATCACTGAAGCTACCATTTTATATGCTCTTACTATAATTTGTTTTTCTTTGATTTTTTTATTTTTAGCATTTGATAATAAATTTTTAATTTCTTCGTCATTATAATCTTCTAATTTTATACTCTTTAATCCATTTATTAAGAATTTATCTATATTGTCCATATTATTTGATTTCATTAAATTGTACCTCCAAATTTTTCTTTAATTTTAGCTTTAGCTCTTAATATCTTACTTCTTATAGTGCTTTCATTTATCTTTAATATATTAGATATTTCTCTTGTAGTATAATTTTTACTATAATACATCGCTATAATTATTTTTTCTTCAGCATTTAAAAAATCTATAAATTTAAGAAAATCTATATTATCATTTACATTTTGAAATTGATCTTCAGATTTCTCATAATTACTAAATATATCTAATTCAGAAGAAAATTTCAAATTCTTATTTTTTTTAATTATATTATTACAATTATTAATCAAAACAACAGTTATCCAAGACTTTAATTTTGAATACTCTTTTATTTTTCTGGCATTTAAGTATAAACTAATAAAAGTTTCTTGAACAGCATCATCTGCTAATCCATCATCATTAAGTCTTATTTTTGCAATTAATAATAATTGATTTCTAAATAACTTCACTATTTTTTCAAATGCTTCTTCATCTCCATTTTTTAGTTTCTCCAATAATTCTTGCATAGTTTAACTCCTCTCTAATTAAGTTTTTATATTATAACACTATATCAATTTATATTATACATATATACTATAGTAAAAATAGTTTTTGCAATGTTTTTCATACCATTACACTATATAGACTATTTTATATGTTTAAAATGTTGCATTTTTTAATTTTTTTTATTTTTCAATTGTTTGTACAACCAATTTATACTATTAAAACCATTTAAAATATATAAAAAGTTACAATTTAATAAAAATTATAATTTTGTCATTAATAGTATTAAATAATTACTCATTTTTTAATTACTTTCTTTTATAGTATTAATATTATTCTTCCATACGAAAATACCAGAACCAAATTTCATAGTCCTGGCATTCCCATTCTATATTGGTAGTATAGTTAATCTGACTACCACCTATTCCATTAAAAATTCCAATAAATTTCAATAACTTGTTTTTGATTACTTTCACTTTGAATCTTACCTATCTTAATTGTATTTATAAATGAATTAATAATGCTTTCATCAAGTTCTTTTAAATTTTCAAATTTTATTATCATTTGTACAATTTTATTCTCTTCTTGACTAGAACTTCTTAATTTTTGTATGTTTTTTTCTAATTCTTCTAATTTTATATTTAATTCTTCTATATTACCTATGTATTTATTTTTCAACATAACATATTCATTTCTATCAATTATCTCATCTACCATATCTTCATATAATTTTCCAAAGTATTTATTTTTCCTAACAATTTTATCCTCTATATTTTTTTTAACTCCTATAAGACTATTTATAGAAGTTTTTAAATCTATTTTATCTAATTCTTTTCTTACTTTTGAAAAGTTACAATATTCATTTATTTTTTCTTTTATAGCATATAAAATTACTTGATATAAATTTGAGTGCTGTATTCTATATTCATTAGAACACTCTACTACTGGTTCAAACGAGTGCCTACATCTATAATATGGTGTAACTCCGTGACATTTTCTCATTTGCATTGTACTATTACAATTTAAACATCTGAGTTTTCCAGTAAAAATATATTTTTCTGCTTTCTTTTTAGATATTCCCTTTTTGCTTTTAAATTTTTCTTGTACACTTTCATATACTTCTTTTGAAATAATAGCTTCATGCGTATTTTCTACTATTACCCAATCTTCTTTACTAACTAAAACAGTATTTTTAGACTTTATATCCTTTTTAGTCGTTTTCCCTTGTACCATATCTCCTGTGTACATTCTATTATGTAAAATACTCCTTACATTATAGTCTTCCCATTTTTCCGTAATACTACAATGATTATATGTAGGTATTAATTTTTCCTTTTTATACTTTGCTGGTGGTAATATTCCTTTTTGATTTAATTTTTTAGCAATAGTACCACATCCCATATTTTGATATAAATACATATTATATATACTTTTTATAACTTCTGAAACTTCAGTATTTACAATAAGTTTTGTTTTATCTTTTGGATCTCTTATATATCCATATAGTTCTGTCGCTGCTATATATTTTCCTGATTCTCTCATAATTGCTAATGCTGATTTTACACTTTCTGATGTATCCTCAACGTACCATTGATTAGTTAGTCCATTAATTTGTCTTGATTTTTTACTTCCTCTTATATGAGTATCCACATTATCAACAATGCTTAAAAATCTTATTCCCCATATTTCAAATAAATGATTTAAATACTTTTCAACCATTTCCATATCACGAGTAAATCTTGATTGAGTTTTACAAACAATAACATCAAATTTTTGATTTTTAGCATCGTTTAACATTCTATTCCAATCAGGTCTATTAGAGTCCATACCACTATAATCATCATCTGAATAAATATCATATAAAATCCAATTGTTCTTTTTCACGTAATTAAGTAACATTGCTTTTTGATTTTGAATACTTTCGCTTTCATCTATATCATTATATTTTCTTCTATCCTCTTGGGATAATCTACAATATATCGCTACTCTGTACACATTTTCCACTTTAAAGCCTCCTCTATATGAGAAAAAGGTATAGTCACTAATATTGTGATTATACCTAAAAAGTATTACTATTTTCAATCCCCTAACTTATTTAACTCACTTAAAATTAAATTTATTATTATATTAGTAATACTATCACTTATACTTTTTTCTTCTTTCATACTAATATATACTCCTATAATTCATTTTCAATAGACTTAATAATTTCTTTAGATTTATAATTAGCTTTTCTATACTCTTTTATTGTATAGTTGTTTATATTAAACTTTGTATTATGTTTTTTATCATAAATATCTTTTTGTATTTTACTTTGAATAGTTCTTATTATATCATTTATATACTTTCCACTAAATTTCTTAAAATCTTCAAATTCTTGCTTGCTAAAATTTATTAATCCTTTTTCTTCTTGTAAAGAATATATAATTGTTTTTTTATCATACAATGTTTTAATTACTTTATTTAATCTATTAATATGCCTTCCCAAATGGCTAAGTTCATATACAACAACTATATCTACTTTTGATTTATCTATATGCCTAAGTAAAGTTTCATATCTACTTCTTCTTCTATTCTTTCCTATAAAACCAATATCAATATATTCATTATATTCTTCTATATTATTTTTACTGCAAAAATTTTTCATTTGTTTTTTTATATTGTTTTTTTCATTTTCATATTCCTCTTTTGTATCAAAGTTTATATATAATGCTACTTTTTTATTTAAAAATTCACTATCCAATTTTCACCTCTTAATACAATATATTTACTTTCTTAATTTTTATGTATCTTTTTAAATTTATTATGAATCTATTATCTATAATCAATTTTTACATTGCTTGCCATCATCTAACTATACTTTATCTAAAATTTTTACAAAATTATCCTTTTTGTTGATATCCTTTAAACATTTTTTCATTTACTATCAACATTGTTGATCTGATTAACTATAAAAAAGATGGAATTTTAATTAATTTATAATTCCATCTTTTTATTCATATTTTATAATATTAATCTAAATGTGATTGTAAATCCAGTTCTAATTTCCAACTTTTATTTTTGTAAGTTCCATTATATCCATCAATTCTCTTTAAATTTTTTCCATAATATTTATACACTAAAATTTTTACAAAATCTTTATTATAAATTGAAACTTTCAAATCAATTCTTATTTTCTCTGACTCTATTTTATTGTTCACCAAATGTATATTTTTATACTTTATTTTATCTAATATCTCATTTATAATATCAAAAGGTAATTCTTCTTGTGTTGATAAATTTATAAAATTTTGAGAAGTAATAAAGTAATCTTCTTTATTTTTACTTAAATAATCCTCTAATACTTTTTCATACAGTAATGATGAAATATTATCATAATCTTTATTATAAAATTTATTATACATAACTGCTATTATTAAAAATAATATAACAATTATTGTGATAATTATTATTAAAACTCTTTTTTTCATATTCAAAATCATCCCTTTCTAGTTTTAGTGTAACTTAATCTACGAAAGGTATAAATTAACCAATCTTATAATTTTTTAGTTATACTATTTATTATACTTTCAATTCTTTAATTATATCACAACTTTTTTTTAAATCAATCTATATACGAAATTTAAGTTTCCGCAAAAAATAAAAAGTAAAAAAGACATAGAAAAAACACCCACTATTTGATATAATATAATTACACAAAAAAACAAATCAAAGGGGTGTTTTTCTATGCCTTGTTATTTTTTGCGAAAACTTAAAATATACAAAAATTGGATGCGAATAATTAAATTCGCATCCAATTTTAATAATTTTGAGAGTTTTTAAATAAATTTCTAATATAAGTTATCTAAAGCATTTATATCAATTGCATCTAAAGCGACACGACCAGTATAGTATGGATACATAACAGAATTAATATTATTTATATGGTCTAGTCCCAGAAAATGTCCTAATTCATGAACCAATACACTTTCTAATTTAATGCTTGAATTTTGACTAAATGAAATCTTATTGTTAATAAAAATATCTCCTTCTATAATTATTTCTCCAGTATTATTATGATCTAATATTGTATTACCATTTACACCATCTTGAAGTCTCAATTTTCCTACACAATTTATTTTGTCCCAACCAGGAGTACTAACATAGTTTTTAACTCCTCCATATTTTAATACTGTTCCAACTCTTGTACTATTCCATACTCCTATTGCTTGAATTAATTGCTGAATTTCATAATTAGACAATTGATTTGTCGCATAAACAGTTACTGGAACTGAAGCCCACTTATCAATTACTTCTTCATCACTACTAGCAAAAGCTGTCATACTAAATGAACAAAATAGACAAAGGATTAATAAAATTGATAAAGTTCTTTTTCTCAGGTTTTTCATTAGAAAATACCTCCTTTTTTTTTTATTATATAATTTGACTTATAAAAAGTAAAGTATTTCTTATAAAATATGACAAAACTAGATATTTTTTCAATTTTATCAGTGTGTTTGATAATTCTTTATTCTTATTTACCTCTTATTAATAATAGTAATCTTTAAATTAGAGTAATGTCTTTATTATAAATAATTAACATAAGAATATATGCATATACCTTTTTTTATTTATATGGAATAGGTAGGCTTTTTATATTAACTATGTAGCTGCCCTCTTGTTTGCATTCCACCTATTCCATCAATTCCTTCTCTTGTATTTGATAATATATTCTCAAGTGGAACAAATTCTTCAACTGGAGTATATGCTATTGTTTGAGCAACAATTAGAGGATCCATCATGTCTATAAGTACTCTTTTAGGAGCACTTGCAAAATTTGCTCCTGCAGTAATTATAGCCTCATAATAACTCTGACAAGCTCCTGCAAATATAACTAAATTGTCTAAATTATGCTCATACTTTCTAGCTTCTAAAACTGCTTGAATATAGTATTTTGAATTTTTATAATTATCTATATTGTAAATATCGTTTCTTCTACGCATAAAAGCATCATGACCCGTTAATATTAAAATATTTGGTCTTATTTTTTGAAGCAATGAATATATTTGTTTATATTGCTCTGATTCTGGAATATTATATGTATAAGCGGTAATTCCCATATTTTTATATATCTCTCTTGATTTCTTAGTATATTCAGGATCTCCATCAATATGTAAAATTACTCCTGGCCTCTTTAAAATTTTATCTTTCGTAAATATAGAAGGATCTATATCCATCATTTTTTTTTCACGTATATTCATATATTTTTTATTCATGTTAGAATAACATCTATTAAGTCTAACATGTCTTGATCTCTCTAAATTAGATATCATTTTATCAGCTTCTTCTTTTGATATATGCTTTAAATCATATTCTGGTGCATCTGCTATTGTAGTCTGTTGACAACTTAAGATTTTTAAAAAATTCTGATCCTTCAGAATTTTCTGTCATCAGATTACTAGTGCATTTGCTATCATTCTCTGCTAACAACTTTTTTTTTAAGAAATCTTTTGATATTCCGATCAAATAATTTTTATTTTCTTCTTCTATTTTGCTATTTAATAAATTTACTTCTATTTTTTGTGTTTCCTTATCATAATAAACACTTTCAATAAACAATTTTAATATATCTCTTTTTGTTTTTAAATCAAAATAATCAAATATATCAAAACAATTATCAATTATTTTTAATATATCTTTAGCTGTATTACTTAAAGACTTTTCTTCTCTTTTTTTCTCTAAATTAAATTCATCGAAACTTTTAAGTTTTTCAGATATGTTATCATTTTGTTTTTTTAACTTTTTCATTTCTTCATTAACTAACACAACTAGAGACTCATCAATATACTTTAAATTATTTATAAGATTATTTATTTCTTCTTTATTTTTATAATATTGTTTTTTCAGTTTCTTTATTTCAACATCTTCTTTTATATTTGAATCCTCTATTGCCATATTTTTTAATTCTTTATATAATTTTGAATTTGGAACAAATATATTCTTTAATATATTAATTATTTCATTATCTATGAAATCACCTTTTACATTTTTAGAATTACACTTTGTACCTCGTGATTTTTCTTTTAATGTACATGAATAATAATATGAAATTGTTCCATCTTTTAATTTTTGTCCGCCATTTTTTGGACGCATATATGAGCCACATTCTTTACATTTTAATAATCCTACCATAACAGTATTTCTAGTAGAATCTTTAATAGCTCTATATTTTTTATCCTTATTATTTTCTAATAAAGTTTGTACATTTACAAATTGTTCTCCTGTAATTATTCCTTCATGTAGTCCTACAGCTAATACCCAATTTTCTATTGGTAATAATTTACCATCTTTTGTTCTATTATATGGCATAATTCCATATTTTCCATCAAATTTTTCTCTACCATCATTTTCAGCAAATATACAAATGCCTTTGCTTTTAAAATAATTATATACATCAATATCATTTTTTACATATGTAGGATTAATTAAAACTTTCCTTATTGTACTTGTTGTATAAGTTGTTCCTTTTTCAGATTTAATATCATTTTGAATTAAATAAGTTTCGACTTTTACTAATGCTTTTAATTCCAAATACTTTTCAAAAATTAACTCTACTATCTTCATTTCTTCATCATTAATTACAAGTTTACAGGCTTTCTTAACCTTAGTATCTGCTAAGTCATCTGATCCTCTTTCACAAACTTTGACTTTTTCATACCTTTGGGCATCAAAACCCCTTGGTGGTTTTCCACCAAGCCAGGTGCCAGTTTTAGCAAGCTCCATCATATTATCTCGTATTCTTTCTGCTATTACCTCTCTCTCTAATTGTGAGAATACTGAAGCAATATACATCATAGCTCTCCCCATCGGACTCTTCGTATCAAATTGCTCTTTTATAGAAATAAAACTAGTATTTAGTTTAGTAATCTCATCCATTAGAGATGAAAAATCTGATAAGTTTCTACTTATTCTATCTAATCTATAACAAATAAGTATATCATAAGGTTTTATTCTTTCATCCTCAATAAACTTTTGAAATTGTGGTCTTTTAAAATTACCACCTGAAAATCCTTCATCTTCATAAATTATTGTTTCCACATCATAAATATTATTTGAATAATGCAAATTTATATATTCTAAGCATAATTCTATTTGATTTTTTACTGAATCCCCTTTATCAGAATACTTAGATTTTCTTGAATAAATAGCAATTCTTATTCTTTCTTTCATCATATCACGCTCCATATATAAATTTTACTATTCAAATTATCTCAACACAAATGTGCAAATTTATTATTCCTTTAAACTATCTAATATTTCATTATATATTTCTTTCTTTTCTTCATAAGTTATATTCAAGCTCTCTATCGTTTTCTTTATAAAAAAAGATTTTACAAAGGCAAAATTGTCTATATAATTTTCATTTTCAGGATAGTTGATTTTTATTTCCATAATTGCTCCCTTATAATATCAATTTATGTTTTATCACAATTAATATTACTTTTCGCCATTTTCCATCTTCTCTATCTCATCATAAACATCTTGCCCAAATTTAAACCAATTTTTCTTATTTTCTTCCTCTCTACTACACATAGAGCTAGTCTTTATTATAGAAAATATACAAACTGAAAATACACCCAATAAATAACTTAATATTGAAATTAAAATAAATTTTAACATTATTTTTCCTCCATATTTTTTCAATCATAACTGCTTATCGCCATACGAATTTCACGTTCCTTAGGATCACTAAGAACTGCCCCTTAACATCACATTAGCTAGACAGAAGTATCATTAATCTGTGTTATGATTTTATACATTTTTCAAGGTACAATGAAAATATTTTTATACTTTCACTAATTAACAGCGATTAATTTTAAAAAACGCTTATTGTTTAATCAATTTTTTTAAATTTTTTGGTATTTTCTATAAATTTAATTATGAGATATTGTCTTAAATCTTCTTTATCAATTCTCTTACCAGCTTTTGATAAAATAGAATTTATAAGAGGCATATACTCTAATATTAAAATTTCCATTGCTTGTCCATCACCAGACTTTGCATTATTTAAAACTCTTTCAAAATTTTCCATTTTTTAATCTCCTTGCATATACTTTCTTAATCTTTTTTTTACTATTGCTATTACTGACCTAACACAACTATCACTGATTTGCAATTTCTTTGCTATATCTACAGACTTTATTTTATCTGCATACATAAAAAAAATTTCTTTTTGTCTATCTGTAAGGCTATTTATAGCTTCTTTTAACTTAATATTTTCAATATCTTCTATGTTGTTTCTTTCAAAGAAAAAAGTGTCAATACCACCCATTTGTGATATCGACACTTGTAAAACTTCCTCATTAAATAAAGAAGTATGTTTAAAATTTCTATTTTTATCAAATGATCTATAATAATCAATACTATCATTGACTAATGCTTTTTTCATATAACTAGTAAACTGTGCTTGTAATTTAGTCAAGAAAAACACCCCCTTTCGCAAAAGGAATTTAGGTATTTTTCTTTAGTAAAATACAAAAATAAAGTTGATAAGTAAACTAAGTAAAAACTTAGTTCAATATCAACCCCACATTAATATTAAATATTTTTCTTTTGTATATTTACCTAATACTTAAAGCATTATACTCTATTATTATTGTCTTTTTCTTTTCTTTTTTGTCGAGTATATTTTTTGGGGGATTGACTTTTTCTTCATATTTAATATATACTCCCTCTTGAAAGGAGGAAATAAAATGAATTTATCATTAAATAAAAAAGTTCTAAATTATTTAAAAGAACTAGAACTATCTGAAAATGTTATCATACTAGTAACAGATTTAGATAAAATAACATTTTCTAGTAAAAAAGATTGTATAGATATTAATACTAAAATAAGTAGAGAATTACTAATTACTCTATTACAATCAAATGTAGAAATAACCCCAAAACATGATAAAAATATAGTAAATATATTAGAAAATAATTCAATGACAACAAAATTTACATCACAACTTATATTTCCAATAAAAATTTATGGAGAATGCTATGGATCAGTAATACTTTTAAATATAAAAAATAAAATAGATGCAACGGCTATTGAATTTCTTAACACTGTTAAACAAAATGTTGAATTTTATTTAGAAGAAAAAAATTCAAAAAATATTAAAAAGTATGAGTTCAATCCATTATATAATAAGAAATTCATATACAATATAAATGAACTGACTGAATCATATATAAATGATTTAGTTATAGATAAAAACTATAGAAATATTGAAAATCTACTATATATAAAAATTGATACATTAATGACAAATTTAGAGCCACATAGTTTGGAAATTTTAGAAGAAATAGTAGATTTATTTGAGCAAAAAAAAGAACTACACACATTATATGGTGCAATTCTTGGTTCAAATTTTAATAATAAATAAATTATTATTATTAAAAACATTTACTTTTATAGAAATTAATGTTATAATAGTAAACATAACTCTTTAATTATAATCGTTATTATAAAATGAATTTATGAGATTACTTAATTGTTGCATTGAGCTTTTATTATTTACTAAGAATTCATAAGTTGCTTTCTCAAGTTTAGACACCCTATTATAATTAGGATTAAACTTAAAAAATTCTTGTAATGTAATATCAAATTTTGAGCAGAAATTTAATATAAAATATATACTTGGCTTATACCTACCACGCTCTATTCTGCCAAAATTTTGTTCACTCATATCTAATAAATATGCAGCCTCTGCTTGTGTAATATTCTTACTTGTTCTAAAAAATTTTATACGATTTATAATAAATTGTTGTAGTTCAGATTCACTTTTAAACTTACTTAAATAGTTCATAATTTAATACCTCTTTGTTTATTATCTGTTTGTATATAATATATATACATTATTTTTAAATTTTTCAAAAGGTATTAAAGGGTACATTTCAGCTTTTGACTTACCCTTTGGTGTATCAAGCAATATAAAAAAATATATCAGAAAGGAGATTAAATACAGTGTTTAAAAAAATAATAAAAATGATATATATTTATAAATTAAACAAATTTTATGATAATTATGATTTTTATACATCAATTGCTAAAAAATGTAATTATATACTAAGAAAATCAAAAATAAAAAATAATAATATTAATTTAGATAATTTTGAATATATATTTATAACATATACAATTCATATACTTACAAACTCAAAACTAAAAGATAACTACCAAATAGGTATATTTTTGCAAATCGAATTATCAGACTTATTATTTGATAATATTGAATTATTTAGAGAAGATATTGAAAATTTAAGGTATTTAAACTCCCTAAAATTCTCTTTAGCCAAATTTTAAAATATTATTTTTTTATGCTTATATAAAACAAGTGGTTGTATCTCAAAATAATTTTTATAATAAAATTATTTTGGGTGATAATCATATGGGGGCTAGTAAATTAAATAATCAGTTAAATATTATTGGTAAAAATATTAAATCATATAGATTAAAAAATAAACTTTCTCAAAATGATGTCTGTTGTAAGATGGCTTTACTTGGTATAAGTTTATATCAATATGATATTTATCGTATAGAAAATGGTAAAAGAACAATTAAAGATTTTGAAATATATGGTTTTTCAAAAATATTTAAAATAACACCAAATGAATTATTTGTAGGAATAGAAAAAAATTTTGAATTATAATAAAAATATAAAGGATAGAATTCATCAAATAAATGTTGAATTCTATCTTTTTTATTCACTTCATTACATATTTTAAATAATCACTATATGACAAATTGCTCAATTCTAAATTCCAACCATCATTTTTTATAATTTACTATATAAATCCTAACTTCTTTAAATTCTTTACCATAATATATATAAACCTTAAACTTAATTGACTTTTATATCATAATTTAAATGTTTCAAGATAACATTTTTTTGCTCAGGTTTTATTTCATCATTATGTATAAAATTCATATTTTTATAATACATTTTTTATACTATTATAAATTAACATTGTATACAACAATAATAATTATTAAATACACTATTGATGAGCAAAATAAAATAAAAGCCACCCTATCTAAACTATAACCATTTTCATCTATATAGCTCATTAAGTTTCCAACAGACTTATTGCCTTCTGGTATCAATTCAGTCTTCACTCTGCCAAAACTATAATAAAAATACATTTCATCACTATGCCATCCTTTACCTATACCAATTTTTTTTATAGAATCTAAATTTCTAGTATAATTTAAATCTTGTCTTATAATTTCTCTATTTTCGCTATTTAAATTTAATACAACTCTTTCTTTTAATAAAAAATTTAAAGATAATATTAGATTCAATACTATCATTATAGATAAAAATACATAAATTATTTTTTTCATTTTTTTCTCCTAAAACTTAATAATATAGATTTATTATACATCTACCAATTTATTATGTCAATGGATAAATATATAATTCCTATTTTTTCCTATCATTTGGAAATTTTTCAACTCAAAAATATAGCTGATATTAAAATTTTAATATCAGCTATATTTTAGAAAATTTTTAATTATGATGATTTACAATATAATTTGCAAATGCCTTACTCCCAGCTACCTGCGATTCCGTAGTAGAGCCAAATCCAAGAATATCAAAAATAATACTATTTGAAAAACTGGAAACACCATCAATAGTAGCCATTTGATTTATGCCTTGCCAACTTTATTGCATCTGCATCACTACACATATTAATTTCAATTCTTCTCAAATATAATAAAATTACATTTCATCATTATGCTAACCTTACCTATACCAATTTTTTTATTTTATTAGTTTTTTAAAATTAAATTTAATACAAAAATTGGATGTGAATACTAAATTCACATCCAATAATTAAAATTTGAATTACTTTTTTAAAATTGATATCTTACTCGTAAAAGTTTCTTTGATCCCAAACTGTGAATGCTGTGGTATATTTATTAATATCTACTACCGTCCCACAACCTGACATATTTTTTCTAACTGAAGCAGCCAGTGTTTCAAAATACCAAGCTCCAAAACCTCCAACAAGACCCATTGTTAATGCAATGTAAGTCCCAATGTAGGGGATCAATCCAGTTATAGCAGAAATAGAGCCTCCAAGTCCAAAATTTCTCGCTGCCTCTTCAGCCCCATCAGCTACTTCTCCAGATCTTGTATTATCATTAAAAGCTCGATTATAGTTCCAGCCACCATCACCATAATGGTTACGATTGCAATACGTTCCTCTACTAGAAACAGAATTGTAGACAACCGCATTCTTTATATCATTTAAAACCATTGTAATGAAACTATCTTCTGTATATTCTGTACCCATTTCAGCATTAAATTTATCAAAATCGAAATGCTCTGATATAATGAGATTTCTAACTTCATCTTCATTATATTCATATTTTCCATTACCAACAGTCAATAAACTATCTATCTTGTTCTGTAACTCCCAAAATTCTATATTAATTTCAGGACCACCTACAATAATAGTTCCATCGTTTTTAGATTTATATTTTACAAATTTCTCTTTCATGGTATAACTTCCTCCTTATGATGTAATCGCTTTTTGAAAATACCAATACTTCTACAAAAAATTTTAATTTATCCCATAACATACTCCTCCTAACTAATATTAATTTGTTAGTAAATAATATTTACATTTTTTATTATATACTATATTTTCATATAAATAAACTAAATGGGAAAAATAAAGAAAAAATGGGAAAAAATGGAATTTTATTGTGCTATATAAAGCTAAAATTCTGAAAAAATCAAAATTTTAGCTATTATTTAACTTATTTTAATATCTTTTTTATTTATTTTTATATAAAGAGTAATCATTAAAGCAATAAATATTACACTAATGAAATATCCTAAATATACTACTCTCTGAGCATCTATATTTACAATCATATAATTAAAATACTCATATATTTCATATATAAATATAATAAAAAGTGATATTATAGGTAATATTTTACATAATTTAATATCACTTTTATACCAAACAAATAAAAAATACACAATTATTGAAATAACTATAATTGGATTAAATAATACTTCTGTACCACTAATTAAAAATTTACCATCAATAGTGCCAAACCAATTTAATAACATAGGTAAAATGGTAACAATAAATGATATTGTTAATATAATTTTTTTTCTCATATTTTCCCTCCTTTCTTTTATTTTATAATATAAAAATATTTTTTACAAGCCATTTTTAAATTTAAATAAATATTTCCTTACATTAAATAAGTTTCATTGTATTTCCCTATTTTATCTGATATTTTTTCAATTTTCTTGATATATATTAAAAAGTAATATATAATTATAAATTGTTAGTTTAACTAAAAGATATTTATCACTAGTTATAAAAATATAACGTCCTATTGAAAATTTATTTATAGTTTCTACTAATACTATTAAAATGAAATTCCATTACTAATTTCAATATTTATTTTTTAATTTTTTCATAAATAAAAAAGGAGGTACTATATGCTAAATATTCTAATAGTCGATGATAATTATAATTATCTCGAATCACTTTTTAATGAATTAAATATTCAATTATCCCAAAAATTAAGAATAATAGCTATCTGCAATGACGGAGAAAAAGCTCTAAATTACATTATGAATAATAGAATTGATATTATTTTATTAGATCTAAATATTCCAAAACTAAATGGAATAGAAATACTTGAAAAAATGCAAAAGAATAATATAAAAAATTATGTTATAGCAATGTCTGGTGATTCTGATTTTATAGTCGAATTAATTAAAAAAAATTTGAAAGTATATAAAACTTTTGTAAAGCCTTTTAAATTAGAAAATTTAATCTCCATATTAAATGAGATAGTTTATGCAGAAACACAAAATATAGACTACACAAAAATTATTAATTTACTAAATAACTTTAACTTTAATAAAAACTCTATTGGATATACATACATTATAGATTGTTTAAATTATTGTATAGAAAAAAAAATTACATTTATTACACATATAAATGAATTATATAATCAGATTTCAAATAAATATAGTAACATATCATATTCTAACATTTCATGGGATATTGCAAAAGCTATTCAAGTAATGAATAAAAGTACTGATGATAAAATTTTCGATAAATATTTTTCATATAGCAAATATCCATCGCCTAAGACATTTTTGAATGGAATATTAAACATATACTATTCTAAATAATATATATTTTTATTTTAAGTTTACGTATCATATTCATAATGCTTAGTTAAAAAGATGACTTAATTCATGATCAGATTAAGTCATCTTTATTTTCCTATAATATCTTGATTTTATTTATATATCTATTTTCCCGTTTTTGGCAACTCTTTGTTCTTACTTATTCTTTTATTATATATAATAGTAGTCCATTTATCTTTATCTTCAATATATTCATCTAAATAGTTTCCTGATACTCTTGTATTATTAGTAAATGTAAAACCATTTTTCAAATCATTTAATACATTTACATATACAATAGGACTTTCTACTTCCATAAAATCACTTTGTACTGTACCAAATCTAAATTCAAATTCTGTTATATACTCATCTTCTTTTAATTCCAAATTGTTAAAATCTAATTCATATACTTTTTCTGAATCTAACTTATCTATATACATTATAAAATCACTTTTATTTGTTTTATACCAAACACTATATTTTAGTTTTTCATTCCAAGTACCTGTATAAATTTTATCTAATCGCACAGCATCTGTTGGCAATATGTCATTCCAAGTGAAATTATCTAAAGATACATTAGACTTATTATGTATATTTTTAAAATTATAGTATATATTATCTTTATTTTGTGTTTCTATAAATCCTTTTTTCTCTATTTCAATATCTATATCAACACTATCATTTAATATCTCTTGTTCTATTAAATCTTTATGATTTACTATTTCAACTTCATATATTTTTTTATTTAGTAAATAATATTTTGCTTGTTTTATTTCTTTTATATAATATTTTCCTTTTAATAAATCTTTTGTAACTGCAATTCCCTCTTCATTTGTTTTTATTTTATCTAAAACTTTACCATTTACATCAAGTATTTCAAATTCAACATCTTTTAAAGGGGATCTTTTTAATAAGTTAGTATATTTATTATCCTCTGAGCTTAGTTTTACAACTTTAATATTGCCCTTTATTTTTTCATTTTGAAATTCAATAGTTGTATTTTCTCCCCATTTTATATCTATTATCTGACTACAATTTTCTTCATCAATATAATAGTTATCAGGTACTTCAATTTCTGTTACTTTGATTTTTTGTTCTTTAAATAGTTTTAAATCTCTTTGTACATCAAGTTGTATTATTCCGTTTTCTCCTGTAATATATTTTCCTAATTCTTTTCCATCTAGTGTTTCAAATTTAAAAGTAACACCTTTAATTCCTTCTTTGGTATCTTTATCAATTTTATTTAATGTTATATTCATAGTTTTATATTCCACATCAAAATTACTTTGTACTGTTCTAAAATTTACTGGATCAAGCAAAAGTCCCACATCTTGAAATCCATTCTTTGTAGTTGCTCCAAACATTACAGAAGTTTGATTAGCTTGTGTCCTAAAATTTAATTTTATATTCTTATTTTCATCAATACTAGTTCTAGGTATTAAAATTTTAAATTCATTAACATTATTTATATTTGATATTTCATTATTATTTATATCTGTTACTTTTAAATTATCTACACCCATCAAAGATAAACTTATATTTTTTATATTACCATTATGAGATATGTTATACCTTTGAGAATAATATTCTCTATCGACATTATCAATATCAGCTTTTCCAACTTTATCTACTCCTAAAATTGCCTCTGATGTATAATTCATATTCATTCCATCATAGTAAATTTTTTTGATAGCCTCAACTACATTTTGATTATTTGGCGAGCAAGGAGTTATAGCATTTATATCTAAATTATTTTGATATATCCATAATGCAAATTGAGTAGCAAAACTTGCCTCATCTTCATCATTTAAGCCTAACTCTGAAAGAGTTTTATATGGACTTCCTGAAATAAGTATACTTGCTACTTTAGGATCTGATATTATTTGATTCACATCAACTAAATATTCTCCATTTTCTGCACCACTTAGACCTAAATTTAAACAGAAAGCTTTATGTTCAACATTATTATAATCTTTATAGAAATACATAAAATTAGGCTGTGGTCGTCCACAATAATTTACATATGTGCCACCTTGTCTATAATACATATTGTATTGTCCTAAATCTATTTTATCATTCACATTATAAGTTTCAGCTCTTATAATACTTGTTACTATACTTATTATAAATAACATCATAAATATAAAAGTAAATTTTATTATATTTTTCATTTCTATTTCCTCCCTATATAACACAAGTGAGTAAATGTTTCCATTTACCCACTTAAATTTCTATTGAAAATAATATTCAGTTATCAAATATTCTCCATTTTTATATACATCTTCTGCATAAACATAAAACTCAGGATAATTGTTATCCATTACTATATTTGCTATTCGGTATTCATACAGAGGATAAAATACATTTCCCGATTTTTCTATAACAAAATTAATGTTATTCACATTATCCACCAAACCTGAATATCTATTTTCTTTATTTTCTATAATTAATCTTTTAGTTATAGAAATCATATTTTGAATCTCTCTATCATTTTTGACAAATGTATATTCATCTTTCTTATACTCTTCTTGTGTATCTTTATTTTCGACTAAATTCTCTTTAGACTGACTAACATTATTATTTATCATTCTTTCTTCATTACTTACACTATTACTAACATTCTGATAATAACTATTTATATTTTTAGCTTGTTCTATTTCAGATACATTATTTTCTATCATATTTTCATTTGTTTCTAAAATAGCTACTACTTCTTTTTCAATATTTTTATTTTCAAAATCTTTTATATTAGTATTAACTTTTGTATAAATGTCAATTGGCATATTACCTATCAAAAGTAATCCTGTGCTTATTATACAAGTTATAACTACAACTGCTAAAACTATAAGTATCCTTTTTAAAATCATAAAATCACATCCTTATATATAATTATATAAAAATTTAATTTTATAAGTCAATCCCCTTTTATTTTTCTACTCCTTGCACACATAATCTCATATTTGGATTACTTGATATACAAGTTATAAGTGTGATTCTATTATCTTCTGTTTGTTCCAATTTACTCCAGTCATAACTATCTATTTGTGTTATATTATCTACTATATACTTTTTTGTTCCATACTTAGTTTTATAATAGATTTCATCTTCTAGCTCCAATTTATTTATATCAGCAAAATAATTTGCCTTTGTTCCTGCATTATGACTTGCAAGCCCTATATTCCCATTATATATGTTTGTACTTTCAAAATGTCCTATTGAATGTGATAATGTTTCAAGCTCAACAGTTTCGCGAATTTCTACATCTATAAGATTTATTTTAGGTATTGTTAATGTACCTATCATAGAATCATCTATAATTTCTTCCTGTTCTATGTTTTCATTTATTGTATCATCTATTATAATATTCTCATTTTCATTTCTATTTTTATTTTTTCTAATAAATATAAATATACTACTAAATAATACAACAAGTAGTACAATACTATAAAAAATTATTAATTTTTTCTTCATAACATTTACCTTAAAATTTTACTTCAATACTATCACTTTTAACTTGACAATATTTACTCAAAATTCCTTTCACAATTCTTATACTTTTATATTTGTACCTTTTATACAAAATTTTATTTAACTTAAATATATAAGTAGAATTATCTGTTTTATTTATTAAATTAGTAATATCAATTTCATTATTTTTTATTCTATAACTTCCTACATATTTACCATTACTATATACTTTTACTTTATTCCTTAAACGAAATAAAAGTAATACAAAGAATATTGAGCTTGCAGTTGCAACAGTTATTGGTAATGCATTTTTGTTATTTTCAACTTGTTCTACCTCAGATATCATTTCTTCATAATTTACTTTTATTAAATCAGGTTTTATTATTTCTTTTTTTGCTGTTCCATTATACTTAGCTATAACTTTATATGTATAGGGGTTATATATTCTTTTAACTCCTCTATATAAAGCTTCTCCTCTATATAAATCAGGTATTACAAAATCTCCTATATTCTTCGTTGTTTGTTTATACCAATCTACATTAATTAAGTATAATGTATGATTATCTTTTTCTATTTCTTTTGGTATAAAATCTATATCGTTTCTAGTAAGGTCAAAATATTGTTTTATTTCATCTATAAATTCTTCATAATATCCATTATAAATTTCTGTTACTTCTATGCTTTCATAATCTAACTCATTTTTACCTACATATCCATCTTTTTCATAACTTATTGTTTTAGGTAAAACATCTAATATTTTTTCCAAGGTATTAGAATTAGTTGTAATTTCTTTAATATCATTTATCTCAATAGTATCAGAATAATTTTGATCCTCTACATTATAATCTACTAATTTATAACTTTTGTCTTCATAATTAATCTCTTTTTCTAAATCTTTTATAAATAAATCTTTTTCTTCTTTATTTACTTCATATTCAAAGCTAAGATTATTATTATCTTTTTTTATATTTCTTACTTCACTTGCATATATGTCTTTACATAATACTAAGTAAAGTGTAAACAATATAAATATCTTTTTCATTTTAATTTCCTCCTCGTATAATTTGAAGAATAATTTGTCTTATATTAGAATTTAAAAGTGCAGTTGCTCCTATGCTTACAAGTATAGTTATAATAATATACCATACAAATGTAAAAACATCAGATATTCTATTTTTTAACCCAAAAAAACAGGATATTATATTTTTACTATCCTTTCTATAATTTTCTTTTAAATTCTTTTTTAATTTGTGTCTACTTATTTTTTTTAGCTTTTTTTTCTTGTCATTTTTACTAATTTTAAATTTAACTGCATCAACATAATTATTTCCATTTAAACATTTTATCCATTCTTCGTTTTGATCTGATTTATCTTCAGATGTAATAAAATCATATATTCCTATTTCAAATAAATCTGATAATAATTCATTTCCAATTTTAAAATTTAAATCTATTATAATTATTTGTATATCATATATGATTTTTACTCTAGTTATTGCTTTTAAAATTTCTTCTTTTGTATCTTTAAAGTATGTTATATCTATAACTATTTTATCAAACTGTTCTAAATTCTTACTCATAAAATTTTTATCTATATACTCACTAAAAGAATTCTCTATACTTTCTATAACACACCTTTTCATATTTATATACTTGCATACCATATCTTTTGTATATTTATTATTTGTAATTATAAAAGTCATACTTATTCTCCTTAAACTTCATTTCCCCAACAATCCCAACCATCAACCATTTGTCTTGCAAAAAGCTCAATACGTGGTAAATCTCCTATTAATTCTACTATCCTATCTCTCACTATATCTGGCTTTTTGCTATGCTCTTCAACTGGAGTATCTACAATTTGAAATACTTTTTTTGACTTTCGCTTTATAGAACCTTTCGTACCAATTAAACATATCTCTGAGTTTGCTCTAGTCCAATACCCCATTCCAAAAAACCAAGTATTACTTTTCTTGTTTCTCTTAATCCAATTAAAACCGCAAGTCTTATACTTAAATCCCCATTCTTTCATAGTTTGTAATCCTTCTAATAAGCAAGGAAAAGTTATCCATAAAAAAAGAATACAATCGTTATTTGAAATTTTTTTGATTGTATCCTTCATATTTACTATACTTTCAATATCCATAGTAGGATAATGTTTTTCTGCTGTTCCTATATCTTTTCTCCAGGTTTTGTATTTCCAAGGTGGATCTGCATAAACAATACTATACTTTTTATCTGTATTATATATATCTACTACTATAAGCATACCTCCTTATTATTTTCTTTTTTATTTAATTTATATTGATTTTTTAAAATATCTAATGTATCTTTTTCACTTTTAATTTCATAATACTGTGTAGATGGATGTATAAATATATAAATTATAGAATTTCTTCGTTTAGTTTTTATTTCTTTTATAATTTCATTATACCTTTCAAGATAATATTTTTTATCTGTTTCATCTAATTTATATACTGAATTTATCTCTTCTTTTAAACACTCTAATATTTTTCCTGCGCTTCCTATTTTCTCGTCTTGATTTTCAACGATCATTCTTTCATTTCCATATATTTTTTTAAAATAATTATTTATTTTATATTGCATATTATTATTCAAATTAAATCTCCCCCTCTAACTAAAATATAAATCCATATGGATTAACATCATTACCATAATCTTTACTTGTTCTTACTTCAAAATGCAAATGGTGTCCTGTACTATTACCAGCATTTTGATCTGTATAAGGATCTCCACCCTCTTTTCCTATAATATAACCTTGTTCAACTAATTGTCCTTCGCAAACGCCTATACTACTTAAATGAGCATAAAATGTATATATTTCTATTCCATCAATATCATGTTTCAACTCTACACAATTTCCATATCCACTTTGTACTCCTGCAAATACTACTTCTCCTTTTTCTACTGCAAGTACATTATCTCTATGCATCCCTGATAAATCTATTCCTGTGTGCATTGTATTATTTCCTGTATTCCAAGGATCGTACATTCCATATTCTGCTGTAATTACAACCTTATCAATATTTTCAAGTGGAAATCCTAATTTAGAATTAATAGTTATATTACCCATTCCATAATTTATACTTCCATAATCATTTTGTATATTTTTAACTATTGCTTGTTCATCATCACTAAAAAAGTTTTTCATACTTTCAATAGGATTTAAAAGTATATAAATAGGAATTAAAATTATAAGTATTATTATAGCAACAAGTAGTGTTACACCCATTATAATGTTGTTTCTTAACTCTTCATTTTTAAAAGTTTCTAATATTGCTAAGATTGCTTTAAGCTCCATTATTATTTTCTCCTAAAACAAATTCTTTCTCATACTTTAAAATTTTAAAATTAATAGGCGTCTTCAAACTTCCTGCTATGAATATACCACTCCCTTTCTTTTTAGAAGCTAGTATATCTAGTTCTTGTTCAGTAAGTTTAAAAATACTTCTTGATTCTTCTAAATTTTTCCCATCTGTTCCAAGTAATATTTTATAGTTTGCATTTTCCAAAATTCCTTGTCCCTCTTTTCTTAATTCATTATCAAGCATATCAACAAGAGAATGAGTAATAATCATTAAGTTAGCATTGTACTTTCTGCACCTTTTAGAAATAGTCTTTAATGTAATCATAGTATCCTTGATTCTACTATCTAGCATTAAATGTGCTTCATCTAATATTAAAAATGTATTTTCATTTTTCTTTTTATTATTAGTTATTTGCTCCCAACAAAAATTAAGTAAGTTATAATATAAAGCCTTTTTTATATTGTCTTCAACATTTTGTACCCCTGATACATTAAAAACTGTTATATCATTATCCAAATTAACATTTGTATGATTATTAAACATTTTTGAGTATATCCCACTTGTAAGCTCTTTTACAAAATCTAATATCACTATATACATTAAATAATAGTTATCATTTTTATCAATTTTATTAAAGCTATAATTTATAGTCTTATATAAATCATTTAATGTAGGATATTCTTCATTACTTAATTTAGTAAAATCAGTTTCTCTGTTTATTTTAAATTTAGTATAAGTTTTTTCTAACTCCCTAATTAATAGATTAAGTTCTGTATATCTAAGCTCAGGTAACAAGATATTAAAAAAATTCCTTATTTTCTGTATATGAAAATCATAGGAATTTTTTATACTATTTTTGTCATCTATATGTATTCTTATTTGTAGTGGATTAATTATATTTTCATTTCCTCCTGAAATATCTATTACATTACCTTTTAGTTTTTTGGCAAAATCTACATATTCTCCTTCCGGATCAATAACTATTAATTTTGTTCCTATTAGATATTCATTAAACAATATATGCTTACAAACTGTTGTCTTACCACTTCCACTTTCCCCTATAACAACAATATTACCATTAATATTATTTTTTCTCTCCCAAGAATTATGTAGTAATAGTCCATTCATATTGTCAACACCAAAATAATAGCCTTCTTTAGTTATTTGATTTCCTGCAAATGCAAAACATTTACAAAAATCAGAAAATAGTATATTTCTTTTAAATATATTTTCTATTTCCGGATCTATTGTATAAAAAGGAGCTAATGTTTTAAAAGATTGCCTTGATAAGTGCGACATTCCTCTAAATCTCATTTGTAAACCTTCTATTTGATTTTCAAATCTACTATATCTATTTTTTACTTCTTCAGGGGTTTCCCCAAATATCATAGACATATTAATCATATAACCTACTGTATCTCCATCTTGTAATTTTTCTATCATTTCTCGTCCTGAATTTGCTTCATTTTTAGAAAGTATTTCAATGCTAGCATCCTTAGTTTCATAGCCTCTCATTTCTGCTTGCCTTATCCCCTTTGCTATTCCTTTAGTAAATATTCCTGTATTCTCAGGTATAAAAATATGTGTTGTATATGAAAAAGGAATTTTATTATATTTACTACTTATTCCAAGTGGTAGAGTAGTTGGATAATCTGTTATTCCTCCAACTTTTGAATACATATCTCCAATTCTAATCATACCACTTTCATAGCTAAGCCCCGAAAGTGGTATGAGTGCATTTATTATTTTAGTATTTTTTTCTCTATTCATCATAATCACTCCAAACATCATTTATATGTTCTTCTTTTAAACTCATATTAAGAAAGGAATTAAATAATTTTATTATTTCTAGTTTATTTAGAATATGACTATTTATACCCGCATTTTGTAATTTAATAACAAACTCTTTAGCCCTTTTTTGAAGTTTTTCGTCCACATTATCAACACTATTTTGGAATAACTGAATTATAACTTGTTTTTCGATCATTTCTCCTCTATAACTTAACTTATTTATATCATCTATTTGTTTAAGTAACATACTTCTTTTAAAAGAACTTTTAGCACTGTTTCTCTTTTCATCTAAATATTTATCTACCTCTGCTGTTGATATAGGTAAAGACATAGTTATAATTTTTATAACATCTCTTTCTCCTGCAAGTTCTCTAGTTAATCTTTTTACTACAATACTTTTTTCATTACTACTTAAATATTCAAAAGGTATAGGTTCTACTTTAATATAAATTGAGGCTTTATTATCTAGTGAATAAAAAATATCATCTTCTATATCTAAAATATTTAGTTCTTCATCACAACTTAAAGTATTATTTCCAAATATTTTTTCTAGTATATTCATCTTTTGTTTCTCTTCCCATATTTAAAATTTTTCTGCATAAATATACTCTTACATACAAGTTTTAGTTGTTGTAAAAAAGATACATTATTCTCATCTTTTATCACTAGCATAATTGTAGTAGCAACAGTAACTAAAAATAACGTTAGTGCAAATGCTTGATGTCCATACTTATATAATAAGATTGTTGGTATAATACTTATAATTCCTACTATTAATATTATTATCAATTCTTTTACTCCAAATCCCCTAAAAAATTCTAATTGCTTCTTAACATTTTTAGGTACATATACTTTATCTTCTTTGTTCATAACTCCTCCTTAAATAAAAAAAGAAGATACTTTTTTATTGTATCTTCTCTATAAATTTTAATTTGTTTAATTATTCTTTGTTCTCATTATTCTTATTTCTCTCAGCAATGCTTAATTGCGAAAAAATGACATTAAACAAACTAGGTATTACAGCATATCCTGCATTTACTTGTCCTTTATTGATAAGCACATAAAATGCGCCTATAAATGTTAAAATTGTAAAGACAAGTGTTAAAACTCTAAATATTTTTTCCTTTTTCATAGATACCTCCAATTCTACAAATTGTAATTGGTAATTATTCAATATATGCTATTTAGTGCTTGTTTTTTTTACAAGTTGGACATCCTCTACCATAAGACCTATTATATATTTTTGTTTCCCATTCATATCCACATTTTTCACATTTCCACCAAACCTTTTTACCGCTATTCGCCATAACCATATCTGGTTTTAAATCACCATTTTTTTCATAATTCCATTCTTTTGCAAGTTGTGGATTAATAGTAACAAGATCATTATAGCCAATAATTGCTTTTCTACCTGAACAATAAGGACAACCAGTTCCTCTATTTCTATTAATAATGCTTGCTTCCCATTCATGATTCTTACTACATTTCCACCATACTTTTAGCTTACTATTTATTGATACTACATTAGGTTTTAAATCACCATTTTTTTCATAATTCCATTCTTTTGTAAGTTGTGGATTAATAGTAGCAAGATCATTATGTCCAACAATTCTTTTTCTGCCTGAACAATAAGGGCATTCAGCACCTTTATTTCTACTACTAATAATTGCTTCCCATTCATGATTCTTACTACATTTCCACCATACTTTTTTGCCACTATTTGCCATAACCATATCTGGTTTTAAATCACCGTTTTTTTCATAGTTCCATTCTTTTGCAAGTAATGGATTAATTGTAACAAGATCATTATATCCTTTAAGTTCTTTTTGACTTGCACAAATTGGGCAATCATTTCCATAATTTCGATTTCTAATTATTGCTTGCCATTCATGACCTTTATGACATATCCACCAAACTTTTTTACCACTATTTACTGTAACCATGTCTGGTTTTAAATCACCGTTTTTTTCATAATTCCATTCCTTTGCAAGTTGTGGATTACTATGCATTAATGATTGAACTTTTTGAGTCATTACAAAAGATTCATATATTGAAGAACGATCTCTATTTAAATTTATATCTATATTTTTACCTAAATAGTTCACTATATATTTTATTGCGTGTTCAATTCCTTGGTCTGAATATGAACAAGGGATAATTTTTAAATAATCATTTTCTAAGCTTTCTTTTTTTATATTTTCTTTTACTCTAAATAGAATTATCTTATGTTTCTTACAAAGGCTATTTTTTCTTTCATCACTTTTAGAATTTTTATGCCAAAATATTCCATCATATTCAATAGCAACTTTTTGAGATGGAATAAAAATATCCAATTCCATTTTCAAATGACGATCTCCATTTATTGCATCTGGAAATAACTTTTTTATATAAAAATAAATTGCTTGCTCTGGAAAAGAAGTTTGTAATTCTTTTGAACAAATTGGACAATCATTTCCATTATTGCGACTATATACAAGTGCTTCCCATTCATGACCCTTACTGCATTTCCACCATACTTTTTTAATACTATTTACAGCAACCATATCTGGTTTTAAATCACCATTTTTTTCATAGTTCCATTCCTTTGCAAGTTGTGGATTTAATGTTTCTAAATCATTATATTTACTTAATATTTTTTGATTTGTACAATAGGGACAACCTGCCCCTCTATTTCTACTAATTATAGTTGCTTCCCATTCATGATTCTTACTACATTTCCACCATACTTTTTTTCCGTTATTTGCAACAACCATATCTGGTTTTAAGTAACCATTTTTTTCATAATTCCATTCTTTTGCAAGTTGTGGATTAATAGTAGCAAGATCATTATAACCTTTTAGAACTCGTCTATTACTACAATAAGGGCATCTTGTCCCTTTGCTTCTGCTATCTATGCTTACTTGCCATTCATGACCGTTTTTACATTTCCACCATATTTTTTTATGACTTTTAAGAGTTAATAGTTTAGGATCTAATCCAACATTTTTTTCATAATTCCATTCTCTCATTAGATATTCATTATCTATTAAATATTTTTTGTAATTCATATTCTCACTTCGCCTCAACAAATTATTATTTATATTATAATATCATATTTAATAATAATATTCAATTATATCCTGAATTACAAATACAACCTCTGATACTATCAAAAATAGTATAGCATTAATCATTCTTTTAGTATTTACTTTTCTTTCATCTTCATTATATATTATTTGAATTAAGCAATATATACACCTTAGTGTTACGCCAAGTGGAATAATCCATACTCTAAGTATAGAAATAATTTCATATATTACATACATTATTTTTTAGTTATTTGTCCTTTAAGTTCAATTACTTTTGATGTTGTTAAAACTGCATTTGAAATTCCACTTGATCCATTACCTGCTACAAGCATAAATTCCTGTAAAAATTTAGGTGTTCTAAGTGCAACAAGTAATACTGCTATCCCCATTATTAATTGTGAAGATGATAAGAGTAGTATATCTATTTTTGCAAGAATAATTTGAATTATGACTGTAAAAGTACATTGTAAAAACTTTTTTATAAAAGGTACAAATACACCTTTATTGCTATCTAATAATCCAACACAAAATATAGGAAAACTAAGTTTAAGTACAAACATTTCTACACCTCGCATAAGCATTTGTATATAAAGTAGAATTAGCATTATCAGTTCTATTAATCCAAGTATTGCTGTATTAAGTCCAACTGCTGATATTGTAGCTAAATTCGCTGTTAGTCCTTCTTGATACGATAAATTTAAGCTTGTAAGTAATTGATTTGCAAAGTCAGTACCAATATTTACAAAAATATCATATACAAATGGAAATACTAAAATTAGTACCATACTTCGTATAAAGTATAAGACATATATATGAATTGGTGTATCTGAACTTCCCTCAGTCCAAGTAAGATACATTTCAACTCCCTTTTTTATAAATTTTAGAATAATAAGTGCTATTGCAAAATTTCTAATAACAGACTTTAACATAGTAAAATCTAAAACTTGTATAGATAACAACTCTGTTAAATATTCTTCTGCATTAAAACAAATTTTTACCATATTTTCAAAAGCATAATTTATTGTATTATCTGCTGATTTTATTATTGAAATAAATAAATTTGTAAGTAACTTTTCCATTATTTTCTCCTATGTATAATAACTTGTAATTACTTGTATTAAAACTTTTATAATTGTTATTAGTACACAACATCCTATTGCTACAAATAATCTTCTTGTAAGCATTTTACCTTCCTGCTCATCACAAGATGATTTTCTTGCTAAATAATATATTCCCATAACAGTTGCAACAAGTATTGATATACCAGTAAGTGATGTTATTAAATCATTTAGTAGTTTTATTGTTCCTGTAACTAATATTGAACTATTTAAATCCATAGATTATCCCTCCTTAATACTTGTAATCTTCCCATATTTTCCAAAGTTTTATTTTCTCTTCTTCTAAAACTTTTCTTTCATTTTCTGTTTTCTCTCTTATTATTCTATTTTCTTCTTCATCTCCAAGTCCTAGTACTTTATTAAACTGCCATTTAGATAAATCAGGTATCTCAGTTTTTGCCGAAAAATAACCTGATTGCAATACCAAAGCATAAGGACTTTCAAATCTTAATACTTCATCAGGTGTAAGTAAATTTCTTCCTATAAGATTCATAGATTCACTTATATTATCACTATTTCTACTTACTGAATTACTTTGACTATTTACTGAAACTGTGTAACTTCCTAATTTTTTACTTATTATCTCTGCTGTTTCATAGCTTGAAGTTCTAAGATAAATCCATACTTGTGCATTATCCATAATATTTTGTGCTACTGTCTTTGAATACTTTGTTTCAAGTTGAGAAAAAGATTGTAAAAACATACTAAATCTTATATTTCTTCCACGGCTGACTGTTAGCATATTTTCAAAATTAGCAATTTTAGTAAAGTTACCAAATTCTTCTAAAATAAAGTTATTTCTAACTTTAAGTTTTCCACCTCTACTATCTGCTAAATTAACTAATGCTTGATATTGTTGACTAACAAATAATGTAGCAAGTGTATAAAATGTAGTTCTTTCATCGGGTAGAATAATATATCTTATACATTTCTTTTCTCCTATATCTTCTAATCTAAAATCACTATCATTTGTCATCGTATAAATACTATTACTACTAAATAATCTTAGTGTTGAAAGTGCTGAAGTAAAAAAAGAACTCCTTGTTTTTTCAGGAGCTATTGTTGAAATAGAAAAAATCTTTTTTGCTGGGTTTTCATCAGGTAAATTCTCTATATACTCTGTTAAAGGCATAAAGCCATTTTCATCTGATTGACACATATTAGATATAAAGCTATAAACATTGGTTAAATTCTGATAATCTCTATTATTTTTGTTTTCTAATAGTACTGTCATTATACTACCTGCTATAATGCTTTTTTCTCCATTCTCCCATAAAGGATCAGAATTAGAATTAGTTTTTTGTACTATATTTTCTACTAAATCCCAAGTCAAATCTTCTGCTCTTTTTATATCATCATTTTGAATTGCATTTATTATAGGTTGTAAAAAGTTGTACTTATTAGATTTTTTAGGAGTTTTAAAATCTATTACATTCACTTCATAACCTAATTTGTTAAAGAATTGTGATGTCATTTGATATAATTCTCCTTTAGGATCTGAAACTATAATACTCTCTCCTGAAAGTCCTAAAATGCATAAACTTTCTATAAGTATTCTTCTCGTTTTACCTGCTCCTGTATTACCTAAACAAATTAAATGTTTATTATCTGATACTACACTAATTTCTTCATAATCTCTTTTAGAATTATGTTTTACAACTACTCCACCATTAGATATTGACTGTGATAAATAATCTTGATTTTTATTAAACTTTAATTTAGTATATGTTCTATCAAATTCTTTATTTGTTGCAAATCTACTAGTTCCATATTGTCCTTGACCGTAATGTTTTGGAATAGAAATATTAGTTGTAATCATTTCTGTATTTGCTTTATACATTCCATATTTTTGTGCAAAAATGAGCATAAAAAACAGCATCATAAATAATGCTTGAATACAAAATATTAAACTTAATATCTTACCATTTGTTAAACTTTTTAATATTTCAACAAATTCAAATGTAATATCCTTAGATACTAACATAGAATTTAAGTAATATCCTATATACATCGAAAAAGGTAATATTAAAATTGTACATATAAAGAAAGCTATTACTTTTCTATTCAACTTCATTTTGGACTTCCTTTTGTTTATATTTGATTTTTCTCATATATTCTACTATTTCTTTTTTCTTTAATGATCTAATATCTCCCTCTTCTTCATAGTTTCCTACAATAAGTATGTTCCCTTTCAATGTTAAATCCTTAAAAACTTTATTTCTTTTTAATTTAAAATCATCTTGATTTCTATTGTATACTACTATTACTTTTTCATATCTAATTTCTTCTACAATACCATCAACTAATTTAGCCATATTTTTTAATTTTTTAGGTATTTTTATAATTTCAGGAGGCTTGTTTGGTCTTTTTAAAATAGTAATCATATAATCTCTACTCATATATTACTCCTCCCATTCAATGCTACTTGCATTTTCATTTTTCTTAATATAATCTTTTTTTGCTATATCTGAATATTCTTTTGTATCTAAACCATCTTTTTGTTTATTACTTGTATCTTTATTTATTGAACTAACTCCAATAATTGTATTTTTTACCTTATTTCTTTTTGATAATTTATCAAAATATATTTCCATTCTTTCTTTTGTATATTTAACATTGTGTAATCTTTTATCTCTAAACTTCATACCATCAGGTGTTGTATATGTTATATACTTTCTTGTATCTTGCCACTTTACCTTGTAACCTAACTCATTCATTTTAAATATAAATTGTTCTTTTGATTTAGAGGACTTAATACACTTGCTTATTGATTTAATTAGCTTTTGCTTTTCAGTTTCTGTTTTATTTGTTATATGACATTCATTTTTGTCCATATATTTACTACATTTTCCTGCTTCAATTTTTATAGTTCTTAAATTATACTTTTTGCAAAGTTCGTTAGAAAGTATTTTTATATTTTCTAAATCTTTTTTACTTTGATGATACTTCAGTCCATTTTCAAAACTCACACTATTTATAACAAAATGATTGTGCAAATGTTCTTTATCAATATGTGTTCCCATCACTACTTGAAACCCATCAAAACACTTTAACATTTCTTTTCCAATTTGATGTGCAAGTTGTGGTGTTATTTTATCTTCAGGACTAAATGATTGTGCAAAATGATAATATTGTCTTTTATCTTTCTTATTGTATAACTTCTTTACAAACTCAAATTCATATTTTGCTGTTTCCACACTACAATCTTTCGCATATACTAATTCATCTTTTGTTTTATCAACTCTAGTAACATACTTCAGCAATTCTCCAAGATTGTATTTTTTTACTTTAATGCACTTAAAAATTGCCATATATTTTTTAACTCACTTTTTATATCTTTTAAATCTACAACATTAATAATATGAGAGTTTGCAAGTTTTGTTAACTGATTTAAATTATTACCTATTCTATTTAGCTCTAACAATATATCTTTTTTTCCATCAAATATATTTACTTTTCTTTTAGTAAACAAAATATTTATATATGCATTCTTACTTATATTAAGTTTTTTAGATTCATTTAATAATTTGTCGTTCATCTCATCTGTTACTCGTATTGTTATTTTTTTCATATCCACCTCCTAAAAAGGTCTTAGGAAATTTTCCTAACAAGATGTAAATGGTGGCATTTTGCCGACATTTGCGAATCTTGTCCTTCAAAAAACTTACATCTCGTTTTGTACTTGTTTTTCAAATTTCTTACTATTTTCTTTCTCAAAATATTTTAAAATATCATTACTTGTCTTTTGTATTCTATCTAATGAATCTTTAAAATCAGATATATCTTCTTTACCTACCCAGTTAGCTAAATATAAAAAGTTATTTTCCTTAGAATCTACATTTAAGTTTTTACATACAACATAAGCTACACTTTCCGCCTCAAATTCTTTTTGCTCTTTAGACAAATTTAATTTACTATTTTTATTATGAAGTAATGAGTGTGCAACTTCGTGAACACAGGTTGAAATAGTTTTTATATCTCCCATATTAGCTCTTATTTCGATTTTTTGCTGTTCAGGGTAAAATAATCCATTTGCTCTACCTAAACTATTTTTAAAGTTAATTTTTATTCCGCTAACTTTTTCTAAAGTTGATATTATTTGATCCTTATTTAAAATTTTTTCATCACTCTCTTTTTTTAATTCGTATTTTTCTCTATCAGCATTAGTCTGAGAAATATCAAATACTCTCCCCACTTTAAAAGTAGTTCTTTCAGTTTTTCCTTTTTCTATTTTTTCCCCTTTTTCATCTAATGCTACTCTACCTTTATCATCTTTTTGGTATTCTACAAAAACTTGTTTTACAGGACAAAATATTTTTATTCCTTTTTCATTCTTATTTATGCTAACCTTGTCTTTCTTCCAATCAGTAAAAGATTTAACAAGTGTAGCATTTTCATTTTGTAGTGATATAAGTAGCGAATTAGTAAAACTATAATTATGACATCTACTCATTATATTAAGAAAGTTTTTATATCTTTCAGAATTTAAGGCATCTTTTATTCCTTGATTTAGAGTATCTTTTAAATCTTCTCTTTCTTTATCTTTTATCTTTTTATATTCTTCAGTACTATATTTATTTTCCATTTACAACACCTAGAAAATATAAAGTTCTTAATATTTTATTATTCAAATAAAATCTCCTCCTTTTATTTATATTTCCCTTTCTTCCATTTTCATTTTTCTACTTTTATTATTTTTTTTCAATTTTTCCTTTAATCTAATATTTTCTTCTAACAAAATACCTTTATCTAGCAATCCAAGTTTATTATCTTCATAATTCTCGTTTATTTTTTCCAATTCTTTCATACTAACACATTCTGTGTCTGTTACTATAATATGATCTAATAACTTTACATTAAATACTTCTAACATTTTACTTGTAACATTTGTAATATGTTTATCTGCACTACTAGGCTCTGTATTATTTGAGGGATGATTATGCACCATTATTACTTTATCTGAAGCATTTATCAATGCTGTTCTGATAATATCTTTACTGTCTAAATGTATTAAATTACTTTTTCCTATACCAATAAGATTTACATTTCTTACTTCATTTCTATTATTCATCCCAATTAAAATAAGGTACTCTTGTATTGCATTTTTTATTTCTTGTATTTCTGACATATTATATATGTCCTCTTTTGACTTAATAATTATTCCACTTTTTATATTAGATTTAGGTTTTTCTTCAATATTTATTTTCAAATCATTCATTCTCTAATACATTATACATTTTAATATAATGTACACTTCTGTTTCTTATATCATTTTTAGCTCTTCTTATTTCTTCATTAGTTAAAGACTTGAAATCTCCATTTTCATAATCATCACCTATTACAAAAAAATCTCCTGCAATATAATCATTACTAAATCTAATATTTTCTTCTAAATTATGTATTTTTCCTTCTTCATTACAAATAATTAGCATATTATCTATATATGGTACTACTTCAATAAGTCCACCAACTAACTTTTGCTTTTCTTCTAAAGTATTTTTTATTTTCAAAACTTTCGGATTCTCATCTACTTTTTTATATAAAATTGTTATTTCATTTTCTTTCATTTAACCAAATCCTCCCACCTTCTATGAATAAACCAACTTTCCAAAAAACTCGATATAGAATTATATATTACTACTAATTCTTTTTCATCTTTTAAATGTAAATATACTTTACTTCCTTTTAGATTCTGATTTAATGTATATACATATTTATCATAAGTATTTTTATATGAATAAAACCCTGTTAATTGATAAATCAATTTAGCAGAGTTTAAAAATTGCTTTAAATGTCTTTTTTTAGTTATAATATTCATACCATCTCTTTTATATTTTTTTACAAAAGCTTTTACCTGCTTTTCAATATTTTTCTGATTTTTATAATATACATTTTCTCCTAACATAATAAAATCTATAAGCATATTATCTATATCTATTTCAGAAAATTTATTTCCCCTTATTTCTACAATTACTTCTCCCATAATTACTTCTCCTCTTATCATATATTGTCATAAAAAGACTCTATGTCATCATATTCTCTTTGTTCATAATTTTTATATCTAATATTACTTCTTTTAAAATTACCTTCCATCTCTTTTTTTTCATCTCTTGAAACTTTATTTATTACCCAATTTAACATAGCATTATAATCGCTAACATACATTTTACCACTAGATTTTTTATATAAATCTAATGCTACAATTATTTTAGCTGTTTTTTCAATGTCATATTGTTCAACTAAATTATTTAGTTCTTTCATTTTTAAAGAAACTCTATCTGCAAAAAAAATTTTATCTTCACTATTATAAATATTAAAATCAGTATTATTTATATCAGTATTATTAGTGTTTTCTTTTAGACTTCTAGAAATTCTATTTTGGACTTCTAGAAGTTCTTCTTTTGGACTTCTGAAAGTTTTCTCTTTAAATTTTTCCAAATCTTCTGATTGCATTTTACCTATATAAATTCTATTTGCCATTCCCTGTCCTAGTCTTTCCTCTTTTATTAGATTACATTTCTTTAATTCACTAAACACTTTGGAAGCTGTTGTCCTAGATATTTTTAACTCATTTATAAGTTCTTGCCTTGTATAAATTAAGTATATCTCCCCATTCTCATTAAACCATTTATTTATTCTTGACAGCTCCAATCTATCAAGCAATAGTGTATAAGTTACTTTAGCCTCCAAAGATAATTTATCTTTATATAATGGATTCCTAAATAATTCTTTTGGCATTTGATAAAACCTGTATGTTAGTGTTTCATTTATCTTAAATAAATCTAATTTTCTCTCTTCATCACTATCCATACAACTCCTTTCAAACAAAAAAATAATAGAGTTTTTATCCTCTATTATCTTTCATTTTCTAAATCTAATCTTTTATTTTTTTTTACGCTTTCTATACATTTTATAATGTAATCTTCTATTTGCTTTTCGCTAGATATATTTTTAGGTAATACTTTTTTTAATCTTGCTGAATTTAATTTTATTTTTTCAACTTGATTAGGTTTTTCCTCCAACATTATATCATCTATTTTTTCAAAAGTAAGTTTATTTAATTGTGATAATTTTTTCATACGAATTGTTTGAGAATATGAAGGTGTAATATCTAAAAATTCTATATTTTGATATATTCTTTTTTGCTCTTTTTCACTTAGATACGAAAGCTCAACCGCTGGACTTAAAGCTATTTTTTTATTATCAACTAAATCTAAAAGTTCTTTTACTAAATTAGTTAGCCTAATGTATCTTCTAATATTAGATGAACTTTCTCCAACTTCTAAAGCTATTTTATCTCTAGTTGTAATTTTTAACTTCTGTTCATCTCGGACAGAAGTTATATTTTTTCTTACACCTTGATGTTTTTGAGCATCTAATTTCATTTTATAAGCAAAAGCTTTCTCACTAGGTAAGACTTCTTCTCTTTGTATATTACTATCAACCATTAATATAGTTGCCTCATTATCATTTAAATCTTTTACTATACAAGGAATTTCTTTTATATTAGCTAACATACAAGCTTTCTTCCTTCTATGACCTGATATTATTTCATATTTATCTTCTTTTTTTCTAACAATGATTGGAGATAAAACACCATTAATTTTTATACTTTCAACTAACTCTTGTAATTTCTCATCTTCAGTAACTTTATATGGATGATTTTTAAAATCTTCTAATTCATTAATTGATATGTATTTTGTTTCTTCCATATAATCACTCTTTTCCATATCCTTTATACTTTTTCCAATATAAGTATAGTTTTTCATACATACAGGCCTGTATTTTTTGATTTCCATTTTTCTTAATCCAACTATCAAGTGCATACCTACTTATGCCACTCTTCTTAATAAAATCGGATTTAGTTATCATCTCATCTTTAAGAATATTTATTATTTTGGGAAGTGGATATTCCTCAATAAATTTAATAAACTCTGGTATTTCTATTTTCTCTTTAATATTTAATTCTTCTAATAGAATATTAACGTATACAGGATTTACAAATGGAATTCTCTTTTTTTCATAATTTGAATATGTCTCTGCATCCACTCCTATTAAGTTTGCCATTTTAGTTTTTGGAATATTATTCAATACTCTATAATATTGAATTTTATCAATTAAATCTTCACTTTCTAAAAGTTCTAATGGTGGCTCTTTATCAATAACGATTGATATTTTCGTATTTATATTTTTCTCTCTTACTTTATTAAATAATTCAGAAACGTATTTACTATTAACACTTATAAACTTATTATTAAAGTATTTTTCATTGATTTCACTATACAATTTAGATATTGTTGGAAAATCTGTCATCAGACTACTAGTGCATCTGCAACTATTCTTACAGATATTCCAACAAGGTCTGCAATTCCATTATTTAAATTTGTTATCCTAAATAATACATCATAGTTATATGATCGTCTTGCTACTATATCTCCCACTTTAAAAGTATCCAAAAAAACCACCTCTAAAGTATTATATGAAATACTTTTTAAGAGGTGATTCAATAATTTATTCTATAATTATATGTAAAATAATTTATATTATAATAATTTAAAAATTGATTTTTTAATTTTATATCAATTAATAATTATAGGTATTTATACTATAGATACAAAGATATTAATTTTAGTAATGCTCTTCCCTCATATGAAATATTTTGCTCATTTAAAGAAATATATGGAAGTATAACTTTATCTGAAGTAGAAATATTAGCCATTTTTTCAAATTTATCTATAGTTTTTTGAGGAATTTTAGCATATAATTTCTCATCTAACATATTAATTATTTGATAAGCCTCATAAAAGGCATCTATGTATTTTTTCTCCATTATAATACCTCTCCTTCAATTTCTCTTTCTTTCATTTTATCTAGTACTTCACTTACTTCATCAAAAGAAATACCTTCAACAACAGCTGAAATATCTTCTTTTTCTATTTTTTTACCATATTTTTCTAATAGATGTTTTATAGTTTCTTCTTTTGATATACCATCATAAGACATCTTTTTATATTCATCTTGTATTACACGAAACAAAGGTCCTGGTTTAAATCCCAAATCAATTAATTCTTTACCAGATATAACTTCAACTTTACTTTTTTCTTTCATTTCTTGTAATTCTCTATTTTTTTCTTCATACCATTTTCTTCTATTATCAATATAGTCTAATTTTTCTTGAGTAACTTCTATTCCACTTCCAAGTCTATCAGAATTTGATATTAGCAAACAGTCATTTAATTGATTATTAGAATCCTCAATTAACTTTCTTATAGTAGATAATTTGCAATTTTCCCTATATAGTGTATCTGGTCTCATGTGAGTTTTTTGTAATGCAATAGCATTGTTCATTACTTTTTTAGGAACTCCTATGCTTTCCATAAACAACTTACTTTCTTTTGTTTCAACATCATGACCAAATGAAGTAATTTTTTTATTACCACTTTCATCTATATCTATAACAGTTTTACTAATTTTCCCAAAATCATGACATAATGCACCAAACATAAACGATATTTTATCTTGCGCTTCATCTCTATATGATGCTGCAAAATCCAATACTCTCATTGTATGTTCCCATACATCACCCTCTGGATGAAATTTAGGCTCTTGTTCTAATCCTTTCATTTTTTCCATTGGAGAAAATAATTTTCCTACAATATCCATATCATAAGCATTATTAAAAAAGACGGATGGCTTTTTTGATCTTAATAAAGTTTTTTTCACTTCTTCATATACTCTAGAATTTGAAATATCAGCAAAATCAAACTTTTTACATACATCTATTGTATCTTGTGAAATAGAAAATCCTAGTTCACTAGCAAATCTACAAGCTCTAAGACTTCTTACTTTATCACTAACAAATGTTTCTTTATCAGTCATTCTTATAATTTTACTTTTTATATCTTGTATTCCATTAAAATTGTCTATCATTTCACCTGTTAGTGCATTTTCAAAAACTGTATTCATAGTAAAATCAATTCGTCTTTGGGCATCTTCGGTAGATAATAAATTTCCATTATCATCTTCTGGAGATAAGAAATCTATATCAATTCCAGTCCTTAATTTAGATATTGGAAAAGATTTGCCAACAGATAAAACCTCTCCATATTTTCCTAAAATATCATTAAATCTTTTATTAGTTATTCCTATAACTTGTACATCCATATCATTTGGTTTTTTCCCTATTATTTTATCCCTTACATATCCACCAAAGAAATAGCAATGTCCTCCCTCTTTCTCTATTTTAGTAGCAACACTTTTTATTATTTCTTCCTTTGCTACACCATTAAGATATTCTTGAATTTTCTCATCTGTAGCATTTTGTAATTGTAAATCAAAAGCTTTTCTTAGTATATCTTTATATGCTTTACTTACAGGAACTCCCATTCTTTTTAAATCCTCTCCTGTATATTTTCCATCTATTGTTCTTCTTTCATTTAAACCAATTTTACTTACTTTTTCTTCTAATAATTCATTAGTTATACCATTTTCTCTATTCATTTCACTTGAATTATCAAGGAGTAATAAATCATCAATATTAAACACTTTATATTTATCTATACTAGATATAGCAAGCTTTTTTAAATCATAATCAGATATATCTTCGTTATTTTCTATATAATCATCTAATGTTAATTTATTATTAACTAAATTTTGTATTGATTCATTAAATGCTTTATCTTTTGATAATCTTTTTGTCATATTATTAATATCTAAATCACTATCTACCTTTTTTAGTCCATATATAAGTGATGAAAACATAAAGTACTCAGGATTATTTGAAAATTGTTTATTTGCTGCACTTTTATCTAATAATTCATATAATTGTTGTAATTTTACATCCTCAATATGAATTCCTGGAAATATTGATTCTAATTTTTCGATTTCAATTAGTTTTTGTATAAAGATAGATGGCTTACTAGCTTTTAAAAGTCCTTTTCTCACTTCTTCATAAATTCTCTCTTGTGGTAGAACAGAAATATCAAGTGTTTTACATATGGATACAGTATTCTCATCTATATCAAATCCTAGTCTTGCTGCAAATTGACAAGCTCTAAGTACTCTTAGTGGATCTTCTACAAATGTTTTATCATCTATATGTTTTATAATCTTTCTTTCTAAATCTTGTATGCCACCAAAATTATCTACAAATTCACCTGTATTTACATCTTGCATAATTGAATTTATTGTAAAATCTCTTCTTCTAGCTGCATCTTTAGTTGAAATATATGGATCAATTGATACATCAAAATCTTTATGGCCTTTTCCTATTAAAGTTTCTCTTCTTGGAAAACAAAAATCTATATCTACTCCCTGAATTTTATAAATCCCAAAGGAAGCTCCTACTAAATCTATTTTACCAAACTCTGATAGTATATTAGTTATTTCTTCAAAATCAATGCCATATATTTCTACATCAATATCCTTGTTTTCGATTCCTAGCTTTTTATCTCTTACATATCCACCAACATAATATATTCTTCCACCTTTTTCTTGAATTTTTTTAGCAATTTTTTTTATTAATCTTTGATCCTCACTTATATCTTTCATATATCCTCCTAAATTCAAAACAAAAATATAAAATTTTGTTTATCATATTTAGTTATATTTTATCATATATTTTTTTAATCTACAATTAAGATAAATATTTTTAATTAAAAGATAGAAAAAACATCTCTAAAGTATACTAAAATACTTTAAAGAGATGTTTTTATTTATTTTGCTTTATAGGTATCTTTATCAAAATCATATGTAACACCATTTATTACATGTTTACCTGTTTGTAATATACCATTACTATCTGCATAGTATAATGTTCCATTATCATTTATTAGACCTCTCATTAATTTATATGTTCTTACTCCAAAGAAATATGGTTTTGAATCTATTATGCTTACTCTATGTGCCATTTCTCCTGTTGTCTCATTCATATAATATGTTAATCCATTATATGTTAACCAGCCTTTCATCATTTTTCCCTTTGTTATTCCAAAGAAATATTTTTTTCCATCTACTTCTGTTATTCCACTTGCCCTAACTTTTGTCTCTGGATCAAAATAATATGTTAAATTATCTATTTCTTTTAGTCCACTTACTGCTGTATAATCCTCTCCAAAATAATACCAATTTCCATCTATTTGTATCATTCCAGTCTGTAGTATACCATCACTATTAGCATAATATAGAGTTCCATTATCATTTATTAAACCTCTCATTAATTTATATGTTCTTACTCCAAAGAAGTATGGTTTTGAATCTATTATGCTTACTCTATGTGCCATTTCTCCTGTTTCTTCATCCATATAATATGTTAATCCATTATATGTTAACCAGCCTTTCATCATTTTTCCTTTTGTTATCCCAAAGAAATATTTTTTTCCTTCTACTTCTGTTATTCCACTTGCTCTTACCTTTGTCTCTGGATCAAAATAATATGTTAAATTATCTATTTCTTTTAGTCCACTTACTGCTGTATAATCTTCTCCAAAATAATACCACTTTCCATCTATTTGTATCATTCCTGTTTGTAGTAATCCATTATTGTCTGTATAATACAGAGTTCCATTATCATTTATTAATCCTCTCATTAATCTGTTTTTCTTTATTCCAAAGAAATAGTCTTTTCCATCTACTCTTGTTACTCCGCTTGCTACTTCTCCTGTTTCTTCATTCATATAGTATGTAGCTCCATCGTAATTTAGAAATCCTTTCATCATCTTTCCTTTAGTTATTCCAAAGAAATATTTTTTTCCTTCTACCTCTGTTATTCCACTTGCTCTTACCTTTGTATCTGGATCAAAATAATATGTTAAATTATCTATTTCTTTTAGTCCACTCACTGCTGTATAATCTTCTCCAAAATAATACCACTTTCCATCTATTTGTATCATTCCTGTTTGTAGTAATCCATTATTGTCTGTATAATACAGAGTTCCATTATCATTTATTAATCCTCTCATTAATCTGTTTTTCTTTATTCCAAAGAAATAGTCTTTTCCATCTACTCTTGTTACTCCGCTTGCTACTTCTCCTGTTTCTTCATTCATATAGTATGTAGCTCCATCGTAATTTAACCATCCTTTCATTACTCTACCTTTAGTAACTCCAAAGAAATATTTTACACCATCTACTACATTTATTCCCTTAAACATAACACCGCTTTGATCAAAGTAGTATCTATTTCCATCTATATCTTGCCATCCTGTTACTTTTTCACCATCACTATTGTAATAATATGTGTTATTCTTTATTGTAACAAACTCATTATAATGATTATCATCTTCTGGTGATGGAGATGCAGTTTTTGGCATATTATTATATACTGGTATGTGGAACTCAAATGCAGAATTAATCATATCTGCTTTTACATATCCATTATATGCTGACTTTGACTCATTAAATGGAGCCATTATATTTGTCATATATTGAAATGCAAATAAAGAGCTAGCATTTCCATAAGGATTATTTACATCAAATTTTTGGAAATATATTGTATCTTGACCATATTGTATATAATTTTTAACAAGAACTGCAATTCCTGCCTCTATAGATTTTTCAGGTGTAGTCCATCCGTTATTTTTTGCATAATTTAGACCATTAGTTACAGCACTATTACCATCAGAACCAGGAACAGCACCAATATTAAAGAAATTATATACACCATGATCACCATTAATCAGAGCTCCATCAACTACATTTCCACTATTTTCTTGTCTTATTCTTGAGGCTACATGAGTAGGGCTAATATTATATTTTTTAGAAAGTCTTACAATCATCTCAGAATAAGTCTCACTCATCTCTATCCATTCGCCCTTACATTTATATTTATTTTTGTATTCCTCACTTGCCATTTTTGTACCTAGAAGTACTTTTTCAACACTACTTATAGTATGTACATTTTCAGAAAAACTTAATGTTTCAAATTGAAATATACAAGTTTCGCTTAAAAAATTTCTAGGATCTAATGCATAAGCTACAGCTGATTTAGAAGCAGTATAAAATGGGCCATCATGAGCAATGTTATCTCCATTATATAACCATTTTTCATTATAATCATACTTATTTATCAAGCTAATTTCTGGATTTACTTCATATGATTCATGCTTCAATACTAAATTCCAATCTAAATTTGTATATACAGCCTTAAATACCCAATTAGGATGTATCTCTTTTAATTTCTCTATATATGGTTTATAACTTCCTGGAAACTCATCTTTTAATTCAGATACAGGCAAGTCCTCTTTTATTACTGCATGAACTGGATTTAAAATATTTAAAAAAATAATACTTAAAACTAAACAAATCATAGTTTTATATAATATTTTATTTTTTTGTTTACTTATTTTATCTATCATTTTTTCCTCCTCATTAAGTATTTAATATACTATAATAAAATTATATCATATTACTTTAAACAATAAAAGATTTTATATATTTTTTAAAAAAAGTAATATATTAAATGAGATTAGATTTTATAGTCCCTACTTTCATTTTGGTTCAATATATATTTTTTTATTCATTTTAAATAAAAGAAAAATAATATTATTAATTTTTCAAACTTATATATTGCTTTTCTATACTTTTATATTTTATTCAAAGTTTCAAAATACAAAAAATCACCATTTTTGTATGGTGACTTTTTATTAATGATACATAGCATTATTTAAAATACCATATGAAAGTATCATCATTATTATACTTGCCATTAAAATTCCAAGAGATATTGCAAGAAATGCTTTCTTTTTATCCATACCAATAACACTAGCAATAAGGGCACCAGTCCAAGCACCAGTTCCAGGTAATGGGATACCAACAAAAAGAATTAATGCAATAAATTCTCCCTTTTCAAACTTATCTTTTTTACTCTCTGCTTTTTTCTCTAATTTATCAACTATTTTCTTTAAGAACTTTCTTTTTTTCATCCAATTAAAAATAGGTGTTAAAAAAAGTAAAATAAATGGTATTGGAAGTAAATTACCAATTATTGCAACAATATATGCAATGAATGGATTAAGATTTAGAGCACCTGCTGCAAGCAAACCTCCTCTAAGCTCTAATATCGGAAGTAATGAAATAATAAATGTAATAATTTCTTTACCAAATGGTGCTGAAGTAAAACTTCCAAATAAATCTATTATACTAGCTACTAAACTCTCTGTCATAATATTTCTCCTTTTCTTAATATATTATATTTTAATTTTTGAAAAAAATCAATAAAAAAAGAAAAATGTCCACATTAACGTGAACATTATACCTATTTTACTGTATATGGTAAAAGTGCAATATGTCTTGCTCTTTGAATAGCCTCAGTAACTTTTCTTTGATGTTTAGCACAAGTTCCTGTAACTCTTCTAGGTAAGATTTTACCTTTATCACTTACATATTTTTTTAATTTTTCTACATCTTTATAATCTATTTCGTCAATTCTATCAACGCAAAAATTACAAACTTTTTTTCTAGGTCTTCTAAAGTTCTTATCTCCTTTAGATCCTCTTTTTGCATTTTTATTATCTGCCATTTTATTTTTCCTCCTCTCCAATATAAATTGAATTAGAATGGTAAATCATCAGTATCATCTATTGTTATAAATTCTCCATCTATACTTGATGATGGCATATCTACTCCCATTCCATCACCAGCACCTGGCTCTCTTCTTGAATCAGCAAAATATGCGTTTTCTATTATATAATCTGTTGCATATCTTTTTTGACCATTTTGATCATCCCAAGTTCTGTTTTGTATTCTACCTTCGACCAATACTTGTTGTCCTTTTCTATAGTATTTAGCACAAAACTCAGCTAGCTTTCCATAAGCAGTTAAATTAAAAAAATCTGCTTTTCTCTCACCATTTTGATCTGCAAATCTTCTATTTACAGCAATAGAAAATGTTGTTACTGGTGTATTAGTATTTGGCGTAAATCTAGCCTCAGGGTCTCTTGTTAATCTCCCCATAAATTGAAATTTATTCATATTCTTTTTTCCCCCTATCAAACACTTTTAGTGTAATTTTTTCAAATATTAGTCTTTTTTGATTACTATATGTTTTAAAACTATTTCATCTAGTCTTAATACTCTTTCAAATTCAGAAATAAATTCTGGTTTTGCTACAAATGTAAATAGTATGTAGTAACCTTCTTTTTGCTTTTTAATCTCATAAGCTAAAGTTTTCTTACCCCATTCCTCAACATTTGTAAGTTCGCCACTTCCTGCAATTAAGTTTTTCATTTTTTCTCCAAAAGCAACTGTTTCCTCTTCTGTTGCACTTGTAGAAAGTATTATAACTGATTCGTAATTATTCATGACTTAAACTCACCTCCTCCTGGCCATAGACTCTATAATAAATATAGAGTAAGGAAATTAACTTAAAATATTATAACATAAATTTATGTAACTTGCAATATTTTTGAATTATTATTAAGATTTTTTCTTGTATTTTAGTTAAGTTATTATTGACTTTGGAACTCTTTAATTATATAATACATATACTTATTATATATACATGGAGGTGTACATGAAAGTCGAACTTATAAATGAAAATAAAGTAAAAATAACATTATCTTTTGATGAACTAAAAAAAAGAAAAATCTCTTTTAATGATATACAAAAAAATACAAATATATTATTAAATCTTATCGAAGAATTAGATTTAGATGAAACTTTTACAATAGATGATACTTCTAACTTTATGATTGAAACGACTTCAGATAATAATAAATCTATTATTGTTACAATAACAAAAATTGAAGATATGCCAGAACTTAAAAAATATTCACTTTTAGAAACTAAGAAAGGCTCTAAAAACTTGAGAAATAGTAATATAAACTATAAAGTAAATAGCAATATTTACTGTTTTGATTCACTAGATGCTATATTAGATATGTGCAATATAGCAAAGCAAGAAAAACTTTTCTTTGGTAAAAATAGTTTATATAAATATAATAATTTATACTACATAATCTTTAGTCCTTATTCTACTAAAAATATAAAATTTTTAAAGACATTTGTGATACTTTCTGAGTATTGTAAAAAATATTACTCGCTAGATATGTTTTCAACTTCTATAAAAGAAAAATCAAAACTAATAATTGAAAATAATGCCCTACAAACTTTATCAAAAATTTAAAAGCCTACTCCAATATAAAGTAGGCTTATATTTTTATTATATATTCCCATTTTTTTGGAACTACTAAGGTATGTTTTAATTATATTTTGCTAAACTGCTCTCATAAATATTTTTAATCTTTTTAACTAAATATTCATCACTACTATATAAATAATACATATTTCTTGTTATATTTATACATTTTATAACATGGTCTATTTGTTTGTTTTTAGTAATTATTATTATTTTATTTTTATCTTTAATTTTAATCATATTAATATATTTTTCTATTTCATAAATATCATCTGATAAAATGACATATAAATCATATTTTATTTTCGTATCTGTGATAGTTTGAAGGTGTGATACTTTTTTATCTTTTCTAATTATATTATTTATATAGTTTTTTATTTTATCTACTCTATTATGAAAGCGATATATTTGCCTATCGTACAGAAATGCTATTTTAATATTAATCACCTCACTCTACAATTGATAGACTAAATTTTGATATATCTTTTATATTCTCTATAAACAAGGCTATATCTTTTTCTACTTCAATCATTACATATACCTTATTTTCAGTATCATTATATATATTAAGTACCTCTCTTTTACTAATTATTTTCATAGTAATCTCTTTACTTATATTATTAATAACAAAAGGATACTTAAATCTTTTTGCATATTTTATATTTTCTTTATTAGTTGTAATATATAAGTTTACAAAATCACCTTTTTTTAATTTAACTACATTATTATTTAAGGGTATAATAATTTTTTCATTTATAATATCCTCTTTATTATTTGATATTATTTCGTTATTTAAGATTTGTCCTTTTTTAAGATCAAATTTTGCTATACTATCATATAGACATACTAATTCCTCTTGATTTAAATTTTTAACTATTACTTTTTGAACTGTGTCATATGTTATTATCTCACCTTTTGAAATATCTTCTTTTAGGACAAAAATACATTTAGAATTTAACATTAATTTATTATATATAAAACATAAAATAAAAAATATAAGAATTGAAATTATCGATATATATAACTGAATTTTTCTTGATTTTATTAGAACAAAAATTTTATTAATATTTGTCACCTCTTTTAGAAAAAAACTTACTTCGTTTTTTAGAAATAAAAAATATTGAAACTAGATTATAAGAAATGAAAATGGAAAATATAATAAAAACAATTTTTATTTTCATCACCTCCTGCACTAATAATATAACATCCTATCCCAGTAATGTCAAGAAAAATCGGTCGCAACTTTCGACAAGAAATTAGTTTTATTTTGTATTTTTAATTTTACCTACTTTCAAAATTCATAGATAGAAATTAACTAAAAATAATAATAAATATTAATTTTTTAAGTTACTTATCTAAACTATTTATAAAAGATATAAAATAAATATATGAAATTATTAAAAATTATGCTATATTAATAATATAATAATAAATGAGATCTGATACCATGAGTAAAAAATATATACCATTGAAAAGCTAGAAAAACTTTTAAGAGATAAGCCAGTATATCAAATAATACTCTTTGACTCTTATGCCAAACAAAAGATAAATTACAATATGAAAAATGAAGAATATATATCATTAAATTACCTAATCACATGAAATAAGTTTAGAAACTATACAAATAAGAATTTAATTAAATAAATGATTCAAAAAATTAGAAATTTCTTTTTTATGAACTTCAAAAAATAGATTAGAATTTTGTTTCCCACTAATTATATATCTAATGAAAATAGTGTTATGCTTTTCCGAAACAACATAGATTATTCTATAATTTCCACAAATTCGTTCTCGATAATGCTTGTCCGGAATTTCAATAACATATCTTCCAATATATGGAGCATCTTTAATCGAGTATATAGTAGAGTATTCTCATTTACAACGCTGTTAGCATAGTTAGTAGAAATCCTTAAAGTAAACTCTACAATATTTTCAATATTACTTTGAGCTCTATTCGATATTGAGATTTCCATATTTTTGTCTCAACCTCGCTTTCGATTCTTCAATAGTCATAACTCTATCATTTTTTATATCATCTTCACTCTTTTCTAAAGATATAAAGAAAATTAAATTATAGATAAAATCATATAGAGTATTTTCTTTTGTATTAACTTGACTTAAAGTTCTTTTCATAAAATCCATTTTCTAGCCTCCTTTTAATTTGGATTTATATTTTGTAGTATTTCTTTTAGTGTTTCATAATTAAAATGTTTATTAGTACCAGGAATAATAGTTGTTTCATCTTCACCATATCTTTTTATATACTCCATCATAAGTTTAAATACCATTTCTGTTGATTTTAAACCATCAAAATAATCATTAGGCACAGAATTAACAATATCTATCATTCGTTGTTTTACATTTGCCATATATTTAACTCCTTTCCTAAAATCTACTAATTATAGTATAGCATAAATTAATTTAAAATACTATGATTTTTAAAAATTTCAGTAAATTACCATATTTTGAATTTGAGTTTTCTATATTTTTCCACAATTTCAAGCTGTTTCCCTCTCTTTGAGAGTGAAAGATTTATCTTAATAAATAAAATATCATAATGTTTGCCTAACTTGTTAAACAAAAATGTTGAAGTATGTTACCCATACAATTCAAAAATAATTAGAAAATCTTTACATTAATAAAAATTTGTTAAAAATATTTCAAATTATTTTAAATCTAAACATTGCTTAATTTTAAATAACAAAATTATATTGATTATTTAACATATTTTTGATATACTTACTTAAAAGTAGGTGAATTATGTATGGGAGAAGAAAAAATAACAAATGCAAAAATACTTGTTATAGATGATGATGTAAATATGATGGAAATGTTATCTGTTGTTTTAAAGAAGTATGGTCATACAATAGATACTTTTACAGAGCCTGTATCTGCTATAGAAAATTTAAAAACTGCTAAATATGATATTTTAATTGTAAATTATCTAATGACACCTGTAAAAGGAGATAGAATTGTTGAACTAGTAAGAGAATTTAATAAAGATATATATATAATACTTATGTCTGTTCATAAAGATCTTGCTCCATCAATAGAAGTAATGAAAAAATTAGATATACAAGCCTATTTTGAAAAAAGCAATAGGTTTGATCAATTAATACTTATGATACAAAGTGGTATTAAATATATAGAACAAATAAATGAAATAAAAAATATGGATAAAAAATTAGAACACTATTTAATAGATTTTGCACAAATTCTACTTAAAACAATAAATGCTAAAGATCACTATACAGAAGAACATTCAAGACGTGTTGCAATGCTTTGTAGTATATTTGCAAAAAAATTAAATTTATCTCAAAAAGATTTATCTGACTTGCAAATTGCAGCTACATTTCATGATATTGGCAAAATAGGCATACCAGATAGTATACTACTAAATGATGGAAAACTTACTGAAGAAGAATATAACACAATAAAATTACATACTATTATTGCATCAAATATACTATCAGTATCTGACATATATAAAGATATTTGTCCAATTGTATATTCACATCATGAAAGAATTGATGGAAAAGGATATCCTCAAGGACTAAAAGGTAATCAAATTCCACATCTTGCAAAAGTTCTTACAATATGTGACTCTTTTGATGCAATCGTTTCAAAAAGACCTTATAAAGAAGAAACAACAATTGATTTTGCAATATCTGAAATTAAGAAAAACTTAGGAACTCAATTTGACAAAGATTTAGCTGAGTCTTTTATAAATTTAGTAGAAAATAACAAAAAAGAAATAGAACATATACTAACAGAATATTAGAATAATTCCTCTAATTATATTAGGGGAATTATTCTAAAAATATAGCAATTGCTTTTATAATATTTTTAGACGTCTCCTCTCTTTTGCAATTTATCAAATACCCAATAACATTTATTTTACAATCCATACCACAAAGAAGCTTTATATCACTACTAATTTTTTCTTTATTAAACCATATATAATTATTATTTAAAACAAAAAATCCATCCTTTTCATTTTCTATAGACATATTATTACAAGACTCTATAATTCCAGTCTCCATAACTATTCTTGAATTTTCTTTTTCCACTTCACTATTCATTCTCTTAATAAGTTTATGATAAAAAGCATTATTTTTCATATTTGATATATCATCAATATTTATATATCTTTTTTCAGTTTGTATATTGCAGGAATTATTATGACCATATCTTACTCCAACACATTCTTTTGAAGCTTTACTACATCTTCCTTTCCTTTGATTTTTCTCTCCAATATACTTTTCCTCCCCATTTTCAAAATCACATATGTTTTCAAAAGAGGGATCAATTGAAATTTCACTACTATTCCCATAATCTCTTCTTACAGAGTATTCTACTACTTCTATATCAAAATTTGTATCTTCAATAGCAGAAAAAAGAATTTGTAATAATTCTTTATCTAAATATATATAGTATCTCATCTTATCCCCCTTACTAATGAATATATGTTTTAGTTTTTCCTATATGATTTTATATCAAAAAGAAAGTACCGATTTTTTGGTACTTTCTTTTATTTTTATATTACATTAATTATTAGTTAAATTTATTAATGGTTTAGTAATATTATTTTGATATATAATATCTAATACATGTAATGCCCTTGTCATAGCTACATATAATAATTTCATATCAACTTTATTATCTGAAAAATATGTAGACTCATCAGCATCATATATTAATACACAATCAAATTCTAAGCCTTTAGAAAGATGCGCTGGTACTACACAAATACCGCCATTATATAATTCATTGTCCTCAGCAATTAAAGAAATATCTTTATTGATTTTTGACAATTCTTCATAAACGGCTTTACTTTCTTTTGGTGTTTTACATATAATTGCTATAGACTTATTACCATTTAACATATATTTTTCTATATTATTTATAATATACTTTACCTTATTTTGGTTATTTACTTTATTTAAAGATACTTCAGCACCATGTCTTATAACAGGTTTACCTTCAAACATTCCAATATATTTTGAAACTAAGTTTGCAGCCTCCATAATTTCTATAGTAGTTCTATAGCTTTTCTCAAGTAACATAACATTACATTTCCCAGAAAAAGTACTATTAACTACCTCTTCCCAATCATTAATAGAACGATATTCATATATTCCTTGTGTAAGATCCCCGAATATAGAAAATGTGCTACTACTCATAAGATTTTTCAAAACAAAGAAATTAAAAGCTCCAAAATCTTGAGATTCATCTACTACTACATGAGCAAAATCTTTAAAGACTCCACTTCCAAAAATCTTCAACTTAATATACATAAGAGCAGGTAAATCTTCAAAATCAAAATCTTTTTTATTAATATTTTTTAAAGTTTCTTTTTTAATAGATGCTAAAATATCTGGGTTTCTAGAATATTTACTATAATAGGTAATAAACTTTTTATAAAGAGTTACTATCTTTTGACTTTTTATATTAAATTTTTTGTTTAAATACGTTTTTATATTTTTATTTATAGTATCAATTGTATCCCATTGTAGTTTAGTAAGATTATCCTTTTCTTCATCACTTTTAGCTTCCTTTATAAGTTTTCCAAAATATGATTTTACATCGGATGATAAATTAGATGCATCTTGTATTTTTGTTTCAATTACTTTTCTTGCTCTAAGTAATTTTGAAGAAAAATCAATATCAACTGATGATGATAAAAAATCTAAAACTTGTTCTTTGCTAAAAATACAAAAGCCATTTATAGAGATACCATCTTCAGATATAAATTCATTTTCAAATTCGTTTAAGAAACAATCTAATTCCTCTTTATAATCCATAGATAATTTATACTTTGAAATTATAGTATCTTTTCCCTCCGAAAGTATTTCAACAAGGTTCTTAGTAGGATCCTTAACAGTAAACTTTTCTCCTATATAATTTTTTGCAAGTTCTTCAAAAGTATATTGTTCTACTTGACCTGCATCTAAATCTGGCAATACATTAGAAATATAATTTATAAAGAATTTATTTGGCCCAATTACCATAAATTGATTTGAATGATATTTCTTAGAATTATTATACATTAAATATGCTATTCTATGAAGGGCTACTGTAGTTTTTCCACTACCAGCTACCCCTTGAACAATTATATTATTATATAATGGCTTTCTAATTATATCGTTTTGCTCTTTTTGAATAGATGCAACTATATTTTTAAGCCTATTATCAGCATTTGCGCCAAGATATGGCTTTAATAATTCATCATCTGATACAGAATCCACATCGAATATTTCTAAAAGTTTCTTATTCTCAATTATTATTTGCCTTTTTAATTCAAGAGTTCCTTTTATAGTTCCCTCAGGTGCTACATATTCTGCACTTCCAAGATTACCATCATAATATAGTGAAGATATTGGAGCACGCCAATCAGTTACTATAATTTCACCATCTAAATCAATTACACCAACTTTCCCAATATATAATTTTTCTTTCTTTTTATCTTTAGAATTTTCAAAGTCTATTCTTGCAAAATATGGTTTATCAATATGATTTTTAATCCCATCTATTTTTTGTACAGACATAGACATTAAACTCTGTAAAAGTCTTGGATCATAACCATATTTTTTGGGTAAAACTTTAAGTTTAGTTTCTTCTCCATCAAGAGTAGTTTCTAGACTTTCAATTATTTCTTCTAGTCTATTTTTTTCATACTCGAAATTTTTGTCTGGCATAAATTTCCTCCTATTTTTTATATTCAGTACAATCTAAATTGCTGCAAACATTATAACATAGTCGCTTTAGTAAATCAACACACTACATAATTTACATTACAAAAGGATTTAGCTTAGCATCATATTTTAAATTCAATTTTTCATAAAGTAAATTTGCTTTATCACTTGCAATAATGTACTTATCTCTTGTACCTAAAACATATTCCATGAAAAAATTTTCTATTTCTTTAACTCTACATTTTTTTTCAACTAGAGTTATAATTGACTCTAAAAATGATATGTCAATATTTTTTATACTCATATATATATCATAAAATTCCTTAGCCTCTTTACTATCAATTGCTTTTGGAGTTGATATCGGATCAACAATTTTATCATATATGCTCATATGAAGCTTATGCCACCTTTTTACATAGTTATATAAAATTTTTACATTTTCATCAATTATATCATACTTATTATTTTCATATATCTCTACACTTTTTATCTTACATTCTCTTTCTAACCTTTTTGTATAAATAGTGCCATTTGCTGCAAACATTTCAGAAAATATACCTTTAATTATAATTTCATTATGTTCCTTTAAAAAAATACAATTTTCTTTTATTTCGCTTAATGTTGTTTTGTCATCAAATAAAATAAATCCAGCTTGTACCAAAATGCCATATTTTTTAAAAATATTTAATGCATTTTTATTTGAGCTTAATTTAGCAGACTTATTCATTCTTTTAAGAACAGCTTCAGAACCATTTTCTATTCCACAAGCAAATAATGTAAATCCAGCCATTTTTAAATATTTTATTATTTCATCAGTAACTAAATCTGCTCTAATTGACCCTCTAAAAATCATATTTATATTTCTTGATTTGATTTCTTCATAAAATTCTTTTGCCCATTTTTCATCCCTATTTCCATCAATAAAACTATCATCAACAAATTTAATATTTCTAATACCCATATTATATAATTCTTCTAATTCATCTATTATATCTTTTATGCTTCTTCCTCGCCACTTCTTTCCTTTAGATAATTTCCAAAAGGCATTAATTGAACAAAAAGTACAATTTCCCATACAGCCCCTAGAAGTTAAAACATTTACAGTAGACTTTCTTGAAATTGCAAATTTACAAGTATCTCTTGCAGGTCTTGGTAAAGAGTCTAAATTTAAAATTTGTGTATTATTTTCTGTTTTTATAATATTTCCATTTTCAAAATAGACAATACCTTCTATACCTTTTAAACTTTTTCCACTCAATAAATTTTCACATACATAAACAATAGTATTTTCTCCCTCTCCTATCATAGCAACTTCAAAAGTATTACTACTTAAAAATTTATTTGGAGTAAAAGAAGGTCCAAAGCCACCGCATATAAGATGAATATTGGGGTAATTTTTTCTAATTTTTTTAGCTAATGCTATTGATGAATCATTATTTGACATATAACAAGATATACCAACAATTCCTATATTATCAATAGAAGAAATTCTTTTAAATACTTCATCATCACTTATTCCCTCAAGCCATCCATCAATTATTTCAACTAAAAAACCATTTTTTCTTAAAGAAGATGCAAGATAACCTATTCCTAAATTTTCTTCTGCCGTTCTATGAGAATTTGGCGAAAGAGTAGTTAAAATAATTTTCAAATTTTGATAATTTTTCATACAATATCTCCTTTTAGAATAGCAACAATATAATAATAATTACTATATTGTTGCTATATGGCATTGTTTTATAGTTACATTTATTCAAATTATTTCTACTATAAAATAGTTTTTATTACTTGTTTAATTTTATATTTCTAAATTAAATTTATATTACATACATTATGATTATTATATATTTCAAAATAGATACCACACAGATATTCCGTATTATAATATTTATACTCCATATATACTTCTGGATTGTTTCCAAAAGCAATGTTTTTTATAGCTGTAATGTCTGATCGTGTACCAATTAAAATATACATTTTTTCGTCTTGTAAATTACTTAAGAAAGCTTTTATTCTTTGAAAATGACTTGAAGCTGACTCTAATCCATCAACTTTAAAATCATTAATATCTCCAATGCCTAAATTCCATCTTTCTAATGCTTTAACAGCTTCTGGATATAGAATTTTTTGCTCATCTTTAGATAAACCATTAAAAGCTCCTAAATTTATTGGAGAATATAAATTATCAGTATAGATTTTATCTATACCGATAAAGTCTGCAATTTTTCTACATGTCTGTTCTACATGCACCCGTCTACATGAAGTATAAATTTCTACATTACTTCTATTTTTTATATTATATTGTTTTTGTAATTTCTCGTTTAAAACTTTAATACTATTTATTCCATTTTGTGTAAGTTTTTTACCATTTCCACCATATATATCTTCTAAATTTTTTATAGATTCTGCATGTCTTAAAGCAATTATTCTTTTCATATCTATCCTTTCTAGTTTGAAAAAAACATAGTTGGTAAATACTCTTCATGAACAGATACTCTTTCTTTTTTAGTTATATGATATTTAGTATTTGGTATTTCTTTTCCAAGAAGTATTGGACAATATGGATCTCTTTTATCTAACGTTCCATACCATAATACTCTTCTATCAAAAACTCCACCTCTACATGAATTCTTATATTTACAATTGTCACATTCATATGGTACTTTAGCTTCTTCAAAATCATTAAATCTCAATTTATCTAATACATTATTGTCAGTAATATAATAATTACTTCTTTGTTCTTTTGATATTAAATAAGTAGAAGGACATATATTACCATCAGGCAGTATCCTAATACTTCCAATGCCTGTATTTTCTTTAACATCAGTTTGATCAGTAAATAAATTACCAAATAGAACATCACTTAAAGTAATTATTTTATATCTCTCATTTATATAATCAAGTGCATTTTTTAAAGTATCATATGATAGAATAAACTTTTTATTTATATCTTTGTCTTTAGCAACTGGTCTATAAATATTTAATCTAAGTAAAGCATTATATTTCTTAGCAATACCAAATAGACCGTCAATATTTTCCTTTTGCAAAGTTTCTTCAAAACCAACAAATACAATAGTAGCTTTTTTGCCATCTTTTTTTAACATAGCTAATGTATTAATTGCAAAGTCATATGCCATAATTTGACCCCTAAACTTATTGTGTCTATCTTTATTACAAAAGTCTAGTGATACATCAACTTCATCAATGCATCTTCTATAAATTTCCATAAACTTTTCATTACTACTTACTTTTTTATAAATATGTCCATTAGTAGTAACAGACTGCTTTATATCTGGATAATTTTCTCTAACATACTCTATAAAGTAGAAAAAATCATCTATTAATGAATTTTCTCCTGTCCCATAATTTATCGAATCAATCTTTTCATGATTCTCATCAACAAATTTTTTCCATTCATCTATTCCAATAGAAATACTTTCTTTTCTTGCATTTTTACTATAGCAGAATTCGCAATTCATATTACAAACATTTGTAAGTCCCCATCCAATATTAATTTTCTTGGTCATATGCTCACCTCCACCATGATTATAGCACATGTATATTATAAGTCAAATTAATAAAACTTTAGCAACTATAAAATTTATTTATAGTTGCTAATATTATCATTTATATATTCTATTATTTTTTTAGTAGACATTGCAAGCATCTTCTTTTTATAGATTATAAATATATCACTAGTAGGTAATTTTTCAGATATATCTATCTTTCTTATATCATCTTTTCTATCAATCATTTTTTCATATAAATAACCAATTCCGATATTTTTTTGTATCATTTCAACAATCATCTCACTAGTATCAATTTCATAATTAGGCTCTAGAATCAAATTATTATCTTCAAATAATTTACCTAGCTCTGTTGTAGCATTAGTGTTTTTAGAAGGAACTATTAATTTATATTTTAATAAATCCTCTAATGACACTTTTTTTATATCTTTATTTTTCACGCTACATGCAAAACAATAATTTTCCTCAGATATTTTATATATAACATATTCATCTCTTGGCACTTCCTCTATTGGAGAACTATCTATGAGTATATCAATTCTATTATTTTTTAATAATCTAAATAACTCTTTTGTAGTTTTACAAACTACTTTTATATTTATGTTAGGATTATCTTTTGAAAACTTTTCTATAATATCCACTAACAAAAATATACCAATATGTGATGGAATTCCAATTTTTATAACACTATTTCTTAAGTTTAATTTTTCTTCTATTCTTTGTTTTCCAAGATTAAAATTTATAAGAGCTTCTTCTATATATGGAATAATTTCTTCAGTCTCTTCTGTTATTTTTAACACATTTTTATCACGTATAAATAAAGTTATACCTAAAATTTCTTCTAATTTTTTAATACTATAACTAATAGCAGGTTGTGTAACATATAATTTTTCAGCAGCTTTTGAAAAACTTCCACATTTATATACAGTATAAAATATGTTGTATAAATTTAAATCTATAAAAGAATTATTCTTAAGATTCATATAATCCCTCACTATCTATATATTTCAGATATAAAATATGCCTCTTGAAATTCAGTAAGAGCTCTTATTTGTTCATCAGAATACATTTTACCATCTGGAACTACAACTAATTTATCATCATTATCATTTAAGCGATGTATTATAGCTATAACTCTACCTGAAAATGTATCTAATGGTTCATGTACACCAAGAACATATGCATCTAACTCTTCGCCATCACCTGATACAGTATTTGGAATATATCCATAATTTACTGGATAGATAAATCCAATTTTAGGATGCTTGCTTCCCATTGGCCTATCCATCTTCACTTCAACTATTTTGTTTAAATAATCTTTTACCATAATTTACACCTCATCTTATAATGAAATTATATCATATATAAATATATTTTTCATCTAATTTAAATTATTTTCTACGTTTTATCAAAAAAACTTACAGCTATTTTCTAGCTATAAGTTTTTATTTTTATGTACAAATATCATGTTTTACATTATTAAATTTACTTTCTCCAATTCCTGGAACTTCCATTAAGTCTTCAATTTCAGTAAATTCTTGTACTTTTCTATATTCAATAATTTTTTGGGCAGTAGATTTACCTATTCCATTTAAAGTCATAAGCTCACTCTCAGTTGCTGTGTTTATATTTATTTTATCACTTTTTTCTGTTTCCTCTACTTCTTCATCATCTATGCTTTCTTCCTTTATAACTGGAATATCTATCTTATCTGAATCAGACAATTTTTTAGCTAAATTGATTTTTTTAATATCAGCGTTTTCTTGTATTCCTCCACAAATATCTAAAAGATTGCTTAATCTTGAGCCTATATCTAAATAATATACTCCTGGATTTTTTACAGCTCCTGTAATATATACTGCAATTTTATTTTCTATTTTAGATATATCTTGTGAATTTATATTAATACTATCTTGTCTACTTTTCTCTTGCATTATTATTGAAATAATAGAAAGCATTATAATAACTAATGTAATTATATATTTTTTATATTTAATTATGAAATTTTTCATTTTGTCCTTTCCAACTGTTAGATATTAAATTTCATTTTTTATTTCTTCTTGTGTTTTTTCATCATCTAGTAGAAAATATGATATACCATTTATATATTTTGGTGACCCTACTGCTGTTTTTGTAACAATATTATTAGTATCTAATTTTACTATACTTAACATATATCTTATTATATCCTCAGTTTGTATATTGGTTTTTGTATCCTCTAATATTATATTTACAATACTTTGAACTTTAAAGATATTTTTGGGACTTATCATAGACTTTGCAAAAGATTTCATAAACTCTTGCTGAGTTTTTACTCTACCTAAATCCCCCATTGCATATGCAACACTCATATCATTATTATGTCTAAATCTAACAAAATGTTCTGCCTCTATTCCATTTAAAACTTGAACTCCTTTTTCTAAATCAATATGTAAATCTTGTGTTGGATCATCATATTTCATATCAAATGGGACTTCTATTTTAACCCCACCAATTTCATCAACAAGTTTATTTACCATTTTAGTATCAAAAATCACATAATAATCTATTTTTGTATCTAATTTATCTTGAACTTCTTCTACAAGAGGTATAATATTTTTCCCTCTATATATTGCATTTATTTTATGGCCTACACAATACTCGTTTTCAACATAAGTATCTCTAGGTATAGACATAATAAATAGCTTACCATTTTTTGTATTATAATTTAAATACATTATAGTATCTGTAAGATTATCATTTATCCCACAAACAAGTGCACTAACACACTCTTTTTTCCCTTCAACAGTCTCAATTCTACCATCTGCAGTAATTAGCTTTTGTGATGTTACATTACTATATAATGATAGTAATAAAATAGCCATAACTAAAAGTATAATAATCGCAAATAGTAATTTTAAAATACTAAAGGATTTTCTTTTTTTCTTATTATCCTTTTTACTCATATAATCACTCTCTACATATTAAGGCCTATTTTAAGTAAAGTTACAAAAACATTATTATCATATAAAAACTTAGTAAGCATTGTATTTTTTATTGCTGTATCTAAAAAGTTAAATACTGGAATTGGTGATATAAAAGATATTATTGCAAGCATAATCCAAATTTTTAAAAGAGCTTTAATTATCCCAATAGCAACTCCACCTATTTCGTTTATTTGACTTAGTCCTGGTAGATCAAATACTATATTTAACATCATTTGAACTATATAACAAATAATAAAAGTTATAACAAATATAGCTACAAAACTAACACCTTTTAGTATAAATTTAGTTGTATTCTCAGCAACTTTTGAAATCTCTTCCTTATTTACAATACTTTTTACAATACCTGCATAAAATGTATTAGAATCAGTTTCTTCAGCTACTTTTTTATCAAAGCTATCTTGTAAACTTTCCTCAATACTTTGCTGTAGTGTCTTTCCTATGCTTGTATCATTATAAAGCATATCAGCTATAACCCCTTGAAGCATAAATGCAAGTACAATTGATATAACCATTCCAAGAAGACTTACAAGTATTCCAACAAGTCCTTTTTTATATCCTGCATATGCAGCAAGTGCTATAAAAATAAGTACTATAATATCTATTATCATATCATTTCCCCCTTACAAATTTACTATATATATTTTATTAGTATATACAAGTCCAACACTTTTTTCATTATTAAATATTACTATATCTTTAGGCATAAAATCTATAGGTATATTTTTTATTTCAATCCCCCATTTATTTATAACTTGCAGTGAATCTTGATATATAAAGTAATTTAAAAGTCCACTATTATATAAAATTTTAGGTGAATTATTAAGATTTACCTCACTTATATTAATACCATCATATTGAGTTGTAACAACTGTATATTTATCTTCACTATCATCTAATTTTTTACTTAAATATGTATAATAGTCTTTATATATTGCAACAAAAAGTAATTGATTATCATCGAATTTTTTAATATCTGAGACATTCGAATTATTTAAGTTTACTTTTGAAATCTTATCATCAAAAAGTATAATTGCATTTTGACCTTGAATATTTATATCATATATAAGATTATTATCAAATTTACAAATCTCAGTAATATTATTTTCAGTCTTAGTAGAATCAACAATACTTAGAGTAACTCCCACTTTAAATGAATTAGAATTTGCTTGTGCAATTAATAACTTACTACAATTTTCTATTATCTTTACATCTATAATTGTATTAGAAGATAAATAAGTATCAAATTTATTCTTTCCATTTCTATCATATACACTAATTATTTTTTTATAACCTGTAGTTGAATATTCTACAGCAATATTTCCATATTCATCTATATATATGTATTGAATTTTGCCATCTATTTTTTTATTAAATATTTCTCTTTTGCTATCAAACATGTATATAGTACCATTTGAATTATTAGCAATAACCATATAATTATCATTTATGTATATACTTGGTGTAAAGTTTTCAGAAAGCTCATAACTCCATGTCTTTTGTAAATAATTATTATATGTTGATACAACATTATTTGAGTATACTAAAAGTTCTTGATTATACATTTTATATATATCATTATCAGTTGTAATTATATCTATTTTATTTTCTTCCGATATTCCAGTATTTTTACTTATATTTATTCCAAATATTGGTCCATATTCAAAAAGTATATATATAACTAAAACTATAATCACTACAAGTGTAGTTATAAATAATGGTCTAATTTTATATCTAACATTATTATTTTTATTTATTCTTTCACTTGAATTTTCATATAACCTCTCTTGTCTATCTTCCATTAATTTTTCGTTATGACTATTTACGATATTAATGCCTTTTTCTGCATCTTCATCAAGCAAACTATCTTCATTTGATGTCTCCTCTACCATATTCATAACTATGTTTTCAATCTCTTTTAAGTTATCTTCTGTATTTTTTTCATTAGAAGTGTTTTTCTTAATCTTTTTATTCTTTTCCTTCATAAAAACTCTCCCATTTCTTTGGTAAAAAATATTTAGTTCCAACTAATTTATCTGGCATATATTGTTGCTCAACTTTTCCATTTTCAAAATCATGTGGATATTTATAATCTATTCCATATCCAAACTCTTCCATTCCCTTTGCTGTAGCATTTCTAAGATGCATAGGAACCTGTCCTATATCTTTTGTAGCAATATCTGCTACCGCCATATTTATTCCAAGATATGAAGTATTAGACTTAGGACTTAGTGCAACGACAAGTGCTGCTTGAGCAAGTGGAATTTTTGCTTCAGGCATACCAATTTGATGTACAGCATTCATTGCAGCGACTGCTACTTGTAGTGCTTCATTATTTGCAAGTCCTACATCTTCCGATGCTTGTATTACAATTCTTCTTGCAATAAACATTGGATCTTCTCCACCCTCTAACATTCTAGCTAAATAATGTAGTGTTGCATCTGGATCAGAACCTCTCATTGATTTTATAAATGCTGATATAACGTCATAATGTGAATCATCTGATTTATCATAAACAGATTTTTTCTGTCCTATACAATCAAGTATTACTTGTTTATCTATAACTATAATACCATCTTCATTCATATCTGTAGTAAGTACTGCAAGTTCTAATGCATTCATAGCACTTCTTACATCTCCATTAGAATTCTTAGAAAGATACATTAGCGCATCTTCTTTTACATCTAAACTATAATTTCCAAGACCTTGTTCTTTATCAATTAAGCAATTTCTTAAAACTTTTAATATATCTTCTGAGTCCAATTCTTTAAACTTAAATATAGTAGATCTAGAAATTAATGCTTTATTTACAGAAAAATACGGATTTTCAGTAGTAGCTCCTATTAAAATCACGGTTCCTTTTTCAACATGTGGAAGTAGAGCGTCCTGTTGAAGCTTATTAAATCTGTGTATTTCATCTATAAAAAGTATTACTTTACCAGTAGGATTAGTAAATATATTTTGAGCCTCTTCAACTACTTTTTTTATATCTGCAACTCCTGCAGTTGTAGCATTTAGAGTTACAAACTTATTTTTAGTATTATTTGCAACAACTCTTGCAAGAGAAGTTTTACCACATCCTGGTGGACCCCAAAAAATAGCTGAGGTAAGTTTATCTGCTTTTATTAATCTATAAAGTAATTTATTTTCACCTACTATATCTTCTTGACCAAAAAAGCTATTCAAAGATTTTGGTTTCATTCTATATGCCAATGGTTCCATTTTATTCCTCTTTTCTATAATCTGTTTCATAATAATTATATCTTAAATTTATATGATTATCAAGAAAATTTACAATATTGTAAGAGTAAGGTATGAAAAAGATAGAGACTAAAAAATAAAAAATGTTGATTTTGCAAACGCAATTTCAACATTTTCTAATATGCTATATTATATTTTAGATATTCCCAAATATTTTCTCAATTCTTGGCATAATATTTGTACCTCTAGATAAAATCCTATTTATAGTTAATATATATTTGTATGTACTGTCTTTTTCTATATGATACTCATATGTATCATTACATTTAAGATCATATATAATGAATACCCACATTGCTAAATTTTCTTTTTCAACCAAATTTCCTATAGTATCTAGCCAAACTTTAATTTCTTTTCTATTGGGTAAATCCCAAACTTGTACATAACTTGATTTTACTCTTTTTCCATTAAATAAATATTCTTTTATACCATAATGAACTATTTCTTCTAAACTCATGTTATTTATATCTGTAATACATAAACTATATTTTTCTAAGGAACTATAGTCTATGTTATATTTTTCAGCAAGATTTTTAGCAACAATTATTTCTGATTTAACTGTTTTATCACTTCTAAAGGCTACTGTATCAGTCATCATAGAAAAAATAATCATTTTTGCTTCTTCTATACTTATTTCATAGCCAAATTCTTGCATAAGTTCATATATCAAATATGAAGTAGAGCAGGAACGCTTACAATAATAATATGGATACTCTATTTTTGTTGCAGTTGGATGATGATCAATACAAGCTATTACATTGCCAAGATGCTTTGTCTCATAGCAATCAACTAAAAATAAATTTCTATATTTATCTTCTATATCAAAAAAAACATATAAGCTAATATCAAATAATTCCTTAGTCATCGTAAAAGTATCATCTTCTTTTATTTTCTGCAATATAACAAACTGATTATCAATATTTAAGAATTTAAGTAAATTCGATAAAAGTATACCAGACATAATACTATCTACATCATATACATCATGACTAATAATAGTAATATTTTTACCATTTAATAAATCCAATAATCTTTCTTTCATACTTTCCTCCACCTTTTAATTAAAAAGTTTTCTGCATATTTTGAAATATTATATCATTTTTTTGTCTATAAATCAAATAAAAAGGAGTATTTAGAAAGACTCTAATACTCCTATATAATTTTGAATAGCTTCAATTGCATTTTATTTAACAATAAATTTAACTTTTTTACTAGACCACATATTATTTTCATATTCAATTATGATTTTTTCTGCATTTACAGGTACTTGAAAATATACATTACCTTTTGTTTTCTTACCTGCTGAGAGCCTATTATAAAAAGATGAATCATCAACAGAATAAAAGCTATCACAAGAGTATCCATCTGCATAGCATTCAAAATCTGATGAACTTGCTGATTCATCACCATTACTAACATTTTCAAATTCAAATGAAGCACAAATTACTTTACACCCTTCCTTAATAGTTGCATATTTACTATAATCTGTAAAATTATCATTTAATGCAGTATACACTACTTTCATATAACCATCATTAAATACTTCTCCTACAGAATAACTCTCTTTTTTTTCTGTTTTATTTGTTTCATTCTCCCTATTATCATTTGTAACTTCTGGATCTTTAACAGTATTACCTATATATAATACAGAATTTTTTTGATTATTTTCTACTTTTTTATTAGCTATATTATTATTTATTGTATTGCTAGTAGTAGTATCTGATGCTAGTACAACTACCCAAAAAATAATAAATACAACTGCAAATGACGACAATACAATGCCTGCTATAGAAAGACCTTTTGTTTTTCCTTCTTTTGATTTCTTTACCAAATCAATAATGCCTAATATAATTCCAATAATTGCGGGAACTACTGCTATAACACCACAAAATGGAATTAAACCAATTACAATAGATATAGTTCCTAAAACTAACGATGCAATTCCCATTTTAAAATACCTCCTTTTAATAATACTTAAATGTATTATAAAGCCATTATACAACAAAATTTTACATTTGTCAACGACACATCGTTAGTATATTTACTTTTTTTCTTGCTATAATAACTACTAGGAGGCAGTTATGACAATAACCGAAGCAATATCTAAAAGAATATTAAACATATGTAATGAAAAAAATATAAGTATAAATAAACTTGCCACTCTAAGTTATATAACTCAATCAACTCTTCAATCTGTTATTAGTGGTGATAGTAATAATCCAAAACTTCTAACAATATGTAGAATATGTTCAGGATTAAATATGACTTTGTCTGAATTTTTTGAAGATAATCTATTTAACAATATTGATTTAAATATATAATTAGAGAGATTTAACTTTATTTTATTAAATCCCTCTATTATTTTTTAGAAAAGAAATACATAAATTTAAAAAAATATCTACATGCTTCTACTTTTTATTTTACTATAAATTTAGCAGTTTTATTTGATAATATATTACTTTGATATTCAATTACAACTTCTTTGGCATCTACTGGAACTTGAAAATATATATTTCCTTTTGCTTTTTTGCCAGTAGATAAACTAGATGAAAAAGATGAATCTTTAGCATAATAAAACTTATCACAATCATATCCATCTGCATAACAGTTAAATTTATATGATGAAGCAAGTTGATCACTAGATGCTATATTTTCAAATTCAAATGATGCAACTATTATTTTACACCCCTCATTAATTGTAGCAAACTCACTATAATCTGTATAATTATCATTTATTGCAGTATATGTTACTTTCATATAGTCATCTTCAAAAGTTTGACCTACTGAAATTTCTTCATCTCCCTCATCCTCTTCATAATCAATTGGATAATCTATCATATTTCCTTTTGGTGTTGAAATTCCATTATCAATAATATCGTTTGTAGTAGCACCAATTATTCCTATAACTATTACCCAAAAAATAATAAATATAACTGCAAATGCAGATAATATAATTCCTGCAATAGAAACCCCTTTTGGTGTTCCTTCTTTTGATCTTTTAACCAAATCAACAATACCTAATACAATACCTATAATTGCAGGTATTAATGCAATAATTCCACAAAATGGAATAAATCCTAGTATAAATGATACTATTCCTAAAACTAATGATGCAATTCCCATTTTAACCTCCTTATATACAATTATTATAATTATATATTATTATATAATTAATATCAATAATATACTTTTATTGTATAAATTTTTCTATTATATTCTCTTTAGTAATACCATACATTTCATATAATTTTTTAGCATTTCCTGATTTTCCAAACATATCGTCTACTCCAATTTTTATAAGTTTTTTTGGATATTCATCAGATAGAACATTTGAAATAATACTGCCAATTCCACCAATAATACTATGATCTTCAATAGATATTAATTTATCAGTTTCTCTTGCACATTTTATTATATTATTCTTATCAATAGGCTTTATACTATATAAATCTACTACTCTTACATTTATACCTTTTTCTTTTAATATTTCTTTTGCTTCTAATGCTATACTTACAGTCATACCAGTTGCAAATATTGTACCATCTTTGCCTGTTCCAAAAGTATGGGAAGATCCAAGTTCAAATTTATCAACACTACTATAAATATCTGGAGTATCACTTCTTCCAAGCCTTACATATTTTGGACCATCTAATTTTAAACATTCTTTAAGTATACTTTTTGTAGCCATTTCATCTGCTGGAGAAAATATTTTCATACTTGGTATAACATTTAGCAGTGCAATATCTTCTACACACTGATGTGTAGCACCATCTTCACCAACTGCAAGACCTGAGTGAGTAGCACAAAAATTTATATTTACATGTGAATATGCGGCTGTATTTCTAATTTGCTCATATGCTCTTCCAGCAAGGAACATAGCAAAACTAGAAGCAAATACACTTTTTTCAGAGATAGCCATACCACAAGCAGTGCCTACCATATCTTGTTCTGATATTCCCATATCAAAATGTCTATTTGGAAATTTTTCAGCAAACATTTTTGTTTGAGTTGCCGTTGCAAGATCTGCATCAAATACTACAATATCATTATTTTTAGCTCCCTCTTCTACTAAAAATTCTCCATAAGCTTTTCTTGTAGACTTCATACATTACCTCCTAGCTCATTTATAGCTTTATTATAATCATCATCAGATATACCTTTTCCATGCCAACTAACATTATTTTCCATAAAAGAAATTCCTTTCCCTTTTACAGTCTTTGCAATTATACAGTTTGGTTTATTTGATAGTTTTGCATCTTCTAGAGCGTCAATAATCTCGTTTATATCATGTCCATCTATAATAGTCGTATTAAAGCCAAATGCCACCATTTTATCATATAATTTATCTAATTTTTTAACACTTTCCACAGTTCCATCTATTTGTAGACCATTATTATCTATAATTGCAACAACATTAGATAAATTATATTTATTAGCACTCATAAAAGCTTCCCATACTTGTCCTTCTTCTATTTCTCCATCTCCAAGTAAGCAATAGACATTTCCACCTTTTTTAGATAGTTTTTTCTCCAAGGCCATTCCATTTGCAATAGACATACCTTGACCAAGTGATCCACTTGACACATCTACTCCATTAATTTTATTACTAGGATGCCCCTCTAAATAACTGTCAATTTTTCTAAGAGATAATAAATCTTCTTTTGGTATAAATCCTTTACTTGAAAGCACTGCATAATATGCAGGAGCTGCATGACCTTTAGATAGTATAAATTTATCTTTTCTCATATTATTTTCATCTAATGATAAATCCATTATTTGATGATACAAACATACTAATATCTCAACGCAAGACATGCTTCCACCAGGATGACCTGATCCTGCACTATGAATCATTTCTATAATATCTTTCCTAATTTCATTTGAAATTTTTCTTAAATCTTTCATATATTCCTCACCTATTCTTTGTTAAAGCCATTACCAATAGCTTCATTTGCAGTAGTAATATACATTATAGCATTACTATCATTATCGCGTATTATCTGCTTTATTTTAGCAATTTCAGGTCTTGTAATAATGCATGTAATAGTAGTAATCTCCTCACCACTATGTGCCCCCATACTATTGGTTACTGTAGCACCTCTTTTTAAATCCTTAAGTATTGGCTCAATAACCTTGTCAGATCTCTTAGTTATAATTGTTACCACTTTTATATAATCTACACCTGCAAATATTAAATCTATTACTTTAGTAGAAACAAAAAGTGCAATAATAGAGTATAGACCTATATTTATATTTTTAAATACAATAATAATTGATATTATAATTATACTTTCTATTACAAGTAATACTGAACTTAAACTTTGTGCATTGGTAAACTTTACAATGATTTGTGCAAGTAAATCAGATCCACCAGTACTAGCTCCAGCTTTCAAAACAAGAGACAGCCCAAATCCAACAATTACTCCACCAAATATGCAAGAAGTAAATAAATCAGTTGGATTATTTGCAATGATTAAATCATAATTAAACATTTCTAAAAATACTGACATAATTGCCGTAGCAATTATAGTTTTAAAACTAAATTTTATACCAAATTTATACATTGATATTAAAAACAATGGTAAATTAATAATAAGTATAGAAAGTCCCATTGGCACATTAAATAAATAGTAAAATATTGTAGCAATACCACTTGCACCACCCGTTGTCATTTTATGAGGTAGTAAAAACATATTAATACCAATACTTACTAAATATGCACCAAGTATAATAAATACTACATCTTTTAATATCATAAGTATTTTATTTTTATCTTTAGTCTTTTTCATATTCTTCCTCCTTGTATATATTTTGTGTCAAATTTTAAATTTTATATTTCTTTTTTTAATTTATCTATAAAACTTCTATTGGATACATATTCCTTATTTTTTCTTTTTCTAATGATTTTTATCATTTTATCAAAATCTTTATCCTCTTTTAAATATAAAATATATCCATCTTTTTCAAGTTGCTCACATATTTCTAATTGATGATCATTAATATGTTCTTTATACTTACTAAGTCTTGGTACAACTAAAACTTTTTTATTTTTCTTAAGTGCAGTAAATATAGATCCTACACCACCGTGACATATTACAAACTCTGCATCATCAATATATTTTTCCATTTCTTCAAAAGAAATAAAATCAAATATTTTAAGTCTTTTGCTTTCATAATTAGTATGACCTGCTTGTACTAATATTTCATCATTTTTTAATTCTTTAGAATTTTCTAACATATCAAAAAGTCTAACAAATTGTTGCTTTTGAGTTCCTATAGTTACAAAAATCATTTATATCAACCTTCCTAAATATTCAGCTTTTTCATATTTTTTTTCTAAGCTTTTCCACTGAACATAAAATTTATCTGCAATTTTATACACATTATTACCAGTTTTAGATAGTGTCTGAGTTTTTGCAAGTGACTCTATATATATAATTTTAGCTCCAAAAAGTTTTCCAATATAACACATAAAACCACCAATTTGGGCACCTGTTGATACTATAGTATTAGGTCTAAACTTAGCGACTATTCCAATACATCTAAAAATATTTGATATAATATTTAGCACATACTTAACTTTATTTTTATTTGGACCATATTTTAAATATTTAACATTGTATTTATCCTTTAAATATGCAGTAACATCAGTGTTCTCTGTAACAAGTAAATATTCATAATCTTTAAACAATTCTTCAAGCTTTAAAATTTCTGTAATATGTCCACCTGAGCTTGCAGCAAATATAACCTTTTTCACGTATTTTCTCCTTTAACTTTAAACCTTAAACTATATTTTTCTTCAAAATATAATTTGTTTCTTTTTTTAGGACCAATAACTACTGATATATATTTTTTTGGTACTAAAATATTTAAATCTATATTATCTTCTTTTTTTAATATATTTTTATTTAATTTTTCTTCTATATTTTCTTTTACAATGTCTGACATAACATATTCAGCAAAATTATCTGATATAGGACCCACAATATCATTATTTTTAGAACATATTTCATCTGTTGATTGAAGTCCAAGTCTAATAATTCTTATATCTGTTCTCTCACATTCATTTACAATTTTATGGCATCTTAAAATAGCATCTTCTAAAGATAATGGTATATATTTTTTCTCTTTGTACATATCATATAATTTACTAGGACTAATTACATATACTGGATAAATTCTAAGATCTTTAGGTTTTAGCTTTAATACAGATTTTATTGTTTTTATTTCTGTATCTATACTACTTCCAGGAAGTCCTACCATTATTTGAGCTCCAAGTCTAAATTCGAATAAATTTATTAATTTAGATGCTCTTATAACATCTAATTTTGTATGTCCTCTCTTAGATATACTAAGTACATTGTCATCCATAGATTGAACACCAAGTTCTATAGTTTTAACATTATATTTTTTTAACATTTTTAAAATTGGTACAGAAATATAATCTGGTCTTGTAGAAAGTCTAATAGATACTACTTCATTTAACTTAATATATTTATTAGCAACTTTTAAATATCTTATTTGATCAGCAATAGGTATACCTGTAAAACTACCTCCAAAAAAGGCAATCTCTATTTTTTTATTTCTATTATTTTTAAGCTCTTCTAATCTATTTTTAATAATTTTATCCACATCTTCCACTGTAACATCAGTTGTAACACCACTTATTTTTCTTTGATTACAAAAAACACATTCATTTTTACATCCTCTATGTGGTATAAATATAGGTATTGTATATTGTTTTTCTTTATTTAAAAAGTTTTTTAACTCATATTCAAGATTAAGTCGTATATTAATGTTTTTGTAATTTTTCAAGGGCATCTTGTGCTGCATGCTGTTCTGCCTGCTTTTTGCTTTTTCCAACTCCATCACCTATTTTCTCACCATTAAAATATAGCTCAACAGTAAATGTTTTATCATGCTCTGGACCTTCTTCTTTTACTGCTTTATATTCAATTTTTACAGTGCCATGTTCTTGTAATTTTTCTTGTAATTTTGTTTTGTAATCTACAACTAAAGATCCCCCAGTAAGAATTGTATTAATTTCCTTATCTAAAAGTCTTAAACAAATTTGTGATGCTATCTCATATCCTGCATCTAAGTATATAGCACCAAGAATAGATTCAAAAGCATCAGCAATAATTGCATCTTTTAATTTTCCATTTGTAGACTTTTCACATTTTCCAAGATATATATATTCTTGACCATTTATTCTTCTTAAAGCTGAACTAAGAGATTTTTCACATACTATTGCTGCTCTTTTTTTTGTCATATCTCCTTCTTTTAAAATTGGTTCATGTAAATATAATTTTTCTGATATAATATGTTCTAGAATCGCATCTCCTAAAAACTCAATTCTTTCATTATAATCATTTCCACCAGTTGTTCCTTGCTCATATGCATAAGATTTATGTGTAAGAGCCATTTTAAGAAGTGAAATATCATTAAACATATATTGTAATTTAGATTGTAATATCAATAATCTTTCTTTTTCAGTCATTTTAAAGTCTCCTTTTTATACTATATATTATACATAATTTTATATACATTTTCAAGTACAAAAAAACCCTATTACAAATAGTAAATAGGGTACATAACCAACTTTATTGATTATTTTTTATATAATCTACAACATCACCAACTGATGTAATTTTTTCTGCTTCAGCTTCAGGAATTTCCATATCGAATTCTTCCTCTAATGCCATTATAAGTTCAACAATATCTAAAGAATCTGCACCTAGATCATCTATAAAAGTTGTTTCCATAGTAATTGTATCAACATCTTCTATTCCAAGTTGCTCAGAAATTACTTCTTTTACTCTCTCAAAAGTTGATTCCATTTTCGCACCTCCTTGATTCTTCATATATACCACTATTATCTAATATTTACTCAGTAATGTCAATAGTATTACTTATTTTTTAATAAATTTTATATTTTTTGTAATATTATTTATCAAAATTCAAATAATATTACTATATTTTTGAAAGGAGATTAAATTATGGATTTTTCAAAACTTATAAATAATGAATATTATAATATGATTTTAGATAAACTTAATTTATCTGAACTCTCTAAAATCGATTTTTCTAATATCGCAACAAATATATTATATATAATAATTGCAGTACTTACTTCTGCTTTTGTACTTTGGTTACTTAAGGCAATTGGACTTTATACTATGGCTAAAAGAAATGGTGATAAATATGCTTTCTTAAGCTTTATACCTTATGGTTGCCTTTTTGTAAAGGGTAGAATTATTGGAAATACTAAACTATTTGGAATAGAAATATCAAAACCAGAATTAATACTGCCACTTCTTGTACTTACAATGCATTTACCTTTTGCTAAAGCAATATCAATGTTACTTTTAACAATATTTTATTATGGAATACTTTACAGATTATATCAAAAACAAGTACCAAACTTTGCAATAGTTCTACTAATACTTAGTATAGTAATTCCATTTACACAACCTTTTATAATATTCTTTATTAGAAATGCAAATTCAAATGAAAAAACAAATTAATTTTTAAAAGCACCCACTTTTTTTGTGAGTGCTTTTAAACTTAACAATTAATATATCCTAAATCTTTATGATCATCAATTTCTCTTATCCAACAGTTTTTAGGATTTTTTTCTTTTTCATACCATTCAGGTGAATAATGAAAATAACTTAAAAGAAATGCTCTAATAGTTGTACCATGTGTAAAGATAATTAATGTATCAATACCATGTTTTTCAAAATCACGATAAATAGTCCCCATAAAACCATGTACACGAATAGCTACATCATAAGGAGCATCTCCCATTGGAAGTTTTGCATAAAATTTACCATAATTCTTTCTTTGACGCTCATATTCTTCATATCCCTTAGGAGAAATTTCCCTCCATTTCTCTTCTGGAACAGAGTCAAACAAACCAAACCGCTGTTCTGTAAGAGTAATATCTTCTTTTATATCTTTAATATCAAGCGCTCTATTGAATTCTTCGCATGTCTGCCTCGTTCTTGTATATGGACTTCTCCATATTCTTGCATTATCTAGAGAAATTTTCCTTTCTATACAATAATTTGCAAAGAAAATACCAGCATTATACGCTTGCTTTCTTCCAAGATCACTTAACTCTACTAAATGATCTGGTAATCGATTGATATAGTTACTTCCATTATTTGCAATAGATTCACCATGTCTTACGAGAAAAATATGCATATCATCATCCTTTCAAGAAGCAAAAATTAAAAATGCAAGTTTCTTTAAAGTTTTAAGGAATTTTTCTGTTAGAAATATTTCATTTATATTTCCATCTTTTTCTTTAAGAATAATATATCCTTTATCATTAAATTGTTTTAAATTTTTATACCAAATTTCATCAGAAAAAGTTTTATCAATTTCTTTTTTTGATATACACGCCTCATAAAATGAGCTTTTATCAAAACATGCTATCTCCAAAAACTTTCTTAAAAAGCTTGCTGAAATATCTAGATCATAGAAACAACTAAAAATTGTTCTAACATCTACATTTTCAAATACACTTAAAGGAATAAAATATTCCTCATATAAATATGGAATAAAAAGATCAATTAACAATTTATAAATTCTATTTTCAGCATCAGATAAAACAAAATTCTTATTTTTATTTTTGATTTTTTGCTTAAGCCTATTTTTACTTTTTGTATGATACTTAAACTTACTAATCTGCATATATTGTAATCTTCTAAATATGCTATCCTTAATAATCATATATGCATCTTTAAAGGATACATATCTTTTAAATCCATCTGAGATAACATAAAATACCTGATACTTATTATCAAATCTCAATTCAGACTTAATATTAAATAACTCATATGAAAGATTATATTCATTATCACATGCAAATCTTTTCAAAATATAAAAAAATTTTCTGTAATATTGATCTCCCATTTTTCTCCTCCTAAATGTATTATTTACAGTTCAAAGTTTATAGTTTCAATTCTTTTTTTATAAGCTCTACAATTTCATTATCTGATAGATCAGGATTTTTAGTTAAAATATTTAAGTATTTGCCTTTTACTAAGGAATATTTATCATTCGGAAAGAGATAACTATACTCTCCATCATTCATATTAATTATATTTTTAACATCCGTTAGGTCCCTAGAATAACAAAATTTTTTCCCACATATTATACACTTTGAATCAACAGAACCAGCGCCCCATTCAAAATCTACAACAGCTATATGTTCACATTTATACCTTATTTCTGCAAGTTCCCTTTCCTTTGTTCTTAAACTTATAATTTCTTCTTCTAACTTCTCAATCCGTTTAATAATATCAGTTCTTCCCATAGTTTTCCTCCTTAATTTAATTATACATTAAGTTATAACTTTTACGTTTGTATTATATCATATTTATGTAAATTTTGCAATGAAAAAGTATATAATAAAGACCCTTAGCATAATTGCTAAGAGCCTATTATAATTAATTTCTTAATTAAATTATTCTATTATATCAGAAACGCTACCAGCACCAACTGTTCTACCACCTTCACGAATAGCGAATTTCAATCCTTTTTCTATTGCGATTGGAGTGATAAGTTTGATTTTCATAGTTACGTTTTCTCCTGGCATTACCATTTCTTTTTCTTTTGGAAGTTCGATAACACCTGTAACATCAGTAGTTCTGAAGTAGAATTGTGGTCTATATCCTTGGAAGAATGGAGTATGTCTTCCACCTTCTTCTTTAGTTAAGATATAAACTTCAGCTTCAAACTCTGTATGTGGATGTATTGAACCTGGTTTAGAAATGATTTGTCCTCTTTCGATTTCAGTTCTTTGGATACCTCTTAGAAGTACACCAGCGTTGTCTCCTGCTTCAGCTGAAGCAAGTTCTTTTCTGAACATTTCGATACCAGTTACAACTGTTTTTCTCTTTTCTTCAGAAAGACCAACGATTTCAACTTCTTCTCCAAGTTTTAGAGATCCTCTTTCAATTCTACCTGTAGCAACTGTACCTCTACCTGTGATAGTAAATACATCTTCAACTGGCATTAAGAAAGGTTTATCAGTTTCTCTTTGTGGAGTTGGAATGTATGTATCAACAGCATCAAGTAATTCTTTAATACAAGCATATTCTGGAGCTTCTGGATCTGTTGAAGCACATTCTAAAACTTTAAGAGCTGAACCTTGGATTATTGGAGTAGTATCTCCAGGGAAATCATATTTGCTTAATAGATCTCTTATATCCATTTCAACTAATTCTAATAGTTCTGGATCATCTACCATGTCACATTTGTTCATAAATACAACAATGTAAGGAACACCTACTTGTTTAGCTAGTAGTATATGCTCTTTAGTTTGTGGCATTGGACCATCAGCAGCTGATACAACTAGTATTGCACCATCCATTTGTGCAGCACCAGTAATCATGTTTTTAACATAGTCAGCGTGTCCTGGGCAGTCAACGTGAGCATAGTGTCTGTTAGCAGTTTCATACTCAACGTGAGCTGTAGAGATAGTAATACCTCTTTGTCTTTCTTCTGGAGCACCATCGATTTGATCGTATGCTTTAAATTCTGCTCCACCTAATAAGCTACAGTATTTAGTTATTGCAGCTGTTAAAGTAGTTTTACCATGGTCAACGTGACCAATAGTACCAATGTTAGCATGTGGTTTGTTTCTTTCAAACTTAGCTTTTGCCATTTTAAATTCCTCCTTAAATTCACACATAATGCATTATATGCATCTTTTCGTATATTTTACTACACTTTACTGTATTTTGCAATACATTTAAGTGTAATTAGCTAGTTTTTAACTAATATATTAGTCTTTTTTAGTTCTTTGAGAAACTATAGCCTCTAGAACTGATTTTGGAACTTCTTCATAATGAGAAGGTTCCATAGAGTAAACTCCTCTACCTTGTGTTTTAGATCTTAAATCTGTTGCATATCCAAACATTTCAGAAAGTGGGATATATGAATGAATTGTTGTAGTTCCTTGAACTGTATCCATTCCTTCCATTCTTCCACGTCTAGAGTTTACATCTCCAATAACATCTCCCATATATTCTTCTGGAACAATGATATCAACTTTCATTATTGGCTCAAGTAATACTGCTCCACCTTGACGGCAAGCTTCTTTAAATGCCATAGATCCAGCTATATGGAATGCTGCTTCTGAAGAGTCAACATCATGGTAAGATCCATCTACAAGTGCAACTTTTACGTCTACAACTGGGTAACCAGCAAGTATACCTGCTTTCATTGCATCTTGAACACCTTCATCAGTTGGTTTAACATATTCCTTAGGAACAACACCACCAACAATTTTAGATTCAAATTCATAACCTTTACCTTGCTCGTTAGGTTCAACTTCTAGCCATACATGACCATATTGTCCTTTACCACCAGATTGTCTTATGAATTTACCTTCAACTCTAACTGGTTTTCTAATAGTTTCTTTGTAAGCAACTTGTGGTTTACCAACATTTGCTTCAACTTTAAATTCTCTTTTTAATCTATCAACAATAATATCTAAGTGTAATTCACCCATACCAGCAATTATTGTTTGACCAGTTTCTTGATTTGTATATGTTCTAAATGAAGGATCTTCTTCAGCTAATTTTTGTAGAGCTATACCCATTTTTTCTTGGTCAGCTTTTGTTTTTGGTTCAATAGAAATATCAATAACTGGCTCTGGGAATTCTATTGATTCTAGAATTATTGGATGAGCTTCATCACATATAGAGTCTCCTGTTACAACATCTTTTAAACCAACAGCACAAGCTATATCTCCAGCATAAACTTTATCTATATCTTGTCTTGAATTAGCATGCATTTGAATAAGTCTTCCTATTCTTTCTTTTTTACCTTTATTTGCATTTAATACATATGATCCACTCTCAAGTGTACCTGAGTATACTCTAAAGAAAGTTAATTTACCAACATATGGATCTGTCATTATTTTAAATGCAAGTGCTGCAAAAGGTTCTTCATCAGAAGATTTTCTCTCAGCTTCTGTTCCATCATCTAATATACCTTTTATATCTGGTATATCAGTTGGAGCTGGCATATAATCAACAATATTATCAAGTAATTCTTGAACACCTTTGTTTTTATATGAACTTCCACATGTTACTGGAACCATAGTATTAGCAATTGTAGATTTTCTTATAGCAGCTTTCATCTCTTCAATAGTGAATTCTTCACCATTTAAATATTTTTCCATTAATTCATCATCTTGCTCAGCAATATGCTCAATTAATTCAGTTCTATATTGTTCTGCGATTTCTTTCATATCTTCTGGAATAGCTTCATGTCTAACATCTTTTCCAAGATCATCATAATGAATGCATGCTTCCATTTTTAATAAATCTACAATACCTCTAAAAGTATCTTCTTTACCAATTGGAAGTGCAATTGGAACAGCGTTAGCTTGAAGTCTTTCTCTTAATTGTTTTACACAATTAAAGAAATCAGCACCTGTTATATCCATTTTATTTACATATACCATTCTTGGTACATTATATTTATTTGCTTGTCTCCAAACAGTTTCAGATTGTGGTTGAACTCCACCTTTAGCACATAGTACTGTAACAGAACCATCTAGAACTCTAAGAGATCTTTCAACTTCAATTGTAAAATCAACGTGTCCTGGAGTATCAATAATGTTTATTCTATTATTATTCCAAAAACATGTTGTAGCAGCTGAAGTTATAGTAATACCTCTTTCTTGTTCTTGAGCCATCCAGTCCATAGTTGCTCCACCATCATGAACTTCACCTATTTTATGAGTTTTACCTGTATAAAATAGTATTCTTTCAGTAGTAGTAGTTTTACCAGCATCAATATGTGCCATGATACCGATATTTCTAGTCCTCTCAAGAGGATATTCTCTTCCTGCCACTTTTTTTCCTCCTCTCTAAATATTACCATCTATAATGAGCAAATGCTTTATTAGCTTCTGCCATTTTATGAGTGTCTTCTTTTTTCTTGAATGCTCCACCTTGACCGTTTATTGCATCCATTATTTCACCTGCAAGTCTTGCTTCCATGCTATGTTCATTTCTTTTTCTAGCATATTCAACTAACCATCTAATTGCAAGTGATTGTTTTCTATCAGCTCTAATTTCCATTGGAACTTGGTATGTTGCACCACCAACACGTCTTGCTTTAACTTCTAAAGCTGGTGTAACATTATCTAATGCTTGTTGAAATGCATCTAATGCTTCTCTACCAGTTTTTTCAGCAACTATGTCAAATGCACCATAAACAATTTTTTGAGCTGTAACTTTTTTACCATCCCACATAACTTTGTTGATAAGTTTTGTTATAACTTTTGAATTATATACTGGATCTGGCATTACTTCTCTTTTTGCAATATGTCCTTTTCTTGCCACTTTTCTTCCCTCCTTATTTGATTTTTTTGAACTATACAGTTCTTAAGGTACTCAAAAACTTTTAATTTTTGTAAGGGCTATAGGTTTATCTATATAAACTTAAGCGCCTAATTTAATATTATTTTTTCTTTGCTCTTTTTGCACCATATTTTGATTTAGATTGTACTCTATTTGCAACACCTGCAGTATCTAGTACACCTCTAACAATGTGATAACGAACACCTGGAAGATCTTTTACCCTTCCACCTCTAATCAATACAACACTATGTTCTTGTAAGTTATGTCCAATTCCTGGAATATATGCAGTTACCTCCATAGTATTTGTTAATTTAACTCTGGCAACTTTACGTAATGCAGAATTTGGTTTTTTAGGAGTTTGTGTTTTTACAACTGTACAAACACCTCTTTTTTGTGGTGAAGATTGGTTAGTAGCAGCTTTTTTTCTAGAGTTATATCCTCTTTGTAAAGCTGGTGATTTAGATTTTGTTACTTTGTTATCTCTACCTTTTCTTACTAATTGGCTAAATGTAGGCACTTAAATTCACCTCACTTTCTATAATTTGTGTACACATTGTACAGTTAATATTATACTAGATATAGCTTAAAAAGTCAATATTTTTGTATGAATTTTACATAAATAATAAGGAAAAAAATACCTAAGTAATAACTACTTAGATATTTTATTTTATGCATTATTTTTATAGATTTGAAGCTAGATTTGGAATACTAATTGAAACGTTTGATTTTATTCCTTGATATTCAAATTTATATTCATATTTTGGATTAATTTCATTATAATCTTTTGGACTAGTAATTCTAACTCTATCAACATCTATATATTTAATTTGACCACTATAATTTGGATCATATATTTCTATTTTTAATTTATTCATATTATCAGCTTTAGCAAAAACTTTTAATCCTAAAACTGTATATTTATCATTTAATTTTAAAAGTACAGGTCTATTATTTTTCATTTCATCTATAAGCTTATCATATGCTTTAGCATTATCATCTATAAATCTAAACTCTTCATCTCTATATTTATATATATCTAATCTATATATTAATTTTAATAATTTTACCTCTGCTTCTGTTATATCTAATTCATCATAATTTATTTCCTCTTTATTTGCTTTTTCTAAATCAAACATATAATTCTCATATTTTTTAAATCTAGAAGAATCTTTTGTATAATCTTGTAAATAAACAGAAAATAGCATTTTATCTAATTTTTGTTTATATTCATCAGTAATTGTTAAAGATCCCATTTGTACACTACTTGCCCAAAAATTTTTAGGAAGATTTGCAAAAAACCTTAAATTTTCTGGTGAATACTTATATAGAGCAGTATCTGTTGGAAGTGAAGATCTATCAGCTTCTTGTGCCTCTATAGTTTGCCCATTTACTCTTATAGTTATTGGTTTATAATTACTTTCTAATTTTCCTTCATAGAATAACTTTGCAAGAAGTGTCATTCCATAAGACGCTCCATATTGATTAGTAGAATTTGCAAAGTTAGAAAATGAAATACCATCTCTTTTAGCAGTAAATCCAGAATCGCATATTAATACATGTTCATCTACATTATCTCCATCTGTATCTATTAATTCATAATTTAGTTCTGCAGAAATTAAATTAAATATATTTTCAAGATCTGCAGCAGTAGAAGCAAAATAATATTTTCCTCCTGTTGAAGAAGCAATTTGATTTAACACTTTTTTATCTATACTATCACCTAAACCAACAGTATAGATTTTAATTCCTCTACTTTTAGCTTCTTTTATTGCATTTTTTAAAACTTCTGAATCATATCCTTGAATATCAGTAGTATCTTTACCATCTGTAAGTAATAACATGTATTTTCTATTAATATTTGTATCATCACTAAACTGTTTTAGAGATCCAGCTATTGCATTTCCTATATATGTACCAGTAAACTTTTCTATTCCTGTTCTTATAGTATTAATGCTATTTTTTACTTCTTCTTTATTATCAGTCATATCAGCAAGATCTGTGTATTCAAAAGTAAATTTACCTGCAGCAAATCTGTATTTTCCTCTAGATTTATCTATTAGCTTATTAGTAAGTTCTACCCTTTGGAAATCAACATCATTTTCCTCACTATCTGCAATTTCATCTTTAGAATACATAGAACCAGAATTATCTATAACAAAAGCAAGCTCTGTTGTAAGACTTGGTTTTAATGTTGATTTATCTGCAACAAAATATTTTCCTAATGTATAGACACTAGTACTAACAGTACTATTTTCTAAATCTATATTAGTTTCTAATCTTTCAAAAGTATTTTCATTTTCATTTAATTCATATATTGCTAAATTATTTTCATCTATACCTAAATCTTTTAATTTTTCTTTATCGTATGTAATATTTATTTTTACACTCTTAATTTCTGCTTCAGAATGTATAGCATATAAATCAGTTACAACAGCTTTTACATTTTCTAATGTCTCGGTTTTATAAGCATCTATAGTTGTTGAAAATAAATTTCCTTTACCATTTATTTCAATATTTATATTATCCTCTTTCTCTTCAACAGTATATTTAAGTTCTCTTTGATTATCAGTTAATCCATCATTTTTTGAATCTGTTGATAGTGGATCTAAACCTAACATAATTTCATTTCCATCATAAATACCATCACCATCAGTATCTTTTACATTAGGATCAGTAAGTGATACAGTTGTTTCATAATTATCAGTTAGCCCATCACCATCATTATCTTTTAATAATACTTCTTCAACTTTTAATGCTAAATCATTAATTAGTGCATTACCAAGTACAGTTATGCTTCTAGTTGAAATAGCTTTTTCGTGTTTAGCTGTTATTGTATAAGTTCCTTCTTCAACAGGTAAATTCCAAATTACATTTCCCTCTGCATCATTTGTAATACTACCTGCACTTACTTCATATTCTACTAAATGCTCATCTGATTTCCTATTTTTAGCAATAGCACCATATTTTAGAGAACTAGCATTTGTAGCCACAAGTGATGTATCTTCTCCTACCCATTCTATTTTTATAGGATCTATTATTATGTATGCTGCTACTCCAACTACTATTGCAACAGCAAGAGAAATACCAAAAATTTTCACACCTGAGCTATGATCATCTATAAAATCTAATATCCAAAACCAAATATCTTCTAAAAATTCCATATTCTCTCCCCTTTATTAAAAATAAATTATATACTAAATTAATTTTTTAATCAATATTTATATATTATTTTTTATAACTATATATGTATTTAAAATATTATAATATTTAAATTGATAATTATTTAAATATTCTTTACTATCAATTGCAAGAATGGTATTATATGTAATACTAGGCACATTTTCGGTACTATTAGTAGAAAATTCTAGTAAATAACTGTTATCATTATTTATTATAATTTCTCTTAACTTTGATCTAAAGTTATCATTTTTTTCTATAAATTTATTATTATAAACATAATAGTTGTATTTATTATTTTCATCATCACTCTTTGGAATATTTTCTTTTTCAGAAAAAGTATGAGTTTTTGATATATATTCATCACTAACATTAAAATATGAATGTACAACTATTCCATCAACTTTTATTGATTTATCAGATGTTAAATCCAAATTATACCAACTATTTTCTAATTTTACCATATTCCATGCATGTGGACCACCTTTTAATTCACCTAAAACAACAATATTTTCTATATTCACATTACTAAGTAATATTTGTATTGCCTTAGATAGTCCATCACATACAGCAACATCATTTAAAAAAGCTCCTTCTATTGTATGACATGAATTAGGTATATCTTCTATTTTATCATATTCACAATACTTAACTCTCCTAGCTAATCTATCATGTAATCTAATTTCCATCTCAATTAATTCTTCTTTTTTTATATCTTTTAAATACTCCTCTATTTTTTCATTGATTGCATTTACTTTTTCATTTAGTTTATCCACATTTTCAACAGAGTAACTCACTTCTATTACAACTTTATTTCCTATAATAGACGACATGTTAGATATTGTATAATTATTATCTAAATAGAAAACTTCTGGGTGATCCAAACAAAAATAATTAAATACAATATCTATATCTTTTAGAGCTTTTTCGTTATCCTTTGAGTCATAATCTTTTAATATGATTTCATTATTTAATTCTTTTATTCCATTAGCAAGAGATTTGTATATTGTCTTTTGATTATCATCTAACTTATTATAATAATAACTATTTATATTTAATTTTACATCATTTATTTTAAAATCTTCAGTATATTCCTGTTCTGTAATAACTACAGATTTAGCATATATTCCAAAAGTAGTGGCCATTTGAATTACTCTATCTCTATTTATATAAAAATATCCAATAGAAAATGAAATAAAAGCTAACCATAAAACATTTTTTATAAACTTTTTCATTTATACCACCACCTCTTATATCTTATATTTTAATATATAAAACTATTTATTTCAACAAATAAAAGGAGATTTTACAAAATCTCCTTTTAATTCTATTTATTCTTCTTCATTTGTAGAAGTTTCTTCTTTATATAAAGTTGGCTCTTCCCTTTCTTCTTTTGGTATAATAACCTCTGGTACAGTTGTCTCAACTTCAATATCATTGTAACTTACAACACCAGTACCTGCTGGGATTAAACGTCCAATTATAACATTTTCTTTTAGTCCTTGTAATTTATCTACTTTACCTTTAACTGCAGCATCTGTAAGAACTCTTGCAGTTTCTTGGAATGAAGCAGCAGATAGGAATGAATCTGTCATAAGTGCGATTTTTGTTATACCAAGTAAAGTTTTCTTACCTTTAGCTGGTTTTTTACCTTCTTTTATAGCTTCTTTGTTTTCTTTGTTAAATTCTGTCATATCAACTGTAGAACCAGTGATAAGATTAGTTTCTCCCGCATCTTCTACAAATATTTTTCTAAGCATTTGACGGGCAACAATTTCAATATGTTTATCATTAATATGAACACCTTGAGTTCTATATACTTTTTGAACTTCTTCAATTAAGTAGTTTTGAACTGCAATATCGCCATTTATTCTGATAATATCATGTGGATTTAGAGATCCTTCTGTAATTCTATCTCCAGCTTTTATAACATCCCCATCATTTACAACAAGTCTCATACCATAGGCAATTAAGTATTTTTCAACATATTTATCATCTCTTGTTACAATTACTTCTTTATTTGCTCCATGCTCTCCAATAGTTACAGTACCATCAATTTCAGATACCATAGCAACACCCTTAGGTTTTCTAGCTTCAAATAATTCTTCAACCCTAGGAAGACCTTGAGTTATATCACTACCTGCAACACCACCACTATGAATTGTTCTCATAGTAAGCTGAGTTCCTGGCTCACCGATTGATTGTGCAGCTATTATACCAATAGCTTCACCTGGTGTAATAGGTTCTCCTGTTGCTAGATTTTTACCATAACATTTTGAACAAACACCTCTATTAGACTCACAAGTAAGAGCAGATCTTATTTTAACCTTTTCTATACCCATTTTTATTATTTTATTTGCTATCTCATCATTAACATATGTATTTCTTTCAAAAACTACATTTCCATCACTGTCATGTATATCTTCAGCAAGATATCTACCTTCAATTCTTTCATATAGTTTTTCAATTGGTTCTCCACTTTCCATGATACTAGATACTTCAAATCCCTCTGTAGTACCACAGTCATCTTCCATAACAATAACTTCTTGGTTTACATCAACAAGTCTTCTTGTTAAGTAACCTGAGTCTGCTGTTCTTAGGGCTGTATCTGCAAGACCTTTTCTTGCACCATGTGATGCTATAAAGAACTCAAGAACATCAAGTCCTTCTTTAAAGCAAGATTTGATAGGAAGCTCAATTGTTTGACCCATTGTATTTGCCATAAGTCCACGCATACCAGATAATTGTCTTATCTGAGTTGGATTACCTCTGGCACCAGTATGAGCCATCATCTGAATAGGATTCATCTTATTAGGATTACTCATTATTGCTGCTTGAATACTATCAGTAGCTTTTGACCATATCTTAATAATTTCATTATATCTTTCATCGTTTGATATAAGACCACGTTTATAATTTTTTAATACTTTTTCTGCTTCTTCTTCAGCATTTGCAAGTATTTGTGGTTTCTCCTCTGGTATTTCAATATCTGATACAGAAACTGTTGTAGCAGATTTTGTTGAATATTTATATCCATACGATTTAATATCATCTAGAACTATTGCAGTTTCAGTTATACCATGTTTTGAAATACATTTATCAATTATTTGTCCTAGCTCTTTCTTTCTAACTGGGAAATCAATTTCAAGTTTTAATTTATTTTCTTCTAAACTTCTATCTACAAATCCTATATCTTGTGGAATATAGCTATTAAATATAAGTCTACCTGCTGTTGCATCAATAATTCCAGTTACCTTTTCTCCATCGATTTCTTTAGTTACTCTAACTTTAATTGGAACATGCATTCCAATTTCGCCTTCATCATAAGCCATCATAGCTTCATCAATACTTGAGAAAATCATACCTTTTCCTGGTTCATCATCAATATCTACTGTTAAATAATAACTTCCAAGTATCATATCTTGAGAAGGTACAGTTACTGGTTTACCATCTTGTAATTTAAGTAGGTTATTTGAAGCAAGCATTAATAGTTTTGCTTCAGCAACTGCTTCAGGAGAAAGTGGTACGTGAACTGCCATTTGGTCACCATCGAAGTCAGCATTAAATGCTGTACAAACAAGTGGATGTAATTTTATAGCTCTACCTTCAACTAGAACTGGTTCAAATGCTTGTATACCAAGTCTATGTAGTGTAGGAGCACGGTTTAACATTACTGGTCTGTCTTTTATTACTTCTTCTAAAACATCCCAAACCTCAACAGCTGTTCTTTCAACCATTCTCTTTGCATTTTTAATATTAAATGCCATTTTTCTTTTAACTAGCTCTTTCATTACAAAAGGTTTGAATAATTCAAGAGCCATTTCTCTTGGTAAGCCACATTGATATATTTTAAGTTCAGGTCCTACAACGATAACTGAACGTCCAGAATAGTCAACCCTTTTACCAAGTAAGTTTTGTCTAAATCTACCTTGTTTACCTTTTAACATATCAGATAGAGATTTTAGAGCTCTTCCACCTGCACCTGTTATAGGTCTTCCACGTCTTCCATTATCAATTAATGCATCAACTGATTCTTGAAGCATTCTTTTTTCATTTCTAACAATGATATCAGGAGCTTCTAACTCAAGTAATCTTTTAAGTCTGTTATTTCTATTAATAACTCTTCTATATAAGTCATTTAAATCAGAAGTAGCAAATCTACCACCATCTAATTGAACCATAGGTCTTAAATCTGGTGGTATTACAGGTAATACTTCAAGTATCATCCACTCAGGTCTATTTCCTGATTCTAAAAATGCTTCAACTGTTTCTAATCTTTTTATAAGTTTTAATTTTTTAGCACCAGTTGCTTTATCAAGTTCTTTCTTAATTTCTTTATATAATTTTTGTAAATCAACTTTCTCAAGTAATTCTCGAATAGCTTCAGCACCCATTCCAACTCTTATTCCATCACTTCCATGTTTTTCAACAGCTTCTCTATATTCTCTTTCATTTATAACATCACAAACGTTATATCCAGAGTCTTTAGCTTCTAAAACTATATATGAAGCAAAGTATAGAACTTTTTCAAGTGCCTTTGGAGATATATCCAAAATCAAACTCATTCTACTAGGAATTCCTTTAAAGAACCAGATGTGTGAAACTGGGCAAGCAAGTTCCACATGCCCAAGTCTTTCACGTCTTACTTTTTTCTTAGTAACTTCAACACCACATCTATCACAAATAATTCCTTTATATCTTACTTTTTTGTATTTTCCACAATAACATTCCCAATCTTTTGTTGGTCCAAATATTTTCTCACAAAATAGTCCATCTCTTTCTGGTTTAAGTGTTCTATAATTGATAGTTTCTGGTTTCTTAACTTCACCTTTTGACCATTCTCTGATCTTTTCTGGAGAAGCAAGTCCTATGCTTAATCTATCAAAATTATCCATATCTTGCATTTTATTTCCTCCTTAACCTACTCATTATCACTTATAAAATCAATATCTTCATCTGTAAGTTCAGTATCATCTAAATCATCACCATTTTCATCTTGAAGTGACATACCTGAAAAATCGTCTTCAGTTGGAGAATTCATAGCAATATCATCTTCAAATGTTGGCTCAACGCCATCTGTATCATCTTCCATTGATTCTCTAAGTTCTAATTGTTCATCTTCTCTATACATTTTTAGGTCTAATCCTAAACTTTGTAACTCTTTTGTAAGAACTCTAAATGATTCTGGTATTCCAGGTTTTGGAATACTTTCACCCTTAACAATAGCCTCATAAGTTTTTAAACGTCCTACAATATCATCAGATTTTACTGTAAGCATCTCTTGTAGTGTATATGCTGCACCATATGCTTCAAGTGCCCAAACTTCCATCTCACCAAATCTTTGACCACCAAATTGTGCTTTACCACCAAGAGGTTGTTGTGTAACTAAAGAGTATGGTCCAATTGAACGAGCATGTATTTTATCTTCAACCATATGATATAGTTTTAACATATACATATATCCAACCGTTACTTCTCTATCAAACAATTCACCTGTTCTACCATCACGTAGTACAAACTTACCATTTGGATTTAATCCTTGTTTTTCAAATAAAGCTCTTATATCAGCTTCCTTTGCTCCATCAAATACTGGTGTAGATATTTTCCATCCAAGTGTTTTTGCAACATATCCTAAATGTACTTCTAAAACCTGACCAACATTCATACGAGATGGAATACCAAGTGGGTTTAAAACAATTTGTAATGGTGTACCATCAGGTAAATATGGCATATCTTCTCTTGGAAGAATACGAGATATAACACCTTTGTTACCATGACGTCCAGCAATTTTATCACCAACAGAGATTTTTCTTTTTTGTGCTATATAAATTCTAACTACTTTATGAACTCCTGCTGCAAGCTCATCACAATTATCTCTTGTAAATATTTTTACATCAACAATTGTACCAGCTTCACCATGAGGAACTCTAAGTGAAGTATCTCTTACTTCTCTTGCTTTCTCACCAAAGATAGCTCTTAAAAGTTTTTCTTCAGCTGTAAGTTCTGTTTCACCTTTTGGTGTAACTTTACCTACTAATATATCTCCTGGTACTACTTCAGCACCAATACGAATTATACCATTTTCATCTAAATCTTTTAATGCATCGTCACCAACATTTGGTATTTCTCTAGTTATTTCCTCAGGTCCAAGTTTTGTATCTCTTGCTTCACAATCATAATCTTCTATATGAATAGTTGTAAGAACATCATCTTTTACTAGATCTTCTGATATTAGTATTGCATCCTCATAGTTATAACCTTCCCAAGTCATAAATCCTACTAAGATATTTTTACCAAGTGCAAGCTCACCATTTTCAGTTGATGGACCATCTGCGATTACATCACCTTTTTTAACCTTTTCATCTTTTACAACAATAGGTTTTTGATTAATACAAGTACCTTGGTTAGATCTTTGATATTTTATTAAATGATACTCATCTTTTCCAGTCTTAGTATCAATGATTATCTTATCAGCACTAACATATGATACGACACCATCATTTTTAGCAGTTATAACAATTCCAGAGTCTACTGCAGCTTTGTATTCTATACCAGTACCTACTATTGGGCTTTCAGCCTTTATTAGTGGAACTGCTTGACGTTGCATGTTTGCTCCCATAAGTGCACGTTTTGCGTCATCATTTTCAAGGAATGGTATCATTGCTGTTGCAACTGATACAAGTTGTTTTGGAGATACGTCCATTAAATCAACTTTTTCTCTTTCAATTTCTACGATATCATTTTGATGTCTAACTTTAACTCTTTTACGTACAAATTTATTTTCTGCATCTAATGGTTCATTTGCTTGAACAACAATATATTTATCTTCTTCATCAGCTGTTAAGTATACAACTTCATCTTTAACAATACCTGTTTCTTTATCAACAACTCTATAAGGAGTTTCTATAAATCCATATCTATTTATTTTAGCAAATGTTGAAAGTGAAGATATAAGACCTATGTTTGGTCCTTCTGGAGATTCTATAGGACAAAGTCTACCATAATGAGTATGATGAACGTCACGAACCTCAAAACCTGCTCTCTCTCTTGATAATCCTCCAGGTCCTAATGCTGATATTCTTCTTTTATGTGTAAGTTCAGCAAGTGGATTGATTTGATCCATGAATTGTGATAATTGTGAACTTCCAAAGAATTCTCTTAGAGCACCAACAACTGGTTTTATATTTATTAATGTTTGTGGTGTAGCAACATCTAAGTCTTGTGTAGCCATTCTCTCACGAACAACTCTCTCAAGTCTTGCAAGACCAATTCTAAATTGATTTTGTAATAGTTCACCTACACATCTAACACGTCTATTTCCAAGATGATCTATATCATCTGTTGAACCAAGACCAAATCTAAAGTTTACAAAATAGTTTATTGAAGCTATAATATCATCTAAAGTAGCTGATTTTACAACTAAACGCTCCCTATTTAATCTGATTTGTTTTCTTAGTTCTTTTTCGTCTACTTCACCAACTTTTTCAAGTAATTCTTTTAAGGCTGGTAAATAAACTTCTTCTTTAATAACATTTTTATCTATTTCAATTCCTAAATATTTAGAAATATCTACAGTATTGTTGCCAATTACTTTTACTTTTTTGTCATCTCTATTAACATATACAACGTTAATTCCTGCTTGTTTTATTTCATTTGCTTTTTCTTCAGATATAACTTCACCAGCATTTACTAATATTTCACCTGTTTCACTGTTAATTATATTTTCAGCAGCTATTTGTCCTGTAATTCTATTAGCAATACTTAATTTTTTATTATATTTATATCTTCCAACTCTTGATAAATCATATCTTCTTGGTTCAAATAAAAGTCCAAAAAGTAAAGATTTTGCAGCATCAACATGTAAAGGCTCACTAGGTCTTATTTTTTTGTATATTTCAAGTAGAGCATCATCTTGTGTTTTTGCAGTATCTTTGTATAATACACTATTTATTAAATCATCTTCAAATAAATCCATTATTTGTTGATCTGTCTCAATTCCAAGAGCTCTAACTAAAGTTGTAATTGGAACTTTTCTTGTTCTATCAACTCTAGCATATAGCATATCTGAAGAATCACTTTCATATTCTAACCATGTACCACGGTTTGGCATAACTGTAGCAGAATATAAAAACTTACCTGTTTTATCTCTTTCAGAGGCATAATAAACGCCTGGTGAACGTACTAATTGTGAAATAATAACTCTTTCAGCACCATTTATTAAAAATGTACCATTTTCAGTCATTATTGGAAGATCTCCTAAAAAGATTTCTTGTTCTTTTATCTCCCCTGTCTCACGATTAATAAGACGTACTTGAACTTGTAGTCTTGAAGAATAACTTGTATTTCTTTCTTTTGCTTCTTCTATACTATATTTAGTTTCTTCTTCTAATCTATAGTCTACAAATTCTAATAACAAATTTCCTGAAAAATCTGCTATAGGTGATGCATCATATAATACATCTCTTAGTCCTGATTTCAAAAACCACTCATAAGATTGTTTTTGAATATCAATTAGGTCTGGCATATCAACTACTTCTTTGATATTTGAAAAGCTCATTCTTTTTGCTTTTCCATTAATAACTTCATGAACTTGACTCATTTTTATACCCCCAACTACCTTCTGAAAAAGACGACAAAAAGTCAAACTAGTTTACATAATCAAACTAATTTGAATTTTATATATCTTAATTTCCTATATTTTTTTCATTTTTTCTCAACTATTTCAACCATCCTTTGTATTCAAGTTTACATAGTAATTTCAAAAAGAAACAACATTTAATTTATTATACCATATTATAAAACAAATGTCAATGGCTTGTTTTTTATTTTTTTCAAATTTTACATAAAATTTTCTTCTAAGAATTTGATCAATTTAGAATTAGTTTTTTCTTTTAAAATTGTATTTTCTTCTTCTGTCAAATCAATAGTATATTTATTAAAATATGGAGTTATACTCATTGAATCTAAAGGATACCCCTCATGTCTTTTTTCTACTGGTTTATTTACAAATATTTTTTCAACATCAAAAGTCATAGAAGAAATATCATCAAAAGATTTTACTATAGCTATTCCTTTTACCCATTTTCCATTTAGTTTGCCATTTACTCCATATTTATTAACAATATTAACATAATGTTCTAATAACTCATCATCTGTTGATGCATTTTTTCCATCAATTCTTCTAACATATGGACCAGGTTGAACATTTTCTGGAACATTTTCAAATATTAGTCCATCATCTACAGCAATAGTAGGAATTTTAGCTATTCTATTATATTCTATTGCTTTTTTTATTGCATTTTCTTCTGTATTTATACTTACTTCTTCTACATTATAATCTATTTTTAGATCATCTAAACTTAAAACATTAAGTCCATACTTTTCAATTTCTGTCTTATAGCTATTTAATTTAGATTTATTGTGTGTTGCAAATAATATATCCATTTTTATTCTCCTTTAAATTTATTTATTAATTCATTTGATAATTTAACTACTCTTTCTTTTGCTTCAATATCTTTATATTTTGGTAAAAATCTAATATAATCTAAAATCTCATAAATAATCATTCTAAAATCTAAACATTTTATATCATTTAACTCAGTATAATATTTTTTTATATAATTAAAAATATGTATATAATCTTCGCATTTTTGATATGGATCCATTTCTGTATCTGCCCATTTCCATGGTGCAGACTTACACATATATAAAAGTCTTAAGTCATAATCTATTGGAGCAATTCTAGTATCATTAAAATCTATTATTTTTAAATTTTTACCATCATATAGAATATTATCAAAATGTAAGTCCCCATGAATTAAAGAAAATCTATTATCAGATAAGATTTCATCATAAAGTTCAAATGAATTTTGTAATAACTCTCTTTCTTCTTTTTTAAATATATCTTTTGGTTTTTCAAAATTATCTATTATTTCATTTTTAGTTTTTTCTGCAAAATTATAACCATCATATCTTACCTTATGTATTTCTTTTAATATATTTATTATTTTTTCTATAATTTCTTCTCTTTTTTTCTCTTTCATTTTATACCAAAAATAATAAAGAGTTTTTCCCTGTACTTTTTCAAGAATTTCGTAATAATAAGGAACTATTTTATTTGATTTATCATATTTATATAATTTAGGAATATTTCTATTTAGAGAATTTTTTATATAAAAATTATACTCTTTATCAAATTTTTCTTTTTCTTCATCATTACCACAAATCTTTATAATATATTTATTATTTATATCAAAAATTGTATTATTAAAACCAGAATTTACTTCATTAAAAATATAATCTTTGCCAAAAATATCAATATTTCCTTGAATAATTCTTTCAGCTATTTTTCTTCTAGTACAAATAAGGTTTTCTTCTACTTCAAATATTTCAAATAATATTTTATCATCTTCACTAAAATCAGGTTTAATAGATTTAAAATATTCAAAATGAACATTTCTCCAATATTTGAAAGACTTACCACCCTCTAAAAATGCTAATTTTTCATCAACATTTTTAAACTCAGTAATTATTACTTCTTTAGTTACTGTAATACATGCCTGTTTTTCATTATCAAATATTAAAATTTTTCTGTCACCAATTTTAGGAATTAAATTTCCTGTATATATAGAAGATGTGGCAGTTTTACTGCCACTAACTACTAATTTTACTAATTCATCATTATTTATATCAAAACGCCAAGTTTTTAATTTTTTATTCACTCTTATAAATTTCCTTCCTTTAATCTATCTGCTCTATCAGCTGCAATTAAAGACTCAATCATTTCATCAATGTTACCGTTTAAGAAATTTTCTAATTGATAAATTGTAACATTTATTCTATGGTCTGTAACCCTACTTTGTGGATAATTATATGTTCTAATTTTTTCACTTCTTGCACCACTACCTACTTGTAATCTTCTTGTATTTGCCACTTCCTTATTTTGTTCTTCTTGCATTGTTTCGTATAGTTTTGCCCTTAACATATTCATAGCAGCTTCCTTATTTTGAAGTTGTGATCTTTCATTTTGACAAGAAACAACTATGCCTGTTGGTATATGTGTAATTCTAATAGCGGATGAAGTTTTATTTACATGCTGTCCACCAGCACCACTAGCTCTATATGTATCAATTCTTAAATCATCTTGATTAATTTCTACTTCTATATCTTCAACTTCAGGTAAAACTGCAACTGTAACTGTAGAAGTATGTATTCTTCCACTAGCTTCAGTTTCAGGAACACGCTGAACTCTATGTACACCACTTTCAAATTTAAGTCTACTATATGCACCTTTTCCTTTAATCATAAATGAAACTTCTTTTATTCCACCAATGCCTGTTTCATTCATATCTATTACTTCAACTTGCCATCTTTTAAGTTCTGCATACATAGTATACATTCTATATAAATTATATGCAAATAGAGCAGCTTCATCTCCACCAGCACCGCCACGTATTTCTATTATTACGTTAGCATCATCATTTACATCTTTTGGAAGTAAAAGTATCTTTAATTCTCCTTCTATTTCTTCTATTTTTTTCTTACTAGAATAATACTCTTCTTCAGCAAAATCTTTCATTTCAGGATCATTCATAAGTTCAGAAGCCTCTTCCATATTAGACTTAACTGTTTTATATTCAATATATTTATCTACAACATCCTTCATACTAGATTGTTCCTTCATAAGCTTTTTCCAAGTATTTTGATCAGAAATCACCTCTGGATCAGATATTTTTTCTGTAAGCTCATTATATCTTTTTTCTATTTCTTCTAATTTATCAAACATATATATTCTCCAATCTTAAAAATTTTCCTCTCTATTGTAACATATTTTTTAGTTAGTTTCAAGACATATTTTATTTTTTTAAATAACATAAAACTGGACTAAAATTAGTCCAGCTCTTTTAATACATATGTGACACATATATACATACTGTATCTAACAGATTATATGGCACCCACATTTTTGATATTTTTCTAATATTTACATTTTCGGGAATGAACGCTATACATCTATATCCAGTATTTATAAGATTAGGCATACCTATAATTTCTTTATTATATTTTTTAGTTGCCATTTCTTTAACTTTATCATAAAACCAACTTGGAATATAATCAGTATTAGAAAGTATAATCACATCACTTAAAGAATTAGTATTTTTTATTGCTTCTTTAATTATATGCAATGTTACTTTTCTCTTAATTTTTTTTATTTTAGTTTCAACTCTCTTTTTATATCTAATTATCTTCTTAGTTGCAAACAAAATTTTATAATATTCAAATTTAACAAACTTTGTTGATTTTATATTTAATATTGGTAGTTTAAATTCCTCTATTGGATCTTTTCTTAAAAACACTCTATATTTATTATATTCTTCTACTTTTTTATCAACATATTCTGGCAAACTTTTTTTATAAAAATGATACATAGCTATATTTTTCCAAAATATTTCTACAGCTTTTTCATAATTTTTATTAAATAAAAAATCTGATCTTCTAGGTTCCCTTATTTCTTCTATAGCAGAAAACATAAGAAATGAACATTTAGTAGATAAAGTTTTAGTGTTTATCATAATATTCCCTTTCTACATTTGATAATATTTTATTTATCACAAGATATTTATCTAGTAAACAAAAAATTTTAATATAATTATATAACATTTTTTATTTGTGTCAACATTTGTAGAAAAATAAAAGTATTAATACTAACAATAATTAATATTAATACTACTTGTCCATTACATATCTTGATCTTCATTTAAAATTTTTAATTGTGCTTCTAACATAGAAGAAACTCTAATTTTATAAATTTGCATTTGTTTCTTTTTATCTTCAAAATCTGCTTCAGCTCTAATTATTTGTTTTTGTAAATCTTCTAATTTTCTTCTTGCTTCAACTTCAGCTTCTTTTTTTATTGATTCTGCATCTCTTATAGCTGTTTCTTTTATATCATCTGCACTAGCTTGAGCATTTTCCACAGTTTGTTTTATTCCCTCTTCTAGAGATTTATAATATGAAACCGATTCTTGCATTGCATTAACTTTATCTCTAAGTTCTGCATTCTCCTTATATAGTTTTTCGTAATCTCCCATTACAATTAATAAAAAGTTTTCAACATCTTTAACATCATATCCACCAATTTTTGATTTTTTAAAAACTTTATTATCTATATCTATAGGTGTTAACATTAATATCCCTCCTTTTTAAAACAAAAGCAGACCCATAAGGCCTGCATAAAACTTTACTATTTTAGCCAAGAAAAAGACTGTTTTTGTTGTTTATACTGGCTTTTTTCTAAATCATTTTGTATTTCTACCGTTCTTGGAGCTATTAAATAAATTAAATTTGAAACTTTTTGAATAGTTCCCTCTATCATAAATGTAGCACCACTTAAGAAATCTATTATTCTTCTAGCATCATCTTTTCCAGTATTTTCTAAATTTATGATTACAGATTTTTTAGCCTTCAAATAGTCTCCAACTTCTTGAACATCTTCATAACAAGTTGGTTGTGTTATAACCATTCTTGAAGATGACATAGCATTACTCATTGGAATAACTTTTGTTTGTGCTGTTCTTCCAGAATATGAATTATCATCTATATCCCTATATGATCTTCTTGATCTTTGAGTAGAATATCCATCATCTACATCATATTCATCTTCTACTTCTGTATCATATTCTTCAATATCATCATCGTAATCTTCTTGTGAGCCAAAGCCCATCATATCTTTAAATTTATTTATTATTGCTGCGCTCATATACTAACCCCCTACGTTATTTATACCTTCATTATCCTATAAAAGTAAAAATAAGTCAATACTTTTTTGTAAACTTTATATGTTTTAAGCTTTTTTATAACTATATTTTAGTGAAAATATCCCATTGGATTAACACAACTACCATTTTCCCTTATCTCAAAATGTAGATGCGCACCATAAGAATTACCTGTATTTCCACTATATCCAATAACTTGTCCTTTTGATACTACTTGTCCAGCAGATACTGTAAGACTAGATAAATGAGCATATCTAGTAGAATATTTTATTCCATTAGAGCCTGTACCATGATCTATTAAAACATTATTTCCATAACCATAACCATTTGATGCAACAAATCTATGATCCTTTATCATAACGCCACTACCATTATTATAATATGGACCATTAGGATCACTTGTAACATTCATAGCAGTAACTACTTTTCCATCTTCTGCAGCAAGTATTGGTGTGCCCATTCCACAACCAATGTCTGTACCAGAATGCCAAGAACTATATCCATTTGGACTATACCATCCAAAATTTGCTGTTATTCTTGTACAACCAGGTGTTGGCCACTGAAAAATCCCACTAAAAGTTCCACCATAATTGTTTCCTGAACTATAATATTTTCTTAATTCATCTTGTAGATGATCTTCTGCAGCTTGCTGTTTATCAAGAAGTATTTTACTTGCAGCTAAAAGCTTAGTTTTAGAATTACTTAATTCATTTAATTTAGTTTGTTTAGCGTTTTTAGTATTCTCAAGAGCTGTTGTTGATTTTTGAACATCATATTCTAATTGTTCTAATTGTAATTTTTGATCATTAATATCTTTTTTTATTCCATCAACATACTCTTTTTGATTTTTCATATTATTTATTAAACTTTGATCATATTCTAATATACTAGAATATACACCAAGTTTTGAGAAAAAATCAGATATTCCCTCAGAATTTATCAGTATATTTACCATATTTGGCATACCATTTTCATATATGGCTCTAAGCCTTGTAGTATATAAATCCTCTGCACTATTATATAATTGAGCTGAATTTTGTAAATTTCCCTCTAATTTTTCTATTTCATTATTTATATCATCTTTTTTAGTTTGTAATTTTTCTAATTCAGATGTATAACTTGAAATACTTTCATCTAGTTCACTTATTTCATTTAATTTGTTTTCTACTTCTTTTTCAACACTTTTAATCTGAGATGAATTTTTTTCTATCTGAGATTTTATCGAATTAAGCTCATTTCTTGCATCTGATACAGCATCAGCAAATACATTAACAGGCATAGTAGAAATCAATGTAATAATTAATGTTGAACATAGAATTTTAGTTTTGTTTTTCACTATATCTTCCTCCCCTCTTTTGTATATTTAAAAATATAAATGATTAAACTGAATAGCTGGATACTGAGCCAGTGGATCAGTAAGTACACCATTTATACGAATTTCTAAATGTAAATGTGGTCCTGTAGAGTTTCCAGTAGAACCTACATAACCAATAACTTGACCTTTTTCTACCATATCACCTGGTTCAACTGCTAATGAACTGCAATGTCCATATAACGAAATATAATTATTATTATCTGTTGTGCATTTACCATGATTTATTATAACATAATTTCCATAACCGTAATTGCTATATGTAGCAGTTGTAACTTTTCCATCTTCTATAGCATAAATTGGTTTCCCCATTATTGCACCACCTGCAATATCAGCACCAGTATGAGCACTACCTGCAGGATCTACTAAATTATATACTTGACCAAATCTTGTAGTTATTGTAACATATCCTTTAACTGGCCAAACAAAATCTCCACCTGTAAAAGTAGTAGAAGTTCCATTTTCAATGTCTTCTCTTGCCTCGCGTATTACTCTTGCAACTTCATCATCTATTTTAGCCATGGCATCTTTTCTTTTTTGAACCAAAGATGCATTATTTGCAACAAGTTCTGTTTGTGTTTCTTCGAGTTCTTTCATTTTATCTTTTTTGGTTTCAATTGTTAAATTTAAAGATTCAATTGAAGACTCATTTTCTTTTTGTAAACTTTCAAGTTGCAATTTTTGAATTTCAATATCTTTTTTTATATAATCAGTATATTCCTTTTGATTTTTAAATCTACCTATAGTATTTTTATCATATTCTAATACTTGATTATATATCTGTAACTTTAAAAAGAAATCAGATAATTTTTCAGACTTTAAATATATATCAAATATTGATGGCATTCCATTTTCATATAATGTTCTAAGTCTATTTATATAAAGCTTATTTACCTTTTCATATTCTTTATCAGAGTCTTTTAATGATTTATCTAACTCTTCTAATTTTTCATTTACATTTTCCATCTCATTTTGAAGTTTTGCAGATTTTTTGCTATATTCTAACATTTGACTATCATAATTTGCAATTTCATAAGAATATAGTGCAAGTTCTTTATCAATTCCTGTTAGTTTTAATGAATTCTCCTTTTGTTCTTGTTTTACTTTTTCTAATTCTCTTTCGTATTCTGCTAAAGTATCGGCAGCAAATATGTTAGTAAAACTCCATAAAAATATAACTAATAAGAATAGTATTAAGATAACATTATTATTATATTTTTTAGAATTTTTTTCATATAACATATCTCTCCCCCTAAACTTTTAAATATTTTTTAATTGATATAGCACTACCAAATATACCTATAAATAGTCCTAATACAACATAAGCTATAAGAATTTGATACCAAAGTGTAGAATAAGGCATAAACCCAAATACCCCAAGAGAAGAACCTATTTGTGGAAGTCTAGCATATAATACAACATATGCAAGTGATATCACAATAAATGATATTATTGCTGATAAAATTCCCATTATTGTTCCCTCAATTATAAATGGCATTTTTATAAATTTATTTGTTGCACCTATATATCTCATTATAAATATTTCTCTTTTATTAGAATATACAGCAAGTTTTATTGTATTAGAAATTATAAATATACTTACAACTAAAAGTACTGCTCCAATTCCAAGTAAAAATACATTTGCAATTTTAGACAATGCAATTACAGCCTGTATTGTACTTTCATCATATTTAACTTTATATATTCCATCTATTTTTTCAACTTGTGATTTTATTTCATCACCATATTCTATATCATTAAATGTTACAACAAAAGATTCTGGAAAAATATTAACATTTTCTAATCCCTCTAAAAAATATTCTTGATCTTTAAATAACTCTTTAGCATCCTCATATGCCATATTCTTATCAAGATACTCTACATCTTTTACATGCTCAATATTTTTTATTTTATCCATCATGTATTCTTTTTCTTCTGCTGTTGCAGTATCTTCAATAAGAGCCTGCAGTCCTTGTTGAAGTCTTACAGTTTCAACATTTTTATTTACATTTTGTAGTAAAATAATAAATATTCCAAGAACTAACATTGTAGCACATATAATAAGCATTGTTGATACAGTTTTTCCACCATGTTTTTTTAAATTTTCATATCCTTCTTTTATTAAATATGTTCTAGTTGTCATTTTTAGTACCCCCCTCTTTCTTCATCTTTTACAATTTTACCATGGTCAAGGGCGATAACTCTTTTATTTAACCTATTTACTATATCTCTTGCATGAGTTACAATAAGTATTGTTGTTCCTCTAGCATTAATTTCAAGTAAAGTTTTAAATATTTCATCAGCTGTTGATGGATCAAGATTTCCTGTTGGCTCGTCTGCTATTATAATTGGTGGTTTTGTAGCAAGTGCACGTGCTAGTGCTACTCTTTGTTGCTCTCCACCAGATAGTTGATTTGGATAATAGTTTTCTTTACCAGATAGTCCTACCATCTCTAATACACTTTTAGTTTGTGATCTTATTTCTCTTTCAGAAGCTTCTATTATTCTAAGTGCAAAAGCAATATTTTCGGCAACAGTTCTATCATATAAAAGTCTAAAGTCTTGAAATACAAAACCAATTTTTCTTCTTAAATATGGTATTTCTTTTTGCTTTATTTTTCCAACATCTTTTCCATCAATAAGTATCTTTCCTGAAGTTGCCTCTTCTTCTCTTATCATAAGTTTTAAAAAAGTAGATTTACCAGATCCTGATGGACCTACTAAAAATGCAAATTCTCCTTTTTCGATTTTTAAATTAATATCATCAAGTGCCTTAACATCATGATTATATTTTTTTACAACATTTACAAATTCTATCATTTGTTTCTTTCCTTTCATATATCAAAATTTATACTTTTACAATTACATAATAGCACAAATTACTTTTTTTGTCTACATATTTCGCATTTCTTTTAGTACTTTCCTTATAATATTTTCAACGCTATCATCATTTATTTCTATTTTTGATATCACCTCTTTTATCTGCTTTTCAGTGTATCCTAAAACCTGTAAAGCAGTCATTGCTTCTCTTACATTCTCATTTATAGCTACTGTCTTAGTGACTTTATTTTTAACATCTATTATTTGTTCTTTTAATACTTTATCTTTTAATTCAAAAACAATTTTTTGAGCCATTTTAGGACCAATTCCAGGTACAGCCTTAAGTGCTGCTATATTTTCTGTTGCAATTGCAATACACATATCACTAGAACTTATATTAGATATTATACCTAATGCAACTTTTGGTCCTACACCACTAACACTTATAAGTTTTCTGAAAAACTCTAATGTTTCTCTAGATAAAAAACCAAAAAGTTTCATATCATCTTCTCTAACATGTAAATATGTATAAATTTTTACTTCCTCTCCTTTATCTAAAGTTGCTATTTCAGATTCTGGTAAATATATTTCATATCCTATATTATTTACCTCAATAATAATTTTATCATTTAATTTTTCATCTATTTTTCCTTTAAAACTTGCATACATTTTAATCACCTCTTCTGTATTTTAAAAATAATATTAAGATTTCTCTATTTTAATATTATCTACAATATTTGATAAATTATCAAATTTTCCATTTTTAATTACTTTCATTAATTCTTCTATTTCATCTTCACTATAATTTATAGTTTTTACTATAACTTCAACTTTTTTAACATCTAATCTACAACTGTTATTTTCACTACCTATACTATATAATTCATCATTACTTTTAAGTGAAATATATGTAAAAATAATTCCTAATATAGCTACAATGTATATAACTATCTCAATAATACTATTCATAAAACCACCTATAGTATTATATAAATATAAATTATTTTTGTTAAAGAGTACAAGTTAATTATTTAAATTTACAGCCTCTTTTACTAATTCAAACAAATTATTATGTGGTTTTTTATTATAATTTTTTTCATACATTAAATCTAAATATTCAGTCATATATGCCATATCTGGTCTACCATATACTATTTTACCTGATGTAAGCCAAAGTCCAAACTCAACATTTGTTGTAAGACCTAACATATCTGGAAATTTTCTAGGCACCCAAAAAAGTATAATTTTAGCTTTTTTCATAGCTTCAATTTCCCAATTAGTTTGCTCTAAATCGCCATCTATTATTTCATTATTTCTTTTTTCTGGTATATATACAACTCCATTATAGTTTAATTCTTTTAAATATTTAAAAACATCTTCTTTCCAATTTTTTATTCCTGATTTTCTTGGTAGTGGACCTGCCAGAAAAATTGATTTTTCATTTATTATAATTTTTTCATCTGAATAATTTAAAATCATATATAAAACCTCCTATATAATTATATATATATAAGGTAATAATTTCAAGTAAATAGGCATAAAAAGGGAGACCACTTTAGTAGTCTCCCTCTGTCACAACCGCAAACTTGACACTTCCTTGTGTCAAGCGTCAGCTTCGTCCTGATCGTCATCGAGATCTGCAAAAACGCAGTCTTTATTGACATTTTCCAGGATATCATCGCTGACCTTGTCCAGCACAAGATACTGGATACCATCTACGGTCATGACTGACAGTACCTCGGCACTTCCCTTGCTTACTCTGATCGTCTTGGAAATATTTCCCACCACGATCGTCTTACCATCAGGCAGACTATCATGATTGAAACACTTCCCAATCAGAGCAAGTCCATGACTCTGATCCCTGAGCAGCGCCGAATCGACCAACGGTCTCTTCTGCATCTTCTCGAGATCGAAGAGTGAGCAGTCATAAACTACTCTCTCCTCCAAGTCAAGGTAGGAGTCACCCTTCAAAAAAGCCTTATAGGCCTTCGAGGGCTTGCCAAGGCGGAACCGCTTGCCCTGTACAGTAAACTCGTTACTTTCCAGGACCTTCGCCAACTTAATGGTATATCCGCCTGCCTTAATGACAGCCTTGCTATACCACTCGAGGTCGACGAAAAGCTCCATCGGCCCAACCTGTGCGAAGACTTCGTAGTCATTTAAAACGACCACTTCGTCCTTCTTAGGCTGGGGTTTCCGATCTGCTTTCTTTGGCTCAGGCTTAGAAGCCTTTGCCTTAGAAACGGTACCTCTCAGTGCGTCACGGCTCATATTTAACTTTGCCATAAATATCCTCCTTCCCCGTCGCTTTTGTACGGGATCTTTTTATTTTTTTGCTACTTATCTACTTTCAGGTGTAGAATAGGCAATTGTAGCACCTATCTCCATTTAAGGAGAACCTCTAAAATTAAAAAAAGAATTCCATACGACAATTTAGGGGAGCTTTCATTCCCTATAATCATATGGAATATCTTAAATATTTCATATTTATATTATATCACATTTTAAGCCAAAAATCAATTTTTATGAAATCCTATTATGTAGTCTTTTTATTATATATTTTGTATCTACAATATATTATACCTCTATATTTATTGACATTTTTTAAAAATTATATTAGTATATATACTATAGGTGATATAATGTCTAAAAATATTTATGTAATATTTTCTCATTCTGGTACTATTCCATCTAAATTAATAAAAAAATTTACAAGAAAAAAATATACACATGTATCAATAGCAATAAATGATGATATTACAACAACAATGTATAGCTTTGCAAGAAAATATATTTATAATCCTTTCAACAGTGGATTTGTTTTGGAATCTGTAAACACTGGTCTTCTTGCAAAACTTTCAAATGTTCCTTGTAAAATATATAAAATAAATGTATCTGAGAAAAAATACTTAAAATTAAAAAAAATACTTCATAGATTTGTTATGAAGAAAAATATATTAAAATATAACTATATAGGTTTACTATCTCCTATATTACATATACCTCTAGCACCTAAAAACTCTTATTTTTGTAGCCAGTTTGTAAGTGAAGTATTAATAGATAGTGGTATATTAAAAGTAGATAAAAAACCTATATATATAAGTCCAGGTGATTTAGAAAAATATATATCATCTGAAATACTATATGAAGGAAATTTAAAAACAGTAAAAATTAGTGCATAAAATAGATTATGCACTTTTTACTAACTTTATTTTTTTCTCTTTATTTAATCTTAAAATATCATTCCATATAAGATCTTCTACATTTCTAGCTTTTTTAGGATGGACTAAATATCTAATATATAACTCTATATGTCCATTTTTAACAGAAGTATATATTATCGGCTCTAAATTATTAAAATAAATCCTATAATCTTCACTTGCATCAGTTATTTGAGTTTCCATTTTCTTAGGTATTTCTTTTATAACACTATTTTTCTTAATAATTTTATAAAGCATAGATTTTACTTTTGGAACATCTGAATTTAGATCAATTACAACAGACATTTCATTCCATATATACTTAAATGCTTTTACATAATTTTTTAATGGATATGAAAATATTATTGAATTTGGAACATGCACTATTCTTCCAGTACTTTGTTCACCATTTACTCTATCACCTATTTCCAAAATATCAAAACTTGTATAATTTAAATTAACTACATCACCTTTTAATCCATTTATTTCAATTCTATCTTCAAGTCCAAAAGGTTTACTAATTTTTATATAAATACCTGCAAAAAAATTTAAAAAGATTTCTCTTATAGCAATTACAACACCAGCTGAGAAAAATGATATAAAAGTTATAAAAGATTTTATATCTTCTTCCCATATAACAATTAATATAAGTAATGTTATAACATTAGATATAAGATGACTTTTCCTATTATATAAATAAATATCTCTTGACTGTTTATGAAAGTTTAAATATATCTCATAAAATATTTTTCTAATAAATCTTATAACAAATATCATTATAATTGATATTATAATTAAACTTATATATCTACTTGGTATACCAATAACATTTTCTAAATTTCTACTTATATTCTCTAACCAATTCATTTTCTACCTCTATTATCATATATTCAAATAAGAAGCTATATTATACCATATAATAATCTTTTTTACAATTAGAAAAGAAAAAAAAGAGCTAATTGCTCTTCTCTTTCATAATTAAATCATATACAGGTTTTGGAACATATTCTGAAACATCCCAATTTTGTGCTATTAGTCCTTTCACAAAACTTGAACTAATATATCCAAGATTACCAGAACGAATATAAATTGTATCAATTCCAGATAATTTTTCATTTTTTACAGCCAAATCTTCTTCATCTTGATAATCAGTTAACGTTCTGACACCACGAATAAGATATGTTGTATTATATTTTTTAGCTTCTACGACAGTCAAGCCACTAAACTCAGTTACATCTACATTTAAAAGCCCTTCAGATATTAAAGTTTTCTCAATAGCATTTTTCATTAAATCTATATTGTATTGCCGTGGTCCTTTCTTTTCATTTATTCCCATTCCTATAATAACTTTATCAAATAATTTAGCAGACTTTTTAGTAACTAACAAATGTCCATTAGTAAAAATATCAAATGTTCCTACATAAAAGCCAACACTCATAATATAATATCTCCTTTCAATTATGAAATAGTATTTAAAAATTTTATACATTATATCATTTTGTACAGTAAATATCAATAAATGATTTAATATTTCTATTCGCATAAAATATTGATATAATCAAAAGCTATTTTATCCCTATTAGAAAGTTTACCTATATTTTCACTATATATACCTTTTAATACTTTACACATATCAGTAGTAATGTTCATTTTATATTCCCTATATCGCTCAATTATAATAGTAATTAATAAACATACATCATCAATTTTTATATTTGCATCTTGAAATTTACTAAAATTATTATCTTTTAAAGAAATAATCTCAGTTACCATATTACTATTTACTAAATTTGGAATATAAAATTTATCATTATTTAATAATATTATTTTATCCTCTTCTTTTATATCATAAGCAAATTTTGAATTAATCCCTAAACTTTCAAATTCACTATTAATATTGTTATCTATATAACAATAGACATCAAATCCTGCATTTGATATAAATAAATAATACATATACATAGAAAAAACTGTATCTTTATCATTATTACATCCAACTATTAAATATCTCATAACAACTCCTTAAATCAAAAAATATATATAATTATATCATATTATAATATAAAGTACTAGTATTTGAATTTAATAAAAAATAAATCGAAAAGTGCCACCCTAAGGTGACACTTAACACTCCAATATTAAAAGAAGATCAAGCCGCTAAGGAAGCGTACAAATGCACCCATCCCAAGGGAAGTTCTCCACTCGCAAATTTCACATGCGACATCATACTCCATTTGCTCTATGCTTAACGGATACCATTTCATTGCATCTTCTTCGAACACATACTTATGATAATGTTCATCAAAAGCACAAATTGTTGGTAACCAATGAGTATGACAGTCCTCATAATAGTTAACTGATCCTTCATAGGTTCTTGGTAAAAAGACAACATCTATCAGCATCAGTTTACATTTGTCCATCTGCTCTTTTGCGAGATGATAGATTTTTTCATTTTTCTCATACCATCTATCAAACTGGGTTAGCTCCTTATCAAAAAGAAACTCATCTTCTTTTTTGATACCAGTAGCAAGATTTTTAAGTCTTGCTCCAGGTTCAAAAGCCCACCCCGCTGGTGCATACTCTTTCTCATAGCTTAAGCCATCATAAAAAGCTTTCGCTACAGAAATAATATTTTTCCGAGTTAACTTGTTTTCTCCATTATACTGTCTGATTTTCATATATATACCTCTTTTCCTTCATTTCAATAATATCAAAAAAAATAGAAATAATATACTTATTGGATATATATCGTTTCAATCCTCAAAAATAATTATTTTTTGCCTAATTCTTTGAAAATTATCTCAATGAAAATTTTTTAATACATTTATAGTATAACATTTTTTAAAGATTATGTCAACTATAATGATGAAATATTCAAAATTAATAATAAAGTAAATATAAATAACAAAAAAGCGGGTAAAAACCCGCTATCTTGGCTCCACAAGTTGTATATCAAAAAGTAAAAACTTCAAAGCTGTTAAATACACACCTTTTAATGTTTTTAAAATATTAATGTACGTAATGACATTAAAAATCCATTTCTTTTGATAACTCCTCAAAAGTATAACTTTATTATCTTTAATTTGATGTTGTATTATCTGCTAAATTCATTTTATTTCCAATTTCTGTTTGTGTTAGTTTTCGTATTTTTCTAATATTTCTTAACACCGTTCCTTCATTATAATCACCATTATAATTATTACAAATAATTAGCTTAAAGTATAAAATATCGAGTTAGTAAAAGTTTTTAACTAAAATTTGTTGATTTTGTTTATATTAATTGAATTATTCATACTTTATTTGATTTTACCTAAATATCATATATTTTAGATCAATTCTCATAGTCTAAAATATCCTTTAGATTACATTCCAAAGCATAACATATCCTAGCCAAGTTTTCAAGATCAATTCTTGTAACTTTTTCTTTATAATACCTATCAATAACATCATATCTTATACCAGTTACCATTGACAAAGCATTTCTTGTTATACCGTTGTCTATCTAGATAATTACGCAACTTGTTTTTATTACTCCAAAGTCTTTAATATCATTATAACAACTTCTCATAGTTCTCCTCCCTTTATAAAACAATTATATCAATTAATTAAATTTTTTACATTAATATTTTCATTTTACTTGATAAAATATAACTAATATAAAAAAATAATATAATACTAAAAAATATAAATAAATTTAATTTTTATATGAATTTAAATAAAAAATTTATTATTATAAATATAAATTTTATAATAATTCCACTTAAACATAAAATAGTTATATTAAATTAAAAAGGTGAAGTTAAACTTCACCCAAAGGATTAAAAGAAATAATAAAATTATAACAATTTTTTGATTTTTTAGAAATGGGCTTCATAATTGCAGAAAATCCATTTAATCCATTAAAAAACTTTATCATATCTTGTAATAGAGTAAAAAAATCTTTTTTATCTAGATATATTGGTAAATATACAGAGCTTATATCAGATATGGTAACAAAATCATGTTGATGAAACTTTACCTTCAAAATAATTTTATTAAGTAATGGAATCTCATAATCTCTCTCTACATGTTTATCATATAATCTAGCTAATATCCAATTATATAACATATCAAATTCGACTTCTTTTCTTAATTCTAAATTATATTTATTATTTTTTACTAATTTACTTTTTCTATAGTTTTCCTGATAACTGCTTAAAAATAATTTTGCCATGAGTTCCTTGTCATTGATGTCAAATTTCATTTAAAGTCCTCCTCTAAATTATTTAAGAGTTTTGTAAATTGCATATATATTGTATCATATCTTTACATAAAAGTAAATATAAACAACAAAAAAGCGGGAAAAACCCGCTGTCTTGGCTCCTCAAGTAGGTTTCGAACCTACGACCCTTCGGTTAACAGCCGAATGCTCTACCGCTGAGCTATTGAGGAATATAAAAAAATTGGCAACTCCATATTTTCCCAAAGATTTTACTCTTAAGT
>CAOYAN010000001.1:134341-155766 GCA_948562205.1 uncultured Clostridia bacterium | reverse complement strand
AATAATGTTGAAGTATAAATTTTTTTATTTATACCCCAACATTTATTATAGAACCCTAAAATATGATTTTGATTTATAGTTTATGTTATAAATGTTTAATGCTGAGTTATAGTTCCAATCCCAGATGAATAATTCCAAACTCCTTTTTTAAATTCTATTTGACTTCCAAAAGAAGAATTCAGTTTATTATCATAATATTTTTCAACAGTATATTTTAAAGAATTTTTATTATAAAATTTTACATCTATTTTATAATATGTATTAGTAGTAGGAAGATCTTTTGGATCTAATATATATATATTATAATTTGAAAAATAATTTGTTATTTTTTCAATTTTAGTATCATCTAATTTATCCCATGTATAAAGCTTTTTAAAACTATCTTTAGTAATAAATATAGGATTTTCTCCTTTATTTATTAACTCATTAGATATAATAAATGTATAAAATGATATTGTATTATCACTATCATCTTGTTTTGGTTTAATTAAGAAAAAAATTAAAGTAGCTACTAATAATAGTATAATAATTAAAAATAAAGTAGTAAAATGTTTCTTTTTCATATGTAACCTCCTATACTTAAGTGTAGTATATTTTAGAATATATTTCAATAGTAAATTAAAAGTATAAATAAAATTTGGTTTTATTTTTTGAATTCTATCCATTCTTTTAAATATTCTTTAGTCATAAATTCATCTATTTTTTTCCAGTGTGGTAAATTATGCATAAGTAATACTTTCTCAAAAATTTCTTTATTGTATTCATTAGTTACGATAAAATCTTTATTCATTCCTTGAGCTACAGTAAAATTTCCTATATATAGCAAATCAAGTATAGCTCTAATGTGATTTGCAACATTATATTTATTTGAATGTTCTGGTATTGTTTTATTTTTCTCTATTCCATATTCTCCAAAAATAGAATTTTTAGAGTCTATTATGTTTGGATTTTTCCATTGAATGCTTGATAGGTGCCAATCACCAAAAGTATTTAAATTACAAGGAATATTTAAGGCATGTATAAAAGATATATATTTCATTTTACTTTCACTCCTCTCCATCAATATATAAATATTATAATATATTAATATGTATTAACAATTTTAAAAATATGTATTTTTTTATTTCATTTTTATTACATTTTAGTAAAAAAAAAATTACAAAGTTTGCTTCTATTGAAAAAAAGCCTATATTATGATATAGTATAAGCACAGGAAAGCTTCTAAATCATAATGATTATGTGGCTTTAGCAAAAGAGAAAAGAGGGTAGATATGACTGAGTGTTTAGGAATCTATGTTGAAAATAATATTGTAAAGTATTCAAAGCTAGAACTAGACAATAATAGAAATATTATACTAAAAGATCATGGTATAAGATTTATAAAACAAAACGTAGATGAGGTTATATTAAACATAATAGAAGAAACAAACTCAAAAGATATCCCGCTAGTATTTAATTCTAAAAGTGATATTTACACTAATTTTCAAATAATAGAAAGTAATTCGAAAAAATCATATACTAAGGAAATATTAAATACTGAATTTGAAGCTTGGTGTGAAAAAAATGCAAAATCACCAGAGAAGTTTGAATATACTTATGCTATTTCATCAAAAGGAGAGGGTACTAATAAATGTAGTGGTATATTAGATATAGTATCAAAAAATAGCTTAAATGAGATAGTAAAAAACGATAGATATAAAGTGTCTGGAATATATCCAGCAAATATTTTGGTAAATAATATAGTAGACAGTAAAGTAAAAGATTATATATTACTAAATATTAGTAGTAAAATAATTGCAAGTGTTATAATAGATAATAAAATAGTTGAGACAAAAATACTAGGTAATGGTATAACAAAAATAATAGAGGAGTTTAAGGAAAAATTAGGTTCATATCAAAATGCATATCTTGCATGTAGAAAAATAAATGTTTATTCAGAAAATTCATCAAATAATGATGGTGAATTAGAAGATATTGCAGAACCTATACTTCAAGATATTATAAAAAATATATCTTCCTTTGTTACTAAATATAAAATGAATGTAAATAATATGTATATAACAGGTGATATAACATTATTTAGAAATATTGACATATTATTAAAAGAGTACTTTGACTTAAATTGTGATATTCTAATACCTAAAATAGTAAAAAAAGATAATAGTGATATAGCAGAAATAGTAGAAGTAACACCTGCAATAGTAATTGCTTATGAACATATAAATTCTAATAATAAAAATAACTTTTTGGTTAAAAATAATAAAAAGACTTTGTTTCAAAGAGAGAATACTAAAGACAAAAATAATAAAAATTTAAATGTATTAGAGATTACTCTTGGAATAGTGACTATTTTATTCATTACATATATATCATTTGGAACAATATATTCAAATAAAGTAAATAAAATAGTAGAAGAAGCAAATAGTGGCATTAATAATATTAACTCAAATATTTCAAAGATAAATGAAGATATAAAATATATCTCAGAAAATAAAGAAAAATATAAGAAAATAAATGAACAAGTAGAAAAAGTAGTTAAAAATTTATCAGATAACAATGTAAATGGAGCATATAATGTTGCTACATTTCTGCAAAATATTATTAGGATAATACCAGAAAATGTAAAATTAAATTCAATCAGCTCTGATGATAATAAAAATATTAAAATAGTTGCTGAATCAGATGATTATGCAAATTTAGGGTACTTTATATCAGAAATAAAACTTGAGGGAACACTTAAAAATGTTACTATAACTGATGTAAAAAATGGAGATATAACTACTGTAGAGATTGGTGGTGAGCTACCATGAAAAATATAAATAAAATAAAAACATATCTTTTAAGTTTTGGTATAATTATTATTTCAGTATTACTTATAGTATCACTATTTAGTGGTCTAAATATATTTGGCATTAGAGTATTATCACTAAAAGATATAACATCAAAAAAACAAGAAGTAAAACTTGCTAAAACAAATCTTGATTTAGAAAAAACAAAATATGATGTTTTAGAGGGGAAGTTAAATACAGAAAAACAAGAATTTAATACGGAAAAAAATAAATATGAAGCAATAAGTGATGAAACAGTAAATATAATAAATAATCTAAACACAAAGGAAAAGTATAGTATTGAATATATTTGGATAAAACTTGGAAATTATGCAAAACTTAATAATTTATCTATTGTTGTAGCAGAGCCAGGAAATACTTTAAATAGTGAAGAAAAAGCACAGGATAATTCAATATTTAAAATACAAGTTAGTGGTAGTTATACTTCAGTTGCAAGTTTTATTTATAATATTGAAAATGATGATGAACTAAAATTTAGACTTGATAATATAAAAATGGAATATGTATCAGGTGTAAATATAAGAGCAACATTTGATGTAAAAGATATTGTTATTGTAAAATAATAGGAGGAATATAATGAATAGAAAATATATAATTTCGTTTGTTACAACATCTACTTTTATTATAGCTTTCTCAACTATATTATTTATGATAATGCTACCACAAAGTATAAATATAACAAATGTTGATAGTTATGTAGATATAGATAAAGAAGATTTTAAGTTTGAGGAGACAAAAAATATTCTAGATGAATCTCTAACACGTCAATATAATGTAACAAGTGAAGATATAGAAAATTTTAAAAATGCAAATGAGTATAAAATAGGAAATCAAAATCCTTTTTATGGAAAATAAAAAAGTTTAAAACTACATTTATGTAGTTTTGTATAGATTAAAATATTTAAGGAGTGAATAAAATGAACACAGAAAAAACAAAAACTGTAGTAATATTTGTATTAATAGCTGTAGTAATTGCTCTTGGAGCGTATAGTCTATTTGGCAGAGATGGATTAAAAAATATAGGAACAACAAAAGAATTTGTAGAAGATATTCAAAATTTACAATCATCTATGTCATATTATTTAGGAAGTACTTATTCTGATACTTTTGGAGTATATACTAAAACAGAAATATTATCAGGTAAGGCTACAAATAAAGATGGTGAGCAAATTAATATTAAAGATAATGAAGATAAAAATTTACCTACATTAGTAAATATAGAAGAAAAAATAGAAGTAGGTGATAAGGCTTTATACAAAATGTCAAATGATGATATAAAAACTGTATTTGAATTAGATTTTACAAAATATGGTGATATTAGCTTATATGTTGGAGAAGATGGTATTATAAGAGTAGACTTTGAAAAAGAGCCTAACTGGTGGAAAAAAGAATTTGAAGTTATAAAAGTTAATAAGTAGTGTTAACAAAGGAGGAAAAAATTATGAATTCTAAAAGAGGTGTTTCATTAATTGTTCTTGCTATAACAGTTATTGTAATGGTAATACTAGCTTCAGCTGTAGTTTTAACTCTAAAAGATAGTGCTGATATGATAGGTGGTGCCAAAACTGGAGTAAATGAGTCAGATAAACAATCTATTCAAACAGTTGTTAGTACACTGCTTACAAAAATGATGATGAATGTAAAAGAGTCAGTATCTTTAGTTTCAGGTGGAACTATGGAAGATGGTAAATTAATGTTTTGCGTTACAGGTGATGAAGAAAAATTAATAACAAAGAAAAAAGTAAATGGTATTGAGCAATTTGCTATTGCAGAGGAAGGAGACACACCATACACTCTATCTTCAGAAGATTTAGGTATATCAGCTGATAGATTAAAAGATTTTACTATTGATAAAAATGGTGTTGTATCTTTAATTACTGGAGAATAAAAATATAAATTAATAGGGCATATATGCAAAACCAGTGTATATGCCTTATGCCATATATTTCTTAGAGATTAAAATAAAAATTAGTTTGTAAAAAATATATGTAAGGGAGGGAGAATATGTTAATTTTTTTAAATGTGTTTATAAGTATTTGTATATTTATTATTGGAACATTATTTGGTAGTTTTTTCTCACTTTCCCTTTATAGAATACCTAGACATGAAGATATAATTATAAAAAATTCATATTGTCCTAAATGTAAACATAAATTAGGCTTTTTTGATTTAATACCAATAATAAGTTTTTTAAGTAGAGGTGGAAAATGCAAATATTGTAAAGAAAAGATAAGTATTAGGTATTTAAATTTTGAGTTATTAAATGGTATAGTATTTATTTTACTTTATTTTATTTTAGGATATAATTTAAAATTACTTATGGCTATAATATGCTATGTAACATTGTTTTTAGTAATTGGTATTAGTATTTCTTGTTATAAATATAATAAAGTTAATATAAAAAATGTAATAAAAGAAAAAAATGGAGTTTTTTTAACAGAACTTATAGTAGCTATAATACTTTTTTCTATAATACTTACATCTATGTATGTAATTGTTAGAAATACAGTAAATAAGAATATTATTCAAATAGCAAGGTCAAATGCTATGTCTCTTGCAGTTAAAAATATAGAGATAGCAAAGCTTACAGATTATGATACACTTATATCATTTAAAAAGGAAGAAGAAATAGATAATATAGTCTATTATATAGATGTAAAAGTATCAAAATTATCTGATGAGGAAAGTGATAGAGAAGATATAGTAAAAAAAATAGAAATATCTGTAAAATATAGTATAAATGGAAAAGAATATGAGTTTTTACTAAACTCTGTTAAAGGAAAGGTATAAGGATGAATAAAAAAGGAATTACAATGACTTCAATAGTAGTATATGTAATGCTATTTTTTATATTTACATCTGTTGCTATAACAATTTCTACAAATATAAATTTTGAGGCATTAAGTGAAAAGGGAAATATAATTAATAATAAAAATATACAAAAGTTACAATTTAATTTACTAAATAGTGCTAAGTCTAGTAGTAATGTTTATAATATAAGTGGTAAAGTAGTATTTTCAAATAATGATGAGTACTATTTTGATAGTACTAAAAGGGAAATATTAAAAAATGATACAACTCTTATAAAAGATGTTGAAAAATTTAATATAATAAGTTCTAGTGAGTTTGTAGAAAATGTAAACGAAAATAAGAGTGTAAGTGTAGAGGTTATGTTAAAAAAATACGGAAATGAAAAAATAGAGAAAATGATTTTTTCAGTAGGTGATAAAAATGAATAAAAGAAATGGATCTGGTATAGTTGTAGTAATTCTTATGGCAATAGTTTTTTTAGTATATGTTTCATCAAGTTTTTCTGAGAGTGAACATTTTTATTTACTTGAGAGTAAATATGAAAAAAGCATTGTAGAATTATATGAAAAAGATTATAATAATATTAATGAATATTACAATAAAGTATTAGAAAATATAAAGAATAATAACCAAAGATAAAAAGGAGTGTTTTATATGTTTGAAAATGTAAGATCAAGAAAAAATCCAATAGGTGCTGAGTTTATAAAAAGGGGACTTCTTACAGAAGCACAAGTAGATAAGGTTTTAAGTTATCAAAGAGAACACAAAGAATTAAAATTTGGTGAAGTTGTAGATATATTAGATATGTGTGATAAAGGCGAACTTTTAGAAACACTAGCATATAAAATACAAGTAACACCTGTTATGCTAGATGAGAAATTATCTATAAATCCTGTTAATTTTTTACCTAGGGATATAATTATAAATTATAAAGTTTTACCATTTGAACTTGAGGGAACGACTCTAAAAGTTGCTTTTGCGGATCCTCTAGATAGTGCACGTGTAAAAGAGATTGAACTTCTTCTAATAAATCAAGGATATACAATGGAGGTGTATATAACATTATATACTTCTATAATGAAGCAGATTGAGAGTGTAAAAGCTGTTGAAACTAAGTTTATTGATAGTGATGAAAAAGATGTATCTAAATTGGTTGATAATATAATAATGACTGCAATTGATAAAAGAGCATCTGATATACATATAGAGCCAATGGAAGATAAAGTAAGAATAAGATTTAGAATTGATGGAGAATTAATTACTATTACAGAGCTTCCTAAATCTAGGCAAAGTATTATTATAGGTAGACTTAAATCAATTTCAAATATGCATCAAGAAATAACAACAAACCAAGATGGAAGTATAAATACTTATGAGAATTATAGCATACGTGTATCAAGTCAAAAAAATGTTAATGGTGAAAAATTTGTATTAAGATTACTTAAGAAAAATGTGGAGACAAAATCTTTATTTGAACTAGGTTTTCCAAATGATAAAGAACTTGTTGAAAAATCTTTTAATAAGAAAAATAGTATGGTTCTTGTATGCGCACCAACTGGTGGTGGAAAAACTACAACATTATATAGTGTACTAGAATATTTAGATAGAGAAGAGATAAATATTATATCAATAGAAAATCCTGTTGAGAGAAGAATTCCTGGAATTAATCAAATAGAAATTGGAAAAGATTCAAAATTTGATACAGTATTGCGAACTGTAGTAAGACAAGATCCAGATATTATTCTTGTAGGGGAAATAAGAGATGAAGATACTGCAAAAGTTGCAATTGAGGCTTCTCAAACAGGTCATTTAGTACTTAGTACTATTCATACAATAGATGCGATTGAGGCAATAACTAGACTTAGAAAAATGGGTATATCAGATTATGATGTATCTGCAAGCCTTATTACATCTATATCTCAAAGACTTGTTAGAAGATTATGTAATAATTGTAAAAGGGTACATGAATTTACAGAGGATGAATTAAAATATATAGAAAAAGTATCTAAAAATACAGGAACGAAATTTGATATAAAAAATTCCAAAGTATATGAGGCTGTAGGTTGCCCTATATGTAACCATACAGGATATTTTGATAGAATTGCTGTATTTGAAGTTTTATGTTTAGATGAATACTTAAAAGACATGATAAGTGATTCAAAGTCTAGTATTGATATTCGTAGATATGCTATGGAAAATACAGATTATAAACCTTTAATTGTAGATGGTATAAATAAAGTATTAAGCGGTGTTACAACAATAGATGAACTAAAGAAAAATATTGGCTTTTAATTTTAGGGGGTGCAGGTATGCCAAGTTATAGATACAAAGCTATGGCAGAAGATGGAACTATTAGTGTTGGTAGAATACTTGCACTTGATAAAGTAAGTGCGATAAATAGTTTAAAAGAAGACAGACTTCAGCCAATAAATATAAAAGAATTAAATGATAGAAAAAAGAAATTTGAAAATATAAATTATAGTAAGTTTAATAGTAAGGAAAAAGTAAAAAAAAGTAAGCATAAGACTAGAAAAAGATTAAAAGATATGAGCTTTTTAGAAATTTTGACTATGGACGTAAATTTTTCTAAAAAGGTAACTTCAAAAGATATTTTGGTTTTTGCAAATGATTTTTATATATTAAAAAAAGCAAAATTCAATAATATAGAGGCGCTTGAAATAATATGTGAGGGAACAGAAAATGAATACTTTAGAGAAGTACTAGAAGATATTTTGCATAAAGTAAGAGGTGGAGAAAAGTTATATTCATCTATGGAACTATACTCTGATGTATTTCCAGAAATGTTTATAAATTTTGTAAAAGTTGGTGAAGAAAGTGGAACACTAGATACAGCCATGTCTTATGCAAGAGAATATATTGAAAAATCAAGTAGTTTAAAAAAGACTGTACAAAGAACTGTTATACCAAGACTTTTGCAATTTATTTTTATAATTGTTGCAATGTTTGTAGCGCTAATTATAGGTGTTCCATTACTTCAAAAAGTATATGATATGTTTGGATCAAGTAAACAGATACCTAAAGCAACACTTATAGCCCTAGATTTTGCAAACTTTATAATTAATTATTGGTATATTATATTGCTATTCATAGCTTTGATAGTTATAGTTGTATATATTTATATAAAAACACCAAGGGGAAGATATTTTAAAGATAAAATGTTACTTAGACTTCCAATTATTGGAAAGTTAAATACAAATATTTTAGTTAGTAGATTTCTTCAAGCTATGTTACTTAATTTAAAAAATGGAATGAGAATTCAAGAAAGCTTAGAGGTAGCTAAAAATGTTAGTAAAAATTATTATTTTGCTTCAGTAGTAGAAGTAAGTAAAACAAGTATCTTAAATGGAGAGTCTTGGTATGAACCATTTGAAGAAAAAGGTATATTTAATAAAATGATGGTACAAATGATAGATGTTGGTATGAAATCTGATTTAGCCCAAATGATGGACAAAGTAAATGAATACATAAATATTGAAATAGACGAATCTTTGAAAAAGTTTACAAAAGCATTACCAGAAATAACTTATTTATTTGTTGGAATAGCTCTTGTAATATTCACAATAGTAGTACTTGTTCCATTAATTAACATGTATATGGGCGGATTTATTGATATGCCAAGTTAGGAGAGAAAATATGGACTTTATATTAAAAAAAATGTCTGCTATCTTTTTTGGATTAGTTTTAATAATCTTTGGGCGTATGAAAAAAAGAGAAATAAAAGAATTAGAAAAAAAATGTGTTAAAGTAATAGGAAAAATAGTAAATTATGAAGAAGATGATGAAGGATATGGAAGATACATATATGAATATGTATATAATGGTAGAAAATTTAAATCAGGGTTTGATAATTTAAGTAAAAAAGATAAGAGAGAAAAACCAAATAAAAAGTTTGGTAAGGAAATATTACTTTATTGTGAAAAAAAAGATCCTATGCATATAGAAAAAGCAAATGATTATATTCCACTTTTAAGTGTACTTAGTGGAATACTTGTAATAATTTTTGCATTGCTTTTTGTATAAATAATATTAAAAGTTATCTTGAAAAAGAGATAGCTTTTATTTTGTATTAAAATATGTAAAAAACATATAATATTAATATATAAAAAAAATAATTGAATAGAATTCGAAAATATCACGGATTAAAAACTTAAAAAGTCATGGAATGAATTTGACAAAAACCACGGATTAAAAACTTAAAATATCATGGAATGAATAATATTATAAGAAAGGTAACGATTGCTACCTTTCTTTAGATTATGAGTTTCCTTTTTCTTCAATATATGTATTTGCAGGTGCTGTAATTTTTTTTATATTTCCTACTTTTATAATGGGCATATCCCCATTATAATCTCCTTTGGATATAACACCCGTTATTTCTATCCATTCATTATCTACTAGACTAGATGCTTTATCACTATAGCATAAGAAACCTGCAATATTATTTTCATTATTTTTAATAATATCTCTACCACATATAAAATAGTTTTCTTTAAAATCTGGCATTCTACATATATATCCACTAAGTATAATAGTTTTACCTACGTTTTCATCTATATTATTATGAACTTTTTTTAATATATCTATATAAGTTTCATCTGTTAAAACATAATCATATGCATTAGTATTTTTAGAACTTACAGTATCTGTATTCATATTTGAAAATTCTATAATAGTTGCGACTAAAAGAGCTACTAGTATACAACCAAACAAAATTTTTTTAAAATCTAATTTAAAGTTTAAGACAAACATACTTTACACCTAACCTTATATATTACTATATATTCACAAATTTGAAATTATAGTACAAAAATAATTGAATTCTATTTATTATTTTAAATTGTGATATATTTTGCTAAAAATAAAAAAGTAATGTTAAAAGTACATTTATAATATCTAGATTAATTTGTATATATTTTTCATCATTACTTTATATTTTAAATACTTTGTGATATAATGGCAAGTAATAAATACAGGGGAGGAAATTACATGAGTTTTTTAGAAAAAATATTTGGATCATATAGCAAGAAGGAAATAAAAAAAATTATTCCTATTGTTGATAAAATAGAAGCTTTAGAAGATGAATATAAAAATTTAAATGATGATGAATTAAGAGGAAAAACAGAAGAGTTTAAAAATAGAATCAAAAATGGTGAAACTTTAGATGATATATTACCAGAAGCATATGCTGTTGTTGCTGAAGCTAGTAGTAGAGTACTTGGTATGAGGCATTTTAGAGTTCAGTTAATTGGTGGAATTATATTACATCAAGGAAGAATAGCTGAAATGAAAACAGGTGAGGGTAAAACTCTTGTTGCAACTCTACCACTTTATTTAAATGCTCTATCTGGTAAAGGCGCACATCTTGTTACAGTAAATGATTATCTTGCTAAACTTGGTAGTGTATGGATGGGAAAATTATATAAATTTTTAGGACTATCTGTAGGTTTAGTTGTAAATGGAATGTCACCTGAACAAAAAAGAGAAGCATATAGCGCAGATATTACTTATGGTACTAATAATGAATTTGGATTTGATTATTTAAGAGATAATATGACAATGTCAAAAGAGAGTATGGTACAGCGTGATTTAAATTATGCTATTGTTGATGAAATAGATAGTATATTAATTGATGAGGCTCGTACTCCTCTTATAATTTCAGGTACTGTAAATAAACAAAGTGATTTATATATTAGTGCTAATAAATTTGCTAAAGGACTTAAAGCAAGAGTTATAGTTGAAAATAATGACAAAGAGTTTGATGAGACTGATGATAATTATGACTATATTGTAGATTTAAAAGCTCATACTGTAGCACTTACAGATACTGGTACTAAAAAAGCTGAAAAATACTTTAATATAGAAGATCTATCAAATATTGATAATATGACAATATCACATCATATAAATCAAGCAATTCGTGCGTATGGTCTTATGAAAAAGGATAAAGATTATATAGTAAGAAATGGAGAAGTACTTATAGTCGATGAATTTACTGGACGTATAATGGATGGTAGAAGATATAGTGATGGTCTTCATCAAGCAATTGAAGCAAAAGAAAATGTAAAAATAGAATCAGAGAGTCAAACTCTTGCAACAATTACATTCCAAAATTATTTTAGACTATATAGTAAACTTGCTGGTATGACTGGTACAGCTAAAACAGAAGAAGAAGAATTTAAAGGTATATATAAATTAGATGTTATAGAGATACCTACAAATAAACCTGTAATTAGAGAAGATTTAAATGATGTTATATATAAAACTGAAGATGCAAAGTATAATGCAATAGTAGCTGATGTAGAAGACTGTTATAAAAGAGGGCAACCAGTACTTGTTGGTACAGTATCTATAGATAAATCAGAAAAAATTAGTAAACTTTTAACTAAGAAAAAAATACCACATCAAGTATTAAATGCTAAATATCATGAAAAAGAAGCAGAAATTATTGCACAAGCTGGTAAGTATAAATCAGTAACAATAGCAACAAATATGGCTGGACGTGGTACTGATATTATGCTTGGTGGTAATCTTGAAAATCTTGTTAGAAAAGAATTAGTAAAAAAAGGATATACAGATGAGATAATAGAGCTTGCTGTAACTCCTATACATAGTGATAATTTTGATGTAATAAAAGCAAGAGAAGATATAAAAGAAATTGAAAGTGTTCTAAAACCTCAAATAGAAGAAGATAAGAAAAAAGTAATTGAGGCTGGTGGATTAAGAGTTATTGGTAGTGAGAGACATGAATCAAGAAGAATTGATAATCAGCTAAGGGGACGTTCTGGACGTCAAGGTGATCCTGGTTCTAGTAAATTCTATATTGCACTGGAAGATGATCTTATGAAACTATTTGGTTCAGATAAAATGACAAGTATGATTAATATGTTAAATTTACCTGATGATATTCCAATAGAACAAAAAATGTTAAATAATGTTATTGAAAATGCTCAAAGAAAAATAGAGGGTATACATTATTCTTCTAGAAAAAGTGTACTTGAGTATGATGATGTTATGAATAAACAAAGAGAGATTATATATTCTCAAAGAAGAAAAGTTCTTGATACAGAAAATATTTCAGAAGTTATAAAACAATTATATATGCCACTTATAACAAATATTGTAAATAGTTATTTTAAGAATATTTCAAATATAGATGAAGTTGAGATTAGTTCATTAAATGCAGTACTTCATAATTTATTTGGTGTTGAAAATATATTATTAAAAGATGATATTAAATCTTTTGAAGAAGAAAAGATTATAAATATTATTTCTGATAGAGCTGATAAAATATATAAAGAAAATCATGAAAAAGCAAAAGAGCTTGATGCCGAAAATGAACTTGAAAGATTTGAACGTTATTTTATTTTAAAAGTTGTAAATGATAATTGGATGGATCATATTGATGCAATGACAGCACTAAAAGAAGGAATTGGGCTTAGAGGATATGCCCAAGTAAATCCATTAGAGGCATATAAAATTGAAGGATTTAATATGTTTGAAGAACTTATTAAAACTATTCAAGAAAATTCTACTAAAGCAATATTCTCACTTAGAGCAAAAAAGAATGAAGATTATAATAAAAATATACCTAAAGATAGTGTAAATATAAATAATCTTAGAACTAGTAGTGGAAGTGGTCCTGTTAAAAGAGAACCAGTAAAAGCTGATAAGAAAATTGGTAGAAATGAACCTTGTCCATGTGGAAGTGGGAAAAAATATAAACATTGTTGTGGAAAATAGATTAAATCCAGTATTTACGGGATTTTCTAATATATCAATTTATTCTTAGATACGAAATTAGATACATTGTGCTTGTATCTAGTTTGTATCTAATTATGAAATAATGGTAATTAAAGCCTTTATTTATAAAGATATTTATCAGTATCAAACTGATATAATATAATAGGCAAATAGTAATTTGTCGGGGAGATTGTAATTTGAAATGTAACAAAATATAAAGAAAATAAAGCGAAACATAAATATATATCCGATATTTGCATCTTTTACAGGAGATATGATATTTTTCGTACCAATAGACACTTTGTTTTAACATTAGTAAAAGGTTTAAATGCAAGTCAAATAACGGCAATGACTATGGTAGCTTTAATTATATGTATAATATCACAAAAGGCTATACTAGCAACTGTAAAAAAGATAGGTAATGTAAATTCTTTAAGATTGGGAACGATATTAATATTAATTGCAGCATTAGTATTAACATTTGGAAAATCATTTGCTTTAATGTTGTTATATAAAAGTATAAACGAAATAGCATTTATGTTCTTAAATATGGATGAAATTATTTTAAAAAGTAATCTAAATGCAGTAAATAGAAAACATGATTATTATAAAATAAGAAACAAATCAAAAATAATGTACTCAATTATAACTTTATTTACAGCATTAGTAGCAGGAAAATTATTTAATGTAAATCAATATTTGCCAATGTATTTGTCAATTATAGTATATATATTATTAGTTGGACTTGCATTTATGTACTACGAAGCAAAATCAAATGAAACTAAAGAAATTAAAGAGAATAAAAAGAATGTAAAAATAACAACAGTTATATTTTTAGTAATATTATCTAATGCAATATTTTATTCAATTATAAAAATGGGACAAAATAATAGTAAATTATTTATGCAATATGATTTTCAAAAATTCTTGTCTATTGAAATGGTAACATACTATATAACAACAATAGTATCTATTTCAAGAATTGCAAGATTAGTAGGAAATATAGTATTTGGAAAAGTATATTCAAAAATAAAAGATAAGATGAGTATAGTATTAACAATTTGTTTAAGTATGGCATTTTTATTATTAATTCTAGGACATTATATTAATGTAGAATTTATATATAAAGTAATAATAATGTCATTAGGATTTTTCCTAATACTAGCAACAAGAGATTCTTTTCAAATATATATTGAAGATGTAGCATTAAGTATTTCTAATAAAGATGAACAACAAAAAGTTGTAATAGATATAGAAGTTTATAGAAGACTAGGAACATTAATTTTAAGTGCAATTTTCACACTAATTTTAATGAAATATGAGTTAATAGTAATAGAGTTTATTTTATTAGGTTTAAGTGTTGGAGAAATATTTGTTAATAAGAAATTGTGTGATAAGTTAAAGTTATACGAAATGTAATTTAGAAATACTGATTGTAATTTACATAAAATTATGCTATGCTAAAATAGAAGTTTATTTAGAAACCAAAAAGTAACCATTAATACTTGGAGGTTTCAAACCTCCAAAACAGTTTAAGGAGGCATAATATGGCAAAAGAAGTTTTTAATCATAATGTAGCACACAAAAATATTGGAGAAATTGAAACCAAAAATAACACCATAGGAAGTGTAATAGGATTTTGGAAATAGGTGGCAGATAATATAGAAAACGAGGTTAAAGATAGTTATGCTAATTACATAGAAATTGATACAATACCAGAAGAAAAAACTGTAGTTCAAAAGTAGTAATTTATCTAAAAACACATTTGAAGCCACAAATAAAATAACCGAAAGTGAGTCATACCAGTTTAGATAGACTCACTTTCGGTTTATTTGGAATTATAAATGCTTTTCTCAATTTCTGCCATACATTCATTTGCAATACTTGCAACAGATGACCAACTACTAACTTGTAAAGATAAAGGCTTTACCATACTATACAAATCAGTTATAGTTCTGAGAGCATCTGATTTCTTGGAACATTTTAGTAGAGTGTTTTTGAAATGAGTAGCAGTTTCATCTGAAGAATCGACAGTTTTAAATTGTTTTTCGATTTCCTGCCTAAATCCAACAGATGTAAAAGATACTGCATTTACATATTTCGTAAGATTGTCTAAAATCTTAGAAAGTTTTGTAAACGGATCTTTACTTTGGAAATTTGGTGTATTGATAGCATTTAACATCCGTTTTTGATAGTTTTCAAAAGCCTTGTTGTCCATAAAAGTAACCTCCTAAAAAATTATTTTTACTACGGTTAAAACTACAAAAATCTAATTAAATTATACTACAAAATTATGTAAAATGCAAATTGAACAAGAATACGATATAATAGATTTAAGTAGTTCTATATATTATAAATATAAAATAATTAGAAGGAGGAAAAATTTGAAAGAGTTATTTATTGAAGAAATAATTGTTAAATCAATGAATTTTTTAGACAATAACCAAAGAATAAAATTAAAAGGAATACTTACAGAAATATGCTTAAATTATCAAATTGAAATGATAGAACAAACTAAAAAGCAAGAAACACAAAAGAATAATACAGATATATTGAATAAATTCCTATCATCTAAAGAAATTGAAGGTTGCTCAACTAGAACTTTAAATTATTATAAAGATAATATAACCCAAATGTTAGATACAATAAATCTTCCAATAGATGAAATTACTACTGAAATATTAAGAAACTATTTATCAGATTATAAAAGTAATTCAAGTGCTGGTATGGTAACAATAGACAATATAAGAAGGACATTATCAAGTTTCTTTGCTTGGTTAGAAAATGAAGATTATATTGTTAAAAGTCCAGTTAGAAGGATTCATAAAGTAAAAGCAACTAAAAAAGTTAAAGAAACATTTACAGATGAGAATTTAGAAAAGTTAAGAGATACTTGCTCAAATGTGAGAGATTTAGCAATATTAGAACTACTAATTTCAACTGGTATGAGAGTAGGAGAATTAACTAGACTAAATATAGTTGATATGAATTTTCAAGAAAGAAGTTGTATCGTTCTAGGCAAAGGTAATAGTGAAAGAGAAGTTTATTTTAGTGCAAAAAGTAAAATGTACATTAAGAAATATTTGGAGACAAGAACTGATAATAATGAAGCACTATTTGTATCGCTTATAAAACCTTATAATAGATTAGGAATATCAGGAATTGAAATTGCTATTAGAAATTTAGGAAGAGAAGCAAATATAAATAAAGTACATCCACATAAATTTAGAAGAACAATGGCAACTATGGCTATTGATAAAGGTATGCCAGTTGAACAAGTGCAAAAATTATTAGGACATATAAAATAGATACTACAATGGAATATGCGATGGTTAGCCAAAACAATGTAAAAAATTCACATAGAAAATATGTAACATAAATTTAACTAAAACTATTGACATTTCAATTATTTTATCATAAAATACAAACAATAGTTCTAACATAATAAATAAAGAAAGATAAGTAGAAATAAATGTAATAAGGACTAAAATTTATTGAAAAAGGATGTGTTCTTATGAATGAAAAAAATAATGAGATTATTTTATTTGAAAATCAAGGTGTGAAATTAGAAGTCAATTTAAAAGATGAAACAGTATGGCTAAATACAGAGCAATTAGCACAATTATTTGATAGAGACTATAAAACTATTAGAAAACATATTAATAATGCTTTAAGTGAAGAATTAAAAGATGAAGTGGTTGTCGCAAAATTTGAGAATACCACTGAACATGGTGCAATAGAAGGAAAAACACAAACACATTTAGTAGATTATTATAATTTAGATATGATTATCAGTATAGGTTATCGTGTAAAAAGTGATAAAGGTATTATTTTTAGAAAATGGGCAAATAAAATATTGAAAGATTATATGTTGAAAGGCTATGCAGTAAATCAAAGAAGATTAGAATATTTAGAAAAAACAATAAAACTAATTGATATAGCAAATAGAATAGATGAAAGACTAGAAGGAAATGATGCAAAAGAAATATTAAAAGTAATTGGAGATTATTCGAAAGCACTTGATTTACTTGATGATTATGACCATAGAACTTTAAAGAAAATAGATGGTAATATTGATGAAAGAAAGATTGAATACAAAGAATGTATAGAAGTTATAAATAAGTTAAGATTTAATGAAGAAAGTTCGCTATTTGCAGTAGAAAGAGATAAAGGATTAGAATCAATTATAGGCAATATTTATCAAAGTTTTGGTGGACAAGATATTTATAAAAGTATTGAAGAAAAAGGAGCAAACTTCTTATATTTAATAGTAAAAAATCATGTATTTGCAGATGGAAACAAAAGAATTGCTGCTACACTATTTATATACTTTTTAAACTTTTATGGTATCTTATATAAAGATGGGAAACAAACAATAGATAATAATACTTTAACAGCACTAACTTTATTGATAGCAGAATCAAATCCAAAAGAAAAAGATGTAATAATAGATTTAGTAATGAACTTTTTGAACAATGATTGAGATTAAATCTAAGCGACAACTTACAATTGTGCGCCCAGCAAAGGGTAAGTAATCTAGCAAGTGGAAATCTTGTCTAATGAAGGTCTAACCAACCAATTAGTAGCGAGTCTTGTGCTTGTAATAGTAATATTGCAAGTAAAGCGTAGATAGCAAGAAAACAGGGTTAAAAGGCAGTTCAGCCACGAAATGTTGTCTTAAAATTGAAAGGCAGATGTATTAATTGTTGCAGAATGCAATATTCAAATAATCGTTATGGTAAGAGTATTTGAACTTTCACGGGGTCAATGGTGCCAATCATGTTTCACACAAAGATTGCTTGTCAACTGGGGAGAGCCTAGTATTTCTTGTAGTAATGCAAGTATGACAAACAACAATAAAACGGAGAATGTCAAATAAATATTAGGCAGTCGGATAAGTCCATATTAGTGAAGAAGTTTCTGTAATGGAAATGGAGCGAAGGGGCTTACATAATAACGGTCTTGACTACGGAAACATTATCTGTACTCAGGGACAGGAGGAATAATGGAAACAAAACTAGCAAGAATAGCAGACAAATCAAGAAATGAAAAACGACCAACATTTACATCATTGTATCACTTAATCAATGAAGAATTGTTAAAGGAATGTCATAAAGAACTAGATGGAAGTAAAGCAGTTGGAATTGATAATGTAAGCAAGAAAGAATATGCAGAAAATTTAGACGAAAATATTAAAGACTTGGTAATAAGATTAAAGAATAAAGCATACAAACCAGCACCATCTCTTAGGGTATATATACCAAAGGGAAACGGTAAAATGAGACCACTAGGAATATCAATATATGAGGACAAAATAGTACAATTAGCATTAAAGAAAGTACTAGAGGCAATATATGAGCCAAAATTCCAAGATAATATGTATGGATTTAGACCAAATAGAAGTTGTCACAATGCAATAATATATGTACACCATAAAATAATGGAAAACAAAATAAATTACATTGTAGACGCAGATATTAAACGGTTTCTTTGACCATATAGACCATAATTGGATGATTAAGTTCTTAGAATATAACATAAAAGACCCAAACATAATAGGACTAATTAAGAAGTATTTAAAAGCAGGAATTATGGATAAAGGTAAATATGTAGCAACAGAAGAAGGTTCAGCACAAGGAAATATAATAAGTCCAGTATTAGCAAATATATATATGCATTTTGTACTAGTGCTATGGTATAAAGAAATTGTACAAAAGAGAGCAAAAGGAGATACATTTCTAGTTGCGTATGCAGATGACTTTATTGCAGGTTTTCAATATAAATATGAAGCAGAAGCATATTACGAAGCATTAAAAAAAAGAATGAGTAAATTTGGTTTAGAACTAGAAGAAAGCAAAAGTAGATTATTAGAATTTGGAAGATATGCAGAAGGAAACAGAAAAGCAAGAGGAGAAAGAAAGCCAGAAACATTTGACTTTTTAGGATTTACATTTTACTGTAGCAAAAGTAGAAGTGGAAAATTTAGTGTTAAGCTGAAGACAAGCAAGAAGAAATTTAGACAGAAAGTAAAAGCTATGAAAGTATGGCTATATCAAAATAGAGATATAAAAGTAAGTGACTTAATGGAACAAATAAAGATTAAGTTAATTGGACATTATCGATATTATGGAATTTCACACAATGGCAGAATGATAAGTTGTTTTAGGCAAAGAACAATAGATTTTCTATATAAAATTCTAAATAGAAGAAGTCATAAGAAAAGCTATACAGTAGAAGGTTTTAAGGAAATGTTAAAGGTATATAAATTGCCATATTCTAAAATTTATATAAGCTTATTTGATTGGAAGTAAATGTTATTATGAGGAGCCGTATGCAGGAAAACTGCACGTACGGTTCTGTATAGGGGCTTGTGTCGTGAGGCACTTGTCTACTAAACTGTTAGGTAGAAGCTTAAATATTCTATTTAGAAATTAAATACAAATTTAGATACATTTTGCTAGTGAAACCAAGTGTAACAGAGTGTATATAAGTGCCAAAATTTGCGAGTATAAAGTGTAAAGTGCATGAAAAGTGAAGCTAAATTAGGTAAAATAAATGTCCATGTGGAAGCGGAAAAAAATATAAACACTTTTGTGGAAAATAAATATTAAGGAATGGTAATATATGAATGATGAAGAATTAATTGAATATTATAATAAATGTATAGAATATTGTAGAATGATTAAAAATCCAGTTTTAAAAGAAGTGGCTAATAGAGTATATAATGATTATAAAGAAAATCTTTTCAATAAACCTGCTACTAATTCACATCATTATTATAAAGGTGGCTTATTGTATCATATGTATTCTGTTACAAGGAATGCTATTGCTATTTGTGGTCTTTATTCAGATTTACAAATAGATATGGATTTAATTATATTTGGTTCATTAGTCCATGATATTGGAAAAATAAAAGATTATAATGATTTTACTAGAGATGAAGTGTATGTTTTAAAATCTGGTAATAGTGGTACTTTGCTTGGGCATTCAAACGAAGGGACTCATATAATAGAAAATTATTTAGATGAATATGAATTAAATGAACAATTTAAAAATCAGATTTTACACATGATTGGTAGTCATATGAAAGAATATAGTGAATGGGGAGTTTTAGTATTACCTAAAATGTTAGAAGTTATTATAATAAATTTTGCAGATAACATTGATTCTTATATAGAACTAGCGTATATTCCTATAAAAGAAGTTAAAAATGGAGAAGTATATAAAATAAATAATTCACCAAGAAATTATTATAAATCATTAAATCCATATTATAAATAGATAGATATTGATTGTTATAAAATAGGGAATATATTCTCTATTTTTTTAGCCTTATGTTACATTATTATGTAAGATTTTGCGTTTAAAAAGTACTAAAATACGATATTTTTTTAAAAAAATAAAAAAATGTATTGACATTTTGTAAAAAAGTGATATAATATTTTTGGAAACTAATTATGTAAAATGTACAAAGTTGTGCATTTGAGACTCATTTAATGTAGGAGGTAGTCGTATGGAAAAAGGACGGCAACGGATCAAGAAACTTTTCAACAAGCTTGCATGTAAAGTGCTGGCAGCTGGCTTAGCTGTCTCAATGGTAGTAACATATATGCCGTTGGCAAGTTATGCAGCAGAAGATGAATTTATCGCTCATGAAAATGAAGTCGACCTGGATGAAACATTGGTAGATGATCAGGAAGTGAGTGAAGTTCAGGAGCCGGATGCCACAACAGAAGAAGTAGAAACTCCAAAGGAGGAAACTACTGAAATGGAAGTAGAAGATCCGAAAGGGGAAACTACTGAAGAAGAAGTAGAAGATCCGAAGGAGGAAACTACTGAAGAAGAAGTAGAAGATCCGAAGGAGGAGACTACTGAAGAAGAAGTAGAAGATCCGAAGGAGGAAACTACTGAAGAAGAAGTAGAAGATCCGAAGGAGGAGACTACTGAAGAAGAAGTAGAAGATCCGAAGGAGGAAACTACTGAAGAAGAAGTAGAAGATCCGAA
>CAOYAN010000001.1:132759-134241 GCA_948562205.1 uncultured Clostridia bacterium | reverse complement strand
TAGAAGATCCGAAAGAGGAGACTACTGAAGAAGAAGTAGAAGATCCGAAGGAGGAGACTACTGAAGAAGAAGTAGAAGATCCGAAGGAGGAAACTACTGAAACGGAAGTAGAAGATCCGAAAGAGGAGACTACTGAAACGGAAGTAGAAACTCCAGAGGAGAAAACTGCTGAATCGAAAGTACAAATGGCTTCGCCTGCAAGAGCAAGACGTGCAAGAGCAAGTGTCAAAACTCAGGAAATTGAGGTTGGACAGACTGCTTCATTGCAGAGTCTTAAGACATTGGTAGCAAGTTGTCCATATTGCGGTGGGGATCTTACAGAAGATGCAGCTGATACCTTTAGAAATGTCAGTGCCAATGTATCAAATACCAATGTACTTCGTTATGTCGACTGGACTGTTGGGAGAAAGCCCTACAGTGGTTTGCAGGTTCCTTGCATGGAAATGAATTTTCAGGGGATTAAACCTGGTACAACAGGAGTAACAATGAATTACCAGGCCAACTTTGAAAGAAGTTATTCAAGTGGCTATTGTGATTTTTGTGGAGGCGCTGTTGCAGTTCCAAGTGATTATAATTGGTACAGTATGCAGGACTCTTTCAATGTAGTGGTATTAGCAAATTATACTATAGCTTATAGTGCTAATGGTAGTAATGTAACTAATATGCCATCTTCAACTACTACAAGAGTAGCAGAAGAAACAGCTACATTGAATGTTACCAACCAGCAGCCTAAACGTACTGGTTACAAATTCTTGGGGTGGGCAGAAACATCCTCAGCTAAAACTGCACAGTATACAGGTGGAGAGAATATTACTCTTAACTGGACTTCAGGTTCTACTGTAAGCAAGACATTATATGCAGTTTGGCAGCAAAATGATGATGCTCCAAAAGCTCCTGAAAAAGTTGATCTCTATGGAATTCTTAAAAATTTCGTTAAGGTCGTTTGTGTAAATGACAAAGCAAATCATGCTGATAAGCTGTACTCAACAGTGTCAAAGAGCAATGAAGTATCCATTGGAGAAGTGTCTTATTCTGAAAGATACGGTGCATATATTTGTAATGTTACCGTTAATGGCTCAGAATATGCTGGTTTCTATGGATATGAACCGTCTTTCGGTACAGGTGTGAAGCATAATCTGGTAAAAGACGAAGTTCAGTACAAAACAATTGTATTGAAATGGAATCAGGATACCGAAAAGTGGCAGAGCGCATCAACTGTTCCTGTAACCTTTGAGACAACATGTTGTAAACATACCGATGTTGATTATGCCGACAATGGCAACGGAACACATGATGGAACTTGCCATGACTGTGGAGAAACAGTGGTAGATGACGAGAATCATGAGTATGTAGACGGTGTGTGTACCAAGTGTGGTGCAGAAGAGCCGTGTGACCATGAGAATATCGACTATGCCGATAATGGCGATGGAACACATGATGGAACTTGCCATGACTGTGGAGAAACAGTGGTAGATGACGAGA
>CAOYAN010000001.1:51121-132659 GCA_948562205.1 uncultured Clostridia bacterium | reverse complement strand
CATGATGGAAAATGTCATGACTGTGGAGAAACAGTGGTAGATGACGAGAAGCATGAGTACGTTGACGGTGAGTGTACCAAGTGTGGTGCGAAAGAGCCGTGTGACCATGGAAAAGTTGACTATGTTGACAATGGCAACGGAACACATGATGGAAAATGTCATGACTGTGGAAAAACAGTAGTAGATGACGAGAAGCATGAGTACAAATACGGTGTATGTACTAAGTGTGGTGCGACAGAGCCGTGTAACCATGGAAAAGTTGACTATGTTGACAATGGTAATGGTACACATGATGGAAAATGTCATGACTGTGGAGAAACAGTGGTAGATGACGAGACACATGAGTACAAAGACGGCGTATGCACTAAGTGTGGTACACTTGAGAAACAGCCTGTGAAGCCTGAGAAACCGAGTAAACCAGGTAGAGGACATCATCATCATAGTGGTGGCAGCTCCTCCGCTAAAGCTGAGGCAAATGCAACTGCAACTGTTATTGTAGAGAAGAATGCAACAGATGCAACCATTAATGGTAATACAGTAAGAGTTGCGTCGCCACAGACAAGTGATGATACAAACTATGTACCAGCATTGGTTCTGTTTGTTTGTTCCTTGAGTGGACTTGCGGTATTGCTTCGGAAGCGTAAATGGCTTACCAGGTAATGTAAAAATGACGCTGGGGTGAGAAATTTCACTCCGGCGCCATTTTTTTCTATTCTTGTTGCTAAAATTATAAATATAATATATAATATATATATGATTGGAGTGATAATATGAATAGATCAATAACAACATTATTTATGCTTGAGTCTTTAGATGGAAAGATTAGTAGTGGAAGTAGTGATAAATTAGATGCTGATAGTGATTGGTGCAAAATTGATGGAGTAAAAGAGGGATTACATCAATATTATGAAATTGAAGCTACAACAGATTATTATTCATTAAATACAGGAAGAGTAATGGCAAAAATTGGAGTTAATGATAAAAAAGAATATCATAAAAAAGTAGATGTAAGATTCATAATAATAGATAATAAACCACATTTAAATGAGAATGGTATTGATTATTTATGCAATTGGGTTGAAAGACTAATTCTTGTAACAACAAATAAAGATCATATAGCATTTTCATTACAAGAAAAGTATAATAATTTAGATATAATATATTATGATAATTTAGACTTAAATAGACTATTAATTGATATGAAAGAAAAGTATGATGCTAAAAGAATAACAATTCAGTCTGGTGGAACTCTAAATGGACTTTTTTTGAGAGAAAATTTAATAGATTATGTAAATATTGTTATAGCACCACTTTTAGTAGGTGGAAAAGATACATCTACTTTAATAGATGGGGACTCTATTGAAAAAGCAGAGGATATAAATAAATTGAGAGCTTTAGAATTAATTGAGTGTAATAAATTAAAGAATTCATATATTCAATTAAAATATAAAGTTATAAAATAATATAAAATTTGGGATTAGTTGTTTAACTAGTCTTTTTTCTTGCAAAAATGTAAGGATTATGTAAGGAAAATCGATTTTTAAAATTTGTATTATAATGTACAATATAACTAATATAGTTAGGAGTGAGAAAATGGAAAATATAGGAGAGAAAATATTATTAATTATTTTTGTATTAATTGCAATAGGTATTGTAGGTGGAGCTTGGTATTTTATGTTTTATGAATCTTCAGATTATTATTCTAAAATAGATAATAGTAAAATAATAGAAATTGCTGAAAAAAACGGTATGAAGTATGAATATACACTTGATTGCTATAATCAAAATGGAAAACAAAAAGAAATAAAATTTAAAACTACTAGAGAACTTAAAGAAGGAGCATTCATAAAATTGGGTGTTATGATGACTAGAGGTGTTACTAGTTGGGAAGAGGTTAAGTATGAAGAGCTTCCAAGTGAAGTAAAAGAAAAATATAGTTTATAATTTTGATAGTGTCATTTTCTTGAAATTTTAGTAATATTAATGTATAATAATATTAGGAAGTGAGAATATGGCTTTTGCATCTTTGTTTATAATATTTATTTTAAGTGTATTTTTAGTAATTGAGTGTATAAGTTTAGGATTATTTATATCAGGGATTGTACTCTCAATTATATTTCTATTAAAAAAGAAAAAAGAAAAGATAGGTAATAAGGTAGCTATTCCAATAGTACTTATAACTTTAGGAATAATTGGTTTGATACCAGGGATATTGTTTGTTTTTGGAGTTTTATTTAGTTAAAAAATGAAGTGAACATTTTTATTCACTTCATTTTTATATTATTTATTATGTTTTATTGTTGGTGATTCATATGTTTCTGTAATAGCTCCACCATCTCTTGAAGAATTATCTAATGTTGGCTCTAAGTTGTCAAATATAATTTCAATATCATCATCTATTTTTGGAGCAACACCTGTTGTACTTGAGTTTGCAAATATTGTTTCATCATTTTTGATAGGTACAATTGGATCGCTTTCTATTTTTCTTAATTCATCATTTAATCTAGATGTTGTATTAGTTCCAAATAATGTATCAGGGTTAGATGAAGTATCGCTATCATTAATTGTTATAGTTGGACTGTCTGGTTTAGTCATCATATATTTTTCAAAGTTAAACATAAGTGTTCTTGATTTCTCTTTATATTTTGCATCTAAGAATGATGTTTTACCTTGACCATATATTGTTTTACCAGTTGCATTTTTGGTCTTGTAATATACAGCACCAAAACCTTGGTCTGCAATTTTAAACCATTCAGCTCTTTCTTTCTTTTTAGTTTCCAATACTTTAGTTTTAACTAGTTCACCAGTTGACAAGTTATATTTACTTGTAAAGTCTGGTACTTTTTCTTTACCAAATGCTTTTTCCCAGTAAGCACTATCTTCTGGAACAGTATCACCAAATATAATTTGTGTTTTAGTATTTGCAAGTACTGTTTGCCTATAATATGCTTGCCCACTTTTTTCAAGTTGTGATAAGTTTTGTATTGCAACAGTAACACCACATCTATATTTTCTAAATAATGTAAACATTACTTCCATATCTTTAGTAATATACTCAGGGAACTCATCTATGTATAAGAAGTGTGGAGTTCTTGAATCTTCAATACCTTTACGTCTTAGTACTGCATCTTGAAATTGTAATATAAAGAACATACCAAAAGCTTTTGCTTGTAAGATACCTAGTTCACCTTTTCTTGAACAAGCAGTTATAACGCTACCATCGGCAAATGCTTTATCAAAATCTATTAGGTTTTTCTTACCACAAAGTGCAGCCTTAAGGCCTGGATGTCTTACTAAGTTATTTAATTGTGTTATAGCACCATATAAGAATTTTTCAGTATCTTTTCTACCACTACCACGTGTACCAGGAATTTCAAATCCATTTATATTTAGTGCTGGTTTGTAGAAATTCTTTTCAAAATATTTTATTAATAGTTTGTATTTTTGTTCTAATTCAGGAACTTTTTTCATTTCCTCTGTCATTTCTTCAACTGCATCAAAATTATATAACAGTTCTAGCATGTCTTCTAGACTTGCTATTTCTCCATTATGAAGAATAGGATACATCTCTTTTAAAAGAATTGATAAGTTTTGGAAAGCATCAATTGTAACTTGTGTAAAGAATGGATCTCCAGCTTTACCACCACCAGTACTTTCATACATAGCATTTAAAACATCTGATACTATTGATGCAACTTTTGCAGGATCTGGTATAGCAAATGGATTTATACTAAGTGTTGTTTCAGGACTTGCTGGATCAATTGATAATACATCAATATCAAAGTTTTTAGCAACTCCTATAAAATCTGAGATAAACTTACCATCATTTTCAACCACTGTAATACCAATATTTCTGTATGTAATTTGTCCTGTTGAGTTATCAACATATTGTATTAAAGGCTTTACTTCATCCATAAATTGATCTTCCATACCACGTTTTGGCTTAATATAGTTTAGTGTAAAGTTTCTATTTACATATTCGTTATTAAAAGGTCCATTCATATATGCAATTCCTCTTTTTAATAATGAATAACCAATTTTTTTAGAATATTCTCTAAAGAAATATTTCTTCTCTAAATCTAGTGCACTCATTGGAAGTAATACTGTAGCAGTTTTACCTGTACCAGTAGCACCTTGTACAAGTGTTGCTTCATAACGTTTTTTCTCTGGAACAACAACTGGAACTGATGTACCTTTTGCAGTACAGATAACTGTTTCACAACTAAATGCTCCAGATTCTTTTTTCTCTAATCCTTTTGTAGTAAGACCAACATACCCTGCAATACCTTTAGGTAGGTCTTCATCTCTAAATATTAGTAAAAAATAATCTATTATTTTAAAGACTGCAACAAATGGAATTACAGAACATATAGTTGTTACAGCAGGTGCAAATAATTCAGGAAACCATTTTAATACTTCGCTATATCCTGGAATTCTTTCAAGAAAATACCATACAATATTATTTATCCATGTACAAGACATTGTACCTAAGGTTACAGCAAGTAGAGAACATGTTACTATAAACATATGAACTTTTTGCATATCATTTTTTGGAATACCAGAGTTTACAAAAAATGAAAAACCAAGAGGCGGAAATGTAAGTAATATTGCATATAAATAAGGAGATATATTATTATCTATCCTAATATTTCCTACCCAAAAACTAAGCATTTTTGTTATAGAGTAGAAAGCTACTGCAATACTTAATCCATAAAAAATATATGTTAATATTTTCTCAGGTTTTATTTTTATATTTAAACTTTTAAAGACTTTATCTATCAAAATATCACCACTTTCAGTAATTATGTATTTTATGTTTTACTTTCAAAGATAAATAAAACATTATGTCAAAAATAATATGTATAATACTTAAGATTGACATATTAAATAAATTCATATATAATGATACTATAAAATTAGTAAAAATTCAAGTATTTTTGCTAAAACTACTTATAAATATGCAATAAAAAATTATATATTAACAAAATACATAAAAAAGGAGATAAATAATAAAATGAAAATAGTAGTAGGACTTGGAAATCCAGGGGATAAATATAGTAATACAAGACATAATATGGGTTGGCTTTTTTTAGATTATTTAAGTGAAAAATATAGTTTTGAAATTAAAAAAAAGACACTAGATAGTTTGGTAGGAGAAACAAACATAAATGGTGAAAAAATAGTTTTTGCAAAGCCACTTACATATATGAATTTAAGTGGAAATGCAGTACAAAAATTAAAGAAATGGTATAAAGTGGAAAATAAAGATATACTTGTTGTATTTGACGATATAGATATACCATTTGGTGAAACTAGATATAAATTAAATGGTAGTGGTGGAACACATAATGGCATGAAAAATATAGTTCAAATGCTAAATGCAAAAGATTTTCCAAGACTTAAGATTGGAATTGGTGGAATAAAACATGAAAAACAGGATTTAGTAGATTTTGTCTTACAGAAATTTACTAAAAAAGAATTAGATGAACTTAAAAATGATATATTTATAAAAGCAGAAGAAAAGTTTAATACTTTTATAAATTCATAAAAACTAAATGGAAGATAGTTCCAGCTATCTTCTTTACAGTATCTTGACACTATAATGTTATTACTTATTAACCTTTTGTAAGTTTATATAAAATAAATACTTACTGTACTTTTATTATAAGCTATATTATAGTTTTAATCAATATTTTTGAAATAACTTTAGGATGATTGCTATAAAATATTTAAAAATCATTGACAAATGCCTATATTTGTGGTAAAATTATCTACGTATTCCGCACAGAACGGGTTTAAAATGTGTATAACACTACCTTAATTGGCGAGAGAAAGTTAGAATAAGGAGGAATTAAAATGTACGCAATAGTTGAAATTAGTGGAAAACAGTACAAAGTTCAAGAAGGAGATATTGTTTTTGTTGACAGATTAGAAGAAGTTGAAGAAGGTAAAACAGTTACTTTTGACAAAGTTTTATTTGTATCTAATGAAAACAAAATTATGATTGGTGAAGATACTGTTAAAGGTGCTAAAGTTAAAGCTACAGTTGTAGGTCATGGAAAATCTAAAAAAATCCTTGTATACAAATACAAAGCTAAGAAAAACGAGAGAAAAATGAGAGGACATAGACAACCATATACAAAAATTCAAATTGATAAAATAACAACTACAACAAGAGCTAAAAAAGCTGAAAAAGTTGAAGAAGAGGCATAATTAAACGTAAGACTTAAAAATTGATTATAAAGGAGTGAATTTAAGTGGCACATAAAAAAGGTATGGGTTCTACTAAAAATGGTAGAGATAGTGAATCAAAAAGATTAGGAGCTAAAAGAGCAGATGGACAATTTGTTCTAGCAGGAAATATATTATATAGACAAAGAGGAACTAAAATACATCCAGGAACTAATGTAGGAATTGGTAAAGATGATACATTATATTCTTTAGTTGATGGTGTAGTAAAATTCGAAAGAAAAGGTAGAAGTGACAAAAAAGTTAGTGTATACCCTGTAGTAGAAGAATAGTTTATAAATGTAGCAGATAATCTTTTGATTATCTGTTTTTTCTACATAAAATGATTTAATATATGAATAAATGATAAAATATGCAAATGTATTTTCTTGAAATTACTAGAATATATTAATAAAAAAGAAAATAATATAGATTTAAACATATAAATGTTGTATAATATAAAAAAAGAAAGGATGATAACATGGCAGATAAAAATACAATACTTACAGGTATTAGACCTACTGGTAATTTACATTTAGGACACTATTTTGGAGCTGTAGGTAATTGGATAAAATTACAAAATGAATATAATACATTTATAGAGATTGCAGATGTTCAAGCTCTAACTGATAATTTTAATAATCCAGAAAAGGTAAGAAAAAATGTTAGAGAATTAGCACTAGATTTACTTGCTTGTGGTATAGATCCTAAAAAGGCAACATTATTTGTACAATCAGGTATACCCGAAATTGCTGAACTTACAGTTTATTATTCAAACTTAGTAACTGTAGCAAGATTACAGAGAAATCCAACTATAAAAACTGAAATAAGTCAAAAAAAAGAACTTTTTGGAAATAATGGTGAAAGTTTAACTTATGGTTTTTTAGGTTATCCAGTAAGTCAAGCAGCAGATATTACAGCACTTGGTGGTACCCTAATTCCAGTTGGAGACGATCAATTACCACTTATTGAGCAAACAAGGGAAATAGTTCGTAAATTTAACTCTATATATGGTGAAACTTTAAAAGAGCCAGAACATTTTTTATCTAAAATTCCAAGAGTAAAGGGATTAGATGGAAATGAAAAAATGGGTAAGAGTTTAGGAAATGCTATATTTTTAGTTGATGATGATGAAACAATAACTAAAAAAGTTATGGGAGCTATTACAGATAAGAATAAAATTAGAAAAGATGATAAGGCAAATCCTGATGTTTGTATGGTATATTATTATCATAAACTTGTAAGCACAGAAAATCTTGATACTATATGTAATGAGTGCAAAGAGGGAAAGAGAGGTTGTATTAATTGCAAAAGAGAGCTTGCAACTAATATGATAAATTATCTAAAACCTATAAAAGAGCGTAGAAGATATTATGAAAATAATATTTCTATAGTAGATGAAATATTAAAAAATGGTACAAAAGTAGTTAAATGTGAAGCTGAGACTACTATGAAAAAAGTAAAAAAAGCAATGATGATAGATTATTTTGAGTAAGTAGAATAGGAGATAGAAATGGTAATAGATTATGTTAAAATATCTGTAAAAGCTGGTGATGGCGGTAATGGTGCTATGAGCTTTAGAAGAGAAAAATATGTTGCAAATGGTGGACCAGATGGTGGAGATGGTGGCCGTGGTGGTAATGTATATTTAAAAGTCGATGGCAATACAAGTACATTACTAGATTTTAAGTATAAAAAGAAATTTAAAGCAGAAGATGGAAAAAAGGGTGAAGGTGCTCGTCGTACTGGTAAATCTGGACAAGATTTATATATATCTGTTCCAAAAGGAACTATTGTAAGGGATATTGATAAAGAAGTTGTAGTTGCTGATTTATCAGAAGATAATCAAACTTTTTTGATTGCTAAAGGTGGAAGGGGTGGTAGAGGTAACTCTCGTTTTGCTACTCCTACTAGACAAGTACCAAATTTTGCAGAACAAGGCTCTAAAGGTGCTGAAAAAAATCTTGAGCTTGAGTTAAAAATGCTTGCAGATGTAGGACTTTTAGGATTTCCAAACGTTGGTAAATCTACTATTATATCAACTGTATCCTCTGCAAAGCCTAAAATTGCAAATTATCACTTTACTACTTTAGAACCTGCTTTAGGAGTAGTAAAACCAAAACATGGTGATCCATTTGTAATGGCTGACATTCCAGGTATTATTGAGGGTGCAAGTGAAGGTATTGGTCTTGGTCTTACATTCCTAAAACATATTGAAAGAACAAGATTACTTCTACATGTTATTGATATAACTGGATCTGAGGGTAGAAATCCAGTAGATGATTTTTATAATATCAATAATGAGTTAAAAAAATATAGTGAGAAATTATTTGCTAAAAAGCAAATAGTAGTAGCAAATAAAATGGATTCTTTAGCTGATAAGAGTTTGCTAGAAGATTTAGAAGAAGTTTGTAAAAATAAAGGGTTAAAATTATTTAAAGTATCTGCTGCTACAAAAGAGGGACTGGATGAATTAGTTGAATATTTAGCAGAAGAACTTATAAAAATCCCTAAGGAAGATATAGTTACAATAGATGAGATGTATGATATAGAAGAAGAACTTGATCAAAACTTTTATGTTGAAAAAGTATCTGAAGATTACTATACAGTTACAGGTGCTCCTATTGAAAGACTTATGAGTAAAGTTAATATATTTGATATAGAGTCTAGACAATATATGCAAAGAATATTAAATAAAATGGGAGTTATGGATAAACTAAAAGATATGGGACTTAAATCAGGAGATGTAATTGATGTTTTAGGATATCAAATGGAATATAGTGAATAAAATGTGGCACTAAATGTTAGATATAATCTAGTATTTAGTGTTTTTCTATTGAATTTAATTTGAAATTTACATAATTTTGTGTTATAATTTGTTTATAGTCGCTTTTTGTTATCCAAGATTTTGGATATGTTTACTCCAAGTGGGGAATAGGAGGAAAATATGTTTGTAAAATGCAAAAAGTGTGGCGGAAGAGGATACCTTATAACTGTTGGTGTTGGAATGGGAAATGTTTGCCCTGTATGTAGAGGTAAATGTGGTTTTGAAATTCCAGAAGGCAAAATACTTTGTCCTGAGTGTCTCGGAAAAACAACACAAACTATTAAAGTAGGGTATGGTATTTCCTATGAGTGTACGTGTGACAAGTGCTTTGGATCGGGATATATTGACAAACCTAAAACTTAGCACAAATACTAAAACGTCTATCTGTAAAAAGATAGGCGTTTTAGCGTGTTATTTAAAATCTTTAGATAATTTATCAAATATTATTTTTAATTTTAGAAATGTTCCCATACCAAAGAAATATAAAAGTGAGATTATTATAAGGTAGGGAATATAGCTGTAATATCCAAAAAATATACAAATTGAATACATTGCACCTAAAAAACCACTAAGAATTCCTCCAACTAGTTCATGTTTTAAGTGCCCAACTCTCTTTAGAGCTTCACTATCAATTGATTCAAAAGTCTGTGTAATAATATCTGTTACAGCATTTTTCTTTTCATAAATTTCAATTGTTTGAAAATTACCTGAATTTGATTTTGCTATTAAGTCTTTTAAGTTCTTTAAATTTTTGTTCGTATTATCTTGTCTATGTCTTTGACCAATTGCATCTCTCATTGCTATACATGCAAAAGTAGTCATAATAAGTATTGATTTTACATCAGAATATGCTCGCCAGATTGAAAGCTCTTTATCTTTACTAAAAATAGTAAGAAAAAATACTAAGCATAAACTACTTATTACTATAGCGGTATGTGTAGATGGAAAGTCACCATCTGCAAATATCATTTGTGGTTTAAATTTTTCTCCAATGTATAATTTTAGTAGTACTTTAAATCCTTGTGTAGATATCCAAGTTACAGCAAGTGCACAAAGAACAAAAAATACAAGATTTTGATATATTCCATTACCAATTAATAATTTCATATAAATCCTCCAATTGTTTGATTTTTATATTTAAAGTAGGTACATTATACTATATTTGTTACTTTTTGTCAAAATTGTATGATAATCTACAAATTGTAAATAATACTATTAGGTGGTAGTTATGATAGCCATAGTTATAATTATTATATTAACATTAATAATGGGAGTTTTCTTTATTCCTATTAGAGTAAAAATAGATTATGTAGAAAAAGAAAGAAAAGATTTAAAAATTTTAAATAAAATTGAAATATATATTTTTTATTTTATAAAAATTAAAACAATAGAACTGAAAAATAAAAAAGAGATTGAAAATAAAAAGGGAAGTTATAAAGTTGATGCAATATTTAAACTTGTGAGTACATATATTGAGTATTCAAAAAAAGAAAAAGAGATTATAAATACAAAAGATTTAAAAAAAATAATAAATAGTATATATTATGAAAAAATAAACATTGATATTGGAATAAATTTAAAAGATCCTATTATAAATGCATATTTAATTACTGCTATTAATATACTTTTAAACTTATTTATAATAAAAAAGCAAAATAAAATGAAAATTAAAAATGTAAGTTATGCTACATATATTTCAAATAATATATTTAATTTAAAATTAAATTGTATAATTAGATTTAGAGTTGCAAATACTATTATTACGATAATAAAAATTATTGTTAGATTAAGAGAGGTGGAGAAAAAATATGGAGAAAAATCATCCAATAGACTCGCTAATGGTAACAGCTATGACATCAATTGAAAATATGATTGATGTAAATACTGTAGTTGGCGATATGATAACTAGTCCTGATGGTACAGTTATAATACCTGTTTCTAAAGTTTGTTTTGGATTTGCTGCAGGTGGTAGTGAATTTAATACAAATAAACTAAATAAGTTTTCTGATAGTGCTAAACTTCCTTTTGGTGGTGGTAGTGGTGCAGGTGTAAATATTGCCCCTATGGGATTTTTAGTTGTAAAAGATGGTAATACAAAACTTTTAAGTGTTGATGGTACAAATGCAATAGATAGACTTGTTGATATGGTTCCAGATGTTGTAAATAAAGCAAATACACTAATTCAAAAAGTTGTAGATAAGCCAAAAAGTAAAGAGGCAAGAATTGGTGCACAAGAACAAAATCCAGATGATATGGAATAAAAAAGAGCTCTAGGGTTGTTACCCCAGAGCTCGTCTTCTTGTTGCCCTTGCACGCCTCTGTGCTTTCCGTCTTAATATACGGAATGCGTAGAGGCCTTCCCGCTGTGCCAACTTGAGCAGGAATACGATAAGCATTCCTAGTCCAGCAACAACTGTCATTTTAGCAATCGGGTGCAGATTTGCTACCCATGCCACAAAGGCGTCATCACTGTGCTTAAGCTCAGCACGGCGAGTGGCAATGTCCTCCTCCATTTCAGTCAGCTCATCTCCAGAATGTACACTCTGGTAATAGCTGGCCTCGGAAGTGAGCTCGCTCATCTTCCAGGAGGTATTCAGTGCCTTGAGGAAGAAACTATTGATGACCAAAGCCATCAGACAACAAGTTACTGTGGCCATAATGGCCACTTTTATTTTATTTTTTTTCATTTTTTGCCCCTCCTTTTGGGCTTTAAAAAAATGTCCAAATGATATAAGGAAAGGCAAATGAATATAACCATCCTTAATAATCATAAGGACTAAATTAAAAAGTTCCTAATAATATTATACCATATTTTATGTAATTTTACAAATTTTGAAAGCTTTAGTTTATAGTATTAATTTTAATGTAATATAAATATAAATTCATGTAAATAAAATATTCTATTCCGAAAAAATGAAAAAAACTTGATTTTTCGGAATAGAAATAAAAACTGTAAAAAAATGAACTAAATATTTTTATAGTTTTATTATCATTTTTCGTGTTTTTTCTTTATTTTTCATATACGTTTTCTAATTGACTTTTGTTCTTAATAAATATATAATAAAGGTGTATTATGGGGGAATTTATGGAAGATATAATAGTAGAACTTGGAAAAATAAAATCTTTAAAAGAGGTTGTAGATAATAAGTTTGAAAAGTATGGAGAAAGGGTAGCTTTTTTAGATAAAGATGGAACATCAAATTATAAAGAAATAACATATAAAAATTTAAAAGAAAAAATAAATGCTTTAGGTACTGTGCTACTTGAAAAATTTAATTTAAAAGATAAAAAAATAGCTGTAATTGGTGAAAATAGTTATAGATGGTATATTTCGTATATGGCTACAATATGTGGAGTTGGAGTAATTGTTCCATTAGATAGAGAATTACCAGCAAACGAAATATTAAATCTAGTTAAAAGAGCAGATGTAAGATGTATAATTTATTCTAGTAGAAAAGAAGAGTTAATTGATGAAATAAGAGAAAATTTAGATAAAGATACAATATATATAAATATGAATACATTAGATCATGGAATTAACTTTTTTTCTTTTGATAAGCTTTTATTAGAGGGAAAAGATATGATATCTAATGGAACTACTAGTTATTTAAATGTAAAAGTTGATAAGGAAGAATTTAGAATTTTACTTTTTACATCTGGTACAATGTCTACTTCAAAAGGTGTAATGCTTAGTCATAAAAATCTAATAGCAAATACAAAGGCTTGTTACAAACTAGTACCACAAGTTGGATCTTTTACATTTATATCAATACTTCCAATGCATCATACTTATGAATTTTCACTTACATATGTATATGCAACTTTTATGGGGGCAAAAGTTGGTATTTGTCAAGGACTTAAATATATATCTAAAAATATTAAGGAATTAAAACCGGATATACTTGTTGTTGTACCTGCAATTATTGAAAAAATAAATCAAAAAATAGAAAAATCAATAGATGAATTAGGAAAGAAAAAAACTATTAAATTAGCACAAGATATAACTAGTACTTTAAGTAAAATCGGAATTGATTTAAGAAGGGTTGTATTTAAAAAAATACAAGAAAATTTTGGTGGAAATTTAAAATATTTACTTAGTGGAGCTGCACCACTAGATAAGGACCTTATAAAAAAGATGGAGTCATATGGATTTATTTTTATGCAAGGATATGGTACAACTGAAACATCTCCACTAATTAGTGCTACAACACTAAATAATAGGGTAGCTGGAACTGTTGGAAAATCTGTATATGGTGTTGAAGTAAGAATTGATTTAAGTCAAAATGAAGATGAAAATAGTAATGTTGGAGAAATAATTGTAAAAGGTGACAATGTTATGATAGGCTACTACGAAGATGAAAAAAATACAAAAGAAGTACTTAAGAAAGGTTGGTTTTATACGGGAGATCTTGGATATTTCGATTTACGTGGTAATCTTGTAATTACAGGTAGAAGTAAAAATGTAATTGTTACATCAAATGGTAAGAATATTTATCCAGAAGAAATAGAAAATGAAGTAAATAAAATAAAACTTGTAAAAGAGTCAATGGTATATGGTGCTAAGAAAAATAGACAAGAGGTAATTGTAACTGCAAGAGTAACACTAGATAGGGAATATATAGATAAAAATAGGATATCAAATAAAGAAATATACAATATAATTTGGGCAGAAATAAAGAGGATAAATAAAAATATGGTATCATATAAAGCTATAAAGAAACTTGAGATAAAAGAGGATGAATTTGAGAAAACAACAACACTTAAAATTAAAAGAAATGATGAATTGAAAAAGAGTAGGGGGAATAAATGAATTTATTAATTTCTATAATAGTATGTATAATAATTTCTATGTTTGTAATTATTCCGTTTTTTAAAAAATATAAAAAAGATAATAAAAGTTTAAAAAATTTTATTAAAGAAAATAAGTATGAATTTTTGTGCATAATAGTAATAATTATTGGTTTTTTGTGTAGACTTTTATTTTTAGATAAAGTACCATCACATTTTAATCAAGATGAAGCATCTATTGGATATGAGGCATATTCCATTTTAAATTATGGTATTGATAGAAATGGTATTAGCTATCCAGTACATTTAATATCTTGGGGAAGCGGTCAAAATGTACTTTATGCATATATATTAATACCATTTATAAAGTTAATAGGACTTAATGTATTTTCGGTAAGACTTCCAATGGCAATTATTGGTTGTATAAGTATATTAGTATTATATAAGCTTTTAAAATTAAACTTTAAGGAATATAGTAAAAGGTTTTTAATGGTAACAATAATAATTACTTTTTTTCCGTATATGTTTCTTAAGAGTAGATGGGCATTAGAGTCAAATATACTTCCTGATTTAATACTTTTTGCAACCTTTTTTTTAAATAAGTTTTTGAAAAATAATAAGGGTAGATATTTATATATAGCATCAATTTTTATAGGAGTTTCTGTATATTCATATGGTACAAGCTATATATTTTTACCTATTTATTGTTTGGTACTTGCACTATATTTGTTAAAGAAAAAGTATGTAAAAATAAAAGATTTTATAATATGTATTATTTTAATAAGTATAATAGTATTTCCTATGATACTTTTTACAATAATAAATTATTTTAATTTTGATACTATAAATATTTATAAAATGACAATTCCTAAAATGATTATATCAAGACTTCATGAAACTAATATAAAAAATGGAAATATATTTGAAAATATAATAATGAATATAATATCTGGTTTTTTTGTTACATTTACAGGATTTGATGGAATTAGTTTAAATTATACAACTATATCAGTAATTATAAATATAATATTATCTATATTTTTCTTTATGTATTTTATAAAATATAGAAAAGAGAACAATAAAAGTTTTATAGATGAATTAATGTATATTTTTCTTATAGCTTCTACTTTAACTGTTACATTTTTCTCTTTTAGAGTTATGATGAGTGTAAATAGGGTAAATATAATTTTAATACCATATTTATATTTTGCTATAAAATCAGTAATGAAGGCTAATGAAAAATATATTAAAGTTTTAATAGTAGTTATAATTTTATTTGTAATAGAATATTTTACAATATATAACTATAATTTAAGTAAAAATTCTAATGTAGAGGATTTTACAAAGGCTTTAATATATGTACAAAGCATAAGTGATGAGAGAAAAGTATATATTGATAATAAAATTACTAAAGAGGCATATATATATTATTTATTTTATAACAAAATAGATCCAAACTATTATATTAGAAATGTAGATAAAGAAGTTAAGATAGGTAAGAATTTTGCAGCAGAAAAAGTAAATAGAATAGGTAATGTGTATTTTAATTTAGAAGAAAAATTAGATGGAATAATTATTACTACTAAAGATAAGTTAAACAAAAATTATAATATGAATATAGAAGAATTTGGAAATGTAGTAGTTTTATATTAAGTTATAAATGGTCACATAACAATAAAGTTATGGACCATTTTAAGTTTTTGTAAATTTTACAATATAAACAAATTTAGCATTAATGATATACCAATTAAAATTGAACATGCAGGAGCAATATATGAAAATAGTATGTAGGCTAGTTTATATATTTTATGCTTTTTAAATATTTTTCTTATAATAGTTGTTCCCAAAATTCCATTTAGTATAAAAATTATTGCAATAACTATTTGTTCTGAATAAACTATAGGTATTTTGAAAAACATAGATATAAATGTTATTAGCGTACAAATTATTACCCATAAAATAAATATTTTAAATAATAAAAAAATTGAACCAAAAATTTCTTTTAAGGTATTCATACTCTCTCCTTTATTTAAAGTTAGATTTGTAATTTTAATATGTTGATTATATCATAAGGCAGAAAAACTGTCAATTTGACATAAACATATTATTTTGATATAATATTCAAAATTTTTAAAACTTAACTAAATAATTTTAGAGGGGTGAATACATGATAACTTTATTTGATAAAGAGTTAAATGTAAAAGATTATAACTGTAGTGAAAATAATATAACATATGATAAACTTAAAATTCCAATAATAAATGTATATGTTCAAGTAACTGGTAAATGTAATGCTAATTGTAGTTTTTGTAAGAGAGAAAAGATATGTGAGAATTTTGATTTTGAAAAATTTGAATCTGCACTTAAGGCAATTTCTAGAAATGTTATTATCGGAAAAGTTGCAATAACTGGTGGAGAACCACTTTTATGCTTTGAAAAAACTAAAAGAGTAATTAAAATAGCTAAAAAGTATAGTAGATTTGTAACATTAAATACTAATGCTATAGAGACTTATTTACTTGATAAGATTTATCCACTTGTAGATGAGATTGATATAAGTAGACATCACTATAATGACGATATACAAAATGAAATTATGCAAGTTGAAGTACCAAGTCTTTATAAAATAAAAAAGGTAGATGTGGATAATAAAATATCAATTAATTGTGTTTTACAAAAAGGTGGAATAGATAATTATTATAAAGCTATAGAGCTTTTAGAGTATGCTGGAAGTTATAATATAGGATATGTAAAGTTCATATCACTTTTACCACTTAATGAAGAGGCAAAAAAACTATATGTTGATCCAACTGAAATAATTGAAAAAAGTAAGAAATTTACAAACTCAGGTATGTTACATGATAAGGATATGTGTTGTTGCTTTGAATTTTTATATCTTACTAATAGTTATAATACAATTAAGACTGTCATAAGACATACTACAAACTCAAATTATTCTTGTATTAAGCAATTTGTTTTCAATGGTAAAAACTTATTTGATGGTTTTGCTAAAAATAATATAATATGCTAGGAGGAAAAGGATATGAAAAATGAAAAACTTGACTCACTTATTAACGATTTAAATCGAGCAGAAAAGGTAAGAAAAGAAATTAGTGAAATTAGTATAAGTTTAAGTGATCCTATTGAAGAATTAATTAAGTATGGATTAAAAAACTCTATTATTTCTAATTCTGTAGATGTAGTATACATTTCTAAAAATACATCAGATTATATTACAGGTAGAGTAACAAAGATGTTTGATGAACATATTGAAAAGGAAAAAGAGGAACTTAAAAATAATTCATTTTCACAAAGTTCAGATTATTATAAATATGCTGGAATATATGAAAGTCTTGATGAATTAAATAGAAAGTTTGGGACAGATTTTAATAGTAGATGTATTCCAGAAGGAGCTATTATTAAAAGATCATGTAGATAAAAAGTAAATAAAAGTGGTTAGAATGATAAAAATTCTAACTGCTTTTATTTTATAAAAAAACTAAAATCCGTGACCTTATTTTGTTTTAAAAAATATATCAAGTTTTATATTAAAATAGTATGGAAGTATATATAAAAATACTAGAATTACTTGAAATATCAATCTTTCTCTGTCAAATACAGTATAAGTTATTACATATGTATATATGTAAATTAAACAAAATGTGACATTATATTGCATTATTTTATTTTATGTACTATAATGTAATCATAATATGTATTGTTAAATGTACATAAGAAGGGAGAAATTATATGAAATCAAGTTTAAAAATTTTAATAATAAGTATTTTAATAATACTTATTGGAGTATCTAGTTATTTTATTTTCTTTAAAAGAGAGAAAATAAGTGAGAATTTAAATTCCTTAACTGTATTTGAAAAAATGACTTTTAGTGATAATGAAAAAGAAATTTTTGATATGTTAGGTGAGTTAAAGGAAAATCTATTAAAAGGAGAAGAAAAAAAAGAAATTACAGATATGTCTGACTTCAATATGTCACCTACTGAAAGTATTTTTATTAAAGAGTTTTGTCCAAAAATATATGAAATAAAAAAATATGAAGATTCTGTCTACATAATAGATATGGATATGGTAATTGAAGATAAAGAACCTGTTAGAAAAAAAGTGATAGTTTCTAATGGTAAAATAACTATGTTTAATGTATTTGAAGAGGATTATAAAACAGATGAACAAAATACAGATGAAAACAGTCTTGAAAATAGCTTTTTACAAATGTTTATTGCCCAAATCAATAGTAAAGTTTTAGAAACTTGGGAGAAAGCTACAACTTTAGATAATGTAAATTATGAAAAAGTATATAAATTAATATAGGAGATTTTATATTATGGAAAATGGAAAGAATTTTTTGAGTAAGAAAAAAATAATAATTATAGCTTCTGTAGTATGTATAATTTTTATTTTACTTATTGCAAGTATTATATCAATAAGCTATTTTACAAACCCTGTAAGAAAGTTTAAAAGTAGCTTAGAAGCTATGAATATAGAAAATGCAAATGAAATATATTCAGATGCTACAAAATATAACGATAAAAAAATATGGAAAAGGTACTAAATAATGAATTAAATGAAATGTTAAATGACTTTATTGATGAAAAAATAGATTATACATCAATAAAAGAAAAGTTTGAGTCTTTGAAGCAACTTACTAAATTAACTGGAAAAGTTGATAAAGCTATAAATGATTTAGAAGAATTAAAAGAATCAAAAGACTACTTTGAAAAAGCTAAAGAAATGGAACAAACTGACTTGTTTGAAGCATACAAAAATTATGCTAAAGTTATTGAAAAAGATAATAATAATTACAAAGTTGCACAAAGATTTATTAAAGATAACACAAATAATATAAAAGATACTGTAATTAATGATGTAGAAAGATTGATAAATGATAATAACTATATAGAAGCAAAAGAAAAGCTTTCTGATTTAAGTGAAATAATAAAAAATGATTCCACTATTACAAGTAAACTTAATGATATTGAAGAAAAAGCAACTAAACAAAAAATTGAAAAAGATAAAGCAGAGCAAGAAATAACAGTTGAGTCAGCTAAAACTCATACAGAGTGGTATTCTGATAGTATTTCAGGTGTACGAGTTATAGTTAAAAATAATACTAACAAAGTTGTAAAAGATTTTGTTGTAGGTGTTTTAGCTTATGATGAAAATGGTTATCCTTTAAACATATCATATAAGGATTATTTATTTTTAGGACAGGGAAAAGCTGCAAATATTCAGCCTAATCAAACTTATGGTGATGACCAATATTTTAGCATTTATGACAATGAAGAAAAAATGAAAAATATAATAGCTTGTGTCAAAAGTGTAGAGTACTATGATGGCTCAAAATGGGAAAATCCATATTATGAATATTGGTTAGAAGAATATAAAGGAAAGCCTTTACATTAAATTAAAATAATGTATAAATATTATTCAATATAAATAGAAAATTAGATACTAAGGAGGAAATTTATGGCACTTATACATTGCCCTGAATGTGGAAAGGAAATATCTAGCACTAGTAAAACTTGTCTAAATTGTGGTTATAAATTAAATGATCATTCTCTTATTACTAAGAGGATGATATACTTTATAACTTTAATTTTAACTATGATTATCTTAATTGTTGTAACAGGTATAGGATTATATAAAATAGGTATATTTAAAACAGCTGATGATTATTTAAAAGAAGGAAATTACGAATCTGCTTATAAAAAAGCAAGAGGTGAGAAAAAAGATTTAATTTATAAAGAAAATTTACTTGCATATATGTGTAAAAACATTGTAAGCGATTTAAAAGACCCCTCTTCTTTTAAGTTGAGAGATGTCTACTATGCTGAAGATGATAAAAAAATAGTATTTGAAATTGGAGCTAAAAATAGTTATGGTGGGTTAGTTGTAAACTATTGGTATTATACATATGATGAGGATAAACAAGAATATATTTTATATACAACATTTTCAAGCTTAGAAAAACAAACTATTTATAAATATGCAGATTCTTCTTCTGAAAAAATAGAAAAAACATTGAAAAATTTAGCATTATCTTATGTAAAAGAAATGATGTCAAAGTCAGCTAATAGAGTTGAAAAATCTATTGTAAAGAACATTAATTATTTATTTGAAAAAGAACTACTAAATAATGTCACTTTAATACAAAAAAATGGAAAGTTTATATGAGGTTTTATCTTTAGTTTATATGTTTAAAAATTTTTTGAAATATTACATAACTAAAAAAATGTTATAAAAACAATACATCTTTTGATAATGTTATGCACAGACTAATAATGTATAATTTCATTATCAAGAGGTGTATTTTATGATATCAGAAAGAATAAAAGAATTAAGAACACGTAATAATTTGTCACAAGTAAAACTTGCAAAAGTTTTAAATGTATCTCGTTCTACTGTAAATGCTTGGGAAATGGGAATATCAATGCCAACTATAAAATATGTTATTGAAATGTCTAACTTATTTAAAGTTACATCTGATTACATTTTAGGAATAGATAATGCAGAATCTATAAGTCTAAATGGACTTAACAAAAAACAAGTTCAATCTATTATACAAATAATAGATTGCTTTAAAGAGTAGTACAATTATACTTGATAATTATGTATTAAAATTCTATAATAATATCACCTACTCTTAGGTAGAGAGGAGGTGACTGTTTTGGATTATTTAATTCTTATTTTATTTCTTATGATTATTCTTGTAAAAGAGTTAAAAAATAAGTAATAAAAATGATTTAAAGTAGTTAGAACGGTAATTCTAACTACTTTTATTTTATGCTTTTTTATTAATTTTATTCCAAAAAAAGATAAGGTAACGGTAATTACCTTATCGACTGTTTTGAACATTTAATTCTTTCAACAATTCGTTGTACTTAAATTATAACATTAAATTAAGTATATGTCAAATTTTTATTAAACTTATCTGTATATATTTTATAAAAATAAAAAAGCTAAAACCCGAGGCAAATGTTCCTAAATAGATTTTTGTGTATAAAATAAAAGAAATTCTTTTATTATTTATATTTAAAAATCAATTTATTACTATATTGCATAAGTTTTAGTTTACATTATGGTGCACCATCAGGGGCTCGAACCCTGGACAAATTGCTTAAGAGGCAACTGCTCTACCAACTGAGCTAATGGTACATATCAAATACAATTTATATTATACAGTTAGTTTTTGCTTTTGTCAATATTTCTGCTAAATTTTTTATAAATAATATTGAGAGGGTAACTTGAAAAAGTAAAATCCATAAAAGAAATATATAAATAAATACTTTTATTTTTCCTATTTACTTATTTTTCAAAGTGATATATTATTATATTGGAGAGTTGTTATGGGAAAATTAAGAGATTATATTTCAAAAATATTAAAAAAAATCAGAAAAGATGAGCCTCAAGCTTTGCCAGAGCCAGTACAAGATCCAGTGCAAGAGGAAACAAATACTTTTTTTGAGAATTTAAGAGAAAATACATATTTAGAGGAAAAGACAATAAAAATATTTACAATTGATACAATTGAGGCAATTATAAATGGAAAAGTAGATATTAATGATCTTCTTACACCGTGGGATAAGAAAGAAGAGTTTGTTACACCAGTAAATGAATATAAAAACATAATTGAAAGTATGGGATTTAAATTTTCTAATGAACAATTAAGAAATATTTGTAAAGTAAATGAGGAAGAGTATATAGAAAGTAGTAGTGATGATGTAAGTAGTCAAGATATTTCTTTTGAAGAGCTAAGCAGAATAATAAGAGATTCAAACTTAAGGGAAAAATTTAAAAAATTTGAGGAAAATAAAGAATTTTTTTGTGGTGTTTCAAAAGAACAAATGCGTACAAAAATAAACCAATTTGGGGCTAGTTTACAAAATTCTAGAACAATTGGAAAAAAAGCAATACTTAAAAATATAAAACCTATAGTTTTTGATAGAAATTTGGAACATTATGGTGTAAAGTTTGAAACAGATTTAGAATTAGATGAGAAATTTAAGGAAGCTATTCTAGTTGATTTACCAGATAATTTGAGTCAAATCGGTTTATCTAAAGAAATATATAAAAGACTAAATAGTAAGGTTAAATATAGTCAAACATATGGTGGAATGCCAAAAGATTTAGATAAAGAATTTATAGAAAAAATATATAATCAAAATATTGATGAAGTTACTCTAGAAAACAATGAACTTGTTTGTAATACATGGTCAAAATTATATTCTAAATTATTGAGTGAAAAAGGAATAGAAAGTGTTATATCAGGAAATGGAATCCATAAGTATGTTACTCTTATTGCAGATGATGAAGTTATTATCGCAGATGCTACAAATAGTATGTTAAATCCTATAGATAATACTAAAATCACAGATTTACAAAGAAATACCTTTGGTATGCCAATAGGTGGTTTTAGAGTAATTAGTGATGAACAGATAGATAGAGAATTATTAGAAGAGGAAATGAGTCTTTGTGAAGGTCATTCCTTAGATGTAACTGAAATATTTGCAGATGATATGAGTTATGATGAAAATTTAGGAAATGAAATATTGGGAAAATCATTAGAAGTTAAAATAGAATTATTAAATGGAATATTTAATAAAGCTAAAGGTATAGATTCCTTAGATGTTATAGCATATTTAAATGCAATGTCTAAAAAAATTTTTACAGAAGAAGAACTTAGTAGAATGGATAAATGTAATATTTCCATTGATTTTTCTACTGAAAATTCATATAGATATAATGTATCAAGAGTAATTACTATAAAAGATGATCATGATATAAATAAATTATCATATTATTATGCTAGTTCTAAAGGATCGTTAGATACCATTTCACCAGATAAATTAAAAGAGAATTTTTTATCAGGTAAATTCCTAAAGTCTAGAGCAAATGAGAGCATACCACAAGTAATTGATGTGTCTGGAGAAGTTGTAGGTAATAGAAAGTCACCTATAAGAGGAGATGATGTAGATTATGGTGTTAGATGATATAAGAAAGTTAAATGAAGAAAAAATAAATGAAGAAATAAGTAGAGATAGATATTTAAAGATTAGAGAATTGTTAAAAGATGATGCTATATTTTTTAAACTTAGTTCTAATGATGCACTAAATATATTAAAATATTATTTTCCAAAAGAAAAATTAAAGGAAGTATATACATCACTTATAAGTATTGCAAATTATACAAAATTAAAAGAAGAGTTTAAAATCTAATTTAATAAATCCCAGTAGAGTAAATCTACTGGGACTTTTTCAAAATATATGAATATTTTTGATACCTTTTATAGCATTCATAACAAAATTTTTATCATCTAAATGCATAAGATATATTTTTGTTCCATTTTTTGCATAAATTTTAAGCTCATCTAAAATTTCATCAAGTTTTAAATGTACTTTCCCATAATGTGCGCTTATATCAATATAGAGTGAAGAGGTATTTTTAATAAAAGGTCTAAAAGGCTCAATAGTAAAAGTATCTCCAGTGTAAATAGTATGAATACCATTATCTAAAAATACATATCCAAAACATTTATCTTTTAAGTATCCTGGAGTATGATAAGTTTTTATTGCAGTTACAAAGAAATCCTTTTTTAATTTATCTGCTATTTTTAACTTATACATATTTTTGAAAATATCACCAATTTTAAGTAACTGATATAAATCTTTTCTTACCTCTTTTGATGGTGCAACAATGATTGGAGTTTTTCCTAAGACATAATATACATATTGTACAAATATAGGAAGTCCTCCAACATGATCAAAGTGTGTATGAGTTATAAAAAGATATATATCATTATATTTAGTTAAATCCATTTTTTGAAGTTTGTGATATGATGTATCTCCCATATCGATTATAATTAAATCATTATTATCAGTAAAATATGCAGATTGATAAATTCTTGAAAAACCAGATCCATTTCCTAAAGCTTTCATATAAAGTCCTCCTAAATATTATTAAACTTTTAGCATATAAGAATTATATAATATTATAGCACATCAATTATGTTATGTAAAGTAAAAAATGTAAATCATAATAAAGTTAGATATATCATATTTTAAATTATTTTTATAATTTTTTACTATAATTTTTTTCTTGTAAAATATAAAAAACTATTTTTCTTTTTAGTATAATATGATATACTAGTGTTATAAAATTATTAGGGGGAGTAATTATGATGAATTTAGAAAATGAAGATGTAGAAATATTTGAATTAATAAAAAAGGAGCAAGAGAGACAAAATAACAATATAGAGCTTATAGCATCAGAAAACTTTGTAAGTAATGCAGTAAGACAAGCTGTAGGTTCGGTTTTAACTAATAAATATGCTGAAGGATATCCATCAAAAAGATATTATGGTGGTTGTAAAAATGTTGATTCAATTGAGACAATAGCAATAGAGAGAGCCAAAAAGTTATTTAAAGCAGAACATGTAAATGTTCAACCACATAGTGGAAGTCAAGCTAATATGGCTGTATATATGAGCGTATTAAATACAGGAGATACAATTCTTGGAATGAATTTATCTAATGGTGGACATCTAACACATGGAAGCAAAGTAAACTTTTCTGGAAAATTATTTAATATTGTAGCTTATGGTGTTGATGAGAATGGATATATTGATTATGAGGATGTATTAAATAAAGCTAGAGAATATAAACCTAAGATGATTGTTGCAGGTGCTAGTGCATATCCAAGAGAAATAGACTTTTCAAAATTTAGAGAAATAGCAGATGAAGTTGAGGCTTATTTAATGGTAGATATGGCACATATTGCAGGTCTTGTTTGTACAGGACATCATATGTCACCAGTACCTTATGCTGATTTTGTTACATCTACAACACATAAGACTCTTAGAGGACCACGTGGTGGACTTATTCTTTGTAAAAAAGAATATGCAGAAAAAATTGATAAAACTATATTCCCAGGAATACAAGGTGGACCTTTAGAACATGTAGTTGCTGGAAAAGCTGTATGTTTTAAAGAGGCTCTACAACCTGAATTTACAAATTATATTGATCAAGTAGTAAAAAACTGTGCAACACTTGCAAAAGAATTAAAGAAGAGAAAATATAAATTAGTTTCAGATGGAACAGATAATCATTTAATGCTTATAAACTTAATAAATAAGCAAATGACAGGTAAAGAGGCAGAAGAATTACTTGAAGAAGTAAATATAACAGTAAATAAAAATGCAATACCAAATGATCCAAAGCCAGCAAGTGTTACTAGCGGTATTAGAGTGGGTACAGCTGCATGTACAACAAAGGGATTAAAAGAAGACGATATGGTAAAACTTGCAGAAGCTATGGATTTAGTACTTTCTAAATATATAGTAAATATAACTGAAATTGAATATAACCAAAATAAAAGAAAGGCAAAAGCAATAGTTGAAGAATTAACTAAAAAATATATATAAAGGAGGATAAGTTTATGCCAAATATTCATTTACAAGGAATTCATTTAAATATTGATGGAATTAAAGATTTTATAACAGATGATGAAATGAAATCAATGGAAAAAGAAGTATTTAAGGCACATGATAAATTAGCAAATAAAAACGGAAAAGGAAAAGATATGCTAGGATGGATGGATTTACCATCTAACAGAGATGAAGATGAAATTTTAAGAATTAAAGAATGTGCTAAAAGAATTAGAAATCAATCAGATGTTTTTGTAGTAATTGGAATAGGTGGCTCATATCTTGGTGCTAGAGCTATAATAGACTTATTTTCTGATAATTTTAGTAACTTAGTATCTTACAGTAAAAGGAAACATCCACAAATTATATTTGCTGGAAATAATTTGAGTGGAAAGTATTTAAGAAATTTAATAGAGTATTTAGAAGATAAAGATTTTTCTATAAATGTAATATCTAAATCTGGAAAAACATTAGAGCCTGCTGTTGCTTTTAGAACTCTACGTTTAGTTTTAGAACAAAAATATGGAGTAAGAGGTGCAAGTGATAGAATATATGTTACTACTGATAAAGAAAAAGGAATATTACATGATATAGCAGTAAAAAATGAATATGAAACATTTGTTATACCAGACAATGTTGGTGGAAGATATTCAGTACTTACTCCTGTAGGACTTTTACCAATGGCAGTTGCAAATATAGAAATTGAGGATGTATTAGATGGTGCTCAGTTTGCATCATACTTATATAATGAAAAAAGTATTGAGACTAATGATTGTTATATTTATGCATTAGTAAGAAATATACTTTATAGAAAAGGAATTGATATAGAGCTTTTGGCAAGTTATGAACCTTCATTTAAATATTTTATTGAATGGTATAAACAATTATTTGGTGAAAGTGAAGGAAAAGATGGAAAAGGTATTTTTCCTGCAGGTGTAAACTTTACAACAGATTTACATTCTATGGGTCAACTTATTCAAGATGGTAGAAGGAATATGTTTGAAACTGTAATAAACGTTGTAAAAGATAGGAGTTTTATAACTCTTCCAGAACTAGAAGAAGATGAAGATTTACTAAATTATCTTGCAGGAGAAGATATAGACTATATTAATAAACAAGCATTTATGGGGACTGTAGAAGCACATGTTGAGGGTGGAGTACCAAACATGATTTTAAATATAGACGATATAAATGAATATAATGTAGGACAGCTTATAGTATTTTTTGAAAAAGCGTGTGCAATAAGTGGGTATATATTAGGTGTAAATCCATTTAATCAGCCAGGTGTCGAAAACTATAAAACTAATATGATGAAATTACTTAGAAAGGAAAAATAGTAATGAGTAAAAAGGGAAAAATAAAATTATTTTTTATTTATCTTGTCCTATCTTTCCTTATTGGTGGTATATTTTACAGGGTTGTTTATTCAGCAGATGCATATACAATAAAGTCTCTTGGTTTAGAGTTTTATAATAAATATGCATTTGGAAATATGCGACCAATACAATATTTAATAACTAAAGGTTTCATGTGTTTGTTTGGAGCTAATATAAAGTATGAAACAATTTATACAATGTACTTTACAATATCAATTATATTGCTTACTACTTCTATGTATTTAGTATATACATATATTATAAAATTAATAAATGAAAATGATAAAATAAAAGAACTTTCAAAATTAAAAAAAGTATTATTATTTGTATGTGTATTAATAATATTTTTTAATAGATATTTATCAGATAATTTAGTATATCTTGAAAACCTTACTATGATTTTTGCTTTGTTTTTAGTGGTAGTAGCAAGTATAATATATACAAAAAATATTAAGTTTAAAAATGTTATAGTTTTGATTTTGCTTACAATATCAGAGTTTTCATATCAAACTATGATAACAGCTTTTGTAGTATTATCATTACTATTTTATGCATTAAAAAATAATAGAAAAATTGATATAAAATATATAATAAAACTTACAATACATTTTATTATACCACTTTTATTACTATTTTGTTTTTCAAAAATACAATTTGAGGGAATAGAAGTAAATACTAGATATGCTAAAGGTAATGAATATTTAGGTTTAATTGTAGGTATTATTGCTCAAGTACTTATATATTGTTTGGAATACATTATATATTATTCATTATTTTATATTGTATTTAATTCTGGTAATTTTAAAAAGGAAGATAAATATGTAATACATAATTTATTTTTAATAATTATTATTAGTGTATGTTATAGTTATTCTTTTGGAATTATAAATAGTGGTACCATATCTAATAGAATGGCGTGGAGTATTGGTGCACTTGCTGGTATAATTTATTTATATGTTATTATTTTTGGAAATAATTTAAAAATAAAAAAAGAAATATATATTAGTGGTATGTTATTAGTATGTATTATAGAATTTACTATATATTTTATGCTATATGGAATTTATGTAAGATATAATAATACTATTAAAAATAATGCAGAATTTGTAATAAATTATATAGATGAATATAATAGTAATCATGAAGAAAAAATAGAAAAAATAGCATTGTATAGTGATGATAATATTACTGAGAGTGATTGGTATTCAGTAGTAGTATATTTAGTACCAGGTATATATAATGTTGAAGATAATTTTTATTTACATTTAAAAATATATTCAAATGATAAAATAGGACATGAAGAAGCAAGTGATAAAATAAAGGAGAAATATTTCAAAGGTAAAGATTTTACAAAGTTTTGTGATGAAGAGTTTATTGTAGAAAATAATGTACTACATTTTTGTAAATATTAGAAGTGGGGAGAATAATGGAGTGTAAAGAGGCAAGTATAGGAATAAGTTTAAATACTATTAAAGTTATTGGAATTATTACAATGTTGATAGATCATATAGGTGTATATTTTGAAAGTATGATTAATCCTGAAGTTTATATTTTATTTAGAATTATTGGACGAATTGCAATGCCACTTTTTGTATATAGTTTAGTACAAGGATATATTCATACAAGTAGTTTGAAAAAATATATATTAAGACTTGGGGTACTTTGCATTATTACCCAAGTCCTAATTTATATGTTATATATACTTAATAAAAAATATTATTCAAATTATAATCCTTATATAGCAGAATTTTTAAATATAGTATTTTCATTTGTACTGACTCTTATTTTACTAAAATCAATAGATTTTAGTAAAAAATATACAAGTATAGATAATAAATATATAAATTTAATATTTAGAGTAATAACTGTAGTTTGTATAATATTAATATATCATTTTGTAAATATTGATTATAGCTATGTAGTTCCAATAATGGGAGTAAACTTCTTTTTATTTGAAAAGATGAAAAGAAAAACTAAAAATCATAATATAAAGTTTACATATACTTTTTTAGAACTTTTATTAATGTTTATTATTTCAGTAATCTATGATATATTGGAGATTTTTGTAATTTTTGATGTTGTAATTTTACTTTTTTATAATGGTAAAAAGAAAAATAAAATAGATTTAAATAAATATTTAATGTATGCATTTTTTCCAGTTCATCATGGTATACTATATTTTATTGCAATGCTAATTGGAGGCAGAATATGACAACAATAAATAAAAAAGAGTTTTTTAAATGTAGTATTATAATTGCAATATTTATAATCATAAATATTATTTTTAGAAATGTAATAGGAGAGGACTACTTTATTTATTTAAGTAAGTGGATAGATCAGATTATAGATCTTGGTAGAATTAATTCACTGTCAGTGCAGATAGGAAATTATACACCACCATATATTTATTTTTTAATTATTGGGACATATATTACTACAAATTATATTTTTTGGATAAAATTTATATCTACTATTTTTACAATAGGAATAGTAATTATATCTTATTTTATAATAAGAGAGTTTAAAACAGACATTAAACTATCAAATGCATTAAGTATACTACTTATACCATCAGTATTTATAAATTCAGGAATAATAGGACAGTGTGATAGTATATATACTTTTTTTGTACTTATATTTGTTTTACTTATATTAAAAAATAAAAAGAGAAGTGCACTTTTCTTTTTTGGTGTGGCACTTGCTTTTAAATTACAAGCAATTTTTATTGCGCCAGTATTTTTATATTTGTTATTAAAGAAGAAAATACGAGTAGTAGATATTATATATATACCTTTAGGATTTGTAGTTACAATGCTTCCATCAATTATTTATGGTAGAAGTATATTTGATATTATAAGAATAGAACTATTACAGTCAGGTGCTTATTCAAAATTTGTTAAATCTGCACCTAATATATATTCACTACTACATTTAAATTATAAAGAAATAGATATCTTAGCTAAAAGTATATTATCAATTTTAACTGTAGTGTTATCAATATATATTGTACTTAAAAATACTAAAAAAGTAGAATATGCTAGTAAGATCTTTATTGAAAAAGTAATGTTACTCTCGGTAATGATACCATATTTTCTACCATCAATGCATGATAGGTATTTCTATATGGCAAGTATTTTTTTCTATATATTTTTTGTATTTATAGATAATAATGTAAAAAATAAAAAAAGTATGGTAGTAAATTTATTACTTATTTTTGTTGCTACATCACTTCCTGTTATACTTTATAATTTTGTTGAAAAAATAAATAATGAAGTAGCTTTTATATCCGAATGGATAGGTGTAAGTGTTATTTCTTCTACTATAATGACATATATAGTAATGCTATGTTTTGATAGGTATTTAAGTAACAGCAATGTTACAAAAATATTACAATAAAAACAGAAAATATAAATATACTAAAATGGTTAGAATGAAATGTTTACATAAGCTATTTACAAAAATAAATTATTATGATATAATAATGCGTATCATAGTAATTTTTTTATTTTTTGAACATATGATTAATAGTATAAAAACCAAAGGAGGAAATGTTTGAATGGAGACTTTTAATGAAAATAACTTTGTTGAAATTGGTGGTATTATTATAGATAAACCAGAGTTTAGTCATGAACTTTTTGATGAGAAATTTTATAAAATAAATGTTGAGTCAAAAAGGCTTAGTTCGTCACAAGATATATTACCAGTTATTATATCTGAAAGATTAATTGATATAAATAATTTAACTAATGGAAAGACAGTACATGTAATAGGTCAATTTAGATCATATAATAAACAAGAAGAAATGAGAAGTAGGCTTGTTTTATCAATATTTGCAAAAGAAATAGAAATTATAGAGGAAGAAGATATACTTACTTTAAATAATGCTGATTTAGTAGGTTATATATGTAAAAAGCCTATTTATAGAAAAACACCACTTGGCCGTGAGATTGCGGATGTTTTAATAGCGGTAAATAGATCATATAAAAAATCTGATTATATTCCATGTATTTTATGGGGAAGAAATGCTAAGTTTTGTGAAAAACTACAAGTTGGTACTATGGTAAGATTATCTGGTAGAATTCAATCAAGAAAATATGAGAAAAAATTTGAAAATGGAGAGATATTAGAAAAGATTGCATATGAAGTATCTGTATCTAAATTTTCAATAAATAAAGATAGAAAAGATGAAATAAATAACTAATAAGTATAAGTCCTTGAAATAAAAATCAAGGACTTATATTTATAGAAAATTTAAATAACATTTTATTATTCTAATATATTATATGGATCTATTGTATCTCCATTTTCATTGAATACTGTAAAATGTAGATGTGGACCCGTAGTAATACCATTTAATTTACCATCTGATAGATATTTTGGTCCAACATTTCCAATGTAATCAGCTCCAGTTATATAGTCCCCTATATTTACTATTTTTTCTTCACTTAAATGTCCATATAATGATCTATATCCATTACTGTGTTCAATTACTATATAATTCCCATAAGATGTGCTAAAAGTATTTTCTATTATTATACCACTTGAGCAAGCATATACTTTAGAGTTTTGCGGTGCTAAAAAATCTATTCCATTGTGAAAGTTATTACTTCCAAAAATATTTCTATTTCCATACTTTGATGATATAGTTGTATATTCTGTTGGAAATTTAAATTTTTCTGTATTAGTATTATAAGATATAGAAAATAAAGATAAAAAAATAATAATAATTGATAATTTTTTGAAAAAAATCATATAAGCATATTATCACAAATTTGTCAAAAAGTAAAGCTAAAAAATAAAAAAATATGGCTAAAAGGCTTGAAAAAGCTGAAAAAATTAGCTATTTTCCAAAAAAAGTAAAAAAATTAAATAAAGTATTGATTTTTAAAAAAAATATAGTTATAATATATTTAAGAGTAATAGTAAAGGAGGATATTATTATGAAAAAATCAAGAAAATTAATGTTAAGATTAGTACCTGTATTTTTGGTATTAACTCTTATATGTGTTTCAACATCTAGCATTTTTGCTGTAAGTGTAGTAAAACCATCAGGTAGTGCTAATCAAAACATATCAAAATTAGCAAACAATATTTGGGGTACTATAGCAGTAATTGTGCAAATTCTTGCAATCGCTGCAATAGTTTTAGCAGGTGTTAGATATATGTTTGCTTCAGCTGATGAAAAAGCTGATATAAAGAAACAAACTGTTATACTTGTTGTAGGTGCTATACTTGTATTTGCCGCTGTACCAATAGCAGGATTTATAGCTAATACAGCAAACCAAATATTCTAATAACAAGAGTAGTAAAAATAATACAAGTAAATCTTGTATTATTTTTTTATAAATAGAGAAATTTAAAAAGATAAAAAATAAATATAATGGAGGTGAAAAAATGAAAAATAAAGTATTTGCCATAGTATTTATATTTTTTATGATTGTTTGTTTCAATTTTGAATTTGTTAGTGCTAAAGGTAAGGCACCAAAACCAGATGAAGTTGAAAAACATGAAAAAGTCGATAAGACAAGCGGTGGAGGTTTATTAAATGATATTTTCTCAAGTGGAGGAAGTTTCTTAAATCAAGGAAAAGCTAGTGGTAGTTCTGCTGATAGTTTTGGACATAAAATTCAAGAACAAATTTTTGGAGCTAGTGGTCTAGGACTTCAAGGTATATTTCAATTAGTTGGAAATGCAATATTTCTTATAGTAACTGTAATTTTAGGTGTAAAATATATTTTCTCTGGTGTTGAGGGAAAAAGTATTGTAAAAGAGACTCTACCTACATTTATTGTTGGTATTATATTTTTCTATCTTGCAGATAATTTAGTAAGATTTTTTAGTGGAATTGGAAATGAAATACAAAACACAACAAATGCTAATACTTTAGTAAATAATGTATGGGCAACTGTTGCTGCAGTAGTACAAGTTTTATGTATAGCTGGTATTGTATTTATAGGGCTTAGATATATGTTTGCAGACGCTGTAAAAAAAGCAGATATTAAAAATCAAGCTGTTATGGTTGTCTTAGGACTTATGCTTACATTATCAGCAATACCAATATTAAATTTTGTTATAAATGTAGGAAAAGGATTTTTACCATAATAGTTTAAATGTTACATATTTGTTACGAATATGTAACATTTTTGTTTTTTACCTATTATAAACAATATTTTTTGCCTCATTTGTTGATTTAAAATTTAGTATATGATAAAATTTTATAAATGCTTAATATGAGTATGAAGTGGGGGTATATATATGGGAAGAACATATGGGGTTCCAAGAAGTGCTAAAGGAGAGTCAAGATTTTTATACATATTTACTATAAAATCTACTATTACAAGTATTGGTGGTGCGGCTATTGGATTTATTTTTTATCTTATATTTTCGATTTTAGGATTAAAAACCATAGGCTTTATATTTATAGGACTATGTGCAGTTTTGGGATATTGTATTGGTACTTTTTCAATTCCTGATAGTCCACTAGTTGGAAATTTGAGAAAAGCAGGTGGAGAGAAAATAAGTGAAATTTTACTTAGAACTATTACTTTTGGAAAAAGAAAAAAGATATATGTTTATAGAGAGGGTGAAAAAAAATAATGAATGTTACAATGTTAATTTTAATTATTGGTCTTGTTGCTGGTGGTATAGCTTTCTTAGCAATGTCTTTAAGTAAGAAAAAAGTGACAAAAGATGATAAAAAGAGTAATAAAAAAGGTGATGAAGAAGCTATAACTGATGGGTCAGTTAAAAGAAAAAGTGGTAAGGAAGTTCCTAGAAAAGATATAATAGATTTTATGGAGTTTGATAGAATTGTTGATAATATGATCTTACAGGAAAATGAAACTAAATATACAATGGTACTTCAATGTAAGGGTATAAACTATGATCTTATGTCTGACATAGAACAACTTGCAGTAGAAGAAGGTTTTATAGTATTTTTAAATACTTTAAAATTTCCAGTTCAATTGTATGTTCAAGCAAGAGCTGTTGATTTAAAGAAGAGTATGGATATTTATCAACAAAGCGTTGACAATATATATAGTAAATATACAGAGGCTGATGAAAATTATAAAGCACTTGCAAATGAGCTTGATGTTGATTTTAATAAAGTTGCAATGGCAAAAGAAGAAAGGGATAGATACTTTAATATTTTAGAATATGCACAAGATATAACAAGATATGTTGAAAGAATTAGTTTAAATAAGAATATATTACAAAGAAAATTTTATATAGTATTTTCTTATTATAAATCAGAAGTAACATCTGTTAGTGAATTTTCAAAGGAAGAAATTCATGAAATTTGTCACAGAGAATTATTTACAAGGGCACAATCAATTATGAGTGCACTTATGTCTTGTTCTGTAACATCTAGAATATTAAACTCTAATGAACTTGCAGAATTATTATTTATTTCATATAATAGAGATGATGAAAAATTAATTGATATAAAAACTGCATTAGACTCAGGATTTTATAGACTTTATTCTACATCTCAAGATATATATGAGAAAAAAGAAGAACTAATACAAAAAGAAGTTGAATTAGAAGCAGCCAAAAGGGTACAAGAGGCTGTAAGGCAAACTCTTAGAAGTGCAGTTGTAAAATCTGAAGATGAAATTGTTGAAGAATTTGAGGAGAAAACTGATAGACATGCATTAGATATTATACGAAATGCTGATATTGATGATGAGTCAAAAAGTCAACTTACTAATATAATTGCAGAAAATCATGTTAGAGGTGTAGAAGAAAGAAAAATAGAGAGAGCAAATAGAAATGCAAATATACAAGAAACAGTAGGAGAAGAAGCAGAAAATAATGAAATAGAAAATATGGAAGTAGAAGATAATATAGATGCTATGGAAAATGTTGAAAAAAGTAATACTGTAGATAATAATTATTCTAATGTTTCTCAACCATCTAGAAATTACTTAGATATTGAAGTTAATGAAAAAGAGGAAGAAAATGTTACAGAAGAGAAAAAAACTTCTCAAAATTATGATTCATCAGAAGATGATATAATTGTTTAAGGAGGATTTGAATAATGAGTGAAGAAGATAAAAAAGCTAAGAAAGAAAGACTTAAAGCTGAAAGGGAAAAAGCAAGAGAAGAAAGAAGAATAAGAAGAAAAAAAGGATATGTTCCAGAAGAACAATTAATTAAAACTTCAAATGAGGATGTAAGTTTCTTAGAAGTAAATAAATCTTCAATAAAAGATCTTATGGCTCCTTCAGGAATAGATGCAAGCCATTATGATTATCTTGAAATATTTTCAAAGGTATCAAGATTTGTTAGAACATTTTATGTTACTGCACTTCCAAGACAGGCCTCATTTCCATATTTCTTAGCTGGAATATATGAATTTGGTGATGTTAATACATCAGTATATATAAATCCTGTATCTGAGACTGTATCTCAAAAGGATTTAAATAAAACAATTGTTGAACTACAATCAGAAAGATATGTTGCATCTGATAGGGGTGATATAAACAGAATGTCTATACTTGCACAAAAACAATCTGAGGCTGAAGCACTAAGAGATGAAATTGCTGCAGGTTATAACAAATTATTTGAGGCAACTATTATATCAACACTTTTTGCATATAGTAAAACAGAGCTTGATAAAGCATCTGAACTTTTGGCTATGGAAGCATCAAAAAATATGATTGGTATAAAAGCTACTTGGGCAATGCAAGAAGAGGCTTTTCAAAGTAATTTACCCCTTAATAAAAACAAACTTAATAGAAAGCATACTTTTGATAGAGGATCTATGTCAACTGTATTTCCATTTCTATCATCTGATATTGGTCATGAAGTAGGGGTACCAATAGGAATTAATAAACAAACAGGACTACCAGTTTTATTTGATAATTTCCATTCATCACTTACAAATTATAATATGATTATATTTGGTAAATCAGGTTCTGGTAAATCTGTTACAATTAAAACTATAATGGCTAGATCTTCAATGCTTATGGGTGTTGAAAACTTAGTAATTGATGCTGAGGGAGAGTATGTTGTTGTTGCTGATTCTCTAAATGGAATAAATATAAATATTAGTCCAAACAGTAATACAGTAATAAACATATTTGATATCGAACCTGAGGTAACAAGAGACGAAATTACTGGTAAAGATAGAATTGTTTTAAATGTTGAAAATAAAGTAGAAGACGTTACACAAGCCTTACTTACAATGGCTCGTGGTGCTACTAGAAGTGCTGAAGTTAACGAACTTACAAAACAAATTATAGCTGAAATTGTTGCAGAACTTTATTCTAGAAATGGAATTACAAATGATATAAACTCACTATATGTTGATGGACATACAGAGTTTAATGCAATGGATGGTACAACAAATGTTGTAGGTTCGGCTAAAAAGGCAATGCCTACAATAAGTGATTGGTATGAACTTTTAGTTCAAAAATCACATGAAGATTCAAATGATACATATGCATATCATTATAACTATCTATTAAAAGTTATGAGACAATATTGTAAAAAGTTTGATGGACAGATGGCATATTTTGATGGTCAATCTACTTTTGAACTTATGGATGGTAATCCATTTATAAATATTAACTTATCTCAATTAGAAGAGAAATTTGCAAGACCTCTTGCACAACAAATACTTCTATCATGGGTTTGGGAAAAGTATGTTAAAAAGAATAGTGAAAATAAAACAAAAGCTAGAAGAAAAAGGGTTCTTGTTGATGAGGCATGGATGCTACTTGATTATCCAGAAGCTGTACAATTCTTAAATACAATGGCAAGACGTGCAAGAAAAAGAAATGTATCTCTTGCAGTTGTATCACAGAAATTCCAAGACTTCTATGAGAAAAAAGAAGCTCAAGCAGTTCTTACTTCTTCTGAAGTTAAACTTTTCTTAGCACAAGATAAATCTGAAATACAATATTTAAAAGAGGTATTTAAACTAAGTGATGGTGAAACAGATTTCTTACTTACTTGTGCTAGAGGTGAAGGCCTTATAAAAATTGGTCAAGAGTCTGCAATAATTGCAATTCAACCTACTCAAAAAGAATTTGAATTTGTTGAAACAAACTTATCTAAGATAATTGAACTTAGAAATCAAAAACAAATGAATTAGATAGTTTAGGAATAGGTGAAAAACATGAAAAAAAGAAGAAAAAATATTAAAAATTGGTTAAAAGAAAATAAAAAGATAATATTTACAGTATTAATATTACTTGTTACAATATCTGTTATATCATCATTTAGTAATAATGCGGTATTTGCAAAATTAACAGGTGAAGAACAGTTAGTAAAAGGTGAAACTGGTCTTGCTGGAAATGTAATGGATGTATTAGGAGATTTGTTAAGAAATCTTTTAAATTTTGGTACAGGTGTATTAATGGCACCATTTACTACACTTATGTTAGCTATAGCTTTATTTATATTTCTTGTATTATATACAATATTTCAAGCATTAGGAATATCAAATGGAATTCTTAGTTTTCCTTTTCCAGATAGTATTGTATTTAATAGAATGGCTTTCTTTGATCCAAACTTTATAAATCCAACAGAGGTTGGAGATGGTGCACCAGTATATTTATTACAGGGAACTATATCTAGTTTGTATTATACTTTTTTTATACTTGCACTTACAATATTTGTAATTGCAGCGATGGTAATAGGTATAAAACTTGCGATTAGTTCAATAGCAAGTGAAAAGGCACAGTATAAGCAAGCATTGAGTAACTGGGTATTTGGAATTATATTATTGTTTACAGTTCATTTTTTAATGGCAGGAATATTTGCTATAAATGAAGGAATTACTGCTGTTGCATATGAAGTTGCAGGAAAAATAGATTTTAAACTACCATTTCTTAAGGGAATACCAGTTGTAGGAAACTCTATTAGTAATGTGATTGGCTTAGTTGGAGATTTAGTTGGAGGTATTACTGGTGGAGCTGTGACTATAGATTCACCATCAGTTAATGTAACAGGATATATGGGATTAATTCTTACATTCGCTTTGCAAGCTTTGGGTGGAGATATGATATCGGCTTTAGTTTTATTTATTATAATGGGGCAAACTTTAGCTTTAGTAGTAATGTATACAAAAAGATTATTCTACTGCATTTTCCTAGGAATGTTAGCACCACTTATAGTGGCAGTAGATGTAATAAAAAAATCTATGTGATAAATTGGAGGTATAATAATGGGAAAAGAAAAATCAAGTGGAATATTTGCTAGCTGGCTTAAAAATTTTGCAACTATAGTATTTACTCAGTCTTTCCATGCTGTATATCTTATGTTTATTATGAAATTTTTATCTATATTAGGTTCTGGCAGTATTGATGCTTCTAAAGATGGAAGTTTTGCACAGAAACAAGGTATATTTGCAATAGTAAGTATTGCAGGAATTTGGGGCTTAATTAAACTTGAAAAGTTAATTAAATCTACATTTGGAATACAAGATTCTAAATTACTTGGTGGAATCGGTGAAAACTTTACAAAGGCTATGGTTGGTATGAAAAGTGGTATGGCCCTAGCTCAAAGAACAAAAGAGCCATTTACTAAAGCAAATGAAGCCAAAAAAACTGTTGCTGCAAAACAAAAAGCATATGATACAGCAGTAAGAAGAAATGCTGCAATTAATGCAGCAGCTGCAGAAGATAGTGCAGAGAGTACTACATCTGGAGGAGCATATAACACAGGAAATCAGACTAATAACACAGTTCTACAAGGAGATAATATAGGTGGAAATAATAATTTAGGTGGCTCAGGTAATGGCCAAGGTAGTGGAAATGGAACTAATGTTGGACTTACAAATGAAGCTCTTAATAAATTAATAATGGCACTTGAAAATAATGCTGCCGCTCTTCAAAAATCAGGAGCAGGTGGTGGCAGTGGTGGCTCTAATGCTGCTGCTAGATTTGATGCAGAAGAAGCAGAACAAAATGCTTATGAAGAATTAGAAAAAGCAAAAAGAGATGCAGAAATTGCAAAAAGACAAAGAGTTACAAGACTTGCTACTACTGTTGGTGCCGCAGCTATGGGTATGGGAGCAACAGACAATTTAGGTGATGCAGTAACTGCAGCAAACCTTATAGATATGCCATTGGATTATATTACTGATAAAAAGATAGAGAGAAATGTAAATTTAGAACAGTCAAAAAGAATTATGGATGAGAAAAATGCTACAATTGCTGAACTAAGAAAAGCTGAGGAAAAAGCTTCAAAAATCTCTGATAGTAAAAATAGAGCGTCAAATAATGGAGCAAGACAATTATCACAAAATGTAGCAAATAGATATCGTGAATTTGAGGCAGAAAATGCACGTACACAAGCAAAACTTACTAAACAGGCTGAAAGACAAGCTGCAATGGCACAAGAATTTTTAAATGATATACCAAAAAGTATGATTGCAAGTGCAGGAAAAGCTTGGGCTGAAATGGCAGAACAATCTACTCCAATAAAAATTACTAAAAAAGAAACTGGTGGATATGCACCTACACTTAATACTACATTTAATAGAGGTCTTAGAACTGATGTAAAAGAAGCAAGAAGAAGTATAAGAAATACAAATGATAGATTACATGGTAGACCAGTGCAACCTAGATCAGTAGACGAATTATAGTGCTTTGGAGGTTTGATATATGAGCGAAGATAGAAATAAAACTATAAAGTTTATTATAATAGTTATGTTTGTTGTAATTGTCATATTGTTACTAGTTAGATTTATTGGAAGTCTAACTAGTAGCTATAAGGACAGTAAACAAACAGTTGTAGAAAATAATGAAAGCATAGAAAACTATATAGTAAAGGAAGATATCATTACAGATACTGAAATAAAAGAAGCTAATTTAGTTAAAGATTATCAGACATTTTACACTGTTCAAAATGCTTTTAATAATTTTATAGATGCTTTAATTAATGGAAAATATAGTGATACATATTCTATTACTACACAAGATATAAAATCAAAATATGATAGGAATACATATATAGGGAAAATAAAAGATTTTACTGAAATAAATTTCTTAAGTAATGATAAACCATATGTTAATTCATCTAATTTAAAATTTTTATATACTGTAAAAGAGGATGCATATATAGGTGAAATAGTAAATGCTAATGGAGATTTAGTAAAAATTGGTGTTATTTTAAATAGAAAAGATAGTACATATAAAGTGTTCTATATTGATATGGATTTAGGAGGAATAGAGAATGAGTGACATGTTTGAAGATAAAAGAGTACTTGTGGCATGTACAATTGGTATTGCAGTTGTTTTAGTTATATCTATGACTTCAATTATGTTTATATGGAAAAATAATCTAATGCCTAAAGAAGCTCCTGAAAATACTACAGATATAATGGGCGTTCAAGATACAGATTTAGGAAAGTATTCTGGCGCAATTGTTACAAGAGAAACACAATTAAAAATGTATGTTAGTGATTTGATTTCTAAGATACAAAGTAGTGATATTGACTCATTATATGAGTTATTAGATCCAGGATATATAGAATATTTTAATGTAACTAAAACTTCTTTAGAAGAGAATTTAAAAAGTAAAATGATACTTGGTAAAAAACTAGAAATGTCAAAATATAAATTTACTAATGCAAGTGATAAAAATGTATTTGTAGTAGAGTATTCAAGTTTAGATAGCTATATTAATGGAAAAATAAATATAATAGAAAAGTCACCAAATAACTATTTTATTGCATTTGATGATTTTATAGCTTATGATAAAGAGCCAAAGACATTTGTAAAAGATGGCTTAAGTCTTACAGTATCTAATCAGGTATATTTTTCTTCAAAATATTTATTAGATGCTACATTTAAGAATTTAAATGAAACTAGTTATATATATAATTCTAATAATTTATACGAAAATAATTTCTTACTACTTAATAATTCTAAAGAAATAAGAACTTTATCGACAGTAGTATCTGGAGATAGTGTAGAACTTGCTAAAAATGCAGAAATAAAGTATAAGCTTGAATTTAATATATCCGAACTTTCTTTTTCTGTAATAGATGGTATTTTAATAAAAGATATAAAATCTAGTACAACAAATATAGCACAAGATTATACATTTAAGTTTTAAGAACTAAATACCATAAGATATAATATCTTATGGTTATTCTAGTAATAATATAAATAATATACTTAAGATTTAAATAAATGTAAGTAAAAGTTTAGGAGAGAAGAAAATGAGTAAAATGAGAAGAAATAAAAAAGTTGAATATACAATTGAAATGTTGGAAAAAATGCAAAGTACACAACAAGTAATTGATATGTATATTGAAGATATTGATGAAAATTTAAATATGGTTGGAGTAATTGGAAATAACATTAAAGCTACAATTCCAAGGCAAGAAGCTTCAAGTATAGTTGGAGATGATGGTTTAGTTGAAGAAAGACATATTGTTAATAAAAAAAATAAAGTAATTCCTGTTTGTATTAAAGAAATAATTAAAAATAATGATGATACTTTTGAACTTATAATGTCTAAAAAAATGCTTGAAATAAAGGTTAGAAAATGGATGTATATGCATTTAAAACCTGGAATGAGACTAAAAGGTGTTGTTGTTTCTACAACAGAATATGCAGCATTTATTGATGTTGGTGGTGGAGTTACTGGAATATTAAAATTACAAGATATGTCTGATTCACAACTACAAAATGCAAGTGATATGTTTAGAGTTAGCCAAAGAGTAGAAGTAGTTGTTAAAAAATATGATAGAGATACTGGAAGAATTGAGCTATCATATAAAGAACTTTTAGGAACTTTTGAGGAGAATATAAAAAAATATCATGAGGGTGATATTGTAGATGGAATTGTAAGAAATAGAATAAAGTCAGGTGTTTTTGTTGAATTACAGCCAAACCTTGTAGGTCTTGCAGAACATGTTAATGGTATTGAATATGGACAAAAAGTACTTGTTAGTATAAAAAGAATTATTCCTGATAAGAAAAAAATAAAACTTATAATTATAGGATAAAGACTTGATTTTAATAAATTTTTAATTAAAACTTGAAATTATGTAAAATATAGTGTATACTATATATGAGTGTGACATAAAAATGCTACACTTATGTTGAAATCTTTTTAGAGATTTTAACTTAATGTTTAAATTTTAAAATTAAATTTAAGGAGAGATGAGTTTATGGTAAATGATAAAGAAGTAAAAACTTTAGTATCACCTTTTGCTGTTAGGGAAGATGAAAAAAAAGTTTATGATGGAAAAGATGGATTTGCATCTGTAAATCAAGTTGTATTTAAAATGGATATGGGATATATAAATGAATCACATATCAAAGCATTAGAAGTTGTAAACGAGTTTGGATTTGTTACTTCAAGACAAGTAACACAAATATTAGATTTAAGAGGAAAACTAAATGATGTAGAAGAAGATAAAAAACAAAATAAAGTCGCAAAATGGTTAGAAGACTTAACTAAATCAAAAGTAATAGCTAGATATTATTTCCAAAGTGAAGCTGGAAAAAGTTCATATAGAGCATATTGTATTGATAAAATTGCAACATATATTTTAAAACAAAGAAATATACCAACACTTTGGCAACCAACAGATAATACAAAACCTGCTTATGCAGTAAAAAGAAAACTTGCAGGAAATCAAATTATAATTGCATATATGCAAAAAGTAGCAAGCTTTTCAAGTTCTAATCCAAATTTATTATTATATTCTAAAAAATATAATGTAAAGTTTAAACCAACAGGTGGACTTATAACTTTAAAAAGTGGAGCAGATGAATTAAACTTCGTATTTGAAGTAGTTAGAAGAAATGATGATTGGCAAAATATGTTTGCAGAAAAAGTTCAATTATATTCTGATTTTTATGAAAACTTTACTAGAAATGATGCTGGCTTTTATGATAAACCACAAATTGTCTTTGTTGGTGAAGATATACAGCATATAGCTGAAATGTTTAGAATAATTAAAAAAGTTGGATGTGTTCTAGAAGATAGTGAAATGTATTTTACTACTGAACTTAAACATTTAGATGAAAATTTAGAAAATACTATAAGTGTTTTTGAACTTGATCCTGAAACTAGAAAATATAAAGTGTTAATAAAACCTCTTGATATTTTAAAACCAGGAGATAATAAATCAAGTTCTAACTCAGATTTAAATTTAGATATGAAATTTAATTCTAATATGATAATAGAATAATATATAAAAAGGGACTTATTTTAGTAAAGTAAGTCTTTTTTTCTTGTAAAATTTATGATATAATTAATAAAAAATTTAACTAACTAAAAAATTTTAGGAGGTGTACATGAAAGATTTTAATAAAGAATTAAATTTTAGTAATGATAAAGTATTTTTAAAAAATGTATGTCTCTTAAGAGAGCTTGAAAGTTCTTTAACATATAAAAGTAAAAAAAGAGAGCTAATAAGGCTTAGAAAAAAGATATTTTTAGATGTAAAGAATGTTATATATCATATTATAAAAATATCAGATGATGGAATAGTAGATATTGATGGTATAATAGATATTGAAAAATTTAATATTTATTTTGATCTTGCAGTAGAAGTAAAGGAAAAAATTTTAATTCCAAGAAAAATTACTATAGAACAATATATAGAAAGTATTAATAAAACTTGTATTATAAGTAAATGAAAATTTTACTTATAATACAAGTTTATTTACTTCTAAAAAGTAAATAATTTTGTAAACTTTTTATACTTTAAATATAATTAAAATTTAGATAATTACTTGAAAAACTTTTATATATATTATAAAATATTATAAAGTCTGAAAAATAGATTAAGAGAGGTGATACATAGTGTCAATGGATAATGATAATGGATATGATGATATAGAAGATGAAGACCTAGAAGAGGTTGAAGTTGAAGATATACCAAGTAGTAGTGGATCTAATAAGAGTATTAAAGAAAATATTGATAATGCTAAAAAAAGAGTTCAAAAAATTAGAGATTCAGGAAATGAAAAAGTAAATAAAGCTATTGATGCAGCTAAAAATTCAAAGGCTGGTCAAACGGTACAGGCTGCAAATGATAAAATTAATTCAGCTAAAGATAAAATGGCTGATCTTGAAAAAAAACTTGCAGAATCAGCAAAAAATACAAGAGCTGGAAAAACAATTAGTGCTACAAATGATAAAGTAAATGCTGTAAAAAGTAAAGCTTATGATGCAGGAAACAAAGCAATAGAAGCTGCTAAAAATACTAAAGTTGGTCAAGGGGTACAAGCAGCATCAAATGCAATTGGTGCTGCTCAAGATAAAGTTGTAAAAGGAGCAACTAAAGCAGCAGGTCAAGTAGCTGGAAAAGCTGCTGCAAAAGCAGGGGCAGCTACTGCTGCAAAGGCTGCAGCTGCAGCAATTCCATATGTTAATCTTGCTCTTTTAGCTCTAGAAGCTGCAAAGGCTTTGAAAAATGCTGTAAATAAAGTAAGATCAAGATTAACAGGAAAATCAGAAGAAGAATTAAAAGAAGAGAAAAAAAAGAAAAGACGTCTAATTTTATTAATAGTTGGAATAATATTATTTATTGTTCTTAGTCAATTTGCTGAGAGTGAAACAGTAGTTACTGATATTGATGATTTAATAACAAGAAGAGAAAATAGATATGGAAATAGTTCTGAGCTTGCACTTCAAAGAGAAGATGGTCAAACATATAAGCCATTACTTCTTTTCTCAAATGCCGAGTATCAAGAAATGGTATATACAGATTATCCTGATGATATGTGTTATGTAACTATGTTAAAAGAATTATACGCAGGTGATGTAAATAGTGTGTTACTTGCAAATCCTAGTGACTTTGCTGATGGAAATCAAAGTGAAGAGAACAGATATCAAGTTAGTGGAAAAAATGCTAAAAAATATTTTATGGCTGAGATGTCAAACTTTAATAAAGTAGAATGGTATAGATTTACAAATGAGAATGCATATAACTATTTAAATTCTGTACAAGATTTTACAAGTGAAGCAGATATGGCTGCAAGAGATATAAAACCAATACTTACAAGAGAGGGTGATGTTGTAGATGATATTCAATTACAAAAGTTTTCAACATCAGAGATAAATGTACCAAATTTAACTACATATGATATACTTCCTGGAGCTTCAGAAGTGGATAAAGGTATGGTATATGTAGATATGTTAGGAAAATATATGCAAAAATGGGTAATACCATTCTCTATATTAATCGATACTGAAGGCGATCAAAGATTTTGTGATAATGTAGTAAATGATATGTATCATTTAGCAAGAGTATATATGTATAATTTGTATAAAAATGATAAAACTACAAAAAGATATTATTACTTAGTGGTTGATCAGGTTTATGAATGGGATATATATAGGAAAGATACATGTAGTGAGACTGGAAGTACTTCAGAGGGAAAATATGGAGATACTCATACAAAAAAATTAATTACTACTACAAATTCTAAGGATCATAAACCAGATACAGAAGAAAATAAATCTGAATCAGATTTAAATACTGTATTAAAAAAAGATTTTATTACAGTACCTGCAAATTTATCAGATGAAGAAAAACAAAAATATATAAAATCTGCATTAAAAACATTAAAAAGTTTACCTGATGATGGAAGTAGTGTAAGACATCAAGGAGAACCAAATCAACATACACATTATTATTCATATTCTGTAAAAAATGTAAAAGTAAAATACGTGTTAAAGAAAGAACCAGTAGTTGTAGCACGTGATTCTAGTAATCAACCAATGATACAAACAATTAATGTTACAAGAAATATATCAAGTTATAAATATATTCCAAAATTAAAATATTTAGAGGAATTATATAATATATTTAATGCTAATTATAAAATATTACCAATTGATGAGACACAACAACCATTTTTTACAAATGGTGCTAATACAACAAATGTAGTATTAAACGATGAATCAAATGGAATTGGACTTGTTACATTACAAGAAACTTGGAGAGAAGATTTTCAAATTTTAGATTCTTCGGTAAATCAATATAAAGTATCATATTATGATGAAGAAGATTATGAAAAAATAGGTAGAAGAGTATCAAGAATAGAATGGAAACAAGATTGGGGACCTCTACTTACTAGTGAAATAAGTGCATCTTCAGATGAGAAAAGTAATATAGATGTTGCAGATGATAATATAGAAGATAAATCAGCGTTTGATAGATCTAGCTATATAGCTTCAAGTGATAGTATATATAGTAAAAGAGTTTCAAATATAATAGACTTTAATAGAAGTGGACATGATTTAGCATCAAGAGCAATGACTGCTCAAAAGCAAGCTATGCTTGATTGGATAACACCATATGCTTTAATGGTGCAAAAAGAATATGGAATATTAGCTTCCATTACTATTGCACAAAAAATAACAGAATCTGGTTGGGATTGGACTGATAGTAGAATAGAGACAGAAGCACATAACTATTTTGGTATGAAAGCAGGTAGTAGTTGGACTGGTCCAGTATATGAATCAAAGACAAAAGAAGATGATGGAACAGGTAGTTTATACACTATTACTGCAAGATTTAGAAGTTATGCAAATGATGAAGAAGGATTTAGAGGAAGAGGAGAATTTTTCTGGAGAAATTCAAAAAGGTATGGAAAGTTTATAAATGCTTGTATAAGTGGTGATTATCAAGAGGCAATAAATAGACTTGGGGAGTCAGGATATGCAACTGATATAAGCTATGCGATTAAATTAAGCGATAGAATAAGAGAAAATAATTTACAAGAAATAGATAAAACTCCAGGATATCAATTTAATGGAACACCACCTCCAATGACTGGTCCCAGTGGTGGAAGTTCATCTGGTGGAAGCATACCAGGAGGTAGTGGTTCATCAGGTGGTGGATCTTCAAGTGGAGGCTCAACAGGTAGTGGCGGTGTAGTAAATCCAGGTGGTGGAGATGCTATTGATGTCCCAATAACAAATGAGAATTTTTCTAGAAGATTTGAAATGTATCCAGAAAAAACAATGGAAGAATGTATAAAAGCTTTCTTAAAATATGGTGATGGAAAAGGATACAGTTATGATGATCTATACTTTGCATTTTACCATATGAGTAAGTATTATTCAGAAGAATTAGATATTGCTAATACAGGTGGAGAATTAAGTATGTCATCAAGTGGTTTTGTATGGCCTGCTGAAATAACTTCAAGCAATCCAGATACTGCTATAATTAATGCTTTATATGGCTATACACCACTTTATGGTGAATCACATACAGGAATAGATATTTCAAGAGGAAAAGTATTATATAGAGAAGGTGGGGTAAGTAAAGGTGCTAAAGTAGTTGCTGCACAGGATGGAAAAGTAACACATGCATCATCTAATCCTAGTAGTGATAGCGATGGATATACTTATGTTGAAATTGAATCTAGTGATGGAAATTATATAACACAATATGGACATTTATCAGAGATTAATGTAAGCGTTGGTCAAACAGTTACCAAAGGATCTGTAATAGGTGTTATGGGAACTACTGGTAATTCTACTGGAGTTCATCTACATTTTGAAGTATTTGAGAAAAGTGCTACTGGAAGAACTAGAGTGGATCCATTAAATTTCTATACAGTTAGTCCACCATATGGAACTATAGATAGAAATTCTATAACTACACTTCCTACTGGCTATAAATATGTTGGAGGAGCTAGTGGTGGAGGCAGTGATGTTCCTGGTGGTGTAACATCTGGAATGCCATCTGGAGCTGCTGAAGCACTATTTAACCAAGCAAAAGAGAGTTGGCCTGATGGATTAGATGAAAGAAGAGTAAGTCTAATGACTCATGGTGCCTCACTTGTTCAAGTTGTACCTTATGTATGGGGTGGAGGACATGGTGATTTTAATAATCAATTAGAAAACCCTACAGGACTTGATTGTTCAGGATTTACATCATGGTGTTATGCAAAAGCTGGAATGAGTTTTGGATCATTAACATCACAAGCATTTAAATCAAATAGTAACTTTAAACATATATCATCATCAGAATTAATACCAGGAGACTTGGGTGTAAATGGACACCATGTTGGAATATATATAGGTAAAGATAGTGCTGGAAGAAATTTATGGTTACATGCAGAAAGTACAAAGACAGGCATAGTTATTAATAATTATAAAGGCTTTGATACTTTTGTTAGAAATGTAAGATTTGAGTAGAAAAAGTTAGTTAAGGCTATATTATAGCCTTAACTAACATAATATACTATCTTAGAAAGGATATAGTATGCAAAGATATTTAAATATTTTTATGAATGTCATGATTGTTTTACTTGTTATAATTTGTATTTATTTTACAATTGATAAATTTATTTTAAGTAAAGGTGAAATAAAAGAAAATTATAATTATGAAAATGATTTAAAAAATTTTAATGGTTCTTATGTAACAGATTATTATGATGTAAATATTGCTCATAATATAGTTGAAAAATATATTATAGCTTTAAAGGATAAAGATATAAACATCATAAATAATTATCTTATAGATGATATTAAAATAAATGAAGAAAAACTTAATAGTATAAATAATATTGAGAGTTATGTTAATATAGAAGAAGTAAAAGAAAATGAGAATAAAGCAGAAATTTTAATTACTTATTCTATAAAAGAAAACAGAGAAGATAAAAATACTATGCTATGTAAATTAGATAGAGAAGGTCAAACTTTTTTAATTTGCTATGATAGTTTATTAAATAATATTTAGGAGGGATATATGGAAAAATATAAATTTATTATATTAAAAGCTTTTATAATTGTTGTATTAATTATATTTATAAGTATTTTGGCTCCTAAAGAAAATGCATATATTCCAGATTATGAGACTGGTCTTCCTCAAAATACATATTATACAGAGGAAGAATATGGATATGAGACACAATATATAAATGAATTTTTAGATAATTTTTTAAATAATTTATACAATAAAGATTTTGAAAGTATATATGATGTTCTATCTGAAGATTTAAAAAATACTAAATATACAGATGCTAATAAGTTTATGGAATATGTAGAAACTGAATATGAAACTATTCTAAATGAAGAATCAATTGATAATATATATACTGTTGAACTAGATTATAAAACTCAAGATGGTGTTACTAATATAGATTATTTTATAAATTCTGAAAAAAATAATAAAGAGGAAATACCAGGATTTAAAATAACTATAATAGAGAAAGGACCATATGATTTAAAAATTAAAATGTAGAAAAGTAGTGGCAAGTTTTTTCTTGCCACTCTTTTTGTCGATTATTTTGTTTTTTTCAAAATTTTCTTTATTTACTTGAAAAAGCTATATTCTTGAGATAAAATATATATGTATAAGAGGGGGAATAAAGTATGAATATAAAACTTGGTATTAATGGATTTGGAAGAATAGGAAGACTAGTAATGAGAGCATCACTAGAAAGAGACAATGTAGATGTTGTCGCAATAAATGATCCATTTATTGACTTAGAGTATATGAAATATATGTTAACATATGATACAATACATGGAAAATTAAATTCTAAGATAGAAATTGTTGGAAATGATCTTGTTGTTGAAGGTAAAAGAATAAAAGTATTTAACTGTAAAGATCCAAAAGATATTCCATGGGGAGAAGTAGGGGCAGAATATGTTGTTGAATCATCTGGTGTATTTACTACAACAGAGAAAGCATCTGCACACATTTTAGGTGGAGCTAAAAAAGTTATAATTTCTGCACCATCAAAAGATGCTCCTATGTTTGTAATGGGGGTAAATCATAAAGATTATACAAAAGATATGAACATAGTATCTAATGCATCATGTACAACTAACTGTTTGGCACCTCTTGCTAAAGTAATAAATGATAACTTTGGTATAAAAGATGGACTTATGACAACAGTACACTCAGTAACTGCTACACAAAAAACAGTTGATGGACCTTCAAACAAAGACTGGAGAGGTGGAAGAGCTGCTACATATAACATTATTCCATCGTCTACTGGAGCAGCTAAGGCAGTAGGTAAAGTAATACCATCTCTTGCAGGTAAACTTACAGGTATGTCATTTAGGGTACCAACTCTTAATGTATCTGTAGTAGATTTAACTTGTAATTTAGAGAGAGGAGCTACATATGAAGAAATAGTTTCTGCTGTAAAAAAAGCATGTGATAATGAAATGAAAGGTATTATGTCATGGACAGAAGATTCTGTAGTATCATCTGATTTTATACATGATTATCATACATCAATATTTGATGTACATGCAGGAATTCAATTAACTGATACATTTGTAAAACTTGTAAGTTGGTATGACAATGAATGGGGCTATTCAAATAAAGTAATTGATTTAGCAGAGCATATGTATGAAGTAGATAATAAATAATTAAGTTGTAAGCTAGCTTGGATTTACTATATTTTAGCTAGCTTATTTAATGTATTTTGGAGGTAGTTATGATAAATAAAAAGTCAGTAAAAGATATAGATGTAAGTGGAAAAAGGGTTTTGGTAAGATGTGATTTTAATGTACCACTAGATAAAGAAACAGGAGAAATAACAAGTGATAAAAGAATAGTAGAATCTCTTAAAACAATAAATTATTTAATACATAATAATGCAAAGCTAGTACTTTGTTCACATATAGGAAAGACTGGGAAAAATATAAGTTTACTTCCTGTTGCTAAAAGACTTAGCAAACTTCTTGGAAGAGAAGTAAGACTTATAACAGATTTAGATAGTGAAGAAACAAAAGATATAATATCAAATTTAAAAGAAAAAGATGTTGTACTTTTAGAAAATACAAGAATGACAGAAAAAGAAGAAGCAAATGACTTAGAATTTGCAAAAAAACTAGCATCTTTTGGAGAGATATTTGTAAATGATGCATTTGGAACTGCTCATAGAGCTCATGCATCAACAGAGGGAGTAACACATTTTCTACCATCTGTTTGTGGATTTTTAATAGAAAAAGAAATAGAAGCACTAGATAAAGATATAAATTCTCCTGAAAGGCCACTAGTAGCAATCATTGGGGGAGCTAAAGTTTCAAGTAAAATAGGAGTATTACTAAATTTACTAGATAAAGTAGATACCTTACTTATTGGTGGAGCTATGGCATATACCTTTGTTAAAGCTCAAGGTGGAAGTATAGGCAATTCACTTTGTGAAGAGGAAAAACTAGACATTGCAGCAGAAATATTAAAGAAAGCATTAGATAAAGGTGTTAGAATGCTACTTCCAGTAGATAATGTAATTGCAACAGAAGTATCAAATAACGCTAAGATAAAAGTATGTCAAATAGATGATATACCAGAAGGATATATTGGAGTTGATATTGGACCAAAAACAATAGAGTTATATAAAGGGGAAATAGAAGTAGCAAATACTATTGTATGGAATGGTCCTATGGGAATATTTGAGTATAAAGCATTTGAAGATGGAACAAGAAAAATAGCAGAGGCAATGGCTAATTCTTCTGCAATAACTATAATAGGTGGAGGAGATAGTACAGCAGCAGTTGAGAAATTTGGACTTGAGAGTAAAATGTCACATGTATCAACTGGTGGTGGAGCATCTTTAGAATTTATTGAAGGGAAAAAACTACCTGGAATAGAGGCATTATTAGATAAATAAAACTTGGAGGAAAGTAATGAGAAAGAAAATTATAGCTGGAAATTTTAAAATGAACTATTCTGTAAATCGTGCAGATAATTTTATAAGTGAGATAAAAGATAGAATAAATACAGATGAAGTAGATGTAGTAATCTGTCCAAACTTTGTAGCTTTGGATAGAATATCTGAATTACTTGATGGTACAAATATAAAACTTGGGGCACAAAATGTGTATTTTGAAGATAGTGGAGCATATACTGGGGAGACATCTGTTGATATGCTTGCAGCAGTAAATGTAAAATATTGTATTGTTGGTCATAGTGAAAGAAGAAAATATTTTAATGAGACTGATGAAATTGTAAATAAAAAAGTTAAGAAAATACTTGAAAAAGATATCTCTCCTATAATTTGTGTTGGAGAAACACTAGAGGTAAGAGATAGTGGAAAACATTTTGAGTTAATTGAAAATCAAATAAAAGAAGCATTAAAAAATATTGATAAAGAGGCAGTATCTCGTAATGTTATAATTGCATATGAACCAATATGGGCAATAGGTACAGGTGTTAGTGCAGCTTCTGTTCAGGCAAATGAAATGTGTAAATTTATACGTGATGTTATTGCTAAATTATATACAAGAAAAGTAGCTGATTTAGTAAGAATACAATATGGTGGAAGTGTTAAGCCAAGTAATGCTAAAGAAATACTAGAATGTAGTGATATTGATGGTACACTTGTTGGGGGTGCATCTCTTACAAATGATTTTGTTGCTATTGTAAATTACTAATTTTGGTGGTATAATATATATACTGTGAAAATTACAGAAGAAAGAGATGATTAAAAAATATGAAGGATAAACAATATTTATTAATGATAATGGATGGAGTAGGAATAAATGAGGAAGAAAAAGGAAATGCACTAAAACTTGCAAATACTCCAAATCTTGATTATTTATTTGAAAAATATCCAAATACAAATATAAAAACTAGTGGAATGGCTGTAGGTCTTCCTAATGGACAAATGGGAAACTCAGAAGTAGGACATACAAATATTGGTGCTGGTAGAATTGTATATCAAGAATTAACTAGAATAACAAAAGAAATAAAAGAAGAAAAATTCTTTGAAAATGAAGCACTACTTAAGGCTATGAGAAATGCAAAAGAAAATGGAAGTAGCTTACATTTATTAGGATTAGTATCAGATGGTGGTGTACATAGTCACATTGAACATTTATATGCACTTTTACAAATGGCAAAAAGAGAAAATATTGAAAAAGTATATATTCATGCAATACTTGATGGTAGGGATACACCTCCAACATCTGCAGTTGATTATTTAAAAAATCTTGAAGAAGAAATAAAAAAAGTAGGTGTTGGAAAAATTGCTACAGTATTAGGTAGATATTATGCAATGGATAGAGATAATAGATGGGAGAGAATAAAACTTGCATATGATGCTATTGCAAATGGTGTTGGTAACAAGTTTAAAACAGTTCAAAAAGCAGTTGAAACTTCTTATGAGGCTCAAGAGTTTGATGAATTTGTAAAACCTATTGTAATAGTAGATGAAAATTCTAATCCAATAACTACTGTAAATAATAATGACTCTATAATATTTTTTAATTTTAGACCAGATAGAGCAAGAGAGATTACCAAAGCATTTACTTTAGGTGGTTTTGATGCATTTGAAACAAAAAATATAGAAAATTTAGTTTTTGTTTCTATGACTCAATATGATGAAATCTTAAAAAATGTTTTAGTAGCATATAAACCACAAGTATTAAAAAATACTTTTGGAGAATATATATCAAATTTAGGATATACACAGCTTAGAACTGCAGAAACTGAAAAATATGCACATGTTACATTTTTCTTTAATGGTGGCGTAGAGGAACCATACAAGGGAGAAGATAGAATACTTGTAGCATCTCCTAAAGTTGCAACTTATGATTTAAAACCTGAAATGAGTGCATATGAAGTAACAGATAATATTTTAAAAGCAATTGATGATAAAAAATATGATGTTATAATAGTAAACTATGCAAATGGAGATATGGTAGGTCATACAGGTAATATAGAAAAGGCAATAGAGGCAATAGAAGCCTTAGATGAATGTATTGGAAAAGTTATAACTAAGATAGAAGAAGTAGAAGGAGAGGCTATAATCTCAGCAGATCATGGTAACTGTGAATATATGTTAGATTTAAAGACTGGAGAGGCTATAACTTCCCATTCTACTTTTGATGTACCTTTAATTGTAGTATCAAATAGAGTTAAAAGTGTAAAAAGTGGAAGACTTTGTGATTTAACTCCAACACTACTTACACTTATGGGTGAAAAAATTCCAGAAGAAATGACTGGAGAAAGTTTAGTAAGCTTTAGTTAGAGAGGTATTCTATGGATGAAGAAAAAAAAGATGATTTTAACAGTATAAATTATACTGATTACAAAGCTATTTGGGGCTTTGGAGAAGATCATATTGATATTTTTGGTGATGAGGAAGAAGAAGTATTAAATCAAGAAGATTTGCAAGATGATGAATATAAAATATTTATGTGTCTTAAATGTAGATTTATTTTAGATGAAACTAAAGAACCTCACAAACCACGCCTAAAAGATTTAATTGAAAAAGATGGTAAATGTCCAAATTGTGGAAAATCAATTATGGGAAATTACTTAGTTATTTCAAGAGAAAAAATGAAAAAAGAATTACTTGCACAAAAAAGAAAAGAAAGAAGGAAAAAGAAAAAAGAAGAATGGGAGCTTGAAGATGCAAGAGAAGATATAAAAGATGATTGTCTAGACCTTTTATATGATTTAAGAGATAGATTAATTAAAGGTAAAATAACACCTGAAAGGTTTGTTGCCTTATATCTTAACTTGTCATATAGAATAGTAAATCATTATGGTAAAAAACTTCCTATTTATGCAAGTGAGTATAGAAAAATTTTCTTAAGTCTTTGTGATGATGTACTAAATTATTATAATGTAGTAGATGAATCAAAAATTGTACTTGAAGAGTATGATACATCTATTACAAATGATATGAGCACAGCAGAAAAATTATCTCTTAGTTATAATGGGAATATAGAAGAAGACAAGCTATATATAGCTGAAAATAAATTCTATTTTGAAGATGATAAATTTGCTCTTGCCTCTTATGATATGGAAGAGAGAATTGAAGAATATGATAAAATACAAGATGAAATAGAGAAAACTAAGAGAGCTAAAGAGGCAGAAGAAAGATATCAAGAAAAAGTAAATTTATATGCAAGAAAAATACAAGAGAGAAATATAAGAAGACAAGAAAGAAAATTAGATTTTGATTAAGTTATATTCTACAAGTTTTTTTGTAGTATATATATATTTTGAATTCAATTTTTAAGGAGGAATTAATTATGAAACAATATTTACAAATTGAATCAGTTTATGCTAGAGAGATATTAGACTCTAGAGGAAATCCAACTGTTGAAGTTGAGGTTGAAGTTGAAGGAGGGTTTGTTGGTCGTGCAGCTGTTCCATCTGGAGCATCTACTGGTGCTTTTGAGGCAGTTGAACTAAGAGATGGTGACAAATCAAGATATTTAGGAAAAGGTACACTTACAGCAGTAGATAATGTAAATGATATAATTGCACCTGAAATAGAAGGTATGAATGCTCTAGATCAAGTTGAAATAGATAAAGTTATGATCGAGCTTGATGGAACAGACAATAAAGGAAAACTTGGAGCAAACGCAATTCTTGGAGTTTCTCTTGCAGTTGCAAAAGCAGCAGCAGAAGCTCTAGGTGTTAGCCTATATAACTATTTAGGTGGAGTAAATGCCAAAGTATTACCAGTTCCAATGATGAACATTTTAAATGGTGGTAAACATGCTGACAATAGTGTAAACATACAAGAATTTATGATTATGCCAGTAGGTGCTGAAAACTTTAGAGAATGTTTAAGAATGTGTGCTGAAGTATTTCATAACCTAAAATCAGTATTAAAAGCAAAAGGTCTTGCTACATCAGTAGGTGATGAGGGTGGATTTGCACCAAACTTATCTAAAGATGAAGAAGCACTACAAGTAATTGTAGAAGCTATAGAAAAAGCAGGATATGTACCTGGAGAAGACTTTAAAATTGCAATTGACGCTGCAGCTACAGAAATGTATGATGAAGCTAAAAAAGCAGGAAAAGAAGGATGTTATTATTTCTGGAAAACTGGTGAGATGTTTACAACAGAAGAGTTAGTAAATTATTATGCAGATCTAGTTGAAAAATATCCTATAATTTCTCTTGAAGATGGTCTTGCAGAAGAAGATTGGGAGGGTTGGAAAGTACTTACAGAAAAACTTGGTAAGAAAATTCAACTTGTTGGTGATGATTTATTCGTTACTAATACAAAAAGACTTGCTAAAGGTATTGAAATGGGAGTATCAAATTCAATTCTAATCAAATTAAACCAAATTGGTACATTAACTGAAACTTTAGATGCTATAGCAATGGCAAATAGGGCAGGAATGACAGCTGTTGTGTCACACAGATCAGGAGAGACTGAAGATACTACTATTGCAGATCTAGTTGTAGGTTTAAATGCTGGTCAAATTAAGACTGGTGCTCCATCTAGAACTGATAGAGTTTGTAAATACAATCAATTATTAAGAATTGAGGAAGAACTAGGATCTATTTCTGAATATAAAGGAAAAGATGCATTCTTTAATTTAAAATAATTAGAATATATTGATAAGTAAACATTTAATTATAGAGAAGATAGTTGGATCTATCTTCTCTTTTTATATACAAAATAATATAATATTTAAAAAATTATTTATTTTTACTCAATTAAATATAATTTATACTAAAATAAATTTCAATCAATATTACATAAAATACTTGACAAATGGTATATAACTGAGTATAATGTTATTAACGTTTTGGTAATAACAACTTTTATAATATGAAGGGAGCGATTTTAATATATTAATTAAAATGTAACTGTAGTCATAAAAACTAAAATATAGGAGGAAAACTATGAAAAAAAGATATGGTTTTGTAAGATGTGGTATCAGTACACTTGGTTCAAATGTTGGTGATATAGATAAGAATGTAGATGAGATCATAGAAACTGTATATAGAGCATCAAAAGCAGGTATTGATTTACTTGTATTTCCTGAACTTTGTATAACTGGATATACCATGCAAGATATGTTTTTTGATACAAATCTTGAGTCAAAGTGCTTGAAGGCATTAAATAAAATATATTATGGGACTAAAGATTACACATACACTTCAATATTTATTGTAGGTATGCCACTTAGAGTAAATTCTATATTATATAATGTAGCTGTAGTAATGCAAAGAGGTGAAATACTTGGAGTAGTTCCTAAGACATATATTCCAAATCAAAATGAGTTTTATGAAAAAAGATATTTTACCTCATATAATGGAAAAGAAAAGATTATAAAAAGATTAGGTCTTGGAGATGCATTTGCATTTGATGTTCCATTTGGAAATATTGTATTTGATGTTAATTTTGAAACAGGGCATGGTTATAGTTTTGGTGTGGAAATTTGTGAAGATCTATGGAGTGTTAAACCTCCAAGTCTTGATTTAGCACTCTCTGGTGCAAATATTATTGCAAATCTTTCTGCAAGTAATGAGCTACTTGGAAAAGATGAGTATAGAAAGGAACTTGTAAAAACACAGAGTGCGAGAACTCATAGTGCATATGTTTATACTTCTGCAGGTCTTAATGAATCTACAACAGATACTGTTTTTGGTGGTAGTGGTTATATTTTTGAAAATGGAAAAGAACTTCTTACTGCTAAAAGATATCAGTGGGATAATACACTCTATTACAAAGATGTAGATGTAGAATTTTTAAACTTTGAGAGAATAAAAAACAAAACATTTGCAGATTGTGCAAGTAAAACTATATCTGATGTACAACATGTATATGTTGATAATTGGGCCAACAGTGAGTTAGTAGGTGATCTTAAAAGAGATATAAATCCACATCCTTTTGTTCCTAAGAATAATCCTAAAGCTTGTAAAGAGATTTTTGATATTCAGACTTACGGCCTTGCCAAAAGACTTAAGAGTATTAACTTAGACAAGGTAACCATTGGAGTATCTGGTGGTCTTGATTCAACACTTGCACTTCTTGTTACAGCTAATGCTTTTGAAGTTTTAGGATATGATAAAAAAGGAATTTTAGGAATTACAATGCCTGGTTTTGGTACGAGTGATAGAACGTATCAAAATTCCTTAAAACTTTCGGAGGCACTTGGAATTACTTTGGAAGAGATCTCTATTAAAGATGCTTGTATTCAGCATTTTAAAGATATTGGACATGATATTAATAATCATAACTTAGTGTATGAAAATTCTCAGGCAAGAGAAAGAACTCAGATTCTTATGGATAAAGGCTTTACAATTGGTACTGGTGATCTTTCTGAGGGTGCACTTGGATGGTGTACATACAATGCTGATCATATGTCAATGTATAATGTGAATGCTTCTATTCCTAAAACATTAGTAAAACACCTTATAAATTGGTATGCTAATGAAAATCCTGAGTATAAAGATATTCTTTTTGATATTGTAGAAACACCTATCAGTCCTGAACTTTTACCACCTGATGAGAATGGTAATATAGCGCAAAAGACAGAGAGTAATGTAGGTGCTTATGAAGTACAAGATTTCTTCTTATATCATTTCTTAAGAAGGGGGACATCTGGCGAAAAACTTATTTTCCTTGCAAATATTGCTTTTGATGGAATTTACACAGAAGAACAGATAAATGAATGGTATAATATCTTCTTTACCAGATTCTTTAATAATCAGTATAAGCGTGACTGTGTACCTGCAGGGCCTAAGGTAGGTAGTGTTGCACTTTCTCCAAGGGGAGATCTTAGGATGTCTGCAGATATGACATCTAAAATTTGGAAAATTTAATAATTTTTGTATATAAATAGAGTGTCTAGAAAATCAAATTTCTAGACACTCTATATTTCAATGCTATTAATATAACTTTATCTTTATCATACATTTTTATCTATATGGTACACCAAAAAATAGGAAGAAGAACATTCCTAAAAATATAATAGTTAGTATAAAACCAACTACCCCCTGTTTTAATGCAAATTTAATAATTGGTGCACAAAATACAAAAAGTATTAATAAAACAATAAATGGCATTTAGCTCCTCCTTTAGTAAAATTAGGTTTTTATGTTTACGCATATATTATACTATAGTTATAGTATAAAGTCAATAATTATGTAATCTTTTTTGTAAACTAGAACTTACCTTTTCAAGTTACTAAATAAAAATATATATGTTTTTTATAAATTCTAGAAAATTTTAATATATGTGGATTAATTTTATCTAGATTATATAAAGTACCGTTTTTCCTAAACTTTCAGAAGAATATAATTATTTTTGCCTGTTTTTTAATGTATAATATATAGTTTTACTATTTGAATTTGTATTAAAATCAAAATCAAGTATTAAAAATTTATAATTTTTATGTATTTCTAAATTTCTTTTCTCATTAAATATAGTATTTCTATTTTTTTCTATAAAAATATTTATTTCTTCTTTTAATATATGAGAATACTTACTATATTGCCAACTTCTAGTTCCATTAAAGTTTAAGAAGTAGTCATATGTTAAAGCTTGATTTACTAAACTATTATTATTAAACATATTATTCAATGTTTCAAAACATTCATCAGTTGATATTTTTCTATCTAATAGGTTATATGATATAAAAAAGTCTGTAATATCTGAATACATCTTAAAATAATCATTTTTATACATTTTTTCAATAACCTTTACTGTATTTTTAAAATGTGTAGAATTATATATCATTTCAAAAACTGCTTCAAAATTTTTTAGATATGAAACTTCACTGTAAGAAATATAATTATTTTCTAATACTTCAAATGGTGGGTAACTATTATATTTGTAACCATGAATTTCTTTTTTGTAATATATATCAGTTCCTTTTAAAAATTTTAGAAAACCTACTTGTATTTCATGAGGGTGTAAACTATATAAATTATTAAAAGAAGTTTTAAATATTTCAAAAGTTTCATATGGAAGCCCTATGATTAGGTCAGTGTGTAATTTAATATTTGTACATTCTATCAAACGTTCAATTATTTTTCTTTCTTTTTCAAAGTTATATATTCTGTGTATAGCGTTTAGTGTATCTTTATTTGTAGATTGTATACCTATTTCAAATTGAAAAGTGTCTTTTGGTACTGTTTTTAAAAATTCAAGGGTTTCATCATCGATTAAACTTGCACATATTTCAAAGTGAAATGTAGTAGAATTTTTATTATCAAGTAAAAATTTCCAAATTTTTAATGCCCTTTTTCTATCTGAGTTAAATGTTCTATCTATAAACCTTATTTGTATTACATTTTTAGATAAAAGTTTTTTTAAGTCTTCTAAAACATAATCTATATTAAAGTATTTAATATTTTTATCAATACATGATAGACAATAACTACATCTATAAGGGCAACCTCTACTTGTTTCAAAGTATACAACTCTGTTATCATAATTTGATATTATATCATCTGCAATTCTTGGAATATCACAAATATTAACAGATTTTTCATATATAGGTTTAATGCAATTATTTTTTACATCTGTAATTAAATCTTTTATTGCATTTTCACCCTCACCACACATAATACTTGAAATAAATGGATATTTTTCAAGTACTTCATCTGGATTATATGATACTTCAGGTCCCCCTAAGGCTATTATAACACTTGGATTTATCTTTTTTATAGACTCTGCAAGTTTTAGTGTGTATTCAATATTCCATATATAGCAACCGAAACATATAACATCAGACTTATAAGATAAAATGTTACTCATTATTTTATCTAAACTATCATTTATCGTATAGTTTTTTATACTGCAATCACATATATTATCAATAGATCTTTGTAGATAATATAATGCTATATTTATATGTGAGAATTTTGAATTTAGTGTTGTAAGTAATACTTTCATAATGTACCTCCAGTCTATATAACTATAGCACAGATATAAGAAGAAATCAAATAAATAAATTAATACTACTTGAAAAAAGTTTAAATAAATGCTAAGATAAATATGTAATCAAAAGAAAAATAATTATGATAAGTATTAAATTTATATCAAAAGTTACTGGTTTGAATAAGGAAGAAATAGAGAATATGAAAAAGAATAAATAATAATTAAAAGCACCAAGGTTCAAAGACCTGGTGCTTTTAATTTTTAAATCATATTTTCTGCTTTTTGAATTGTATCTTTACATTTATCAATATTATATAATAACTGTTCTTTAGTAAAAGGAAAATCTTCATCAGTTAAGATGTTATCATCATATCCATCTAAAATGAAAGTATAGTAATTTAAGTTCTCTAATGCTTTTTTTCGATCAATACTTGCATTTATAAGATAAGTATAATATTTTTCAACATTATCATTTGGTTCAAAGCCTTTTTTTATGGTAGTATCATGGTTATGTTTTATAGCTACATCCATTATTTTATATGCAATATCTATATCTATATATCCATATATTATAGCTTTTTTGATGATTTTCCGAAATTTTCCTTTTGGTAAATTATACATTTTTTCTATTTTTTCCATTGATATATTACCTTTAGAATAAGTAGTACACATTTCTTTAATTAGTTCTAAATTTATATTACTCATATAGTCCTCCTATAAAAATTATTTATAAGTTTATTATTATTATTATGTTAATAATAACACTTTAAGTTAATATAGTCAAGTATATATACATAATAGCCTGACATATAAACGTATTTTGTATATAATATCAAAAAAAGTTACTTTAAATATAATTATTTAAGGAGTAAAGGTATGAGAAAAACAACACCAGTAGAGGAATTTAATATTAAAGAAATTATAAAAAAATTAGAGAAAAAACAAGATGCAATTGTATTTGAAGTTTTTGAAGAAAAAAGAAGAAATATTATTAGGAAAATAAGCAATTTAAGTTTATATAAAATTTTCAATAATACAGAAGAAGGATGTAATAGACCATATTTAATAGATTTTGAATTTATAATGGATAGACTTCAAAAGGATTTAGAAATAGATCAAGATTATGAATCCATAAAAGTTAAACTTGATATAACTGAGCAATTAGAAAAAATGAAAAAATTACCATCATTTAAAACTAGTTGCTATATTGAAAGTAGAGATGTATTCAAAAGTACAAGTATTATTAATTTTATTAGAAAATTTATTTTTAGGCATAAAAAATATAGAATTGTTTTTCATAATAAAGAGGCAAAATTTGATGAACAGTATTATAAAGTAAATAATTTACCATTTATACTTATTTTATGCTGTATATTAGCTACTTTAATTTTTTCTATTATACATACAGAATTTTATTTAATTTGCGCTTCTATAATAAGTTTAATATGTATAGTTGTAATATGGTTTATTTGTCTATAATATAATTAATAAATTTATTAATTAGAATTACAAGGTTGGGACGTATATCTCAACCTTTAATTCATTTTAATTTTAAATGTAAATTTAAAAAGCTATATTTGACAATACATGATAAATATTGTATAATATATATGTTAGACTACGTGAGTAAAATAAAGTAAAGATAAATAAATTTGGGCAAAATAGCATATGCTATTTATTATATATGTACGTGTAAGTTAAAAATTGTAAATTGAAAAATAAATATAAAGGAGAGATAAAAATGGAGAAAAAAGAAAGGGATACTCATGCCAAAAATACCAAAATAGGCGTGAGAAGTACTAGAACAAGAAAAGATAGAACAAGAGAAAATACAAGAAAACTAACAAAAGATACAAAAGAAAAACTTTCAAAATCAAAAACAAAAGTTGAATTTGAAAATGTAGATACTCTACCAGTAGTGTCAAATATAAATAAACCAGTAGTAAGAAAACATGGTAAACTTACAAATATTTCAAAACCAAAACTTAAAATTATTCCACTTGGTGGAATGAATGAGATCGGTAAAAATATTACAGTTTTTGAATATGAAAATGAAATAATTGTAGTAGACTGTGGATTAGCGTTTCCTGAAGATGAAATGTTAGGCGTTGATTTAGTAATACCAGATATTAGTTATTTAGAAAGAAATAAAGAAAAAATAAAAGCAATAGTAATTACACATGGTCACGAAGATCATATAGGATCAATACCATATGTATTAAAGAAAATAAATGTACCAATTTATGGTACAAAACTTACACTAGGACTTATAAAAGCTAAACTTGTTGAGCATAATTTAGACAAGAAAACAAAACTTAAATGTGTAAATGCAGGAGAGACTGTAAAATTTGGTAAATTTTTTAAAGTAGAATTTATAAAGGTTACACATTCAATAGCAGATTCAGTAGCACTTGCTATTACTACCCCAGTTGGTGTTGTAGTACATACAGGAGACTTTAAAGTTGACTATACACCAATTGATGGACAGCATATGGATTTTCAAAGACTTGCAGAAATTGGAAGAGAGGGAGTTACTCTTTTGATGTCTGATAGTACAAATGTACAAAGACCAGGACATACAATGTCTGAGAGTAGTGTTGGAAGAGAATTTGATAGAATTTTTTCAAACTGTACAAAAAGAATTATAGTTGCAACTTTTGCTTCTAATATTCATAGAATGCAACAAATTATAAATTCAGCTGTTAAATTTAAAAGAAAAGTTGCGGTTGTTGGACGTAGTATGTTAAATGTAATGTCAGTTGCACAAGAACTTGGATATTTAATAGCTCCAGAGGGAACAATAATAGATATAGACAAAATAAATATATATAATCCAGAACAACTTGTAATAATAACAACAGGATCACAAGGTGAGCCAATGGCAGCTTTAAGTAGAATGTCTGCAGGAGAGCATAAAAAAGTACAAGTAACACCAGATGATTTAGTTATATTTTCATCTTCACCAATACCAGGAAATGAAAAATCTGTTGGCAGAGTAATAGATGAATTAGAAAAATTAGGTGCAGAAGTTATATATAATCAACTTGCAGATGTACATGTATCAGGTCATGCTTGTCAAGAAGAATTAAAGCTTATGTTAAGTTTAATAAAACCAAAATACTTTATGCCAGTACATGGTGAATATAGATTTTTAAAACAACATGGAGAAATTGCTGTAAGTCTTGGTACGCCAAAAGAAAATATATTTATAATGGAAAATGGTAGAACATTAGAAATAGGTAAAGAAACGGCAAGAATTGGACTACAAGTACCATCTGGAATAATACTTGTAGATGGTCTTGGAGTTGGAGATGTTGGAAATATAGTTCTAAGAGATAGACAATTACTATCTGAAAATGGTATGATAATTATAGTTGTAGCACTTGATAGAAAAACAACAAAAGTAGTGTCAGGTCCAGATATAGTAACACGTGGTTTCGTATATGTTAGAGAAAGTGAATCTTTAATGGAAGAAATAAAAGATATAGCTAAAAAAGAACTTGAAAAATGTGAGAGAGAAAATATTCATGAATGGTCAACTATAAAGTCAAATTTAAGGGATGCATTAATACATTATATTTATGGAAAAACTAAAAGACAACCAATGATACTTCCAATACTTATGGATGTTGATATGGATAAGTTAAAAAGATAAAATATGTAAAGGAGAAGATTATGGATAAGGAATATGAAAGAAAATGTATTGAACTAGCATATTTAATATTTCCAGATGTAAATGAAACTGTAGATGATTTGGAAATAAGATATAAAGAGAGAAATTTAAAAGAGGGAGCAGCAGTTACAAGATATGCGCCTTCACCAACAGGTTTTTTACATACAGGTTCTCTATTTACTACACTTGTAGATATGAAAATTGCTGAACAAACAGGTGGTATATTTTACCTAAGAGTAGAAGATACTGATCAAAAAAGGGAAGTAAAAGGAAGTATTGAATCTCTTACAAAGGAGTTAAAAGAGTTTGGACTTGTTCCACAAGAGGGTGTTATAACTGCAGATAAAGAAATTGGTGATTATGGTCCATATACTCAAAGTAAAAGAGCTGAAATCTATAGAATATGTGCAAAGCATTTAATTGAAAAAGGTCTTGCATATCCATGTTTTTGTACACCTGAAATGAAAGCTAAAACTCGTGAAGCTCAAGAAGCAAATAAAGTTTTACCAGGATATTATGGAATATATGCAAAATGTAGAAATATTTCTATTGATGAATCTATAAAAAGAGTAAAGGCAGGAGAAAAATATATTTTAAGATTTAGATCACAAGGTTCACATCTTAGAAAAACATCATTTATTGATGCTGCAAGAGGAAAAATAGAAATAGCAGAAAATGATCAAGATATAGTATTAATAAAAGCTGATGGTCTTCCAACATATCATTTTGCTCATGTAGTTGATGATCATTTTATGAGAACAACACATGTTGTAAGAGGAGAAGAATGGATACCTTCAACACCTATTCATATTGAACTATTTAATGCTATGGGGTTTGAAGCACCTATATATGTTCATGTTCCATTACTTCTTGTAAAAGATGGAAATAGTAAAAGAAAGTTAAGTAAAAGAAAAGATAAAGAGGCAGCCGTTTCATATTATTTAAAAGCTGGTTATCCAACCGAGGCTGTTATGGAATATTTATACACTTTAGTAAATTCAGATTATGAAATATGGAGAAAGAAGAATAAAGATCTTCCAAGAGATAGTTTTGATATAAAATTAAATAAAATGAGTTCTTCTGGATCACTTCTTGATATTATGAAATTAAATGATATAAGTAGAGAATATATTTCAAAAATGACAAGTAGAGAAGTTTTAGATAATGTACTTGCATGGTCTAAAAAATATGATGTAGAGTTCTATGATATATTAAATAGAGATTTAGACTATTCTTTAAAAATATTTGGTCTTGAGAGAGATAATGCAACAAAGATACGTAAAGATATTATAAAATGGGAAGATGTAAGAGATAATTTCTTCTATTTCTTCAATGATTTATATGAAGACAGTATTACTAAAGGATATGAATTTGATTATGAAACTGATCCACAAAACTCAAGAGTTGGAAGAGATTTAGCAAAAAATGTATTAGAGAGATATTTAGAAGTATATAATGAAAATGATGATAAAGATACATGGTTTGCAAATGTAAAGGCTCTTGCAGGAGAGATGGGATTTTGTACAGATATGAAATTCTATAAACAAAATAAAGATAAATATGTTGGTAGTATTTCTGATTTTGCAAGTATTATTAGAGTTGCAATAACAAATAAGAAAAATACACCAGATATACATAGTATTATGAAATTACTTGGAAAAGGTGAAGTAATTAATAGAATTGAAATGACTATAAAAAATATGTAGTAGTTGAGGTACACTTTAAAATGTGTACCTTTTTGTTACCCATATTTTTAGTGCAGTACTAAAGATTACATAATACTTGACTTTTAAATAAGAATTTGGTACAATGTTTTTGTTCAAAATTAAATTCTTAAAATAAATATTTTGGAAGGAGAAAGAATATGAAAAAATCTAGAAAAACCATGCCAGTAGGGGAATTAAATTTAGATGAGTCTATAGATATGATAAAAAGTGAGCTCCTAGAAAAAAAAGAAGAAAAACGGAGTATATTTATTGAAAGAGTAATAGATAATGTTTCTTTATACGAGCTTGCTAATTATACTACATATGAGTGTACTTATGCTCCTTATTTACTTGATTTTGGTATAGTTATAGAAAGGATAAAAGGAAAAAATGAAACTGATAATTCAGAAGAGTCTTTGAAAGTAAAAATGGATTTATTAGAGCAGTTATCTAAAATGGAAAATGTTCCACAATTTTGTGAAGAATGCCATATTGAAAGTGATAAATTTAATAAATGTACAAGTATTAGTAGTTTTATAAGAAAAAATATTTTTAGGAAAAAGAAATATAGATTAGTATTTCATGGAAGAGAAGCAAAATATGAAGAAACATTATATAAAACACTTTTAGGTGAAATTATATATGCATTATTTTAAGAATAATAATTTATTGGTTTAATAAAAGAAAAAGTTGGGACAATTTTGTCTCAACTTTTAAAAATGTGTCTTAAATATATCTGATATACTATAAGTTGACAATAAATTATAGATGTGATATAATTTTTAAATCAAAAATAAAATTTTAAATATAATTATTTAAAAGGAGGAAAATATGAGAAATACAACACCTATAGGTGAAATCAATGTTGATCAAATTATGGAAAATGCCAAAAGATCAGAGGCAAAATTATTAGAAAAACGTAAGAATTTATTTAATGAAAAAATACAGGAATTAAATGGACTAAGCTTAAGTAGCCTAGCAAATAATTCAGAGGGTTATCTTGATAAATATAAGCCTTATATATTGGATTTTGGAATTGTATTAAATAAAATTAAAGGTGATTTCGTAGTTGATATGAATAATGAATCATTACAGATAAAAATTGATATAATTAATCAATTGAAGAAAATGAAAAATGTACCATCATTTAGTACAGAGTGTCATATTGAAAGCAATGATATAAAAAGATGTACTACTCTAAGAAGTCTTATTTTAAAAAAGCTTTTTAGGCAAAAAAAATATAGGCTCATTTTTCATAATAGAGAAGCTACCTTTAATAAAAAATATTATAATAAATTAGATATTAAAATGAGATTGATTTTTTTAGCATTAGCTGAAATAGCTATGTTTATAGCTTCAATAATTACTGGTAGTAATTTTCTTTTTAATTTTTCTTTAGTTCTTATGATTATTAATTTACTTTTATTTATATAATAAATAAATTAAAATGTAATATGTGTAAATTAGAAACTATCTTAGGAGGAGAATATGAGAAATTCAACACCAATAGCAGAGCTTGATATTCAAGAATTAAATAATATATTAAAAGAGTTACAAGAAAAATTAACAAAAAACTTGTCAGATAATATAGAATATATGCGTAATGAAAATATAAAATACTTAGATAGGCATTCGCTTGATTGTATAGCAAATAATGGACATTATGAGCCATATAATTTTGATCTTGGTTATATTATAGAACGGTTAAAGAAAGATTCTTCAATGGATACAAATGAAGAGTCATTACGTATAAAGATTGATTTATCAGAACAAATATCAAAAATGAAAAATATACCACCATTTGACACTGAATGTCATATAGAAAGTAATAATGAAAAAAAATGTACAAGCTTTTGGAATTTTATACTTAAAAATTTTTTAGGACAGAAAAAATATAGACTTGTTTTTCATAATAATAAGATGGATTATAGTAAAACTTATTATGAAACAAAGAGAATTCCATTTGATAAGTTTTTAGTTTATTCTGAAATATTTATATTTTTATTTTCAATATTATCATCAAACGTATTATTAAGTGTAATTGATATTTTTGCTATTATAGGTACGTTAATATGTATGACACTAATTAAATATCTTTTGTAAGAATGATAATATAAACCTGGGGTGAAAATTCCAGGTTATATTTTTAAAAAGTAAACATAAAATTGACATATAACTATTCTTGTGATATAATCTCATGAAAAACTGAGTCTTAAAATATAATTATTAGGAGGAAAAAATGAGAGGAGTAACACCAGTAGAAGAGATTAGTGTTAAAGAAATTGCAGAAAATATTAATAAGATTTATGATGAAAAAAGAGCCAATCAAATTAAAAAAAGGCGGGCTTATAGTATTGAAAAATTAGAGCAGTTAAGTCTGGCACAAATTGCAAATAATATGCAGAAAAGTTGTTATTTGCCATATGATTATTTACCATATTTAGTTGATTTTGAATTCATAATTGATAGACTAAAAAATGATTATGACATTGATAAAGGAATTGAAAGCTTTGAAGTAAAATCAGATATTGTAAATCAATTGAAAAAAATGAAAAGCATACCACCATTTAGTACAGAGTGTCATATTGAAAGTAAATATGGATTACGATGTAGAAGTCTTAAAAGTTTTGTATTAAAGAATATTTTAAGACAGAAGAAATATAGATTGGTATTTCATAATAGGGATGCTACATTTGAGCATGAATATTGTAAAAAAGATGTAAAACAATTTTTGTATACGTTAATTTTTTTAATTGTAATGCTTATAATATCTTTAAAATTATCAATTGTACCTTTGTGTTTTTTAATTCCTTTTTTGGGAATTGTTATTTGGGCTATTTGGGCTATGTTTATATAATATTTTAATATAGAAAATTTTGTTGATAAGTATGACAATTGGGATATATTCTATCCCAGTTGTTTATTTTTGAAAAGTAAACATAAAATTGACATATAAATTATTATATGATATAATTTTTGCGTAAAAATTTAGTCTCAAAATATAATTATTAGGAGGAAAGCGATGAGAGGAATAACACCTGTAGAAGAGCTAAATATTAAAGAAATATCAAAAAACATAAAAAATACATATGATGAAAAGATAAATAAAGCTGCTGAAGAAAATCGAAATCGTAATATTGAAGAATTAAAATATTTAAGTTTAGATAGTATTGCAAATAATACAAGAGGGATTAGTTGTTATTCTCCATATTTATTTGATTTTGAATTTATAATGGATAGACTAAAAAATGATTATGATATGGATAAAAGAATTGAAAGTATTGAAGTAAAATCGGATATAGCAAAACAGTTAGAAAAAATGAAAACTGTACCGTCATTTAGTACAGAGTGTCATATTGAAAGTAAATATGGCTTAAATTGTAGTAGCCTTAAAAGTTTTGTACTAAAAAATATTTTCAGACAGAAGAAATATAGATTGGTATTTCATGATAGGGATGCTACATTTGATGAAAAATATTGCAAAATGGATATTAAGCAATTTATATATGTGTCGATTTTTCTAATTATTATTTTTGCATTATCTTTTAAATTTTCAAATTTTGCTTTTATGATTATTTCGGGTGTGCTTGAAGTGGTTGTCTTTTTTATTTGGGCTATGTTAGGATAATATCTAATAGAATTAATTTTGTTGATAAGTATGACAATTGGGATATATTTTATCCCAGTTGTTTATTTTTGGGAAGTGAACATAAAATTGACATATAAATTATTATATGATATAATCTTTTCGTAAAAACTGAGTCTTAAAATATAATTATTAGGAGGAAAATAATGGAAAAAACAACACCAGTAGAAGAATTAAATATTGAAAGAATTGCAAATAGTATTAAAAGAAATCAAGAGAAAATTGAGGAAGCTGCAAGACGGAAATACAAAAAAGAATTGGATGGATTAAATTTGTATAGTATAGTTAATAGACATAAAATATATCTATTTCCGTTTTCTTATTTACTTGATAGATTAAATGATTTAAAAAAAGATAATGATGCTTATAGTTTAGAAGTAAAAGAAGATATAGTAGAACAATTATCTAAAATGAAAGAGGTACCAGATTTTAATACAATTTGTCATATTGAAAGTACAAAAATAAATAAGAATTCTTCTATTATACAGTTTGTATGTAAATTATTTATCAGACCAAAAAGGTATAAACTTATTTTTCATAATAAAAATATAGACTTAAATAAAGAACACAATACTTTGTGTGGAAAAGAATTTTTAGTTATATTTGGTATTTTAATAAGTTGTTGCATGCTTGGACGTGTAGCTTCAATTGAATTTCTATTTTGGTTTTCAATTATAGCTATTATGATAACCTTTTTTGTGTTTATGTTTTGTTTCTTGTATTAATTTAATAATTTGAAAATTAAAAAAAGTTAGGATTATAAAAATTGGGATGGATTACATCTCAATTTTTATGGTTCTACATATATATAGTAATAATAAAAAGAAAAATGTAGACTAAATATGTTATTTTCCTTGAAAAATAGCGTAAAATGTAATAAAATATTATAGAAGGAGATGTAGAAATTGATAACAAATAAAAAAGAGAACTTAGAAAAAATTGAAAATTATGTAAAAACTAAAAATTATGATGATATTGATATTTTAGACTTAATGAGATTTTTTGCTATCAAAAAGGGAGCAAATTTACCATCAAATATTAGTATTGAAAAACTGAATAATATGATAGAGTTAAAAGATAATGTGTTATTTATATTACTAGATGGTTTTGGTTATTTAAAGGCAAATAGACTAAGTAATGATAGTATATTAAAAAAACATATAGTAACTAGTATAGATACAGTAAATCCTACTGCCACAGCATGTGTCCTAACAAGTATTTTTACAGGAAAATATCCTTCAGAACATGGAATATTTGGATGGTGGCAACATTCTAAATCTCAAAATCTAAATTATTATCCATTACTTGGAGTTGCAAGAAAAGCAGGAAAAGATGTAAAAATTGAAGTATCTGAAATATTAAAATATAAAAGTATTTTTGATGAATTTAAATGTAAAGTAAACGTATTTATGAATATAAATCTTATAAATACTGATTATACTAAAACTTTTACTGGAAAAAATGCTAATAGATATGGTACTTATTCTGTAAGAGAAGCATTTACAAGAATATCTAAGAGAGTATCTGATGATGAGAAAACATTCAATTATTTATACATTGATGGACTTGATAAAACATCTCATCAATATGGTGTTGATAGTAAAGAAGTTATGGAAGTTATAAATGAAGTAGAAAATGGAATTAAAAATTTATTAGAAGAAAAGAAAAATATGACTATAGTACTTGCTGCAGATCATGGTCAAGTTGAAATGACAAGTATGATAAATTTGAATGCAAAACATGATTATTCTAAATATTTTTATGCACTACCTAGTATTGATACAAGAACAATAAGCTTTTTTGTAAAAGAAGAATTTAGAGAAGAATTTGAAAATAAATTTTGTGAAGAATTTTGTGATGATGTTGTACTTTTAAAAAATGAAGAAGTAGAAAAGTATAAAATATTTGGAAATACTGAATTTTCTGAACTTGCAAGGGACTCTTTGGGTGAATATATAGGTATAGTTGTAAGTGATAAATTTATGTTATGTGATAAATTATCTCTAAAAGATAATATTTATACTAAAGGAAATCATTCAGGACTTACAAAGGCAGAAACTAAAATACCTTTAATAGTTATGTAGGTGATTAAAATGGAAGAAAAAGAAAAATTATTTAAAAATATAGAGTCAACAATGAATATGGAAGGATTTTTTCTTGAAGAAGAGAATAAAAATATAATTATTAAATATTTAAATAATGAAATAACAGAAGATATGGGAATAGAATATATAAAAGCTAAATATAAATAGGGGGCAGATATATGTATGATGCAATAAATTCAATATATACATATAAAGATAGTGATACTTTAAAGAATAAATTAAATATTAAAGATGAGATAAAACTTAAAAAATATGAAACAGAAATGGTTGCATTTAAACTGTCTACATTAAGGGATAAAAATATTAGAAGAACGTATGATGAAAAACATCTAAAGGCAATACATAAACACTTATTTTGTGATGTTTATGATTTTGCAGGTGAATATAGAAGAGAAAACATAACAAAAGAAAATTTTAGATTTTCAGAATATTATTATATAGAAGAAAATATTGGCAAAATATTAAGTAAAATAAATGTAAAAGATCTAAAAAAACTAAGCTTTGATGAACTTATAGTATTTATATCTCAAATTATGACTGATTTAAATGTACTACATCCATTTCGTGAGGGGAACGGTAGAGCTACAAGAGAGTTTATACGTGAGCTTTTGGATGATTTAGGATATGAAATAAATTGGTTTTTAATAGATTATAATGAAATTTTAAAAGCTAGTATAAAAGCAGTAATAGATGAGGAAGATCAGATATTACTTTTAAAGAAAAGTATTAAGGTAAAAGAAGATAGAGATATAGAATTTATATATGAAATATTTACATATCTAAATCTTGGAAAAATTATTAAAAAGCCTGAAAGGCTTACTGGTGGTCTTATGCATAAAATGTATAAGGCTGTAACAAACGATAGAAAATATGTAGTAAAACTATTAAATCCAAACGTTATGAAAAGAAAAGATGCTATAAAAAATTTTGAAAATGCAGAAAAGTTAGAAGAAATTTTATATAATAATAATATTCCTGCAATATATCCATTAAAGTTTAATGATAAAAAGATGCAAAAGCTAAATGGAAAATATTTCTATATATTTGATTTTTATGAAGGATGTTCAATAAAAAATGATAAAATAAAAGAGATAAATTGCTCAAAAATTGCAAAAACTTTAGCAGATATTCATAATATTGATATAAAATATGAAAAATATACAAGAGATGAAATAAATATAGACTGGAATTACTATATTAATAAATCAAAAAATAAAGTTAAAGAAATATATGAATTATTGAGTAAAAATATCGATTTATTAAATAGTAGTATGAAAAATGGCAATATTGCTATAAAAAATGTTCCAAGTATAATGTCTATATGTCATAATGATTTAGATAGTAAAAATGTATTATGGAAAAATAATGATTTTAAAATTATAGATTTAGAATGTTTGGGATATTATAATCCATATTTAGAATTATTTGAACTTGCACTATGTTGGTCTGGCTATGAAAATTTAAATGTAGATTTTGAACTTTTTAAAACTTTTATAAAAACTTATTTAAAAAATATTAAGTTTAAATTTGACATAGATATTAAAACTTTATATAATTCTAATTATTCAAGATTAGAGTGGTTAGAATATAATATAAAAAGAGCACTTGGAATGGAGTCTAGTAATGCAGATGAGCAAGAACTTGGAATGAATGAAGTAAGAAATACTATAAATCATGTTATATATTATGATAAGATAAAAGATGATATTATAACAAATTTAGAAAGTATTATTAAATAAATATTATAAAAGCACATGTAGACATGTGTTTTTTTGTATAAATAGATAAATAATATAATTATATGATAAAATCAATAAAAAGTTGACATAAATCAAAATATAATGTATAATATAAGCATTAAAAAATAATAATCATTAATTATATGATTAGAATGGAGGAACATTTATGTTTGAAAATTTATTTGCTTTATTTGTAGGACTTGTTATAGGTTTTGTTATTGGTAAAGACTATGAAATCGTATTAATTATTGTATTTGCATTGTTAGAGATAGTACTTTTACCATTTAGAATTATCTATTCTTTGTTTGATAATATTATTTTTTCTGAAAGAGTTTCTATTACAAAAGTAATAATGCTCTATGATAAAATCTTTTTAACTAATAATTCTAAGAAAGTTCGCAGAAATTGTATGAAAAAAATAGATAAGATTAATAAAAAAATAAAGAAAAAGGAGATGGCAAGAATAAAAAAAGAGGCAATCAAAATGTTAAATGAGGCCAAATGGTTATTATAAAATAGGATTTTTATGAGGTGGGGAGAGAAAATGGCTCCCCACTTTGTTTATTAATACAAGATGTGAAATAAATTGTTTAAAAATATATAAAAATGTGAAATTATGTTGAAAATAATATAAAATCAGTACCACTTTATGCTACATCTTGTATATAGAGTGTTAATATTAACTATTATTAACTATTATTTTCTATTATTTATTCACTTTTATATTAACATGAAAAATCCATGAATTTTCCATGTTTCTTATGTGAAAGTATAGTAAAATTAGAAAAAATATGATATACTAATAACATTAATAATTAGGAGAGTGATAGTAATGGTATATGAATTTGCTAAATACCCAGATGAAACATTGGTAGTTTTTTCAGATATTAGAAAAAAAGAGAATGGAGAAGAATATATAAGAGTTTCTTTTGAAAGGCCAACTAAAAAACGGATTTGATACTGTAGTTTTTGAACTTCCAAGTTATGAAATAGTGGAAAAAGATGGATACTATACAGATAAAGAAATAGAGGAATTTAGAGAGACCGTGGAAAAAGGGGCACATTTGTTTTATAAATATGCACGAGAAGGAGGTATTAAATTTGCCTAGTATTTTAGAAGTAATGCGGCTATAAAATTTATTTTTGGTCAAATGAAAATAATGAGCCTATTCATATCCATATTTCAAAGGGAAAACCAACTTCAAATGCTACTAAAATTTGGCTTACAAAGTCAGGTGGGTGTATAGTAGCTAATAATAATGGATGTATTCCAGAAAGAGAATTAAATAGACTACTTGAAATTGTGCCATTATATTATCTAAAGATAGTTGCTAAATGGAAAGATAAATATGGAGAAGATGCAGTTAAATTTTTCTGTTAAATATTTATTTGATACAATGTTATAGCATTAAAATAAGTAATAAGATAGGAAAAAACTATACTATTGATATAACAACTGAAGCGAAAGATTATAATTAAATGCTAGGATTTCAATAGTAATAATTCGTGATTATAGATTTTTAGTATATATATATAAATTAAAGCTATATATCTAGTAAAAATTTTGGCTTTGAAAATAATATAAAATCAGTATCACTTTATGCTACATTTTATATATAGTGTGTTAATATTAACTATTATTTTCTATTATTTATTCACTTTTATATTAAAAATATTATTTTAAAATATTTACTTTATAATAAAAATATGATACAATATTTATTGTTAAATATAGAAATATATTAAGATCAAATAATATTATATAAAAACTATGACGAGGAAGAGTAATTATATTACAAAATACCAAGCGAACTAGGGATGGTGTGAGCCTAGTTAAAGTAGTATATAGTGAAAATCACCTCCGAGTTGCTAGCTGAAATAATAGTAAGCGTGGCCGTATTCCTTACGTTATAAAGGGCACATATGTTGGTATGTTGTATAATAAGGTTATTTTGAAATGTTGATTATAAAGATTAATCGTGCATCCTTTTTATACAGGTATGTGCGATTTTTTATATATTATTATGTATTTTTGGAAAGGAGAAATATTATGTACAAAAAAGTTGAATTAAAAGAAGATGGCTTTGTTGGAATGGAGAGAAATGTTGCAAAGACATGGAAAGATAAAAATATAATTCAAAAAAATTTTGATATGAATGAAGGAAAAAGATATTTTACTTTTTATGATGGACCTCCAACAGCAAATGGTATGCCCCATGCAGGACATATTATAACAAGGGTTATGAAAGATATTATACCAAGGTATAAAGTTATGAAAGGCTATAAAGTTATAAGAAAAGCTGGTTGGGATACTCATGGACTTCCAGTTGAACTTGAAATAGAGAAAAAACTTGGAATATCTGGTAAAGAACAAATTGAAGAATATGGTGTTGAAAAGTTTGTTAAAGAATGTAAGGAAAGTGTATTTAAATATGTAAATATATGGGAAGAAATGACAAATAAAGTAGGATACTGGGTAGATATGGAAAAACCATATGTTACATATCATAATGAATATATTGAGTCTGTATGGTGGGCTTTAAAAGAACTATGGAATAAGAGTCTTCTTTACGAGGGCCATAAAGTTATGCCATACTGTCCTAGATGTGGTACTGCCTTATCTTCTCATGAAGTAGCTCAAGGATATAAAGACGTTAAAGATTTAACATGTGTTGCAAAATTTAAAGTTGTAGATGAAGATAGATATATTCTTGCATGGACAACTACACCATGGACTCTACCTTCAAATTTAGCATTATGTGTAAATAAAGCATATGTTTATTGTGATGTTAAAGTTAAAGTTTGTGACGAAGAAGATAAATATGAAGTTTATGTTTTAGCAAAAGATTTAGTACCAACTATTTTAAAAGATATGGAATATGAAATATTAAAAGAGTATAAAGGATCTGAGCTACTAGGTACAAAATATGAACAATTAATACCTTTTGCTAAAGTTGATGGAAAAGCATTTGAAGTAATTCATGGCGATTATGTAACACTAACAGATGGTACAGGTATTGTACATATTGCTCCAGCTTATGGAGAAGATGATAGCTTTGTAGCAAAACAAAATAAAATTACATTTGTAAACTTAGTAGATAAAAATGGTAAATTTGTTGATGAAGTTACTCCATGGAAAGGTAGATTTGTAAGAGACTGTAATGAAGATATTTGTAAGTGGCTAAAAGAAGAAGGAAAACTATTTTCTAAAGAGAAACATTTACATTCATATCCTCACTGTTGGAGATGTGATACACCGCTACTATATTATCCAAAAGCAAGTTGGTTTGTAGCAATGAGTAATTTAAGAGATGAACTTGTATCAAATAATGATAAGGTTAATTGGTATCCTGAAACAATCAAAAAAGGTAGATTTGGTAATTTCCTTGAAAACGTTATTGATTGGGGTATATCTAGAGATAGATACTGGGGGACACCACTTCCAATATGGACTTGTGAGGATGAAAATTGTGCTCATCAAGAATGTGTTGGTAGTATAGCAGAATTAAAAGAAAAAGGTATAGATGTACCAGAAGATATTGAGTTACATAAACCATATATTGATAATGTACATTTAAAATGTCCAAAATGTGGAAAGAAAATGAATAGAGCAAAAGAAGTTATTGACTGTTGGTTTGATTCAGGATCAATGCCTTTTGCACAGTGGCATTATCCATTTGAAAATAAAGAAATGTTTGATAACAATTTTCCTGCTCAATATATTTCTGAGGCAATAGATCAAACTAGAGGATGGTTCTATACGTTAACTGCTTTAGGTACTGCTCTATTTAATAGAACACCTTTTGAAAATTGTATAGTACTAGGTCATGTATTAGATGGAAAAGGACAAAAAATGTCTAAATCTAAGAAAAATGGTGTAGATCCACTTGTATTACTAGATACTGTTGGTGCTGATGCAACACGTTGGTATTTCTATACTGGAAGTGCTCCATGGCTTTCATCAAGACTTTCTATTGAAAATGTACAAGAATCACAAAGAGGTTTTTTAAGTACACTTTGGAATGTGTATTCATTCTATGTACTTTATGCAAATATAGATAACTTTAATCCATTAGATTACAGTGATTTTAAATCTGGAAATGTTATGGATAGATGGATTATTTCAAAATTAAATACTCTAGTAAAATCAGTTGATAGTAAACTTGAAAAGTATGATATTACTGGTGCTGGAGAAGATATTGAAGAATTTACAGATGAATTATCTAATTGGTATGTAAGAAGAAATAGAGAAAGATTTTGGGCACAAGATTTAAATGATGAAAAAATAGGTGCATATGTAACACTTTATAGAGTACTTATAACTTTAAGTAAAGTCGCTGCTCCATTTGTACCATTTATAACTGATGAAATCTATCAAAATTTAGTTTGTAGTATAGATAAAAATGCACCTGAAAGTGTACATTTATGTTATTTCCCAGAAGTAGTAGAATCAGAAATTGATGAAAAATTAGAAAAAGAGATGGATATAGCATATAGAATTGTAAAACTTGGTAGAAGTGCTAGAAATTCTGAAAATATAAAAAATAGACAACCTTTATCAGAGATGTTAATTTCTGTTGATACATTACCTGAATATTATGGTAATATAGTAAAAGAAGAATTAAATGTAAAAGAAGTAGTACTTGGTGCTGAAATGTCAGAGTATGTAAATTTTGAAATTAAGCCAAATTTACCAGTACTTGGTCGTGAATATGGAAAACTTATACCAAAAATTAGAGAAGAAATTGCTAAGAAAAATCAAATGGATTTAGCAAATACTGTAAAATCTGGTAAGGTTGAATATATCATGATTGATGATGTAGAAATTGGGCTAGATTCAAATAATCTACTTATAACAATGCAAGGAAAAGAAGGCTTTGCTTTTGCAGGTGAGGGAGAAATTGGAGTAGTATTAGATACAACTATAACACCTGAGCTAAAAGAAGAAGGATATGTAAGAGAAATACTATCTAAAGTTCAAAATATGAGAAAAGATAAAGGCTTTGAAGTACTTGATAGAATTAATTTATATGTTGCAAATAATGATATGTTAGAGACAGTTATAAAAAAATGTGAAGAAGAAATAAAAAATGAAACTCTAGCAGTTAATGCAATATATAATGAAGCAAGAGATACTTATACTGATACTAATATAAATGGTGAGCATTTAGATATTGATGTGGAAGTAATAAAATAGATATATTGTAAAAACAATATTTTAGTGAACTTAAATTATTAGACATAGTTTAATAATTTAGGTTCTTTTTTGTTTAATTTTTTAATAAGAATTATTAATGTTATGTATTCCTAAGATTTGTAGAACATCAAAATATCACATCAAGTATATAAATGTAATATATTTGTAATAAAAATGTAAATAAACGACAGATATTTTTAAAAAACACTTGATTTTTTAGTATAAAGGTGCTAAAATCTTGATATAAAAATGCAACTTAAGTATTACAAAATTTAGTTTTAATAATAAAAATTATATAAACTAATATTTTTTAGTTGTTACACTTCCCAAAAGAAGAGTAACTAGTTTTTTTACACTCAAGATAAAGAAAATATTTTTAATGTTTTTTAAGAGAACTGATGATAAAGTAGTTTAAGGTAACTAATTTTTAGTAAAGGAGTAAAAATTATGAGAGATAAAACAAGAGGAATTAAGAAATTCTTTGCTAGCCTTTTATTACTTGTAACTTGTAGTTCTAATAGTCTATTTGCGACTATAACTTCAAGCACAACTTCAACAACTACAAAAACAGAGATAAATGATGGTGATGTTGAACTTATAAAAACAGCTAGTTGGGAAAATATTGAAGAGGGAATAGCAAGAATAGACCTTACAGTAAAATCTAAACCTGTAACACGTCCAGTAGATGTTGTACTTGTTGTAGATAAGTCTGGAAGTATGGGATTTGGATTTGGTAGTGGATATAGTCCATGTATGAATGAAGACCATAATCATAGTGGTGGTATATTAGATTGGCCATCTAAAGATAAGGGATGTATTGATAGACTAGATGTTGCAAAAAGTGCAGTAAATACATTTTTAACTAATCTATATAGTAATATAGAAAATAAAGATAGTAGAGTAGCACTTGTAACATTTAATAGTAATGCTAGTAGCAACTGTGGATTTACAACTTCTAAACAAGATATAAATAATGCTATCTCAAATGTTAGTGCAAATGGTGGAACAAACTATACAAATGCACTTAATGCAGCTAAGAATTATATGGATAGTAGAGATGATAAAGATAAATCAAGACCAACATATATAATATTTTTAACTGATGGTAACCCTGATCCTAGTAGTGCAGATGGTGCCAATGTGTCTAAGACTTTAAAAGATAATGGTACTGTGATATATGGCGTTGCAATTGGTTCAAATGTTACTTCAACTGCACTTGAAAATTTATCAAGTGGTGTTGGATATTATCAAACTGCAACAACTGCAAATGATTTAACTTCTATTTATTCAAGCATTGCAAATAGAATGAAAAATGCAGGTACTAAACTTAATGTAGAAGATGTAATTGGTAGTGATTTTGATATTTATACAGGAATTGAACCTACAAATGGTTATACCCTATCACAAGATAATAGAATTATTTCATGGAATGAGGCTGAGATAACTGAAGAAGAAAAAACATATACATTCTATGTAAAATTAAAAAATGATGATGAACATAAAAATGGTAGTTGGAAAACTAACAATGGAGCAAAAATTACTTATACTGATGTAAATAATGAAGATAAGGAAAAGATAGTAGAGGATCCAATCCTTGGTAGAAATAAATATTCTGTAGAATATTATTTACAAAATGCAGATGAAACTTATTCTAATACTCCAAATGAAGCTTATACATTTATAACTAGTTCTGGAATAGAAGTTTCAGCAGAGCAAAAAACTTTTGAAAAATATTATTTAGATACAGAAAAGTCTAATATAAAAGGAACTGTAACTGATGATGGTAAACTTATATTAAAACTATATTATGCAAGAGTTAAAGGAACAGTAACAGTAAAATATGTAGATGAACAAGGAATTGAAATACCTAATACAACTGATGTAAAAACAGGAATACTAGATGCAGAATATAAAACAGAGGCTAAAGTAATACCTGGTTATAAATTAGTTGAAGAACCTTCAAATAAAAATGGAATATTCGTAGATGGAAACATTGATGTTATATACAAATATGAAAGATCTGAAGGAACTGTAACAGTAAAATATATTGATCAAGAAACTAAAAAAGAATTAGTAAAATCTGAAATAATTACTAAAAAAGTTGGAGAAAATTATACAACAATTGAAAAAGACATTACAGATTATAATTTAGTAGTTGTACCAGAAAATGCCAATGGAACTGTTATTGAGGGAAATATTACTGTAACATATGAATATGCTAAAAAGACTGGTAGTATTATTGTTAAATATGTAGATGAACAAGGAAAAGAAATAGCTCCTCAATTTAGAATAGATGGAAAAGTTGGAGAAAATTATACAACAGAGCAAAAACCAATTTATGGATATGAAATAAAAGAAATACCAACAAATAAAGAAGGTAAAATAACTGAGGGAGAAACTGTTGTAACATATGTATATGCTAAAAAAGATGGAAAAGTTATTGTAAAATATGTAGATAAAGATGGAAATGAAATATCAAGTAATGATACAATAATTAAAAAAGTTGGAGATAATTATGAAACATCAAGAAAGCAAATATATGGATATAAATCAATAGGTATTGATCCATCAAATAAAGTTGGTAAAATAACTGAAGAAACAATAATTGTAACATATATATATGAGAGACAAACTAGTGAAGTTATTGTTGAATATGTTGATAGAACTGGTGAAAAAATAGCTGAAAATGAAAAAATTTCTGGAAACGTTGGAGAAAACTATAAAACAACTGCAAAGAAAATATATGGATATAAATTAGAAGTAACACCAGACAATGCAACAGGAAAAATTGAAGAAAATATTATAACAGTAAGATATATATATTCTAAATTACCAGGAAGTGTAGTAGTAAAATATATTGATATTGATGGAAATGAAATATCTAAAGCTATTAGAATAGATGGAAAAGTAAATGATAACTATGAAACAGAAAAATTATCAATATATGGATATGATTTTGTTAAAGTTATAGGAGATGTATCTGGAAAAATAGCAGAAGAAGAAACAATAGTAACATATGTATACGCTAAAAAAGATGGAAGTGTAGTAGTAGAATATGTGGATGAAGAAGGAAATAAACTTTCAGAGTCAGTAACAATAAATGGAAAAGTAAACGATAACTACACAGCAGAATCAAAAACAATATATGGATACTACTTAACAGAAGTACCAGAAAACGAAGCAGGAAAAATAGCAGAGGAAGAAATAACAGTAACATATGTATACGCTAAAAAAGATGGAAGTGTAGTAGTAGAATATGTGGAT
>CAOYAN010000001.1:0-51021 GCA_948562205.1 uncultured Clostridia bacterium | reverse complement strand
TCAAAAACAATATATGGATACTACTTAACAGAAGTACCAGAAAATGCAGTAGGAAAAATAGCAGAAGAAAAAATAACAGTAACATATGTATACGCTAAAAAAGACGGAAGTGTAGTAGTAGAATACGTAGACGAAGAAGGAAATAAACTTTTAGAAAATGTTACAATAAATGGAAAAGTAAACGATAATTATACATCAGAGTCAAAAACAATATATGGATACTACTTAACAGAAGTACCAGAAAATGCAGTAGGAAAAATAGCAGAAGAAAAAATAACAGTAACATATGTATACGCTAAAAAAGACGGAAGTGTAGTAGTAGAATACGTAGACGAAGAAGGAAATAAACTTTTAGAAAATGTTACAATAAATGGAAAAGTAAACGATAATTATACATCAGAGTCAAAAACAATATATGGATACTACTTAACAGAAGTACCAGAAAATGCAGTAGGAAAAATAGCAGAAGAAAAAATAACAGTAACATATGTATATGCTAAAAAAGATGGAAGTGTAGTAGTAGAATATGTGGATGAAGAAGGAAATAAACTTTCAGAGTCAGTAACAATAAATGGAAAAGTAAACGATAACTACACAGCAGAATCAAAAACAATATATGGATACTACTTAACAGAAGTACCAGAAAATGCAGTAGGAAAAATAGCAGAAGAAAAAATAACAGTAACATATGTATACGCTAAAAAAGACGGAAGTGTAGTAGTAGAATACGTAGACGAAGAAGGAAATGAGCTTTCAGAGTCAGTAACAATAAATGGAAAAGTAAACGATAATTATACAACAGAAGCAAAAACAATATATGGATACTGCTTAACAGAAGTACCAGAAAATGCAGTAGGAAAAATAGCAGAAGAAGAAATAACAGTAACATATGTATATGCTAAAAAAGACGGAAGTATAGCAGTAAAATATGTAGATGAAGAAGGAAATGAGCTTTCAGAAGCTATAACAATTGAAGGTAAAGTTGGAGATGAATATATAACAAAAGCAGAAGATATCTATGGATATAAAGTTATTGAAGAACCTGAAAATAAAGAAGGTACTATTGAAGAAGAACAAATTGAAGTTATATATGTATATAAAAGACTTACTGGAACAGTAAGAGTAGAGTATATAGATAATTATGGTAATACTATAATAGATCCTGACATTATAACTGGCTTTGTTGGGGAAAATTATGAAGTTAGTAGAAAAGAAATTGATGGATATGTTATATATGTAAAAGATCCAGACTGTCAAAAAGGTGAATTTATAGATGGTGAAATTGTTGTAACATACATTTACGAAAAACCAGAAATGATAAATACTGGAGATATGAATATTTTTGTATACATATTAACATTAATATTATCACTTGTTGGAATATTCTATTCAGTAAAATTAATTATTAAAAAAGAAAATAATTAGTGTTAAATGAGAGATTTTTTGTCTCTCATTTTTTATATATTAGAAAATTTTGTTCTTTTTAGTTTTTGTTATGTACTTAAATTTGTAAAAAATAAAATATGTAATTCTAACAGAAAATAAGCTTCAATGAAAATCGTTTAAAATAATAAAAAATTAAAATAAGTAAATAATAAATTTAATAGAATAATAAATAAATTTTTATTATTGATATATTTTGACAAATTATTGATTATTTTTTTTAAATGTGATATATCATTATTGTATAATTAAATATAAAAGTATTGTTATTATATATAGGAGGAGAATATGAAAAAGAGAGGTAAAATTACATTATTTATTATATTAAGTTTTTTCATAATTACAGGAATGACTTTTGTAATAAAAAAATACGATCTAAATTCTTTTAAAGATATTTTAGAAAATTCTCAGAATTTAGAAAAAACAGGTGTAAATGTCGATGTTGTTAATAATCCTAAAATAGATATAATGTTAACACAAAAAGATAGCAAGCTTGATATGACAAACTTTGAAAGTGATGTTATAGCAAAATTACAAGACTATGGCATTGATACAACAAATGTAAATATTCAAACAGTAGATAGAGCTATGCTTTCTACTAATACATCTGAAGCTAGTACAATTTTTAATAAGTGGGGAAGAATTGGTGTAGCAGGTAATTGGCAACTTACTACATATAATGGAACTAGTGTAATAAATAATGCGGTAAACACAAATGGCGCAACAGGATTTTATTCAAATGAAAATTATAATATAAAAGATGCGATTATTGAATTTGATATGCGTACAACAGATGCTGATAACGATATTACTGGCGCATTTTTACGATTTAATTTAACTGAGGATAATGCAACTCAAACAAAGAAAAAGGCAACTACATATTTATTTATAGATCAAATGGGTACAGATTTTAAAATGCCAAATGGATTATATAAACTTAATAATCAGACTATACCTAGTACTGATAGTGATACAACTAATGGTGCTGGCGCTAATATGTATGGTGGACCAGTAGCACGTTCTACATCTGGTTGGTCAAATAAAAATACATGGATACACTATAAGTTTGTTGTAGAGGGAAATAATATTAAAATATTTAGAAAAGGTGCACTTATTCTAGACTATACTGATACAAGTGATACACCTATATCAAAGGGCTCTTTTGGATTATTAAACTGGTCACAACCTGCAATGTATGCTAATTTTACAGTATCATATACAGTATTCAAAGAATTTGAAAATGTTTTAAGAGAACCAACATGGAGAGAAAATGCACATCATATAGTTGTAAATGTAGATGACTTAGTTGATGAGACACTTACAGGAACAAATACTATAGGTGAAATATTAACACGTACATTAAATGATAATATACATTTTATTCAATGGGGAACTGATACAAATAGATCAGCTACAGAAGATTTTATTAATAAAAATGACGAAAAAGGTATTTTTGTAACAAATGATGATTATTCTAATTGTTTAGAACAAACAGTTATATATATTAAGAATTTAATAGAACAACAAAATAAAAATAAATATGTAATAATTGGAGAAGATAACAATTTATCAGTACAACCAGAGTCATTAAAAAATGATGCTATATCATTAGATTTTCCAAATGGTAGATGGCTAATACGTCATAATTATACATATTTTGCAAATGACCTAGGTCAATCGACAAGTGCTGGTGTATATACAAAAGATTTATCATGTAGTTTTGATAAACCAGGTGAGTACGAAATATACTTTGATGATGATTTAGTAAAAACAGTGTATGCACATAGAAGACCAGTAGCTTCATTTTTACTTGGAATGAATGATGGAGCAATTACAATTGAGTCAAATTCATTTGATTTAGATAGTAATGAAAATATAGGATATGGAAAAGGAATAGCAAGTGAAAAATGGTATTATAAAGAGATAAATGATACTAATTGGATAGAAGGAAAAATTACAGAATTTGATAATGCAAAAACATATGTAATTAAATTAGAAGTTACAGATTTTCAAGATGAAACAAGTTATACAACAAAATATATAGGTACAGGAAGTCCAGTAGCAACATTTAATTATAATGCAGATACTATAACAAAATATCAAAATTTAGTGGTAAATGATACATCGTATGATCCAGCAGGTTATGATATAACAAATTGGACATGGACTTTAAAGAAAGATGCTGTCCTTATAGGTACATATGAGGAAAAAATACCATCAGTATTAGACTTTAATACAGATAATTTAGGGGTTGGCGCATATACTTATAGTTTAGTTGTAACTAATAGTCAAGGCCAAAAATCAGAAGCATATTCAAAAACGTTTAATGTAATAGAGGATACAGATGCTCCAGAAGTAGTAATAGATCCAACATATTGCGATTGGAAAAAATCACAAGAAGTAAGTATTAAATTTAAAGATGCAGATTCAGGATTTAGAGATTTTAAATATGCAATAGATGATGTAAAGGAAACAACAGAAGATACTGCATGGAGTGAAAATATAGCAGAGGATACATATAGTTTAAATATAACAGAAGAAGGACAAAAATATTTACATATAATAGCATATGATAATGCAGGAAATTTACTTGAGAGAACAGTAGGAACATATAAAATAGATTATACAAAACCAAATGGGGAATATGATATAGAAGAACCAACAGAAAGTGTAAGAAATGCAGTAATAAACTTTAGAGGAAAAGATGACTTATCAGGAGTAAAAGAAATAATATTACCAGATGGAAGTAAGACTGAAAAGACAGAAATAGCATATAATGTTAAAAGATCAGGAAAATATGTATTTAAAGTAATAGATAGGGCAGGTAATGAAGAGACAGTAGAAGTAGATATTATTGTTCCAACAGATGGAGTAGAAGTAATATATATAGACCAAGTAACAGGAAGAGATTTAGCAGATAGAGAAAAAATAACTGGAGTAGCAGGAGATAAATATACAACAAGTGCAAAAGAAATAGAAGGATATGAACTAGTAAAAGTACCAGAAAATAAAGATGGAGAACTAGAAGTAGATGGAATACTAGTAAAATATGAGTATAGAAAATTAACTAAAGTAACAATAAAATATATAGATGCAAATACAAAAGCTGAATTAATAGGAAAAAAAGAGAAGATATATAAAGAGGGAGAAAACTATAAAACATTACCACAAGATATAGAGGGATATGAAATATCAAAAGTACCATATAATCAAAACGGAGTAGTAGGAACAGAAGAAATAGAAGTAGTATATGAGTATAGAGTAGTAACAAGTGGAGTAATAGTAAAGTATGTAGACATATATACAAATGAAATATTAGCCGAAAGTGAAGTAATAGAGGGAGTAGAAAACGATAGTTATAATACAAAAAACAAAGAAATAGATGGATATGAACTAGTAAAAATACCAGATAATGCAAGTGGAAAAATGGAGTTTGGAACAATAGAAGTAATATATGAATATAGAAGAGTATCTGGAGGAGTAATAGTAAAATATATAGATCAAGTAACAAAAGAAAATATATTAGAAGAAGAGATAATAAATGGACTTGTAAATGATAATTATACAACAAAAGCAAAAGATGTAGAAGGATACAGATTAGTAAAAGAATCATCAAATGCAAATGGAAAATTAGGAGAAGACGTAGAAGAAGTAGTATATGAATATAGAAAGATATCAAAAGTAACAGTAAAATATATAGATGAAATAACAAGAGAAGAAATATTAGATAGAACAGAAATAATACTGTTAGAGGGAGAAAGTTACAAAACACTACCAAAAGATAAGAGTAGATATTATGTATTAACAATAGAACCAGAAAATAAAGCAGGAGTTATAGGAAAAGAAGATTTAGAAGTAATATATGAATATAGAAGTATATCAGAGGGATTACTTGTAAAATATATAGATAAATTAACTGATGAAGTAATAGAGGAAAAAGTATATGATGGAGGAAAAGAAGGAGATATAATAGATCTAGAAGAAAAGACATATAATGGATATGTACTAGTTGAATCTCCAGAAAATAATCAAGTAACCCTTACAAGAGATTTACAAGAAGTAAGATATTATTACAAAAAAGAAATTAAATTAGAAGTAAAATATGTAGATATAAATACAAGAGATATATTAGATAAAGAAGAAAAGGTAGGAATAGAAGGAGAAAATTATACAACTACAGCAAAATTATTTAATGGATATGAACTAGTAAAAATACCAGAAAATAAAGATGGTATATATTCAAGAAATGTAAAAGAAGTAGTTTATGGATACAAGAAAAAATCTGGCGGAGTAACAGTAAAATATATAGATAAAGAAACAGGAGACATATTAGATCAAAGAAATTTAAGTGGATTTGTAAATGATATATATGAAACTGAAAAATTACAATTTGAAAAATATAAATTAATGTATATTGATGGAAATGTAACAGGAAAAATGAGTGAGAATTTGACAGAAGTAAATTACTATTATGAGAGAAAAACATGTTTAGTAGAGATAGTATATGAAGATGAAGAAGGAAATGTAGTATTAAAAGAAGCAATAAAAGGAAAAGTAGATGATAAGTATAAAGTAGAGATAAGAGAAATAGATGGTTATGAGATAATACAAGTGGCAGAAAATGCAGAGGGAATATATGGATTAGACAAAATAATAGTAAAATATATAGTAAAGAAGATACCAGATAGTACATCACCAGATACATCAGATATAAATATATATGCTTATGTAGCTATGATAATTACTAGTTTAGTAATAATAAAAAAAGTTTATAAATTTAGTAAAAAATAAAATACTTTTTAATTGAGATAAAATATGTTTTATCAATTTCAGCTCGTGGACTTATAGGCTATAGGTGGAGTGTATGACTGATACGAAAGGCAATGGTATAATGAAATATACTTTTGTAGGATATGAGTCAGATGAAGGAGAACTTATAACACTATTTATAATTCTAGGTACTGAGATATATGTTGGTATGGTAGTTGGAGAAAACTCAAGAAGTGATGATGAACTAGTAGAAATTAAACCAGAAAACATCAGATTTATAAAAAAAATACTAGATTCAACTTTAAGATTTAGAAATAGTAAGAAATAAAAAATAATAACAAAAGCAAGCTAAAAATTTTATAGCTTGCTTTGTTTTCCTATTTACAGGGTTACATAAAATTTGACATCTGCATAAAAGTTTGATATAATATTTTTGCAGCAGAAAAACCTTAAGAAAAATTTTAAAAGGAGGAATAGTGTGAATAGGGTATTCAAAAATGTACAGGTAGGATTTTCCTTTATACTGAGGGAAGGTAAAAAAGATGTTGTGTATTATCTCAATTCAAAACATGAAGTAAAAAAGCGGGAATTGGTACATTCAACAATATTTAGTGGAAGAGAGGGACAGGAACTATATGCTGATATATTAAAAACTGTTTCTGCCAACTATCGATGGTCTGGTGATATTGTTGAAGTATTCGATCCTGAAGTCGAAGAATATGAAGACGTTCAGTTACCAATTTATGATGAAGCTGGAACATATTTAGGCATGAAACTTTTAGAAAATCTCCCAACTATCCAAATGGTAGAAAAGGCAAAAGAACATGAACAGAAAAAAATACAAAGTTATAATTTTATGCAATATGTACAAAATGGCTTAAAATTTAACAAAAATAATATTTGTACAGTTGTCGAATCTTATTTTGAAATTATGCCAGACTATGTAGATAATAATAGATTTTGCGTGATTTGTATTGCATCACCATATAAAAATAAAAAATATTTATACTTAGTTGTAGATAAAAATATGGCAAAGAAAAAAGTAAGAAATGGAATACTTTACATCCAAGTGCCTAAAAAAGTAGTAGACTTTGTACTTGGAAAAAATAGATTGTGTAGTAGATATATTATTGCACAAAGAATTGGAATTAAACGAGTAGTAGTTAAAGCAGTTTAATTATATAAAGTCTCCAAAGGCCCGTAAATACGAGTTTTTGGAGACTTTATATTTTTACTTGAAAAAAATTCCATCTGTGCCAATAATAAAGCTGTTTAAGTTTTTAATCATGACTAATATATTTAAAAAGAAAATGAAAATATTAGTGATTACTTAATAAGTCTAATATATACAAAATGGAATTGTAAATATCATATAGTATTTAAGCTAAAATTATCAGTAAAAAATTTATGGGAATATTAAAGAGGAAAATTAGCCTCATAGTTTTTCATAGATGGTCAAATTTTAAATACAAATTTGGTTAGCGAAGTTTTTGGTGTAGAAGATATTATGTGGATACAGTAATAAAGAATGAAAAGAAAAATCCCCCCAGCTGGGGTATTTTTATTTTAAAAAAGTGATATATTGTAGTTAAATATTATTGAAGAAAGTTAATATATACTATATAATATTTAAAAGTGATATAACATTGGGAGTTATACTATGCTGGAAGTGGAATAATACAGAAAATATAGATATTTTTATAAATTTAATAAAAAGTAAAAATTAGTTATTAATGAATAAAAAATAGGAGAGTAGATTATGGAGAAAACAGTTGAAGAATATATAAGAGAATTACGAAGAAATGATATTGAAATTAAGGATATCCCAATTGATATATTAATGGAACATCCAGAAATTATAATAATAGCCATTAAATATGTAACAAATCCTGGGATTATGAAAGATATACCAAATGAAATTGTACTTAAGAATCCTAATATATATTTAGATATAGTAAAAGAAAATAAATTTATGTTTGAATATTTGCCAAAAGAGGTAATGTTAAAAAATCCAGAATTTTGTATAGATATAGTAAAAGAAAATAATTATACGTTACAATATTTACCAAAAGAGGTAATGTTGAAAAATCCAGAGCTTTGTATGGATATAGTAAAAAAAGAAACTTTTATGTTTAAATTTTTACCAAAAGAAATAATGACAAATAATCCAAGTTTTTGCATGAATGTAGTAAAAGAAAATAAACGCTTATTTGAATATTTACCGAAGGAAGTAATGTTAAAAAATCCAGAATTTTATGTTGATTTAGTAAAAGAAAATAATTATATGTTCCAATATTTGCCAAAAGAGGTAATGTTGAAAAATCCAGAATTTTGTATGGATATAGTAAAAAAAGAATCCTTTATGTTTAGATTTTTACCAAAAGAAATAATGGTAAATAATCCAGATTTTTGTATAGAATTAGCTATGAAATATAGTTTTTGTATAGGAAATACTCCAAAAGAAATAATAATAGCAAATCTAGATATGTACCTAGATATAGTAAAAAATAATTTAGAGGGATTTGGAGATCTACCAGAAGAAGTAAAGCTTATCAAACCAGATTTCTGTTTAGATATAGTAGAAAAATGTGAGTTTATGTTTGAATATTTGCCAAAAGAAATAATGCTGAATAATCCAGAATTTTGTATAAAGATAGTAAAAAGAGATAAAGACATGTTTAAATATTTACCAAAAGAAATAATGGTAAATAATCCAGAATTTTGTATAAATATAGTAAAAGATGATAAGAACATGTTTGAATATTTACCAGAGGAAATAATGGTAAATAATCCAGATTTTTGTATAGATATAATAAAAGAAGATGAATATAAGTATAGGGATATTCCAGAAAAAGTATTAAAAAATACTAAGGAAATTGATAAATACATGTTTGGAGGAGATTTAGAAAGATTTTATGCATTAAGAGAAAGGGGAAATTATAATTTATCTGTAGAAGAAAATTCACTTGGAAATATGAATGTTTTTTATCACAAAATGATAAAAACAATAGGCATTGATGAAGTAGAGAAAATAATTGAAGTACCATCTCTGACAAAAGAAGAAATAGAGAGATATCAATTACAATATAATGAAAAATTTAATGAGTTGTTTGATAAAAAATATACTTTAACAGGAGATACAGAAGCTTTAGTAAAAATATTTAGAGGAATTGATTTAAGAGGATATAAAACTAAAGGAAAAAATGCTAGATTTGAAGTATTTAAAAATATAAATAAAATACTAGACGAGGAAAAAGATATAAATTTAGATGAATTAGTAAGTAGAGCTATAAATGATAGTGGATTTGAAGTTGATAGTAAGGTAATAGAGAAACTAAATTCTAATAAAAAAGCTATAATAAATACTTTAGCAGATCAAAGATTTGATAAAGTAAGAAATGAGTTAATGGAAAGATTAAATGAGGGTCTTACATCACAGCAAGCAGTAGTATCAAGAATAATAGAGAGTAAAATAAAAGCGAGTCTAGCAGATAATGATGGAAGAATAAATGTAGATGATGTACTTTTAAAAATTGAAGAAGAATTAAATAGAACAAGAGAAAATGGAGGAAGTTTTTATTCACCTCATGTATTACATCAAAGAGAACAGATAAAAAATATAGCAACTGAATTTTTAAAAGATAGGAATATAGAGAAAAATTTATCTAAATCACTTGTAACAATAATGAAAGAGAAAAAATCAGAGATTGGAAAAGGTTGGATAAGAAAAATACAAGGTGTATCATTAAATTTAAGCAAGGAAGAATATGAAAAGTTAGAAGAAAAACTTGGAATAAAGTTAGATGCAACTTATAGTTCTATGCTAAAAGATGGAGTAGATGAAAAGGAAGCATATAAATTACTTGCAGAAACGCAAGTACCAGGGATAGTAACTTTTAATCAAATAGAGACTATGTTTTCAGGTATGAAAGAACCATATTCAGAAGAATTTAAAAATTTTTATAAAAAAAATAGGGAAGAAATACTTTCAAAACCTGAAATATATACTAAGTTGTCGCAAATGCATAATGAATTTGATAGTATTATAAATAAAGCTAGTGTAATTAATAGGTATAATGCAGGGGAAGTTACAGTAGATGATTATATAAGAATACTTAGTGAAAGAAAATACGTAGATATAAGAGATGGAAATGAAAGATTTGCAAATAAAGCGAGTGAGGCAGGAATTTCACAAGACGAGTTTAATGAGGCTCAAAGAGTATTTGAAATTACTAGAAAAAGAGAGGGAACAAGTATACCACAAGTAAATGTAAAAGGTAAAAAATTTAGAGGAAGAATGCTAAGAGCAGATGATGCTATAAATTTATTTGCAGGAAACTTTACAACATGTTGCCAAAGATTTGGTGATGTTGGTGAGGGGGCAATGTTACATGGATCAACAGAAAAAAATGGAGGAATATTTGTAGTAGAAGAGTTAGATGAGAAAGGAAAAGTAGAAAAAGTAGTAGGACAATCATGGACATGGAGAAATAAAGATAGAGTATGTTTTGATAATATAGAGATAAGTGATGTAGAACATAAAAATCTTACAGAAGAAGATGAAAAAGAAATAATGGAAATATATATGACTGCTGGAAAAAATGCAATAGAGACTGATCAAAAAGTAATGGATAAATTATTAAAGGTAGGAAAAATAAATCAGCAAGTATATGATGCAGTAGTCTTAAAAGAAGTAACAGTAGGACTAAATCAATATAATGATTTAGGTGAATTAGAAAAAAGAATTAAAGATGGAACATTAAAAGATGTAAAAGAAATTGTTTTACCAAAAGAGGCAGATAAAATATATATAGGAGTAAATAATTATACACCTTGGATTGATTCGTCTCAAAGACAAATATTACTTGCAAAAATGGATGATAAAAAAAGAGAAGAAATAGAAAAAAGAGTGCACAAAGAAAGTAGAAGGATAGAGTATGAAGAACCAGTGGTATATAAGAATGTAAGAGAGGTAGAAGAATTAGTTGGAGATGATATAGTTACTATTGATATAGAAAAAATAAAGAAAATAGAGAAAGTAGTGTATAGAGAAGGACAACAAGTATTACAAGATTGTGAAAATGTAGTAGATGTAGCATCAAAATATGATATGGATGAAGATAAAATTGAGATAACAATGAGTAAAGATGGAGACTGGTATATGATAGGAGAAGAATATGATAATGAGTATTATATAGCAGATCTAGCAATGGTAGGAGGAGTAAATTCACAGTCAAATGAAAAAATAGATTACAATGCAAAAATAGCAACATTTGAGATAGCAGAAAAAATGTATGAAAAAATGATAGAAATGGGCAAAAAAGAGAAAAATATAAGATATGAAGCAACAAGAGATACATCATATGTAAATACCCTAAGAATGACAGAAAAAGGACTTGGAGAGATAATACAAAATGAAGAAGATAGATTTGAAGATACAGATATTAAGATGAATAATGTAGTATTAAAACCAAATGTTGAAAAGTTAGAAAAAGAACTAGAGAAAATAAGAGAAATACTTGCAAAAGTAAGAAAGAGAGAACTACAAAGAACAGTTGAGCCAAAGAAAGAAGATGTAGATGATATATCAATATAAAAAGTTAGATATTTAAGGGGATGATAATATGATGGAAGTAGAATATAAAAATGCTAAAAAAGCATATGAGAATTATAATTTAAAAAATGAATATAAGCTATCTGAGAATATATTAGAGTATGTAAAAGAAAGAATAAATATAAACAAAAATGAAATAGAAAAATTATTAAATATACTTAAAAGAGAATTTATATACGAAGAAATAAAAAAATTAGTAGAAGAAGAGATTGATGATGAGATAGAGTATAAAAAACAAATAAATCTTTTAAAAAGAGAAGATAATTTTGTAAGTGCTAAGTATCTAAATTCTATTGGAGTAGTTGCAGTAGAATGTTATGATGTATTAGATGCTATAAGATATATGATAAAGGCTATAAAGACAAGAAATGCAATTATTATATCAGATGTAGAATATGAAGAGACAGATGAGAAACATTTAGTGTTAATGATAATACAAGAGGCTTTAGATAAATTTAAAGTAAATAAAGAATTAATACAAATAGTACCATATGAAGAATGTGACTACGATAAATGTGATAAAGTAATATTTACATATAGTGGAAAAAGAAATATTGAAAAGAAGTATGAAGATAAATTTTATATATATGTAGAAGAAAAAGAATTTATAAAAGAAGCAAAAACAGAATATGATGAGGAAATAAAAAAAGGAAGAAAAGTAGAACTTGTTGGAGAAGATATAGATAGTGCAATAGAAAAAATAAATGAATGTGTAAGTGAGGGAGCAGTAATATATACAAAAAATCCAGATATTGCATATAAATTTGTAAATTTGGTAAAGAGTAAAAATGTATTTGTAAATGCAACGCTATTAAATAGTGAATTAGTAGAAAAAAGTAATAATGATCTATTGATGAATAAGAAGATAATGTATGAGCTAAGAAAATAAGAGAGGTAGAGTATGGAAAAGAGTGTTGAAGAATATGTAAAAAGATTAACAGCTGGTTATATAAAATTTTATGAGATACCGATTGATGTATTAATGGAGCATCCTGAAATAGTTAGAAATACAATTAAAAAAAAAGGATATAGATTAAAGGATGTACCAAAAGAAATAATACTAGCTGATTCACAATTTTATATGGAAATAGCAAAAGAAGATAGATATGTGTTTAAATATTTACCAAAAGAAATGATGTTAGCAAATCCAGAGTTTTGTATGGATATAGTAAAAAAAGATACATATTTGTTTGAATATTTACCAAAAGAAATAAAGTTAGCAAATCCAGAGTTTTGTATAGATATAGTAAAAGAAGATATAGAGGCATTTGTATATTTACCAGAAGAAATAATGCTATCAAATCCAAAGTTTTGTAAGGATATAGTAAGACAAGCCAATTATATGTCAAGGTATCTACCTAAGATTACAAGTAAAAAGTTAAGAGCCAATCCAGAATTATATATAGGGATATCAAAAGTGAATGAAGATGTATTTGAAAAATTTATGTATGAATTTGAATATTTACCAAAAAAAGTAATGCTATCAAATCAAGAATTTTGTATTGGTATAGTAAAAAAAGATACATATAAATTTGAATATTTACCAGAAGAAATAATGCTGGCAAATCCAGAGTTTTGCATAGATATATTGAAAAAAAATCCATATATGTTTGAATATTTACCAAAAGAGATAATGCTAGCAAATCCAGAGTTTTGCATAGATATAGTAAAAGAAGATAGTGTGAGAATTCAATATTTACCAGAAGAAATAATGCTAGCAAATTCAGAGTTTTGTATAGATGCAGTAAAAAAAGATTACACTTTGTTTAAATATTTACCAAAAGAAATAATGCTATCAAATCAAGAATTATGTATGTATGCAGTAAAAAGAGATAACTATCTGTTTAAATATTTACCAGAAGAAATAATGTCAGCTAATCCAGAATTTTGCATAGATATGATAAAAGGAAATGAATATATTTATAAAGAAATTCCAAGATCAGTCCAAAAGTATTCCAAAATAGATAAATACATGTTTGGAGAAGATTTAGATAGATTTTATATATTAAGGGAAAAGGGAAATAGTAATTTATCTATAGAAGAAGATTCAATTGGATATATGGATGTTTTTTATCATAAGATGATAAAGACTATAGGAATAGATGAAGTAGAAAAGTTAGTAGAAGTACCAGCATTTACAAGAGAAGAAATAGAGAGATATCAATTACAATATAATGAAAAGTTTAATGAGTTGTTTGATAAAAAATATACTTTAACAGGAGATACAGAAGCGTTAGTAAAAATATTTAGAGGAATTGATTTAAGGGAATATGAAACTAAAGGAAAGAATGTAAAATTTGAAGTATTTAAAAATATAAATAAAATACTAGAGGAAGAAAAAGACATAAACTTAGATGAATTAGTAAGTAGAGCTATAAGTGATAGTGGATTTGAAGTTGATAGTAAGGTAGTAGAAAAATTAAATCCTAATAAAAAATCTATAATAAATACTTTAGCAGATCAAAGATTTGATAAAGTAAGAAATGAGTTAATGGAAAGATTAAATGAGGGTCTTACATCACAGCAAGCAGTAGTATCAAGAATAATAGAGAGTAAAATAAAAGCGAGTCTAGCAGATAATGATGGAAGAATAAATGTAGATGATGTACTTTTAAAAATTGAAGAAGAATTAAATAGAACAAGAGAAAATGGAGGAAGTTTTTATTCACCTCATGTATTACATCAAAGAGAACAGATAAAAAATATAGCAACTGAATTTTTAAAAGATAGGAATATAGAGAAAAATTTATCTAAATCACTTGTAACAATAATGAGAGAGAAAAAAACAGAAATTGGAAAAGGATGGATAAGAAAATTACAAGGTGTACCATTAAATTTAAGTAAGGATGAATATGAAAAGTTAGAAGAAAAGCTAGGAATAAAGCTAGATGCAACTTATAGTTCTATACTAAAAGATGGAATAGATGAAAAGGAAGCATATAAACTACTTGCAGAGGCACAAGTACCAGGCATAGTAACTTTTAATCAAATAGAGACTATGTTTTCAAGTATGAGAAAACCATATTCAGAAGAATTTAAAAATTTCTATAAAAAGAATAGGGAAGAAATACTTTCAAAACCTGAAATATATACTAAATTATCACAAATACATAATAAATTTGATTATATAATAAATAAGCCTGAAGTAATGAATAGATATAATGCAGGAGAAGTTACAGTAGATGATTTTATAAGAATGCTTGATGATATAAAATATGAAAATATAATGGATGGAAATCAAAGACTTGCAGATAAGGCTAGTGAGGCAGGTCTTTTACAAAATGAGTTTGATGAGGCTCAAAGGGTATTTGAAATTACTAGAAAAAGAGAGGGAACAAGTATACCACAAGTAAATGTACAAGGTAAAAAATTTAGAGGAAGAATGCTTAGAGCAGATGATGCAATAAATTTATTTGCTGGAGACTTTACAACATGTTGTCAAAAATTTGGTGATGTTGGTGAAGGAGCAATGCTACATGGATCAACAGAAAAAAACGGAGGAATATTTGTAGTAGAAGAGTTAGATGAGAAAGGAAAAGTAAAAAAGATAGTAGGACAATCATGGACATGGAGAAATAAAGATAGAGTATGCTTTGATAATATAGAGATAAGTAAAGTAGAACATAAAAATCTTACAGAAGAAGATGAAAAAGAGATAATGGAAATATATATGACTGCTGGAAAAAATGCAATAGAGACTGATCAAAAAGTAATGGATAAATTATTAAAGGTAGGAAAAATAAATCAGCAAGTATATGATGCAGTAGTCTTAAAAGAAGTAACAGTAGGACTAAATCAGTATAATGATTTAGGAGAATTAGAAAAAAGAATTAAAGATGGAACACTAAAAGATACAAAAGATATTATTTTACCAAAAGAGGCAGATAAAAGATATAAGGGAACAAAGGATTATAAACCTTGGATTGATTCGTCTCAAAGACAAATAGTACTAGCAGAAATGAATATTGAAAAAAGAAAAGAAATTGAAGAAAGAAGACAAAAAGGAAATATAGAATATGATGAACCTGTAGTATATAAAAATGCTAGAGAAGTAGAAGAACTAGTAGGAGACAATGTATTATCTACTGATATAGAAAAAATAAAGAAAATAGAAAAAGTAGTGTATAGAGAAGAGCAGCAAGTATTACAAAATTGTAGAAACATTATGGATGTAGCAGAAAAATATGACATGGATGGAGATAAAATCGAGATAACAATGAGTAAAGACGGAGACTGGTATATGATAGGAGAAGAAAATGATAAAGAATATTATATAGCAGATCTAGCAATGGTAGGAGGAGTAAATTCACAGTCAAATGAAAAAATAGATTACAATGCAAAAATAGCAACATTTGAGATAGCAGAAAAAATGTATGAAAAAATGATAGAAATGGGCAAAAAAGAGAAAAATATAAGATATGAAGCAACAAGAGATACATCATATGTAAATACCCTAAGAATGACAGAAAAAGGACTTGGAGAGATAATACAAAATGAAGAAGATAGATTTGAAGATACAGATATTAAGATGAATAATGTAGTATTAAAACCAAATGTTGAAAAGTTAGAAAAAGAACTAGAGAAAATAAGAGAAATACTTGCAAAAGTGAGAAAGAGGGAATTACAAAGAACAGTTGAGCAAAAGAAAGAAGATGTAGATGATATATCAATATAAATTATATGTGAAAGTGCTATTATTGGCACTTTCTTTTCACGAAATAGAAAATTTATACATAATATAGAATATAGTTAAAAGAGGATTGATATTTATGGGAAGATTAATTTATGCAGATAATAGTGCAACTACTAAATTAGATAAAAGGGTTTTAGATGAAATGTTACCATATTTAGAATTTGAGTATGGTAATCCATCATCTAGTTATTCTATTGGAATAAAAGCAAGAAAGGCTATAGATAAAGCAAGAGAAGTTATTGCTGGAGCAATTAATGTATGTGAGAGTGATATTTATTTTACATCTGGTGGTAGTGAAGCTGATAATATGATAATTAAAGGAATTGCTAGAGCAAATAAAAATAAAGGAAAACATATAATTACATCAAGAATTGAACACTTTGCAGTACTTAACACATGTGAAAGCTTAGAGAGAGAAGGATTTAGTGTAACATATATTGGCGTTGATAAAAATGGTATGATAAACTTAGAAGAATTAGAAAAAAGTATTAGAGATGATACAATACTTATATCTATTATGTTTGCAAATAATGAAATTGGTACTATTGAACCTATAAAAGAAATAGGAAAAATTGCTAAAAAACATAATATTTACTTTCATACCGATGCAGTTCAAGCTATAGGAAATATAGCAATAGATGTAGATGATTTAGGTGTTGATGCTCTATCGATGTCTGCACATAAATTTTATGGTCCAAAAGGTGTTGGAGTAGCATACATAAATGAAAAAATAGATTTTTGTAATTTAATTGATGGTGGACATCAAGAAAAATGCAAAAGAGCAGGTACTGAAAATGTAGCAAGTATAGTTGGGATGGGTAAGGCTATTGAAATTGCTACAAGTAATATATCAGAAAAAATAAGTAAAGTTAAAATGATAAGAGATTATTGTTATAAGAAAATGTTAGATCTTGATAGTAAAATTATACTAAATGGAAGTTTTAATAATAGACTTGCAGGAAACTTAAATGTATGTTTTGATGGAATTGATAATCAAAATATGTTACTTTTATTAGATATGAATGGAATATGTGTATCAACAGGATCAGCTTGTAATAGTAATGTATCAGCTCCATCTCACGTACTATCAGCAATTGGATGTGATAGTAAAAGGGCTAATAACTCTGTTAGATTTAGTTTTGGTGAACTTAACACTTTAGAAGAAGTAGACTATATAATAGATGTATTAAAAAATAATATGAATAGAATAAGACATTAAATATGGGTGGCGTTAAGTCACTTCTTTTTATGTAAAATTATATCTTTGAAAAAATATATTATATAAATTATTTTATTTAAAGATAGGGATTATACAATACATAAAAAATAAAATTTAAGTAAACTTTAAAATAAATAATCCTTTATAATTTAGTATATTTTTTATGTTTTTTCTAAAAAAGTATTGATTTTTAAAAAAATATATACTAAAATTATTAATAAGTGGTACATTGTGGTACAAAGTGGAGAAAGTAGGTGAGCCAAAATGTTACTTGGAGAATATAGTCATACCCTAGATTTAAAAGGAAGAGTTATAATTCCAGCAAAGTTTAGAGAAGATTTAGGTAATTCTTTTATAGTAACAAAGGGGCTTGATAATTCACTATTTGTTTACTCAAAAGAAGAATGGCAAAAGTTTGAAGAAAAACTAAAGGCACTTCCTATGACAAATGTTGCAACACGTAATTTTGTAAGATTCTTTTTTTCAGGAGCAACAGAATGTGAATTAGATAAACAAGGAAGAATAAATTTACCACAAAACTTAATAGAATATGCATCCCTAAATAAAGACATATGTATAATAGGTGTTTCAACAAGAGTTGAAATTTGGGACATGGAAAAATGGAATAATTACACAAGTCCTGAAAATATGGACTTAGATCAAATAGCTAACCAAATGTCTAATTTAGGCATTTAGTTATACAAAAGATATATTAAAATACAAATGATAATAAAAAATGAACAAAAGATGAAAATTAAGTTAGAAAATAACTTAAATTTACAAATGAATTATTAATGTACAAAAGATAAAATTTTTTAATATTTTATTAGATACGAGGTAAAAATGGAGTTTAAACATAAATCAGTTTTATTAAATGAATGTATAGAAAATTTAAATATTAAACCATCTGGAATTTATGTAGATGGTACACTTGGTGGTGGTGGGCACTCTTATGAAATACTAAAGAGATTAGATAGTAAGGGAAAGCTTATTGGAATTGATAGGGATAGAGACGCACTTTTTGCTGCCAAAGAAAAATTAAAAGAATTTAGTAACTTATACACTGTACATGATAATCATGCAAATATATTAAATATTTTAAAATATTTAGAAATATCTGGAGTAGATGGAATACTTTTAGATCTTGGTGTATCATCATATCAACTAGATGAAGCAGATAGAGGCTTTAGTTATATGCATGATGCAAAACTTGATATGAGAATGAATAGAGAAGATAGTTTATCTGCTTATGAAGTTGTAAATAAATATAGTGAGGATGAACTTGCAAAGATTTTTTTTGATTATGGTGAAGAGAGGTATTCAAAGTCTATTGCAAAAAAAATATGTGAGAAAAGAAAAGAAAAAAATATAGAAACAACATTAGAGCTTGTAGATATAATAAAATCAGCTATGCCAGCTAAAGCATTAAATGAAAAACAACATCCAGCAAAAAGAGTTTTTCAAGCAATAAGAATTGAAGTAAATGAAGAACTTACAAAACTAAAACAAGCGGTAATAGATGCTATAATGTCTTTAAATGATGGTGGAAGACTTACTATTATAACATTCCATTCATTAGAAGATAAAATAGTAAAACATACATATGAGGAAATGGAGGGAAGATGTACTTGCCCAAAAAGTTTACCTGTATGTGTATGCAATTTTAAATCTTATGGAAAAATAGTAAATAAAAAACCAATAGTTTCAAATGAAAATGAGTTGGAAGAAAACGCAAGAGCAAGAAGTGCAAAACTTAGGGTTTTTGAGAGAAAAATATAGTAGTAATAAAGTTTAGATGTGGTAATAAATGAAGTAGACTGTAAATTAAGGTGAGGTGAAAATAAATGCCAGCTAGTAGAAGGTATAACGACTTTTACGAGAGTGGTTCTGCCGCAAGAAAAATAAAACCACAAAAGAGAGTAGAACCTGTAAAAAAAGCTACTTCAAAGTCTAGAGTAAAAAAGCAAAGTAAAAGAATACAAGCTATTCAAAAAAAAAATAAAGTGGCTCAAGTAGCATTTATTTTAACAGGATTTGCTATGTCTATGATTATTATTTATCGCTTCAATGTAATCAATGAAAAAAATTTAAAGTCTCAAACCTTAAAAAAACAGTTAGAACAAGTTGATGCTACTCTTGCTAGTGCACAAATAGAGGTAGAGCAAAATACAGATCTAAATAAAATTGAAGCTTATGCAAAACAACAGCTTGGAATGCAAAAACCAGGAAAAAATCAAACAATATATGTTGATACATCTGAGGCAAGTAGAGTTGTTAATACTAAGCAAGATACAACAATACTAGAAATTGTGACAAATTTTATTAGAAATGCTATAAAAGATATATTTTGAGAGAATTTATGAATAACCAAGTCAAATTATAAGTATTATGTAGTATACACAAAATTTGTCTTGGGTATTTTTGTGTTTTATGATATAATATAGGTTGAAGAGGTGAAATATGTGTCTTATGTGACATTAAAAAATCAAAAAAGAATTAGTGTAATGATGATAATTACAGGTATTTTATTAGTACTTTTATGTGTAAGACTTGTATTTGTACAAATTTTAGATTTAAATAATTTTAAAGAGAAAGCATATGAGCAACAAACAAGGGAGAGAAGTATTTCAGCTAAAAGAGGTAATATATATGATTCAACAGGAGAAAAAATACTTGCACAAAGTGTCTCTGTAAATATAATTACTGCTGTACCAAATAGTATTGACAAAGAAGATAAAGAAAAAGTGGCAGAAAACTTGGCAAAAATACTTGAAAAAGATAAAGATGATGTACTTGCAAAACTTAGAAAAAATTCATCTACTGAAATAATTGCAAGTAAAGTAGATCAAGAAAAATCTAAGCAAGTTTTAAAATATATAGAGGAAGAAAAAGTAGAGGGGATAAGAGTAGATGAAGATACAAAAAGGATTTATCCATATAAAGAATTGCTTGCTCAAGTTTTAGGATTTGTTGGTACAGATAATCAGGGACTATATGGAATTGAAAAGTATTATGATGATGAGCTTGCTGGTATTCCTGGAAAAATTGTTGGTAGTACAGATGGAAAGGGTAGAGAAACACCATTTACAAATGAACAGTATATTGCCCCAATTCAGGGAAAAGATGTTGTTTTGACAATAGATGCCACAATACAGTCCATTGTTGAGAAGTATTTATCAAAAGCTGTAAAAGAAAATATAGCAGAATATGGTATGATAGTAGTTTTAAGACCATCAACTGGTGAAGTTTTGGCAATGGCAAATTATCCAACTTTCGATCCAAATGAACCTTTTAGTCCATATAGTGATGAATTAAAAGAAAAATGGGAAGCCTTAAGTAGAGATGAGAGAACAAAAGAATTATATAATATGTGGAGAAATAAAGCTATATCTGATACTCAAGAACCAGGATCAACATTTAAGATTATAACCGCTACTGCTGCTCTTGAAGAAAACATTGTAGATATGGAAGATAAAGTTTTTAATTGTCAGGGAAGTATGAAAATTGGAACTTGGAATATAAAATGTTGGAGACATTACTCTCCACATGGTACAGAATCTCTAAGAGAGGGAATATTAAATTCTTGTAATCCTGTATTTATGCAAGCTTCACAAAAAATGGGAATAGATGCATTTTGTAAATATATATCAGCTTTTAACCTAGATTCTAAGACAGGAATAGATTTGCCAGGAGAAGTATCTGGAATAATGCATGATCCATCATCTATGACAGCTGTAGATCTTGCAACAACTTCTTTTGGTCAGACAATCCAGATAACCACACTTCAGACAGCAGTAAATTATTCTGCTATAGCAAATGGTGGATATTTAGTTCAACCATATGTTGTAAAAGAAATAAAAAGTGGAAGTGGAAACTATGACAAAAAAATAGAATCTAAAGTTGTAAAACAAATAATGTCTGAGAAAACAGCAAGTAGTATACTTAGTGCTCTAGAAGATACTGTAGCAATTGGTACAGGTAAATCTGCTAAGGTAAATGGATATAGAGTTGCGGGAAAAACAGCTACAGGTGAAAATGGTAGAGGAGATAATACAAAATATTTAGCAGGCTTTGTAGGTATTGCTCCAGTATCTTCACCAGAAATTGTTGTTATGATGAATTTATATAATCCAACAGGGCCATCAGGACATGGTGGTGCGACACTTTGTGGTCCAGTAGTAGGCTCTATAATAGATGAGACATTAAGATACTTAGAAGTTAAAACTGATTATACAGTTGAAGAAAATACAATAAAAGAAATGATAGTGCCAAATTTAAATGAACTTACAGTGGCTGAAGCAAGAAAAGCATTACTTGATCAAGGATTTGAACTTGTATCAGATATAGAACTAAAAGATGAAGATATAATAAAAGATCAAATACCAAAACAAGGAGCTTCTCTTATGGAAGGATCTACAATTAGAGTATATATTGATGATAATACAAAACAAACAGTGGCAGTACCAGATGTAAGAACAATGACTTCAGAAAAAGCAATTGAAGAATTTAGAAAAGCAGGACTAAATGTAAGAATGGTAGGTGCAGGATTTGTTTTAACACAGGATGTAACACCAGGGGAAGTAATTGAAAAAGGTTCAATAGTAACTATAAAATGTGTAGATACAACAGAACTTCCATAAAGCTTACTGTATTTACAAATTAATTATTAATATGATATAATAATATATATCAAATAGATTTAGGGAGGCTAAAATTATGCTATTACAGTATTTAATTGAAAATTTAACAAATGTTAAAGTAAGAGGAGAAAGTAATACTAATATAAATAAAATAGAATATGATTCTAAAAAAATAGAAGAGGGAGATGTTTTTGTAGCAATACGTGGTTATGAAAATGATGGAAATGATTTTATAAATGAAGCAATAGAGAAAGGTGCTAGAGTTATTGTTTTAGAAAAAGATACATATGATATTTCAAGTATAAAGGAAGATATTATAGTAATCGAGGTTGAAAATTCAAGAATTGCTCTAGCAGTGATGTCAGCTACATATTATGGTAATCCAAGTCTTGGATTAAAACTTATAGGAGTTACTGGTACAAAAGGAAAAACAACAACTTCATATATGATAAGAGATATATTAAATGCATCAGGAAAGCCTACTGGAATGATAGGAACTATATATAATACATATAAAGATAAACAGTTTGAAGCAACAAGGACTTCGCCTGAGTCTCTTGATCTTCAAAGATTGCTAAAAGAGATGCTAGATGAAGGTATACAGTATGTAGTAATAGAGGTAAGTTCACATGCATTAGAATTATATAGAATGTATGGATTAAAATTTATAGTAGGAGTATTTACTAATTTATCTGAAGAACACTTAGATTTTCATGGTACAATGGAAAACTATTTAAAAGCAAAAGCAAAACTTTTTGAAATGTCTGATTTTGCTATGATAAATGGTGATGATATATATGCACCAAAATTAATGAAGATGATAAACACAAAAATTGCAACTTATGGACTTGATAACTCTGTAAATCTTTCAGCAACTGATATAAGAATTAATGGTTCATATGTTGAATTTAAAATGTATATAAATAAAATGCTTGAGACTATAACTATAAAAATTCCAGGAAGATATACAGTATATAATGCACTTGCAGCAATTGGTGTGTGTAGTTTACTTAATTGTCAAATGGATGCAATACTTCTAGCTCTTGCAAATGTAAAAGTTCCAGGAAGAAGTGAGACAGTAGAAATAAACAAGACATTTTCAGTAGTTATTGATTATGCTCATACTCCATCAAGTCTAGAAGCTATACTTTCAGCAACTAAAAAACATGCTAAAGGAAGAATTATATGTGTATTTGGATGTGGAGGTAATAGGGACACAGAAAAACGTAGTATGATGGGAGAAGTGTCAGGAAGACTTGCAGATTTTACAGTTATAACTACTGATAATCCAAGAAATGAAAATCCAATGAGTATAATGAAAGAAATAGAAACTGGAGTAAAAACTACAAGAGGATTATATAAAATAATAGAAAATCGTCGTGAAGCGATAAAATTTGCTATGAGAATTGCATGGAAAAATGATATAATAATTCTTGCTGGTAAAGGTCATGAAACATATCAAGAATTAAAAAATCATAAAAAAATTCACTTCGATGAACGTGAAGTAGTAAAGAAAATAGCAGAAGAGATGCCAGATAAAAATAATATATAAGGAGAAAAAAATATGAATACACAAACGTTAAATTTATGCCTATCATTTATTCTTACAGTATTACTTGGAATTATTGTTGTTCCAATACTTAAAAAACATAAAATAGGTCAAATTGTAAGAAATGATGGTCCACAGTCACATCTTAAGAAAAATGGTACACCTATAATGGGTGGAATTATAATGATAATTGTCTCAGTAATACTTCTTTTAGTAAATTCATTTAAATATCCAGTATTAATACTTGCAATTATAGCAATACTTGGTTTTGGTATAATTGGTTTTATAGATGATTATAAAAAATTAATACTAAAAAATACTGAGGGACTGTCTCCAAAGAAAAAAATGCTTGGGCTTTTCATTGTTACTGCAATATTTATATTTGCATATCTTAAAATATTTAATTTGGGTACAGATATAATATTACCTTTATTTAATCAACCAATTGTACTTTCAGTACCTGTATTTATAGTGTTTACAGCATTTATATTACTAGGTACTACTAATGCAGTAAATTTAACTGATGGTCTAGATGGTTTAGCATCTGGTGTAGTAGCAATTATTATGACATTTTTTACAATAGTAGCATTAAAAAATGGAGAAAAAGATATGGTGATTTTAGGATCTCTTGTAACAGGAACATGTATAGGATTTTTAATATATAATTTTCATCCTGCAAAAGTGTTTATGGGAGATACAGGATCTTTAGCTTTAGGTGGGGCTATAGCGGCTATTGCTATAATTATGAAAATGCCACTATATCTTGCTATTGTTGCAATAGTTTGTATAATAGATACTTTATCTGTTATATTACAAGTATTATATTTTAAGATAACAAAAGGTAAAAGATTATTTAAGATGGCTCCTTTTCATCATCATTTGGAACTATCTGGAATGAAAGAAACAAAAGTTGTATTTTTATTTTGGATAGTTACAGTAATATTTTGTATACTAGCCTATTTAATTTAAAACTATAGGGGAGTAAGATGAAAAGAAGAGAAGTTGATATAAAATTAAATGAAAACAAAGGTATAGACTTTGGAATGTTTGTTATTATAATATTGCTTCTATGTATTGGGCTTGTCATGGTATCTTCTGCAAGTTCATATTATGCACTAAGTACTTATGATACAAGTAACTACTTTTTAATAAGACAGCTTGTATTTGCAGTTATGGGTGTAGTCGCAATGATTATAATTTCAAAAATAGATTATAAAATATATAAAAGATGGAGTTATTTAGGATATGCTATAACACTTATTTTACTACTTGCGGTTTTAACTCCACTTGGAATAACTGTAAATGGTGCCAAAAGATGGCTAGGTTTTGGAACAACGCTTAGATTTCAACCATCAGAAATTATGAAACTTATGCTTGTTATCGTAACATCTACATATCTTTCTATAAATTATAAAAAACTTAGTAGTTTTAAAGGATATATTGTACCTGGTCTGTTATTAGTACTTGTTATGGCAGTATTGTTTTTACAAAAGCATATGAGTGCTACAATTGTAATGGCTGTAGCATCAGTATCTGTTATATTTGCAAGTGGTATTAAACTCAATACAAAATGGATTATAGGTTGTATTTTAATAGTTGGGGTCATAGGTACAGTATTTATATTTGCTGAAGGATTTAGGGTAAAGAGAATACTAGCATTTTTAGATATAGAGTCTGATCCTACTGGAACAAACTGGCAAGCACTACAAAGTGTTTATGCAATAGCTTCAGGTGGAATGTTTGGTAGGGGACTTGGGCAAAGTAGACAAAAATACTTATGGCTTCCAGAAGCCCAAAATGACTTTATATTCTCGGTTCTTGGAGAAGAGCTAGGTTTTGTTGGAGCTACTAGTGTTATTATACTTTTTATATTATTTATATATAGAGGATACAAAATATCTATAACTTGTAAAGATATGTTTGGATCGTTAGTTGCTGCAGGTATTACTAGTGTATTTGCATTACAAATTATAGTAAATGTTGCAGTTGTTACAGCATCTATGCCTGTTACGGGTATGCCACTACCATTTTTTAGTTATGGTGGTACAGCACTATTTATAAATCTTTGTGCAATGGGAATAATGTTAAGTATTTCTAGAAATTGTAGAAAATAAAATATATAAGGGAGTATCATATGAATATTATAAGTAGTATTAATGATAGAGATATTGGTCAAAAAAGTATAAAATTTAGTAGTGCAAATAGAAAATATGGAGCTTATGGTATAATAAAAAAAGATGATAAGATTGCTTTAATAAATGTAAGTAATAGAGGATATTACTTACTACCAGGTAGTATTATTTTGGATAATGAGGATTATAGATCATCTTTTATAAATACTATTTATAAACAACTAGGAGTAAAAATTGATATAAAAAAAGTAATTGGAGAGATAGAAGAGGAAAGGTGCCTTACTTGTTATAAGCAGACATCATATGTCTTTATAGCAGATGTATTAGAATATAATGAGAAAAGTGATTATACTGAAGATGAGATTTTTGATGATATTAAAATTGAATGGGTAAATGAAGATAGGGCACTTGTTCTTGTCGCAACTGCATATGATAATTTAAATATTGATGATGCAGAAGATCTTTATAGAATTAAATTTGAAGTAAAAAGATCACAAGAAATATTAGAAGTATATTTAAGGAGTATATAAAGGGGTAAGTTATGAGAGTAATTTTTGCTTGTGCTGGAACTGGTGGGCATGTAAATCCTGCTATTGCAATTGCAAATATAATAAAAAAGAGAAACAAGGATGCAAACATATTATTTATTGGGACTAAAGATGGTCTTGAAAATAAACTTGTAAAAAATTCAGGATATGATATTTGTCATATAAGTACTGGAAAAATTATAAGGTCTTTTACTTTTAAAAATATAAAAGCGATAACTAAGAATATCAAAGGTATTAAAGAGGCAAGAAAAATTATAAAAGATTTTAGACCAGATTTAGTTATAGGTACAGGTGGTTATATATGTGGACCTGTAATGCTTGCAGCTAAAAAATATAAAATTCCATATATTTTACATGAAAGTAATGCATATCCAGGAGTGTCTGTAAAAATGCTTGCTAAAAATGCTACAAAAGTAATGATTGGTTTTGAAGATGCAAGAGCAAGACTTAAAAATAGAGAAAATATTGTGTATACTGGTACACCTGCTAAATTTAATGAGGAAACATATAAAAAATTGGATAAAACTAGATGTCTTGAAAATTTGAAACTTACTAATGTTAATAAAAAATTAATACTTGTTACTTGTGGAAGTCAAGGGGCAAGAAAAATAAATGAAGTAGTACTTGATATGGTAAAAAAATATTTAAATGATAAAATATATATTATTTTAGTTACAGGAGATAAAAATTATGATGATGTTATGTCTCAGATAAATGATATAGAGAAAGAATTAAATATAGATTTATCTAAATATATTAGAATTGAAAAGTTTGTATATAATATGGATGAAATGTATAAGGCTGTTGATATGTGTATAACTAGAGCAGGAGCTATGACTATTACAGAGCTTTCTCTTGCGGGAAAACCGTCTATACTTGTACCTCTTCCATATGCTGCTGAAAATCATCAATTCTATAACGCAAAAGTACTTGAGGGCGTAAATGCTGCAAAAATTATTGAGCAAAAGAATTTAGATGAGGATGTTTTAAATGATACAATAAGTAGTATGATAAATGATGATGTAATAAATAAAATGTCTATTAACGCTAAAAAAGTAATAGTAGAAAATGTAGAGGATAAAATATATAATTCTATAAAAGATTCACTAATTAAATAAGTAGGTGAGTATATGAAAAATACTTCTATTAATAAAAATAGGACAAGTAAGAATGTAAAAAATATTTCAAATAAAAATTTAAGTAGAGATAATGTAAATAGAAATACTAAAAAAAATATAAAAAATAGTAATAGTAAAAAAAGAAGAAAAACTATAAAACATGAAGTAAGAAAAGAGAATACAAAAGAAAATATAGTAAAAAATAGAAGAGTAGATATTTATAATGAAAATATTAGAACACGAGATAATATACAAAAGTTCCCAGTAAAAAATAATCTAAATAATGAAAAAAAAGTAAAAAAGAAACCTATAAATAAAAAAAGGAGAGTATTTCTAATTATTAGTTTTATTATAATTGGAATTATAATATGTTTAGTTTATTTAATGTTTAATTTAACTACTTTTGATGTTAAATCTATTACTGTTACTGGTAATAAAAAATATACTAGTTCTCAAATAGTTTCTAAAAGTAGCTATAAATTAAATGAAAATGTATTTTTACAATATTTTAAATATAAAAACGATATAATTAAAGATTTACCATATGTATCAAGTGTAACTTGTAAAATAGTATTTCCAGATGGTATTAGTTTGGAAGTTGTAGAAAGAGAACCAAAGTATGTAGCATATGATAAAGAAAAAAATAAATTTTTTAAGTTAGATAAAGATGGATACATTTTAGAGGAAACAACACAAGATAAGAAAGGTAAAAATGAAACACTAGTGTATAATATAACTTTTGATAATAAAGTTGTTCTTGGAGAAAAAATTAATGAAATTGATTTAGATAAATTAAAAATTTTTGAGAAAATTGTTGAAGAATATAATAGAGTTAAGATAAATGGTAACATAACAAAGGTTGATTTTGAAAATTCCTTGACAACCATTACTTTAAATGATAAACTTAATATAATATTTCCAAATGATACAAATCTTAAGTATAAAATGGATTTATTAAATAGTATACTTAAAAAAAATAGTGATATGCAAGGTGTAATTGATATGACTAAAACTGATCCAGTTTTTTCAATATATTAAGGAGTGATAAAGTTGTCTAAAAAAGAAAATGCACAAATATATACAAAAATAAAGGAATTTATAAAAAAATATTCAGTAGTAGCATATGTGGCAATTGGTATACCGCTTTTTATACTTGCTATGTTACTTACAGCACAACTAAAAAGTATTAGTAATACTGAGCAAGTGCTTCAAGGTAAGAGAGAAGCTCAGCTTACAGATGATTTAGTCACTTTACAAAGAGAGTATAATGAACTTAAAGAAAAATATAACCAAAGTTCAAGTATTGTTAAGGAATATCAGAATAATGCTTCAAGCAATGATTTATTAATTAAATCAATGAAAGAAGAAATTGATGATTTAGGAATACTTGCAGGAACTACAAATTTATCTGGTGAGGGAATTGTAGTTACTTTATCAGATGGTCAAAGATCAGATGCACTTGTACATGATAGTGATGTACTAACTGTTGTTAATGAATTAAAAGCAGCAGGTGCTGAAGCTATTAGTGTTAATAATCAAAGAATTATATCAACTTCTGCAATTAGATGTGTTGGGCCTGTAATCCAAGTTAATTATCAAAAAGTAGCTGCTCCTTTTGAAATAAAAGCTATAGGAAATGCACAATATTTAGAAAGTGCACTTACAATAAAAAATGGTGTATCAGATGTTTTAAAGGAACTTGGTGTAGGAATTAATATAACAAGACATGATAAGGTTGATATACCAAAATATGAGGGGTCACTTAGTTTCAAATATGGTGTTAAAACTAAGTAGAAGGGAGTTTTGAAATTATGCCAGGAATAATTATAATAACTTTATTTATACTAGCAGGAATACTTACAGGAATGAATGTTTTAATACCATATTCATATTCACAGTATATAGCTGTTGCAATTCTTGCTTGCCTAGACTCTGTGTTTGGAGCTCTAAATGCAACATTAACTAACAAATTTAAGATGAATGTATTTTTAACTGGTTTTTTTGGAAATTCGCTTATAGCTATGTTTTTAGTATTTATTGGAACAAAGTTAAATGTCGATATATATCTTGGTGCTGTAATTGTGTTTACTGGAAGACTTTTAAGTAACTTTACATCTATTAGAAGACAATTTATTGATAAAGTTGATAGTAATGAATACAATATAAAAGATGAAGTAAAAAAGGCAGTAAAAATAAAAAATAAAAAGAAAAAAGTAGTAAAAAGAGATAATAAAGTAGAAGAATAGCATGAAACTATTCTTTTTTTATAAATATTTAATAATAAAGGAGAAAAATATATATAATTATGACACTTCTGAGTGGTCAGATTCAGGAAAAGAAAGTTGGAAAGAGCATTTTGAGACAACATATTATTTAAAATATAATATAGAAAAATCATTATATGCATTAAATAAAATATTACAATCTAAAATAGATTATAGTGACTTTTCTAATAGAAGTGTATATTATCATTTTTATATAGATAATGTGTTAAATGCTATAGGACATATAAAAAGAAGATTTTATAATAATAATATAAAAAATAAAAATAGAATTGATAGGAATAGAAAAGAATATAGTTATGAATATGCTAGCGAAAATGGTAAGATTATATGTAGATATCCTAATATTAACAATATAGAAATTAGACATTTTGCTGAGCATATAGATGAATATAATGAAAAGTTAATAGATAATAAAATTTTTAATGGAACTTTTAATGTTATTTATAGAGGAATGAATAATAAAATAAGAAAGGAGTTATTAAATTCCGAAAAACAACAAAATAATTTATTAAATATAATAACAAAGGAATATACAGTATTAAAAATAGATAAAAACAACAATATAATTAAATGTACAATAAATTTAGTTAAATTAAAAAAAGAATTAGAAGAAATGCAAAAAATTAATAATAAAATATGGGGTTATTTAAATAATAAAAATTAACAAATTGTCAAAAAATGCACAACGAAATACTCAAAATATGCACAATGAAACTGTCAAAATATGCACAATGAATATTGAAAAAAATTATAAAATATGTTATACTAAAGTAGAGGTGATTTAATGAAATTAACGAAAAAAGGCTATATTCCAAGATTAATTGATAAAACAATAGAAGAAAATTTGAAAACTTTTGGAGCAATAAGTATTGAAGGACCAAAATGGTGTGGAAAAACATGGACTGCTTTAAACCATTCAAAGAGTGTAGTATATTTAAATAATACAGCAGATAATTTCAGAGAAAAACATTTAGCAGAAATGGATGTTAATTTAGTATTAGATAAAGATAAACCAGAACTTATTGATGAATGGCAGGAAGTACCAGCAATATGGGATGCAGTAAGATTTAAATGTGATCAAGATAGTGATAGAGGTAAGTATATTTTAACAGGATCTAGTGTACCAGTAAGTGATAAAATACGACATTCTGGAGCTGGAAGAATTTGTAAGATGAGAATGTATACAATGTCTTTATATGAATCAGGTGATTCTAGTGGAGATGTTTCTTTAAGAGATTTGTTTAATAATAAAGTTAAAAATAAACTAGTAAATAAGGTGGAGTTAAAGAAAATAGCAGAATTAATTGTAAGAGGTGGATGGCCAGAAACAATTAATCTTAGCATATCAGGAGCTATGAGGATAGCTAGAAGCTATATTGATGCAGTTTTAGATAAAGATATAATAGAAATCGATGGAATAAAAAGAGATAAAGTAAAAATGGAAATGCTTTTAAGATCTCTTGCAAGAAATGAGAGTACTATTTCGGGAAATAATGTGTTGATGAAAGATGTTGATGATAATGTTACAGAAGAAGATATTACTATAAGTAGAAATACAATTGCAGATTATTTAAATGTTTTAAGTAGATTGCATTTAATTGAAAATCAAAATTCCTTTATGTATAAAATACGTTCGAGATTAAATGTAGGAAAAAATCCTAAAAGACATTTTGTAGATCCATCGCTTGGATGCGCTATTTTAAATATAACACCTGAAAAATTAATGAATGACTTAGAAACAATGGGATTATATTTTGAAGCTTTATGTGAGAGAGATTTAAAAATATATGCAGAGAGTATAGATGCTAAATTATATCATTATAGGGAAAATGATACAGGAATAGAAGTAGATGCAATAATTGAAATTGCAGACGGGGAATACGGAGCAATAGAAATAAAATTAGGGGCAAATAAGGAAGAAGAGGCTGCAACAAGTTTAAAGAAATTTTATGAGTTAGCAGAGGTTAAACCTAAATTTATGTGTATAATTTGTGGTTTATATGATGCAGTAGTTAAGAGAAAAGATGGAATTTATGTATTACCAATTACAGCATTAAAACCTTAATAATATAGTATAAATCAAATCTTAATAGAACTTTTTATTTTTAATTTTTTAAAAAATTTTAACATTATAAATCTATATTATATATGATATATGATATATTAAATATTTTTATTAAAAATTATTTTATATTAAGTAAAAATATTTCTCTTACTCATTATGAGTAGGAGATTTTTTTGTTTGAATTGAATAAATTAAGATATAAATTCATAAATTAGTATTATAAAATTGAAAGAAGGGAAAATTTATGGAAAAAATTAAAAGATACGTTATAAGTCTTGTTATATCATTTATTATGGCTACAGTTTTTTTGACTATTTCTGCATGTATTTTTGCATATACTAATATTAATGATAGATTTTTAGATTCATTTGTTTTTGGTACAGTAATGTTATCAGTACTTGCTGGTTCAATTATTTTATCTAGAAAAATAAAAGAAAAAGGAATTATATATGGAGGACTTTATGGTATATTATTTTGCCTTATAGTATATTCTATTACATGTATTGAGTATACAGGCTTTTTTATATCAAATACACTTTTTATATACCTAGGAATTAGTTTTCTATCTGGAGTAGTTGGAGGAATTATTGGAGTTAACGTATAGGGAAGGATATATATGAAAAATATATTAAAAAAAATATTTGAAAATACAGAAAAGAGAAAAAGAATAATATCATTTTGTTTTGTAATTTTTCTTTTAATATTATATTTTGGACTTAATTATTCAAAATTAATTGCAGTATATAGCTTACAAGGAAAAATTGAAGAAGAAACAAAAAATATGAAGTTTGTAATAGGCGGAGAAACAATAGGAGTTAAACTTCTTGCTACAGGAGTTCTTGTAATGGGTCTTGATAGAACTGATACAAATCTTAAAATTGGAGATATTATTTTAAGTGTTGATGGAAAAAAAGTAGAGTCTAATTTAGAATTACAAAAGATTACAAAAGAATCAAATGGAAAAGAATTAGAGCTTAAAGTGAACAGGGAAAATAAAGAATTTTATACAAAAATTACTCCCAAAAAAGGAGAAATAACGAATGAGTATAAATTAGGTCTATGGGTAAAAGATAGTAGCGCTGGTGTTGGAACTATTACTTTTTATGAAAAAAATAGTGAGAAGTTTGCAGCACTAGGTCATGCAGTAACTGAAACACAAGAAAATTACATATTACCGATAACTTCTGGAGGAATTACAAAAACAAATATTTATTTAGTAAAAAAAGGTATGGCAAAGTCTCCAGGAGAATTAAAAGGAACTATAACAAATGATATTATTGGACAGATATATGGTAATACTGACAAAGGAATATATGGAGAAGTTGTAGATGACATATATATGAAAGAAAAAGAAGAAATTAGCATTGCTAGTAAAACTGATATAAAAGAGGGAGAGGCATCTATATTTTGTACTCTTGATGATAATATTGTAAGAGAGTATAAAATACAAATAGAAAAAGTATTACTTACTTCTACTGGTAATAAAAATATGATTATAAAAATTATAGATGAAAATTTAATTGAGAAGACAGGTGGAATTATTCAAGGAATGAGTGGTTCACCAATTGTTCAAGATGGTAAACTTATAGGAGCTGTAACTCATGTATTTTTAAATGATCCTACACGTGGATATGGTGTATTTATTGAAAATATGATAGAAGATATGAATAATATAAAGTAGGGACATTTCCCTACTTTTATAATATTTGTTTTGATAAAAACATATTTTTAAGTCCATCATGTATATAATCTAAAATTCCTTTTTTATATATGTTTTCTTCTAAAAATAATTCTTTTGAATATATTATTTCATCATCTATTAATACTTCTATATCTCCAATTTTAGTACCAATATCTAGTGGTGCAACTATATTTTCTATATTGCTTTGTTTTATATATATTTTATCATATTCTTCGTCTGTTAGTGGAATATCAAATTTTTCTTTGTAGCTTCTTTCATAGTAGGCTATATTTCCTTTTGTAGTTGGAATATTTATATAAAAATTTAGGTATTTTGAAATATCTCTTTTTTTATACTTATCAAAGCATGCATCTAAAACAGTTCTTGCATCACTAAATCTTTTTTGAGAGGTTTCGGCACCAAGTATTACAGCTATATACCTTGAACCATCCTTTGTAGCAGATGCTACAAGACATCTATTTGCACCATTTGTAAATCCTGTTTTTACTCCATCTGCATATTCATATGTTCTAAGAAGGGCATTTGTATTATTTAGAGTTTTAGTATGACTTCCAAGGTCAATTGTTGCCTGTCTTGTATTTACAGCTTCATTTATATATTTGTTACGTAGGGCATATTTTGTTATTTTTGCAAGTGATAGTGCACTTGTATAATGAGTTTCTGCATCAAGTCCATGAGCATTTGCAAAGCTTGTGTCTGTTATTCCCATTTCTAAAGCCTTATTTGTCATCATTTTAGCAAAATTTTCTACACTTCCACCAATATGAATTCCAACTGTATAGGCACAGTCATTACCCGATGGAAGAAGCATACCATAAAGCAAGCTTCTTGCACTAACTTTATCATTTGCTCTAAGTCCTGCAGTAGATCCACCTATCCATGCTGCTTCTTTTGGTACTTCTATTATCTCATCTAAGTTACAATTTTCAACAAGCATAATACTTGTCATGATTTTAGTTAAAGAGGCCATTTTTCTTTTTTCTGTAGCATTTTTCTCATATAGTACTCTTCCAGTATCAAAATCTATTACTACCGCTGCAGGAGATGAAATTTCTACAAAATCTTTAGAAGATGCATAAATATTATTATGTGGAAAATAAGGAAAAAATTTGATAGATATGAAAGATAGAGCAAAGAGTATTTTATATATTTTTTTCACATTATCACCTTGTATAATATAACTTAAATAGAAATTATATTATATAATCCTTTCTTTAATATATTATTCAATATTAAAGATTATATGATTTTATAAATATGAAGTTTTAAAAGAAGAAAAAAACCTAGCATTTTGCTAGGAAAAAATTTAGAAAGTTGTATCTGTTTCATTAATTATAATATCTTTTAATTTGTCTTTTAATTCAGGTAAGCTATTTTTTATAGTTCCCCATAAAACTGATAAATCAACATTATCATAATCATGGACAATTCTATTTCTCATACCTTTTATACTGTTCCATGGTATATGTTTATGATTTTGAATAGTTTCTGATGACAATTCTTTTACAAATTCCCCTATTTGTGATACTGAAAAAGCACAAGCAGTTATAGTTTTCTTATCATCTAAAAATTCTTTTGAATTTAAACCTTCAACATATTTTTCTATATCATTTATATAACCAATAATTTTTTGTATAATAATTCTATCTTTACTTTTCATATATAATAACCCCCTCTTTTGTAATATCATTATATATTCTACTGTTAGTTTGTATTTCGGAAATTTCAAATAAATCTATATTTTTTTTCAAATTTTGTACTAATTCTTCAAGCAAGCCATAAAAATAAATATTTAAAAGTTTCCCTTCACTATCAATTACTAAGTCTATGTCACTTGATGAAGTAGCTATATTTTTTGCATATGAGCCAAATAATATAGCTTTTTTAACTTCAAATTTTTTTAGTATTTTTTCTAATATTGTTCTTATTTCATCTATTGTATAAACTTTTTCAGACATATTGTACCTCCATATTATACAATCAGTATATCATAAATATAAAGAAAATTCTACTAAAATATAAAATGTTATATAAATATATTATATATACATTAGTCTAAAACTTGATTTTATAAATAAAATATGATATTATAAGCAACATAATTTGTTAATCTTTTTATTAATATAAAAAGAAATATAAAAAATAAAAAGGAGAAAATACTATGAAATTAATAATTAGTGAGAATGTGTCTAAGTATGAATGGAATGACAGGTTTGCTTTGGCTATGTGGGAAACAAGAGAAGAATGCAAAAAGACAATATATTATAAGGCTGGTATGAGTAAGAAAAAACTTCTTATGGAAATCTCAAAACTTACTAATATTCCTGAAGAGATTGTATTAATTCTTAGTAATATTACAGAGCTTATTGGAATTATATATTATAAAAAAGAAAAAGAATTAGAGATTGTTATTGGAAGTAGTATTTCAAATCAGATAAGAATTACATTTTATTTAAAAGATTTTGCTATTTATCAGTGGTTAGAAGACTTAGCAAAAAAAAATTAAGATGATTATAATTATGAAGTTAACTAGGGAGTTAAAACTCTCTAGTTTTTCTTAATTCTATATTAGTAATTATGTACAAATAGTAATATAAATATAATCAATACTAGTAAATTTGAAGTATGGTTATTGATATATTTTTTTATTTGATATATAATTTTTATAGTAAATAAAAAGGGGTTTTTATGGAAAATAAAGCAAGAGAAGTTTTTGAAAGTATTGTATATATTTTTTTAGTTATACTTGTTATATTTGCAAGTGTTTATGGTTCAATTAATATAAGGTTAATACCACTATTATTTATACTTGGTATAGTTGGAAATTCATTATTTAAAAGACAAATTATGACTACTGTTTTAGGATTTATAGTGGCACTTTGCATAAATTATATAAAAACACCAACAGATATTGTATATGTATGTTTTACATCATCTACTATGTGTTTAAATATAATTATGGGTGAAGTGTTTGGAAAATATATACTTAAAATTATAAAATTAATAAAAGAAAAAGAAGAAAATAAAAATAAAAGAATAGTACCAGTATGTGTACTTGCTCTAACTTTTATATTATCTATTTTTATACATAATTTTACAAATGGTAGTATAGTAACGTATCAAGAATGTAAAAATAGTTTAAATGAATATTTGATGGAAAATTATTCAAATTCTGAAAAATTTAGAGAAATAAATGCAAATTATTATTTGTATAAAAATCCTAGATATGTATTTTATTTAGCAAATACAGATATAAATGAAGTATACAAATTTACTGTATATGTAAATGAAAAAAATATGATTATAGATGGATATAAAGAGGCAGTTCAAAGTAACAAAGTAAGAGAAATAAATACAGTTTTGACAAATTGTATATTAAAATTAGAAGATAATAGTAAGTATGATGATTTAACTATAAAAGCAAAATTTGCAAATGATGATAAAGTTTGTGTTGAGATATCTAAAATAGTAGATAATATAGATGATAAATCACTTGAGGATTTTTCTAAAAAAATAGCGTCTTATTTAGAAGATATAAATAAATGTAGTGTATATGATAAAATAGAACAAATTGATTTATCACTAAAATGTAGTAATGAGGAAAATGTAGGTGTTGCTTCAATTATATATTTAGATGATTATAATTTAGCTATTGAAGAGAAGAGTAATATACCATATAAATATATTTTAAAGGCTTTAAGTATGGAATATGATTATTAATATATGAATGGGGGATATTAAAATATGATAGTAAAATCAAAAACAAAAAAACTATCAATTATAACTGATACAATATTTTTTCTTTTTGTAGTACTTATATTTGTATTGTTAGTCCAAAAATTAGATTTACCATCATATAATGAGTATGAAGAAACAATGGCACAATTTAATAGTAAAAACTTTAAAAGTGTCGAAGAGGAAAATGAAGTATATATTAAAAAGATAAAAAATGATTTTGGAATAATAGTACTCTATGGTAAGGATGTTGCAGATTATGCATCTTCAGTAAATGCAGTAGAACAGTATGATGAAAGTATTGTAAATAAGAATTTAAAACAAATATATGAGACACTTCAAGACTATCCAGATGATGTATTTAATATTTTTAGATCAAGAAAATATCCATTACATGTAATGATTGTTGATAGATTTAAAAATAATACACTAGCTCTTGCGTCTAAAAATAGTTTAAATCAGTATAGACTATTTGTTAGTAATACATCAAGTTTTGAGAGAGCATTTCATCATGAAATGTTTCATATACTAGAATATTATATGTCAGATAAAAAAAGAAATTTATATAGTGATTGGGCAAGTCTAAACCCTCAAGGATTTAAATATGAACCTAATACATCTATGATAACTTCAGATTATGTGTATAATGTAAATAGTAATATAAATAAATTATATAATAATCCATATTTTGTTACAAGGTATTCAAAAGCATCAGATAAAGAAGATAGAGCAGAGATCTTTGCTGAACTTATGATTGCTACAAGAAAACAACCATATTTAGAAAATGGACAAAATATTAAGAAAAAAGCAGATAAAATAGATGAGAGTATTTTAGAAAACGTTACAACTAGTAAATTTCCATATTATAATATTTTAAAATAATAAAAAAGAATAGTAAGCTTTTTTAAAGACCTAAGTATAACTTGGGTTTTTAATTTTTTCTATTCGTATTTTTCATATATTATTTACATATTGTTACTAACATGGTATAATATAAACTACATAAAGTGGAGGATATAGTATGAAAAAAGGAGAAGTACTACTTTGTATAATAAGTTTCATATTTTGTATAATGTTATTTGGAAATACTGCATTTGCACAAGATATAGGAAATGATATTATTAATAATGATAAACAAGTAGAAGAAAATAATAAGGAAGATTTAGAAAAAGAAAATAGAAAAAAAGAAATAATTAAAATGATAGATGAGTGCTTAGATGAAATTAGATCAAAGCTTATGGATATAGAAAATAAAGAGGCAAAAGTAAAAAAACAAAAAGAATTTGAAAATTATCCTGCTATAAGACTAAATGTAGATACTCCAGTATTTGGATTTATTTCTATGGTTGATAATAAACTAAAAATTAGAAGAGATGTTTCAACTGTAGATGTTGCAAATGGATATTCTATAAAAGATATAGTAAATAAAAATAAAATTAAACTACCAGATTTTACTGTAGGTTCTATAGTAGTTACAACAAGGGACGTTGCAATTGACGAAAAGATGAGTTATGAGGATGCAAATTTAGCATTACTTAAAATTATGCAATATATAAGTCAACTAGATAGTGCTAATGAATTTTTAGATTTTCAAATAAATAGAACGTTTAGAGGTTATATAGATAAAGAAAAATCAGATAGTATAAATGATATAAAAAATAGAAATAGTAAAATTACATCTTCACTTATTGAATTAGATAAGAAAGTTGTATATTTACATATTATAAAAATAGATGATAACACTTTAAAAGAAATAAATCAAAATTATGATAATATAAGTTTAAAAAATAAAAATATTAATACATCTGTAAAAGATATGTTAATGTCACAAGATACTTTAGGAAAATTACAAAAAGATATTATAAAAGAGGAAGAAGATTTAACTAAGCTTACAAAAACTATTGATAAAGAATATGATAATGCTATAAATAAAATTGATGTAGAAAAAATGTTAAAAGCTATGAAAGAAGAACTTACATTAAGAAAAGATGCAGTAAAAAAATATATTGATGATTCTGTATATACTAAAAAAATAGATTCAAGCGATGAAGAAAATAATGATAATAAAAAACAAGAGAACATAGAAGATAAAAGTAATGAAATAATTACAAAATATGAAGTAACTTCTAAAAATACTTTGGATTATCTTAATTCCTCTATTGCTACTATTGATGAGAAAATAGTTAAGTATACTAATTTAAATAAAGATAAAACAGAAAATGAAACAAATATAGATGATGAAAATAAAGATAAGCCTATAAGTCAAGAAGTTGCAAATAAAGAAGATGTTACAAAAGTGGAAATTAAAGAGCTTACAAAAGAAGAAAAAAAGGTACTAACTGATGAAATATATAGAATATATAATGATTTTCTCTCAAGAGAAAATAAATTCTATCTTGATAATACAAACTTTTTAATAAATGATACAACAAAGAAAACATCTGATTTAATTGGTAAAACAGATGGCGATATATTGTCATATATGAAATATATGTATATAGAACTACCAGATAGATTAAAAGATTATATAAATAGTAATAATATGAACTCAAAACGTGAATTAAAAAAACTTACTAAAAGTTTACAAAAAGAGTTAGAGACAATAGTTAACTCAAATGTAAAGGTTACTAAGTTATATAATGAAATGATACAAAATGAATTAAAAAGTTAATATATAAGGAGAAAAAATAATGCAAAAATTAACAAGACAAGATTTACTAAGTGTAGAAAAACCAGCAAGATATGTTGGTGGAGAATATAATCAAGTAATAAAATCAAAGGCAAATGTAAATTTGAGGTTTGCCTTTTGTTTTCCTGATATATATGATATAGGAATGTCAAATCTTGGTATGAAAATATTATATAGTGTTTTAAATAATAGAGAAGATACTTGGTGTGAGAGAGTATTTGCACCTTGGCATGATTTTGAAAAAGTTATGAGAGAAAAAAACATAGAACTTTATGGATTAGAATCAAAAGATAGTATAAGGACTTTTGATATGATAGGATTTACTCTACAATATGAAATGAGTTATACTAATATATTAAATATGTTAGATCTTGCAAATATACCAGTACTTGCAAAGGATAGAGAAAATGACTTTCCTTTTGTTGTTGCAGGTGGTCCTTGTGCTTGTAACCCTGCTCCATTAGAAGACTTTATAGATGTATTTATGATGGGAGAGGGAGAAGTTATAATAAATAAACTTGCTCAAAAATATGTTGAATGGAAAGAGAAAAAACTTCCTAAAATCGATTATTTAAAATCTATTAAAGATTTGCAAGGAGTATACATACCAAAGCTTCATAAAAAAAATGATATCATAAGAAAAACTGTAATAGAAGATATGGATGAAGTATTTTATCCAACAAAATTTGTTGTACCAAATATTGATATTGTACAAAACAAAATTTCACTTGAAGTTTTTAGGGGATGTAGTAGGGGATGTAGATTTTGTCAAGCAGGATATATTTATAGACCTGTAAGGGAGAAATCTTCTAAAAGACTTGTAGAACTTGCAAAAAAATCATATATGAATACTGGACTTAATGAAATATCACTTGCATCTCTTAGTACATGTGATTATTCAGAATTTAAAGAACTTGCAACAGATCTTATAAATTTTGGTGAGGAAAAGAAAGTAAGTTTATCTTTACCATCTTTAAGAATAGATTCAATTGATAAAGAGATATTAAAAAAGATACAAAGTGTTAGAAAATCATCACTTACCTTTGCACCTGAGGCTGGAAGTCAAAGACTAAGAGATGTTATAAATAAAAATATAACAGAAGAAGAAATATTAAATGGATGTAAACTTGCTTTTGAAAATGGTTGGACAAATATAAAACTATATTTTATGATTGGTCTTCCTACAGAGACATATAAAGATTTAGATGAGATAGTAACACTTGCAAATAAAGTAGTTGATTTGTATTATTCTATGCCAAAAGAGAAAAGAAAAGGTAAATGTAATGTAACAGTTTCAACATCTACATTTGTACCAAAACCACATACTCCATTTGAGTGGTGTGCCCAAAATACACTTGATAAAATTGAATTAAAACAACAATTTTTAAAAGAAAAACTAACAAATAAAAATATAAAATATTCATGGCATAATCCAGAGATTAGTAGGCTTGAGGCAGTTATTGCAAGGGGAAATAAAAAAATAGGTAAATTAATTTATGAAGCTTTTAAAAATGGCGCTAAGTTTGATAGTTGGGAGAGTGAACTTAATTTAGAAGCTTGGGAGAAAGCATTTAAAAAGACCAAAATAGATCCTAGAGAATATGCAAACAAAGAATATGAACTAGATTATAAATTCCCTTGGGATAATATAATGCATGGAGTTGAAAAGTCATTTTTAATTAATGAATATAAAAAGGCAATGAGAGAAGATACTACTAAAAAATGTAGCGAAGCATGTAGTGGTTGTGGTGTAACAACGATAGCTCATTGTAAATTTTTAGAAAGTAGAAAAAAAGGTGAATAAATTGGAAAAACCAAATAAAAGATTTGATGTATGTATTAAAAATAAGGAAATAACTTTTAAATACGATATATTAGATAAAATAGAATGTGGAATAGAACTAAAGGGGACAGAGGCAAAATCTATTAAATCTGCTAAATGTAATTTAAAAGATAGTTTTGCACTAATTAGAAACAATCAAGTAATTCTTAAAAATATGCATGTAAGTCCTTATGATCATGGAAATATCGAAAATAAAGATCCACTAAGAGATAGAATACTACTTTTGCATAAGTTAGAGATACTAAGATTAAATAATTATATAAAACAAGGTGGATATACCTTAATTCCTAGTAAAATATATACTTCTGGTAGATGGATTAAAGTAGAACTTTGTGTGTGTAAAGGAAAAAAATTATACGATAAAAGAGAAACTATAAAAGAAAGAGATGCAAAAAAACAAGTAAATGTATTTAAAAGAATATAAAATAAGGCAGAAAGGTTACATAAGTTGACTTTTCTGCTTTTTTTGATATAATATTTATACAATAAAAATTATGTTTGGTAAATTTATAAAACAGGAGGAAAATACTATGATTAATTTTAATTATGTAACAAAAGAGTTTGAACTTGTAATTCCTAATGATCCTACACTTTTATTATTTGATGTAAATCAAAAATTGTTACCAATCAAGAGGACATCTGCTAATGAATATGTACAATCTTTTGATATAATGAATTTACCCCAATATATGATAGAAGCAAATCATTGTTGTCCTGTAGGAATAATTGTTATGCTAAAGCGTATTGAAGACTTTGATATTGTAAGAAAAAAATTACTTTATACAAAAGTATCAGAGCAAATGATATGCGATGAAGCAAAAAATATATTTGATAAGTTTGTAGCTGATGAAATAGCAAGAAGAAAAGTTGGTGATAAATATGAATTTATTCCAAAAGAGATCCCCAAAATAGAAGATTTTATAATTTCTTGTGCACTATCGTATTTTAAATAATACAATTAAAATTTAACAAAAATAAAAAGGAGAATATGAATGAAAATATTAAGATTTTATTTTAATGTAGAAACAGGTAATTGTGAAATAGAAGGAAAAAACAATTGGAATGAAATAAATATTTTTTTTGATAAGGAGTTAAAGCCTTTGAGTGCAATAAGAAAAAAAGATTTTGTAAATTATTTATTTAGTCCTAAAAATGAGCCTAAGTATTGGTTAAATATTAATATAAATGGAATTGTTGAATTATTTAAAATAAATAAAATAGATTATGTATTAAATCTTATTGAATATGAAACTATTGAATATAAAGATAAGTACCACTTTAGAGCTATTTATGAAAAATATCATGAAATAGAAGTAAATAGGATGAAAGGTTATGTAGTGGAAGAGAGTGAAGTAAGTGTAGGCGAAAATGTTACATTTGAAGATATTATAAAAATTTATGCAAAAATGCATTTTAAAAATTGCTAATATAAAATACCCGTGTTAAGAGTTTAACATGGGTATTATGTTTGATTAATTGTTCCATTAATATTTATAATATGTTTACCACATTTATTTGGAATACATATACTAGTTGTAGAGTTAGTATATATATTTCTAATTATTACATTTGTTCCATTTTGAATTAAGGCTGTAAAAAAATTATCTTCTACATTTATAACATTTAGGACATAACCATTTTGTAAATTAATAGTTTGATTTGTATTTGTTACAGTAATTTCTTTTTCTTTTACATCCTTACAACAATTTCCACAAAAAATATCTTCTATATGTAGTATTACATCAAAATCATTCATATCATCACCTCTACATAGTACAACATACTATAGTATCATTACAGTCTATTCCTGTAGCTCCTATAAATATTCTAAGTGTACCATTTTCTATAGGTAAGTCAAATATTTTATAGCTACCACTTGGAATATTAAATATAGTATTTGGCATAAAGTTTTGATTAGATATTTGAATTGATATACTATTTTGATTTTTTGCAATTACAGTCAAAGTATAACCAAAACTTAAATTTATTACGCTAGATGTATTAACGTTAGTATAGACATTATCAAGTTCACTTGATATTGAATTTTGACATCTCCTCTGTCTAATAGCCAAAGTATAACAAAAATTATTCATATCAACACCTCTAATATTAATAGTGTATGAAAAATAGTTAGAAATGTTAATAATTTAGGAAAAATAAAGAAAAGAGGGGACAACCACGTGTGTTGCCTCCTCAAAAATACATTAATTAGGAAATTGAAGCCGAAGCTTAAGGCCTCTTGCTTTGACATCCTTTACCACCATTGGAATGATGTCGCCATTGTCCAGGCGAATATCGTTTACATCGACAATCCCTGCGATGGCCGGCGTTATCTGTACGAAGTATCCAGTTATTTTCCCATTACTGTATATGGGAGCACGTACAGTTCCTTCCAGATGCATACCAATATAGTACTGATCTTTATCCTTTGAGAAAACATCTTTATGAGATAATGTAAAGAATTTTTTCTCATCTTGGTAGCCCTTGATTTTTGCAAGAATTTTGCTACCTACAGGATAAACATCGTTGGGGTGTGAAAATCCAGCTGAGATTATGTCGGTCTTGTAGATGATCCCGCTAATACAGTCGCCAAGATCTACGTACAGCGCCATATCAGATGCAGATATAACTGTGGCCTCTACCACTTTTTTTACTGCTCCACCATCAAGAATCTCCGCTAACTTTGCTTCCATAATCGGGATCCTTGTAAGTGTCAATGGATTTTCTCCATCATCGGTGAGTACAATAGCCCGAAGACTTCTTCTGAGAAATCCGTATATCTTTTTTTCATTTTTAAAAGGATAAATGCTCATGTTATTTGTAGCTATGTATCCTTTTCGTCCATCTTCAAGGTCTACTACATAGCGCCCCCCACGCTTGTCATACGATCTACAAGTTACGTTTACAATTTTTGTGTTTTCCATATATGTCCGTCCTTTCTATTTTTTTAGACTTAATAACAATTCAATATTAATTATACCACATTTTTTGTTAAAAATCAAATTATGTAAAGCAAAATATGATAGATATATTGAAATAAAGGAGAAAAATAAAAAAATATAATTATAGCTATTTTATTGTTTTTTTGGAATATATTTGATATAATATGAGTGTAGAAGGAGATTTTTATATATGTTTAAGTCAGGATATATAACAATAGTGGGTAAACCAAATGCTGGTAAATCTTCACTTGTAAATAAATTAGTAGGTTTTAAAGTAGCAATAACTACACCAAAACCTCAAACAACAAGATTTAATATAAAAGGAATAATAACAAATGATAAATCTCAAATGGTTTTAATTGACACACCAGGTGTACATATCCCAAAAGATAAAATGGGTGAGTACATGATGAAAAATGTAGCTAGTGCTATAAGTTCGGTAGATGTTATAATTTATATGGTTGATGCAACAAAACCAACAATTGATAAGGCAAATGAAACAATAATGGAAAATATTGCAGATTCTAAAACAAAAACTTTTCTTTGTATAAATAAAATTGATAAAATTGAAAAAGGAAAGATACTTAAAATAATATCTGTTTATAACGAATATTTTAATGCAATAGGCGGAGAATTTGCTGAAATAATTCCTATATCTGTATATAAAGCTGATGGACTGGATATTTTAATAGAAAATATAGAAAAATATTTACCTGAGGGTAAAATGATATATTATGAGGATGAAATAACTGATATAACAGAAAGAGAGCTTGTAGAAGAAATAATAAGAGAAAAAGCTTTAAATAATCTTGATGAAGAAATTCCTCATGGAATAAAAGTAGAAGTAGAAAAATTTAAAAAAAGAAAAAATAGAGAAAAAGTAAGTATTTATGATATAGAAGTAAATATAATATGTGAGAAAATGTCACATAAAGGAATAATTATTGGAAAAGATGGATTAATGCTCAAAAAAATAGGTACAGAAGCAAGAAGGGATGTTGAAAACTTACTAGGAGATAAAGTAAATCTAAAACTTTGGGTAAAGGTAAGAGAACATTGGCAACAAGATGATAATTATTTAAAAAATATTAAAGCAAAAATATAAATTCTGTATCAAAATTTTAATTTAGCATAAAATAATAGTAGTAGGTGGTTGTATGTATGAAGATTTAGCATGGAATAATTTTTTAAAAACTGGAGATATAGAAAGTTTTTTAGAGTATAAAAGATTAATGAAAATAAATGATTATATTATAGAAGACAAAGAGGTGCAATTTAATGAAGCTAACCAAAGTAAAGGGAATAGTGATAAAAGAAACCTCTTATAGAGATAATGATAAGATAATAACAATACTTACAGATAGTCTTGGAAAAGTTTCTGTTATGGCAAAAGGTGCAAAAAAGACAAATAGTCCAAATCTTGCAAGTTCACAGTATTTAGTATATAGTGAATTTATACTATATAAAAGTACAAATTATTACTATATCAATTCTTCTGAGGTTATAAATATGTTTTATAATCTAAGAATTGATTTTGAAAAACTAAATATTGCCTTTGAGCTTACAAAACTTGTATATAGTGTTACAGATGAAAATCAAGATACAGCAGATATTTTAAAGTTACTTTTAAATACACTTTATGTAATTGATAAATTGAATAAAGATCCAAAACTTGTTACAGCTATTTTTAAAATTAAGCTACTTGGCATTTTAGGTTTTACACCAAGACTTGATGTTTGTAATAATTGTAGAAAAAAAATATATGAAAATATAGAGGAAAAGGTATTTTATGATTATATAAATAATATATTTTTATGTAGAGACTGTGTTTTAAATAGTGATAAAAAAAGGTATATTGAAATATCTGTTCCAACACTTATTGCAATAAACTATGTTGTAAGGTCTGATATAAAAAAGATATTTTCATTTGATTTAAAAGAAAAATATGATTTTGAACTGTTTGGACAAGTTTATACTGAAACTATACAAAATAGTTTATAAGGGGGAGAAAATGAAAAATAAAACAATTATAACTGTTATAGTTACAATACTTGTATTAGTAGCGGTTATATCTTTAGGATATATTTTATTAAATGGTAAAGAGGAAAATAAAAATATTAATAATGTTATAGAAAATAATGTAGAAAATGAAGTAATTGAAGATGTTGAAAAGATAGATAATGGAGAAAATGTTACTATCAAAAGTAGAAGAGGAATAGAAGTACTTACAAATCTTGATTTTGTATCAAATCTATATTCAAATTTGTATTATGATGAATTAGATTCATATGGACTTAGTAATAATGCTAAGGTAATTGCATCTTTTATACAAATTGTAACAACTCAAAAATATCAAAATCTAATAAAGGAAGAGGATATGCAAACATATATCTCAAAATATGATTTAGAATATGTGGCAAAAGAAATATTTGCAGATACAAATTACCTTGTACATGCTCCTTTATTTGGAAGTGGTTCATATGTTGAAGAAGATGGAAGATACTATATTCCATCAACAGGATATTCAAATCTTGATTATACAATAGAGGTTCCATATAAAATAACTGAGTTTGATGATAGAGTTGAAGTTGTAGCATATAGAGTATATGTAAGTACAACTATAAACACAGAAAATGAAGAAAATATTACTATAACTGATACAATATATTATGATAGAGCAATGTTACAAAAAGCAATTGAATTAAAAAATGGAGAACTTAGTAATAATGAGGAAAATAAAGTAGATTTCATACGTGATTTAATTAGTTCAAAAAGTATAGATGAGAGTAATCTTACATCTGTAAAATATACACTAAAGAAAGAAAATGATAAATTACTTATTTCTGATTATACAAAAGGTGTTTAGGTATACAATATGTATGCCTATTTATTTTGCAAAAATGTAAAATAATATTGAAAAAAGTTTAAATAAATGATAATATAAATATGTAATCAATGAAAGAAGAAAGGAAAATGATTATGGTAACTAAAGAACGCATAAGTATGATTGAACTACACACACACACACACACACACAACTAAGTGCTAAAAACACAAATAAAAATGAAATAACAAGGGGAGATTATGCCTTAAAATATATACACTGATACTAAGTAATAGTACCAGTGATTTTTATGTCAAAAAACAAGTACAATAGGTCATAAAGTTATGTACAATAAGTCATTGAAAATTTTTAAAAAATGGTATAGTATATAAAAATAGATAAATAATAATAAAGGAGGAAGAAGATGAAAACGAAAGGAAATAAAAAATTAAAAGATAGAAATAATAATAAAATAAAGAGGCAAGTGTCAATAATAACAGTATTTTTATGGATATTTTTAGTAGCAACAATGGTAACAATAGTATCCCAAAATATAAAAAATACAAATGCATTAGAACATGATAATGTTCAAATTTATGGAGAAATTAGTAAATTAAATAATGATGATACTAGTAATTATGTTAATAATAAACCAGAACCACCAACTGTAGATAAAATAGTAAATAGTGAAGCTATGGTACAGTTTATATGTCAAGATAATGCAAATCATAATGCAACAGGTAGTTTTGAGGAGAATGAAGAAATAATAGTTGGTGAAGTTATAGAAAATGATGGAAGTGATGGAATTTCTGCTACAACTTATCCATGGATCTGTGATATAAAACTAAATATGGATTTTTGGATAAATTTATATAATGAGTATGCAAATAGTAACAGATGGAGAAATCATTATATTATAGATAATGATGTAAATTTAAGACTATATTATGCGAAATCTAATGATATGTGGACATATAAAACATCTGATGTTCCACTAAAAATTAATGTTATAGAACAACCAATATTTGGAACACAAAGCTTTAATTCACCAGTAGTAGAAATATTATGTGATGATGAGTCTTCACATAATAAAAATTATTATAGTTTTTTTAGTAATGATAGTTTTACTGTATTAGATATAACAAAAAATAATGGTGCTAATGGAATATCTGCAAGTACATATCCATATGTATGTGATATAAAATTAAATTCAAAATTTTGGCTTGATAAATATGGAGTATCAAATCATTGGATTAAAAATAATGCACAAAATTTAAAGTTATATTATAATAAAGGAGATCATAAGTGGTATTTTTATAGTATTCCAGCTACTATTATAGTGACACATCAGCAACCAGAATTGCCAACTGTTAATAGTATTGTAAGTAGTGGTGAATATGATATAGTAAAATTTGTGTGTAAGGAGTCGTCTGATCATATTAGGACTGAAAATAGTTTAATTAGTGATAGTTTTATGGAGATAGGAGAAATATTGTTAAATGATGATTCAAATGGAGTATCATCAAGTTTATATCCATATGTGTGTAACTTAAAATTGAATTCTGATAAATGGTTAAACTATTATAATAACTATGAAAATGATGATTATGGTAAACACTGGATTACTTCTAATGAAAATATTTTAAAACTATACTACTCATATGATAGAAATGCTTGGACATATAAAAGAGCAGATATTCCTATAGAAATTGAAATTTCTCATGTAAAACCACCATATACAGTAGTATATACAGACGGTGTAGAGAATGAGACAATTTTTGCAGATCAAGTGTATGAGGAATTGTATGGAAATAGCAAGACTCCAAAATTTAAAGGAACTCCTACCAGAAAAGGATATGAGTTCTTAGGATGGTCATCAACAGTAAATGAAATAGTAGAAGAAAATGATAGTGATGAAAACGGAGTTATAACTTATACTGCTTTATGGAGAAGAGTAGAATTTACAGTAATATATAAAGATGGTGTAGAAGATGAAGTTATTTTTGAAGATCAATATTTTGAGGAACTTATTGAAGGTAGCGAAACTCCAAAATTTGATGGAACTCCTACTAGAGAAGGATATGAATTTGCTGGATGGTCACCAGCAGTAAATCCAATAATAAGTAGAGATGATTTTGACAAAAATGGAGAGATGATTTATACTGCCACTTGGATAAAAATAAGAATACAATATACAATAATATATACAGATGGTGTGAAAAATAAGATTGTTTTTCCAGACCAAGGGTATGAAAACTGTCTGGAAGATAGTAATACCCCAGCATTTGTTGGAATACCTACTAGAGAAGGATATGAGTTTTCAGGATGGTCACCAACAGTAAATCCAATAATAAGTAGAGAAGATGATATTGACAAAGATGGAGTGATAACTTATACTGCTACTTGGAGAAATATTGCTGATTACAATAAAACAGGATTTTATAAAATTAAACATGAATATTATGTAAAAGACATAAATGGTAATTTAATTTTAGATGGAAAATATGAGGCAGATAGTATTATTTATTTTTTAAACGATGGAGAAGTAATAAAAGTTGGAATTTCAAATGAAGATGAAATAGTAGATATAGAAGTAGAAAAGAAACCAAATTATAATGAATATACATATGAATATGTTGAAAGTAGTGAAAATGTTGTTTTAGAGGTAGGCAAAACAAAAGAAATAACATTAAAATATGTAAGAGAAGAAGAAAATGGGATAAGAATAAAAGTTGAAAAAATATGGGAAGACGAAAATAATAAATATGGAAAACGTCCAAAAAATGTAGTATTACAATTAAAAAATGTAGAAGAAATAGTAGCAGAAATAGAAGTATCAGAAGAAAATAATTGGAGTAGTGAATTTGAAGTGCCAAAGTATGATGAACTTGGTAATGAAATAAAGTATACAGTAGATGAAAAAGAAACAAGTGAGTTTTATGAAAAAAGAATAGATGGATATAAAGTAATAAATAAGTATATAGGAGAAGAATCAAAAGATGAAAATAATAATGAGATAAAAAATAATATAGATACATCAGATATAAATATATGGATATATGTAGGAATAGTCATAGTAAGCATAGTAGTAATTATAATAGTAATAATTTTTGTAAGAAAAAATAATAAAAAAAATAAATAATATTTTAGGCGAAGGTAACTTGAAAAAGTAAGTTCCAGTTTGCAAAAGTAAAATCCATTTGTAAAAAA